>DAOSXX010000024.1:0-33906 GCA_035380685.1 Methanothrix sp. | reverse complement strand
GAAGTGAACCATGATCAACACAACTATACCAACAACGATCGCTATCGTCGTGAACCCTTCGTGGGCTCCGCCGCTCAGCATCGGCATCAGCACGTAGAAAGCCAGCTGGTTTGCAGCGAAAGCGACGCCCACCGACGCGAGGCCTATGGCCAGAAGTCGCAGGTAGCTTATCAGGTTGCTCACAAAGAACGGTATGTGAGTCGCACCCATGACACCTTCGGGCCCCTTTACCATCATGACGATGGACGCGACGATGACCAGCGCGCTCAATATCACCAGGGGGTTGCCCAAGCCGCCGACGATCAATCCGAGCAGACCGAGGCCGAAGAATACCTGGAAGAGAAGCACAGGAAGCCTCTCGTAGTAGGCATGTCTCTTCTCGCCGTAAGCGAGTTCGGTCTTGACGCCCAGGATAGAACCGATACCGGTGTGGACGACACCGATGAAAATGCTGACGCCGATCAGTACCAGAACAGAGGCCGTCGCCAGCCTGTACATGGGGAACATCGCCCCCGCGAAGCCGCCAAGGCCTGAAGGTCCGATCCTTCCAAGAGGACCGTAGAACCCGGCACCAAAGTCAGTGCCGACATGATGCGGATCTGCCACCGTTCCCAAAAGGCCCACGTGGTGAGCACCACTGAATATATAGTCCCACAGACCCAGGGGTCCGAAGATCTCGCCGAACAAGAAGCCGAATATTATAGCCCAGATGCTCGCTATGATCACGATGTTGATCAGAGACTGCCAACCTGGTGTCCTGAACTTGCGCTTGAGCATGAACATCACTATCAGGGATATCACGCCGTATGCGACGTCGCCCAAGATCAGGCCGAACATCAACGGGAAGAATATGAATATCAGCAATGTCGGGTCGAACTCTTTGTACTCGGGAATGGCGAAGAGACGCGTTATCAGTTCATAAGGCCGGACTATGCCGGGGTTGTTCATCTTGGTGGGGATATCCTCACCAGTCTCCACCAGCTTATCAGCCTCGGAGCCATCCAGCTTCTCGACCTGGATCCTTCCACCTGCTGCGCTCTCAAGCTCCTTCTTCAGCGTCTCGTATTGATCAGTGGGAAGCCACCCATCGATCACGAAGGCGTTGTCGGTTGAAGCGAACCTCAGAGGCGACTCCGCTTTCTGGGACTGAATCGAGATATACTCGTCGATGGCCAGAACCACGTCCTCGTGCTGAGCCCTGATGTCCTTCAGCTTCTTCTGCAGCGGCGCCTTCTCGCCATCCAACCTCTTGGCATCGGACTCGAGGGTGCTTATGGCACCGGCAATGCTCCCGGTCGGTCCACGGGGTACGGATATCTCAGAGAACCCATGCTCGGCGAGAACGCCCGAAGCTTCGCCTGCTTTGTCCACCGGCACGAATACTGCCACCGCATTGGTTTTGCCAGTGCTGGCGGTGAACACTTCGTTTACGTATGAGACCTTGGATACATCGGCCTCAACGGGAGAAGCGACCGTTCCCACGAAGGCTGCAAGGGACTTGTAACCGTATAACAGCTCCAGATCGAGCGGCAACCCGGCCAGGGGCTTCAGGGCCTTGGCCTGATCCTGCTTGATCTTGACCTCGTTATCGATCTCGGCGATTCGCTCCGCGGTGGCGATGACGTCATCGCCTACGGTGCCGAGGATTCCGTCCATCTGTGAAAGAACCTGAGACTCGGGAAACTGTTTGTCAGGCATCTTGTCACTGATGTCCAGATATCTCTCGATAGACCGGAGCTTTATTAGCTGTTCGGCGTATTCAGACGCCGTTCCCAGGGGCTTGCCCATCTCGAAGGCATCATCTGCGCCAGAATAGTTGACGAGATGCAACAGGTTTAGCTCATGCAGCTTCTCTATGACAGGTTCTATAACCTTATTCGACCCGGCGACGACAACACGGCTCATCTCAACGGGTCTAAGCATGCAATAACCCCATAAACTCCTTTAACAGATGTTCGACCGCAGCGTTTACCTTGCCACTGGCGCTGCTCTTCGTTGCATTGACCTTCTTCATGCCATCGTCGATGATCGCCTGCTTCTTGGACTGAACTCCCTTCTCAGCATCTGCAAGACGCTTGTCGTAATACTCCTGAGCTTCAGCCTCGGCATTTCTGACGATATTCGTCGCTTCGGCAGTGGCATCGGCGATTCGCTTGTCTCGCTCCTGTTGGGCTCGCTCGATGCTGGCTTGAGCATCGGCTTCCGCTTGCTTGATCTTCGATAAGATCTCGTGTCTAGTCATCTGATCCCTCTACCCTCACTACATCCTTACCGTTTTCAGACAGCGCTACCATCACTCAAGCTGTGATAAACGCTGTGATCTCATTACATGTAACAATATAAACTCTTCGGTTTTGGGGATATCGTCTCCCGTTCTGGAATCTCATCGAGACCAGAACTTCAACGCCGCTTCCAGCTCTTTGTGGCTTTTGGCGTACTCCTCCGTCGAGACGCCAGCTCTCCAGGCCTCCACCGCCTGGACCATCGCCCTCGCGCCTCCGGTGGTCCCCCAGGGGTGGCCGTGAACACCTCCGCCGGCCTGGACTATGCAGTCGATGCCGTAGCCCTCCAGGTTGGGGCGGACCTTTCCCGGATGGACCCCCCCCGAGGCGACGGGAAAGACGGGGCGCAGGCCGTACCAGTCGTCCCGGAGAGCGTCTCTGCATTGATCGTTCTCCTCCCGGTCGCCCGCCATCTTGCCGAGGTAGCTGCCGGTGTGAAGGTTCGTGCCTCCGGCCATCCGAACGAGCCTGGATATGGGGACCATCGATATGCCGTGATGCGGATCCCGGGTGAAGGCTCCGTGCATTGTCCTGTGGACGTGGACGGGGACCTTCACACCTCGGGACAGCACCTCCAGAGCTGAGAACCCAGCGGTGAGGACGTCCACCATCACCATGTTGGCGCCGCGATCGATCACGTCCTCGGCCCGCTCCAGGATCTCCTCAGCGCCGCAGGTGACGTTGACGGCGTAGAAGGCCTTCTTCCCGGTCTCGTCCTCGACCTTCGATAGCTCTGCCATCACCGCCTCCACCCTCTCGTCGATGGGGCAGAAGGACTGGTCGGTCAGAGTCTCGTCGTCCTTGATCAGATCAAGGCCACCCCTCACCGCCTGGCCCGCCACCTCTGCCGTCTCTTTGGGGCTGAGGCCCACCTTCGGCTTGATGATCGTCCCCACCAGAGGTCGGTCGAAGACGCCGAGGATCTTCCGAGCCTCACCGATCCCAACCCTCGGGCCTTTGTGGGCCTTCACCAGGCTCTGGGGGAATATGACGTCCAGAAGCCGGACCTTTTTGAGGGCTCCCAGGCCGAAGAGGTTTCCGGCCACGACGGACAGGTACTGAGGGATGTTCCCCGGCTCAAAGAGCTCTTCGGGAAAGCCGATGTAAGCGAAGTTCCCCTCGGCTTTTATCACCCTCGCGGCGAGGTCTGATGCCAGCTTCTCCCTCTCCACCTCGGTCCAGGTCCCGGTCGACTGCTCCGCGGCGATCTCCTCCGCGGCCTTCTCGATCGAGAGGTCGGTTTCGACGCGATATTTTGCGATGACTTCCATAACCTCAAACGCTCCTCAAACCGTTGGGTTTGGCTCTCTCCCGTAATAAAACTCTCTCTCTCTTGAGCGATTGCCGGGCGCTGGAGGGGCAAAATCGATGGGATCACCACATCGGGGCCCCTCCGGCCATCAGGCTCTAAAAAAACGGAACCGTAACAGGTAAAAGGCTATAGGTTACAGCCAGATTCAATAGAATCACCACGGCCGGTTGGCAACAATCCGAATCGAGACCCCCCATCGGTCATCGGCCAGGGGCGGAATCATCTCGGTGGCCGCCGATTTAGATTCGAGGGGTCGACCGGACAGAGGGGATTGTAAATGAGCAAAATCACTATCAGCTTGATCAAGGCAGACGTCGGCGGATGGCCCGGACACGCCACCGTTCACCCCGCACTGAAAGAGGTTGCAGAATCGGTACTGGCCCAGGAGAAGGCAAGAGGAAGGATCATCGACTTCAAGGTGATGTCCGTCGGCGACGACCTCCAGCTGATGATGACACACCTCCTCGGCGAGGACAACGCAGAGATCCACGGCCTCGCCTGGGACGTCATGGTCAAGGCGACGGAGAAGGCCGAGGAGCTGAAGCTCTACGGCGCGGGCCAGGACCTCCTCTGCGACGCCTTCTGCGGCAACATCAAGGGTATGGGGCCCGGCGTCGCCGAGATGGAGTTTCACGAGCGTGCGGCAGAACCGGTCGTCGCCTTCATGATGGACAAGACCGAGCCCGGGGCGTTTAACCTGCCGATATTTAGGATATTTGCCGACCCCTTCAACACCGCCGGCCTGGTCATTGACCCCAGCATCCACCAGGGTTTTGTCTTCGAGGTCTGGGACATCATGGAGCACAAGAAGGTACTGATGCAGTCCCCGGAGGAGATGTACGACATCCTGGCTCTCATCGGAGCCAAGAGCAGATACGTCATCAAGAGGGTCTACCCCAAGCCCGGAAAGCTTCCCGAAGACGAGCCCGCCGCAGTCATCAGCACCGAGAAGCTCTACCAGACGGCGGGAACCTACGTCGGAAAGGACGACCCCGTAGCCCTGGTGAGGGCCCAGTCGGGCCTTCCCGCCCTCGGCGAGGTCCTGGAGCCCTTCTCCCTCGGCCACCTCGTCAGCGGCTGGATGAGGGGGAGCCACAACGGTCCCCTAATGCCCTGCGCCTTCGAGGACGCCTGCTGCACACGGTTCGACGGACCCCCACGGGTCATAGCCGCCGGGTTCCAGATCGCAAAGGGGATGCTGATCGGCCCCGTCGACCTCTTCAGAGACCCGGCCTTCGATCTGACGAGACAGAGGGTCCACGAGATCACCGATTACATGAGAAGGCACGGCCCCTTCGAGCCCCACCGCCTCCCGATGGAGGATATGGAGTACACCACCCTCCCCCACGTCCTCAAAACCCTGGGCGAGAGGTTCGAGGACGCTGAGTGAGCATTCTGAACAGGGGGGGCCTCCAGCCCCCTCACCACCAACGGACCTTTTTCCATCTAAATTCGGCTTTTATCCATCAACCACCAATTTATCCATCGACCTTTAAAATCCTCTTTTCATCCTTCTCCCGGCGGACCGGCCCCTTCTCCGGAAACCCGGACGAGAAATGATTAATTATTATGCGAACTAA
The DNA here is from genome assembly GCA_035380685.1 of Methanothrix sp. Classification (GTDB taxonomy): domain Archaea; phylum Halobacteriota; class Methanosarcinia; order Methanotrichales; family Methanotrichaceae; genus Methanocrinis. The sequence goes on along the minus strand of DAOSXX010000024.1, from coordinate 28,732 downwards.
TTTTTAGACCATTCTGGCCGGCGAAAGATCAGATGAGTTCTGCCGTCCAGAAAGTGCGACTTGGACCGATCAATATCGAGGTTGTGAGCTGGTTTGGAATCGTCCGCAAACCCCGGCGAGCTGGAGACGGTGACAGCACCGATGAACGCGGTCAAAGGCGAGGCCGAGGGCGAATCGAAGAAGGCGGGGCAGAAGAAGGCGACGAGAAAGAGGCGGAGGCTGAAGGTCGCCCACCCTGAGAGGTGCATAGGATGCCTCTCCTGCATGTTCGCCTGCAGCAGGATCAACACGGGCCGAGCGTCCCTTTCCAGAAGCGCCATCAAGGTCAAGACCCAAGGAGGCCTGGAAGGCGACTTCGCAGTGGTGGTCTGTCACGCCTGCAAAGACCCCCCATGCGTCGCGGCCTGCCCAACAGGGGCCCTCGAACAGAGAGAGGACGGAAGAGTGGTATTCCACCGAGACCTCTGCCAGGGATGCGGCGACTGCGCCGACGCTTGCCTCATCAGGGCCATCTCCCTGGACGCCGAGGGAAAAGCGATCAAGTGCAAGCACTGCGGGGCCTGCGTCGCCTTCTGTCCTCACGGCGTCCTGGAGATGGAAGAGGTGGAAGAAGAGGTGGATAAATGAAGGCGAGAGGAGGGAGGTGAAACCGGATGCTCAGAAGAGTCCTTTACATCGATCTCGGCAAAAATGAGAGCTGGGTCGAGGATAGGTACGACCTCTTCGAGGAGTGGCTCGGCGGAACCGGTGTGGCGACGCAGCTCCTTTTTGAGGAGTGTCCCGCAGGGATTGATCCCCTCTCGCCGGAGGCCCCGATAATTTTTTCCATCGGACCGCTGACCGCCCTATTTCCTGCGATGACCAAGACCGTCGCTACCTTCAAGTCCCCCTTGAGCGGCGAGCTCGGCGAGTCCTACGCCGGAGGAAGGCTCGCCATGGCCATGAGGTTTGCGGGCCACGAGTCGATCGTCATCAGGGGCGCTGCCGACCGGCCCTGCTACATCTCCATCAGAGACGGCGAGGTCCAGATCAAGGACGCGAGATCGATATGGGGGATCCCAGCCACCGTCGTCGGCTACATCCTGCGCGACGTCGAGACGGGCGTTGGCCGAAGGTCCATCATCAGGATCGGGCCCGGCGGAGAGAGGCTCGTCAGGTACGCGGGGGTCGTCGTCGACACCTACAGACACTTCGGAAGGCTGGGCCTCGGGGCGACCTTCGGGTCGAAGAAGCTGAAGGCGATGGTCATCTCCGGAACCGAGGACGTCGAGGTTCCTGACTCAAAGAGGTACAGGGAGATCTACAACAAGCTCTACAAAACCGTCGTCCAGACCGACGCCATGGAGAAGTATCACGACATAGGAACCCCCATCAACATCAACGTCCTAAACCAGCTGAAGGGGCTTCCCACCCGAAACTTCAAGGAGAGCAGCTTCGAGGGGGCGGAGAAGATAAGCGGCGAGGTTCTCGCCGACGACTACCTCTTCAGGCGAGTCTCCTGCGCCCACTGCCCAATAGGCTGCATCCACATCGGGATGCTCAAGACCTCCTTCTCCCGCGAGCATGAGTACGAGATCAGGAAGATATCTTACGACTTCGAGCTGATCTACGCCCTCGGCTCAAACCTCGGCGTCTCATCCCCCGAGGGGGTTTTGGAGCTGATCGAGGCCTGCGAGCGGCAGGGGATCGACGCCATCAGCACCGGGGTCGTCCTCGCCTGGGCGACGGAGGCCCTCGATCGGGGGCTCATAACTACCGATGACACCCTGGGCCTGGCCCTCAAATGGAACGACGTCGAGGGCTACCTGAAGGCGATAGAGAACATAGTCAAGATGAAGAACGAATTCTACTCGGCCATGGCTGAAGGGGTCGAGGTCGCCTCCGAGAGGTACGGCGGCCAGGACTTCGCCATGGCCCTCGGCAAAAACGAGGTTCCCGGCTACCACACGGGTCCCGCATCCATCGTCGGCCTGACGGTGGGGGTGAGACACTCCCACCTCGACAACGCCGGTTACAGCATCGACCAGAAGGCAGCAAAGAAGAACCTCAGCCCCGAGGAGATGGTCGACGCCATCATCAAGGAAGACGACTCAAGGGGCGTCTACAACTCCCTCATCGGCTGCCTCTTTGCAAGAGGCGTCTATTCCACCGAGAACATAATCGAGGCCCTGGCCTCGGTGGGGATCGAGAAGACCGAGGAGGAGCTAGAGGTTCTCGGCCGAAAGATCTTCGATGAGAAGTATAGGTTCAAGAGGCGGGAGGGCTTCGACCTCGAAGCTGCGAGGATCCCCCGCAGGTTCTTCGAGACCGTCTCCACCATGGGGATGGTCGATCCGGAGACGATAGAGACGATGATGGAGATTTACCGAAAGCGGAGAGGATGGTGACCTATGAGAGAAGGCCTGCAGCCTTCCCGCGCCCTTCCTCTCCGAAGTTAAGATGTTGATGACCAAAAATTCCACTTTGTCAATCCAAATACGGCGGCTTCATCCATGATTTACACAATAACCCTCAACCCTGCCCTCGACCGAACCCTCTGGATCAACGAGATTCGAGAGGACGTATCAAACCGGATCATAAGAGAGGAGAGCTACGCCGGAGGCAAGGGGATCGACGTCTCCAAGGTCCTGACTGCCCTGGGAGTTTCGAACCGGGCCCTCGGCTTCATCGCGGGCTTTGCGGGCCGGCAGCTTGAGGCCCAGCTGATCAGGGACGGGACCTCGTGCGGGTTCATCCCGGTCTCCGGCGAGACGAGGATCAACGTCGTCATCCACGAGATGAGCACTGGACGGCAGATCATCCTCAACTCCTCGGGCCCCGAGGTGAAGCCCTTCGAGCTTTTGGAGATAACCGACGTTGTGAAGAGGCTTGAGGACCCCGAGTTCATAAGCATCGGAGGGAGCCTTCCGCCGGGAGCCCATCCCGAGATCTATCGAAAGATCATCGAGACGGCGAAGCTTCGGGGTGCGAAAGTGGTTTTAGACGTCGATCGGGAGGCGCTGAAGATCGGGATCCAGGGAAAGCCCGAGATCATCAAGCCGAACATCCACGAGCTCTCATCCCTCGTGGGAAGACGGCTTGAGAAGAGGGAAGAAATCCTGGAGGCGGCCCGCGAGCTGAACAGGCGGGGCGTCGGGATCGTCCTCGTATCCATGGGGCCGAGGGGCATCCTCCTCGTCTCGGACGGAAAGGCCTACCAGGCGGTGCCCCCGGAGGTCGAGGTTGTGAACACCATCGGAGCCGGCGACTCGTCAGTGGCGGGTTTTATCTACGGTCAGGTCTCGGGAAAGGACCTCAAAGAGTCCCTCATCTACGCGACGGCGGCGGGGACGGCGACTACCCTCAGGCGCGGCACCGCCCTCGCCACGAAGGAGGACGTCGAGAGGATCGCGCCCCAGGTGGAGCTGGAAGTGATATCGGAGGAGTGAGAAGGAGGAGGGAGGAGCATGACCATCAGAATTGGAGCAGAAGACGTTTTAGTGCCCCTGGATGTTACGCCCGAGAGGCGCGACGAGTACGTCGACAACTACCTCAAGATCACCAAGGAGACCGGCCGGCTGATGCTCTTTGCCGGCGACCAGAAGGTCGAGCACCTGAACAGGGACTTTTTCGGCCCCGGCATCAGCCCTGACGACGGCGACCCCGAGCACCTGTTCAGGATAGCAAAAAAGGGTAGGATCGGGGTCTTCGCGACCCAGCTCGGCCTCATCGCGAGGTACGGGATGGCCTATTCGGAGGTACCCTACCTCGCGAAGCTGAACTCGAAGACCGACCTCGTGAAGACCGACCAGATGGACCCCGTCAGCCGTCAGTGGGTCGAGGTCGACCAGGTAGCGGAGTTCGCCGACGACAGCGGCCTTGACGTTTTGGGGGTCGGCTACACCATCTACCTGGGAAGCGAGCACGAGGCAGAGATGCTCCGGGAGGCGGCGCAGATCGTATACCGGGCCCACCGCCAGGGCCTCGTCACCGTCCTCTGGATCTACCCTCGGGGAAAAGCCGTCAAAGACGAGAAAGACCCCCACCTGATCGCGGGGGCGACGGGCGTCGCCGCTGCCCTGGGGTCGGACTTCGTCAAGGTCAACTACCCGAAAAAGGAGGGCGAGAGGTCCGAGGAGATATTCAGGGAGGCGGTGGCCGCCGCCGGCAGGACGAAGGTCGTCTGCGCCGGGGGCGCAAGCCGCGACCCGAAGTCCTTCCTCCAGCAGCTTTTCGACCAGATCCACGTCAGCGGTGCCGCGGGGAACGCCACCGGGAGGAACATCCACCAGAAGGACCTCGATGAGGCGGCGAGGATGTGCGACGCCATCAGCGCCATCACCCTCGACGACGCCACCGTCGAAGAGGCCCTGAGGATATACGAGGGAGACTGAAGAGCTTGAGGCAGGCTATTATTCACGCGGCGGGGGAGGGCGAAAGGATGCTGCCCCTCACCTCATCCCGTCCGAAGGTGATGCTTCCCATCGGCGGAAAGCCCATCCTCGCAGCACCTCGCCAGGCCTGCCTCGGTAACCCGAATCTATCACCGTTCCTGGATATATCGTGGTGTTGATCCCGGTCTTGACGTCGTCGCCCATTATCACTCCGAGCTTATGTCTTTCGCTGTTCACCCTCTCCCCCCTGATGAAGGACCGGATATCTCCGCGATCGTGACGGAGATTTGCCACTATCGTTCCAGCTCCGAAGTTGCAGTTGGACCCGATGATGCTATCTCCGACATAGCTAAGGTGGGCGACGTTCGTATCATCCATGATCGTGCTGTTTTTGATCTCTACGGCGTTGCCTATGCGGACGTGATCTCCTATGCACGTAAAAGGCCTGATAAAACAGTTGGGCCCGATGTCACAGTTCTCCCCTATCGCCACCGGTCCCTCGATATAAGAGCCGGACCTTATCCTCGTCCCGCCGCCGACGGATACTCTGCCGGAAAGGGCAGCGTTCGGCTCCACGTCGCCCAAGACGGAATGCTCCTCGAAACTGAGCAGCTTTTCGTTGGCGTTCAACAGGTCCCAGGGTCTGCCGATCTCGATCCAGTCCTCTATCTCGGCCACTCGAATCTCTTCTCCCCTCGATACGAGGGCGTTCAAGCCGTCGGTCAACTCGTACTCGCCCCTCTCCGAGACGGGGACATCTCTCAGCACTTCGAAGATCTTATCGTCGAGACGATATATTCCCGCGTTGGCCAGATCCGATGGAGGCGACCGGCTCTTCTCCTGAACGGACTTGAGCGCTCCACCATCGACCTCGAAGACGCCGTATCTTGAGGGGTCTGAGACCCTTTTTGCGGCCACAGCGAGCCCGCCAGCATCCACCATCCTCTTCAGAGAGGACGCGTCGGTCAGAACGTCGCCGTTGAGCACCAGAAACTCATCTTTTGCCATCTCTTCAGCCATCATAAGGGCGTGGCCGGTGCCTTGTTGATCTTTTTGGACCGCATACTCGATCTTCGTCCCGAGATCGCCACCGTCTTTGAACCTCTCCATGACGGATTCCGATCGATATCCTACGATGAAGACGAACTCGGTTATTCCGGCTTTGGAAGCTCTCTCGACAACATGTTCAAGAAAGGGCTTTCCACCTGCGGGAAGCATGACCTTGGGCCGCGAAGAGGTGAGCGGCCGCATTCTGGACCCTTCGCCTGCTGCTAAAACGATCGCCTGCATGAATAGATCGGCTCCTAATATGCCATTTTGAGCATCTTCACCCTTTTCTCGTCACCCCGACCCGCCGACCGTCGCCTCCTCGATGAGGAGGTGGGGCGAGCCGTCGCTGACCGGCACCAGCTGGCCGGACTTTCCGCACCTTCCGCTGTTGAACGAGAGGTCGTCCCCGACGGCCTTCACCCTCTCCAGGATCTCCAGTATGTGGCCCGAGAGGGAGACGTCCCGAAGAAGAGAGGTCACCTCTCCATCCTCCACCAGGTAGCCGCGCTTGGCGTTGAACTGGAATACCCCCTCAGCGGTGGAGACCTGGCCGCCTCTGCTCCCCAAAAGGTAGACGCCGTCCTTCAACTCCTCCAGGATCTCGGAGAGCTTCCAGCCGTCTTTTCCGGGGGCGATGTAGGTGTTGCTCATCCTCACCACGGGCCTTGCGCTCCCCTGGGCCCGGGCGTTCCTGGGGGTCCCCCCCAAACGGCCCGCCGTCTCCCGCGAGTGAAGGTAGGACCTAAGGACGCCGTCTTCGACGAGGACCGTCTCACATGATTTGGACCCCTCGTCGTCGAAGGGATAGTGGCCGTAGAGAGGGAGGCTCGGATCGTCCTTCACCGTCACCAGGTCCGAGCCGATCCGCTCGCCGATCTTCCCCTCCAGGATCGATCCCCCTTCCAGGACTATGTCCGCCTCGACGGCGTGGCCAACGGCCTCGTGGACGAAGACGCCCCCCAGCTCCTGGTCGACGACTACGGGATAGCCGCCGCCTCCGGGAGCCTTGGCGTCCAGGAGGGCGACGGCGGTCTCTCCCGCCCGCCGGGCGAGGCCCACCGCATCGACCTCATCGAAGAGCTCAAGGCCACAGGTTCCGGCCCTGCTCTCCATCCCGGCCTGATAAAGCCCCGCCCGGCTGGCGACGGCGGTGATGTAGAAGCCGACCCTCGTCGTCTCATATTCGAGGTCCCTGCCGTCGGAGCTGGTGTAGCTCGTCTTCACCACGACCTCGTTATAGACCGCCTGGGTGCTGGATACCCCGTTCACCTTGGCTGCGTCTTCTACCTCCCGAATCAGCCCGACCTTCTCCTCCAGCGACAGGTCGCCGGGGTTTTTCTTCACCCGGATCTTCTCGCTCTTTCCGGGTAGTGAGGGCGCCAGATCCAGCCGCTCGTCTCGGCCTATCTTCCGGGCGGCCCGTTTTGCCGTCGCCAGATCGCCGGGGAGGTCGTCGAGGCTCTCGGTCTGGACGAATCCCCAGGCCCCTCCCGAGAGGGCCCTGATGGCGGCCCCCGCAAAGAAGCTCTCCGATATCTCGTCCAGCTCCCCGTTGTCCAGGACTATCCTGGTGGTCCTGCCCCTCAGCACCCGCAGATCGTGAAACTCGTCCATCTGAAGTACCTCTCCAAGCCTTCGAAGCGTTGGTATGACTTAACCTTGTCTGTAATCCGCAGTTGAATAAAATAATATAAATAACCAACGCTGAAAATAATGCTATAAAATGGTCCGAAGAGGGGGGACTCGCCCCTCTCTACAGGCTTTTGCTGGGGTTAGATATCGGCTCGGGGAGGATTATCCCGAGCTTCTTCTCCGCAGCAAACTTCTTCAGCTTCTCCAGAAGCTTCGGCTTTTGGCCCGAGAAGCTGTACTCGAAGACCTCGCTGATGGAGGTGACGGGGATGATCTTGATCCTGTCTTTGAAGGTATCGTCGATGAGAACGTCCCCCTCGTTGGACTTGGGGATCAGGACTGTGGTGATCCCGGCCTGGGCCGCGGCCTCGATCTTCTGGGTGACACCGCCGACGGGGAGGACGTCGCCCCTCACCGAGAGGGAGCCGGTCATGGCTATGTTCTGCTTTATGGGGACGCTTTCAAGAGCAGATATCACAGCCGTTGCTATCGATATCGAGGCGCTGTCTCCCTCGACCCCTTCGTAGGTTCCTATGAACTGGATGTGAACGTCTTTGTTGGTGATGTCCTCGCCGAGGAACTTCTTTATCAGGGCCGAGACGTTCTGGACCGCCTCTTTTGCGATCTCCTGGAGCCTTCCGGTGGCGATCACCTTCCCCTCCTCCTTCGACTGGGCGGGCGTCACCTCGGCCATTATGGGGAGGACTATACCCGAGTCGCCGACGACGGCGAGGCCGTTGACCCTGCCGATCTCGGCGCCGGCGTTCTTGAACATGGAGTAGTCCTTCCTCCGCTCCAGGTACATGTCGGCGAGCTGCTGCTCGACGGACCGGGCCATCTTCTTCGCCTCGAGGACGTGCCTCGTATCGGTGAGGGCTGCACCCTCTGAGCGAGCGACGTCGCCTGCCACCCTGATCAGGCCGCCGAGGTCTCTCAGAAGGAGAGTGAGGTGGCCCTTCCTTCCGGCCCTTCTCTTCGCCTCTCTTATGATCTCGGCCACGGCGTCCCTGGTGAAGTGAGGAATCTTCCCGTCCCGGATAACCTCCTGGGCGACGAACCGAACCAGCTTCTCCCGGTTCTCGACGGTGTCGTCCATGGTGTCCCTCATGTAGACCTCGTAGCCGTACCCCTTGATCCGAGACCGAAGAGCGGGGTGCATCCCGCCCATGGCGTCGAGGTTTCCTGCGGCGATCATGACGAAGTCGCAAGGTACGGGATCGGTTCTGACGAGGGCTCCAGAGGAGCGCTCGGACTGGCCGGTTATGGGGTACTCGCCCTCTTGCAGGGAGGTGAGGAGGCTCTGCTGAGACTCGAGCCTCAGGGTGTTGACCTCGTCGATGAAGAGGACGCCCTTGTGGGCCCTGTGGATGGCGCCGCACTCGACCCTGTCGTGGCTGGGGGTCTCAAGACCGCCGGATTGGAAGGGGTCATGCCGAACGTCGCCGAGGAGGGCTCCTGCGTGGGCTCCCGTGGCGTCGACGTAAGGAGCCTTCTTCTGTTTGCTGTTGTCCACGAGGAGCTTCGGCACCAGGGTGTCGTCCTTGGGGATGAGGTACCGCATGGAGAGGAATATCAGGGCTGCGGCTATGATCCCGAAGAGGAGCTGGCCCGTGTAGTAGGCGTAGACGAGGAGGCCCATCATGATCAGCATGAAGAACATGTTCCTGGTCTGGGTCTTCTTACGCGCCTCCATCTTGTGGGCGTCCACGATCTGTCTACCCCTTCCTGCAGGGACCACTCTGACCTTGGGGTTGTTGTTGTCCTCGGGGTTATTGTAGACCAGGACGTCCTGGAGTTCCTCTACAGGGAGAAGCTCGCTCATGGCCCTTCCCAACATCGATTTGCCCGTACCGGGCGAGCCGATGAGCATCACGTGGCGGCGTTGGTGGGCCGCCTTCTTTATCACCTCGACGGCCTCGTCCTGGCCGATCACCTGATCGATCAGGCTCTCAGGCACCTTGACGCCGCTGGTGTCTTCAAACTCGGTGTTGCCCAACAATTCCTTCTTCTCGTCGTCCAACAAAATACCGGCCCTCTCGCTCATACTCAGACCTTCTAACCTATATAACTGATGCTGAGATCGCTGATGATCAGACGTCAATTTGCGTTTACACCTCGAATTCTTTCATCAACCTCTGATAATTCGCCGCCATCTCCGGTGTCAGATGAGGTTTCGCCCTCAGAAAGGCCTCCCGGAAGTGGCGTTCTTCGACCTGGATCTGGTCGAGGATCAGATCCTCCCGTCTCATCCCAGGGGTGATGTTCTCTCTCAGGGCGATCATCCCCGCCTCCCGGCATAGGGTCTCGACGTCCGCTCCGGTCCACCCTTTCGTCATCTCCGCGAGGTCTGTGACGGATACGTCATCGGCAAGGGGCATTCCTGAGAGGTGGATCTCGAAGATCCTCTCTCTAGCCAGTCGGTCTGGGATTGGGATTCCTATAAGCCTATCAAACCGACCAGGCCGGAGAAGCGAGGGGTCCACCAGGTCCGGCCGATTGGTGGCGGCCAAGACCACCACGTCCTTCAGCTCGACGACGCCGTCGAGCTCTGTCAAAATCTGGCTCACCACCCTCTCGGTGGCGTGAGAGTCGAGCCCCGAACCTCGGGCTGGGACCATCGAGTCGACCTCGTCAAAGAAGATGAGAGACGGTGCCGCCTGCTTCGCCTTCCGGAAGACCTCCCTCACCGCCCGTTCCGACTCGCCGACCCATTTGGAGAGGAGCTCCGGCCCCTTCACGGAGATGAAGTTCACGCCGCTCTCGGTGGCCACGGCCTTGGCGAGGAGGGTCTTACCCGTGCCCGGAGGGCCGAAAAGGAGGACGCCCCGGGGAGGCCTGATCCCGATCGACTCGAAGGCGTCGGGGTACTTGAGGGGCCATTCGACCGCCTCCACCAGCTCCTGTTTCGCCCGGTCAAGCCCTCCAACCTGGTGCCAGTGGACCTCCGTCACCTCGACGAAGACTTCCCTCATGGCGGAGGGCTCGATCATCTTGAGGGCGAACCGAAAGTCCTCATCCGTCACCTTCAGACCTTCCAGGACTCTGATGGGTATCGACTCCTCGGAGTCGAGGTCCGGGATCAGCCTCTTCAGGGTGTGCATCGCCGCCTCCTTGCATAGCGACGCGAGATCCGCCCCCACAAAGCCGTGGGTCATCTCGGCGATCGTCTCCAGGTCCACCTCCTTGGCCAGGGGCATCCCTCTCGTGTGGACGTAGAGGATCTCAAGCCTCCCATTCTTGTCGGGGATTCCGATCTCGATCTCTCGATCGAGCCTTCCCCCTCGCCTGATCGCCGGGTCGAGAGAGTTGGGCCGATTGGTGGCGGCGATGACGATCACCTCGCCCCGGGAGGAGAGGCCGTCCATGAGGGACAAGAGCTGGGCCACCACCCTCCGCTCCAGGTCGCCCGCCACCTCCTCCCTCTTCGGGGCTATCGAGTCGATCTCGTCTATGAAGATGATCGATGGAGCATCTCTCTCCGCCTCCTCGAAGATCTCCCGGAGCCTCTTCTCGGACTCGCCGTAAAACTTCGAGGTGATCTCTGGACCGCTGATGTTTATGAAGTTCGCCTCGGTCTCGCTCGCCACCGCCCTGGCTATCAGAGTCTTTCCGGTCCCCGGCGGGCCGAAAAGGAGGAGGCCCTGAGGCGGTCGTATCCCCAGTTTCTGGAAGATCTCGGGGTGGCGGAGGGGAAGCTCGATCATCTCCCTCACCATCCTGATCTCTCTTGCGAGCCCTCCTATGTCCTCGTAGGAGACGTCTCTCACCGACATCTCCTCGAGGGTGTCTTTGAGGATCTTGATCTCGGTCTCGGCAGCCACGACCACCGGCCCTTTCGGGGCGGTGCTCACCACCACAAACCCGAGGGCAGAAGATATCATCTCGACCTTCAGCTGCTCTCCCTTCACGATCGGCCTTCCGAGAAGCATCCGATGGAGATACTGGGGACCACCGATGAGCCTGGTTTTGGTGGTGGGGGCGACGACGATTCGTTTGGCGGGCCTCGCCTCGCTCTTTTTGACCGCGACCCTGTCGTCTATCCCGACGCCGAGGTTGCTTCGAAGGTTTCCGTCGATCCTGACGATGTCGGGGGAGTCTTTAGTCGAGGCCTGCCAGGCGACTGCGTAGATGCTCTTTTTGCCGAGGATCTCCACGACGCCTCCGCCCTCGACTCCCATCTCCCGGATCAGATCCGAAGAGAGCCTGGCGATCCCCCGGCCGACGTCCCTGTGGTAGGCTTCCGCCACCCTGAGAGTGATGGTCTTGTTCATGCTGATCGAGATCCAGAATCGTTCATATCGTCCAGGCGTCGTTCCGCTTTTGAACTTTGCCCTGGAGGGCGAGCTTTCCGAGCCGCTCCTCCACAACGGCCTGGGGTATGCCGAGCCTTCTTGCCAGGGGCTCGGCCCTCGACTCGCCGGAGACGAGGGCCGTGAGGATCTCGGCATCCAGCTCGTCGGAGGCAGAGCTTTCGATGAGCCCTGTGGCCATCCTCTTGATCAGCATCTCCTCGGAGTCGATCTCCTCCATAAGCCGTCTCAGGTGGAGCCTCTTCTCCTCCAGATCCCGGAGGCGGGAGCAGATCTCTTCCAGCTCCTCGGACCGTCCAGCCTCCCGGTCCGATGAGCTTTGAGAGGGAACACCGGAAGGCTTGGCGACCGAACTCTGAGATACCTGGGGGCGGTAGGTCCGGATCCCGTAGGAATGGGGAGAAAAGGTCACCTCAAGAACGACGTTATCGGCTATCCTGAAGTACTTCCGGCGCCGCCGGTCGTCCCGGTAGCACTCGATGAGGCCCGCCCGCTCCAGCATCTCCAGGTGGTCTATCACCGCCTTCGGGCCGAGGTCGAGCCTCTTTGCCATCTCATTGAAGTAGAAGGGCCGGAAGGAGAGGAGCTGCAGTATGCGCCTCCGATTCTCGTTCCCCAGTATGTCCAGAATCTCCACGGGATCCAAAACGATCACTCAAAAGGTAATTGCTTGTTAGTAACCTCTGGTTAATATATAAAGGTTTCGTCGATGGTCGAAGAATGGAATGACCGAGAGCTTATCGACGTGGTGGTGATCTTCGCCCTCCACCTCAAGGCGAAGATTCTCTCGTTTAACCTCCCGTTCGAATTGGCTTTCAAAGGAGCGTTTCAGGTCAAGGTGCATCATCAAAGACACCATAAAGTCGCTCAGGATCTGAATGAGGCCGCCATCCTGAGTTTCGCAGCCACGCAGAGATGCTCGCCTTCGAGAAGATGACGACGGAGAATGCAGGGATCTGAGGGCGCTCCGGGTTCATAACAGGGCGATAACACCGAAACATATTTCATGAGAAGTCACCATTCTCTTTTTTCAGGAGAGTGATGGAGATAAGACTTAAAATGATTCTGGCTTTGCTGTTGCTGTCTGCGCTGACGACGTCATCTGCTGCTGACGAGGTGGACGATCTCATATCAGATCTTGAGGATGAAGACTCTTCTGTCAGATCGGATGCTGCCCAAGCCCTCGGCATTATCAGCGATCCGAGGGCGGTCGATCCTCTCATCGAGGCTCTAAATGATGAGGACTCTGGGGTCCGAGCGGATTCCGCATCAGCTCTTGGCATTATAGGCGACTCGCGGGCCGTAGACCCTTTGATCCGGGCATTGAACGATTCGAATAGCTATGTGCGAAAAAAGGTTGCTGAGGCGCTCGGCGAGATGGGCGACTCAAGAGCCGTCGATCCACTGATCCTAGCGTTGAACGATTCGGATAGCTATGCCCGATACGGAGCTGCGTCGGCTCTCGGTGATATAGGCGAACCAGCCCTAGCTCATTTGATCCGGGCACTGAACGACACGAATAGTTGTGTTCGAGGTTCAGCTGCAGAGGCGCTTGGCCAAATACGCGATACGCGATCCGTCGATCCCCTGATCCTGGCATTGAACGATTCGGATTGGTATGTCAGATATACAGCTGCTTTAGCTCTCGGCAATATAGGCGACCCACGTGCCGTTGATCCTCTCATACTGGCATTGAACGATTCGGATTGGTATGTCAGATATACGGCTGTTTTGGCTCTCGGCGATATCGGTGACGCAAGAGCCGTTGATTCTCTGATTCTGGCGTTGAACGACTCGAATGATATTATCAAAAAGGGAGCTGCGTCGGCTCTCGGTGATATAGGCGATCCAGCCTTAGATCATTTGATCTGGGTACTGAACGACTCGAATAGTTATATTCGGGCGGAGGCTGCGTTTGCCCTCGGCCAAATACGTGATACGCGATCCGTCGATCCCTTGATACTATCGTTGAACGACCCGGATAGCTATGTCAGATATACTGCTGCTTTGGCTCTCGGCTATATAGGCGACCCACGATCCGTCGATTTCCTGATTCTGACGTTGAAAGACTCGGATGCCGATGTACGATATCGGGCAGCAGAGGCGCTGGGCAGAATCGGAGATCCAAAAGCCGTCGAACCCCTGATCCTGACGTTGAACGATTCGGATGGCGATGTCCAAGAGATTGCTACACTATCGCTTGGCTGGATCGGTGATTACAAGGCCGTTGACCCGCTGATAAAGGTTCTGAAGGATGAGGACTCTCAGGTCCAAGTGCAAGCTGTAATTGCTCTCGGCCTGATCGGTGGTTCCAGGGCAATTGATGTCCTTATCGAAGTCCTTAATGATCAGGGCTCTGAGGTACGATGGCGGGCTGCGGAGACTTTAGGCGAGATCGGCGATCCCAGAGGGATCGATCCTCTCATCGAGGCTTTGAAGGATGAGGATTCGAAGGTCCGAGTGCATGCTGCTTTAGCTCTCGGCCGGATTGGTGATCCCAGAGCGATCGAACCCCTCATCGAAGCTCTCAATGACGAGGATTGGCGAGTCCGATTGAGGGCTGCTGAGGCGCTCGGCGATATAAGCGATCTCAGGGCTGTCGATCCCCTGGTCGAAGCTCTCGGTGATGACGACACGAATGTCCGAGTGAAAGCTGCAGAGACTCTCGAAAATCTGGGGTGGAAGGGCTGAGCTGCAGATTCCGTCTTATAATCCGAGCCACGGATCGATCGAAGAGACCGTGGGGAAAGTAGCGGGGGTGAGTAGCGGTGGTCTCTCCCAGGCAGGTCGGGTTTCAAGCAGAGCGATAACACCAAAACGTATTTCATGGGAAGTTATCATCTCCTTTTTTCAGGAGAGTGGTGGAGATTCGACTTAGACTGATTCTGGCTTTGCTGTTGCTGTCGGCACTGACGACGTCATCTGTTGCTGACGAGGTGGACGACCTCATTTCAGATCTGAAGGATGAAGATTCTAGTGTTAGAGAAGAAGCTGCGCTGGAGCTCGGCGAAATAGGCGACCGGCGAGCCGTTGACCCCTTGATCTCAATATTGAACGATTCGGATAACAGGGTCCGATCGAGGGCTGCACAGGCGCTTGGCAAAATCGGCGACTTACGAGCCGTCTCCCCCCTTATCCTGGCTTTGAACGACTCAAATATCGACGTCCGATGGAGGACTGCAGATGCACTTGTCGAGATTGGCGAGCCGGCCGTCTCCCCCCTGATCCAGGCATTGAACGGTTCGGATAGCACCGCCCGAAGTGGAGCTGCAAGAGCCCTCGGCGAGATCGGCGATCAACGCTCAGTCTCTTCTCTCATCCTGGCATTGAACGACTCCGATGGGGATGTCCGATGGAGAGCTGCTGAGGCTCTCGGCGCGATAGGCGATCCACGCGCCATCTCTCCCCTGATCTCAGCATTGAACGACTCAGACAGCGGGGTCCGGGAGAGGGCTCAGGAAGCGCTAGTCGAGATAGGCGAGCCAGCAGTCGTCCCCCTAATCCAGGCATTGAACGACTCAGATAGCTATGTCCGAAGTGGGGCTGCATTGGCGCTAGGTGATATAGGCGACCCGCAAGCAGTAGATCCTCTGATCCTGACATTGAACGACTCAGATAGCGGAGTCCGAGGGAGGGCCGCATTGGCGCTCGGATATATAGGCGACCCTCGCGCAGTCGATCCTCTTATCCTGGCATTGAACGACTCAGATGGCAGGGTACGATGGTGGGTCGCACTGTCGCTGGGCGATATAGGCGACCTGCGAGCGGTCGATAGCCTAATCCTTGCATTGAACGACTCGGATAGCGACGTCCGAAAGGAGGCTGCTGAGGCGCTCGGCGACATTGGCGATCCGCGATCTGTGGACCCTCTAATCTTTGCGCTGAACGACCCAGATAAGTGGGTCCGATCGAGAGCCGTACTAGCGCTTGGCGATATCGCCGATCCGCGAGCTGTGGACCCTCTAATCTTTGCGCTGAACGACTCAGATAGATACATCCGACGGGATGCTGCTCTGGCGCTTGGATATATAGGCGATCCGCGGGCCGTGGATTCCCTGATTCTGGCTTTGAACGATTCAGATAGCGATGCCCGAAGTGGAGCTGCACGGGCGCTCGGCGATATCGCCGACCCGCGAGCGTTCAACCCCCTGATCCTGGCGCTGAACGACTCGGATATCTATGTCCGAGGTGGGGCTGCACGGGCGCTCGGCGATATCGGTGACCCACGAGCTGTCAATCCCTTAATTCTGGCATTGAACGACCCAAGTCGAACGGTCCGATATGGAGCTGCATCGGCGCTCGGCAAAATAGGCGGACCTGCCATAGATCCCCTCATCGGATCTCTAAAGGATAAGGACCCAGAAGTCCGATGGTTTGCTGCGCTGGCTCTCAGTGAGATCGACGAACCCAGAACAGTCGAACCGCTGATAGAGGCGCTCAGCGATGAGGACTCGAGCGTCCGATGGAGAGCCGCTGAGGCTCTCGGCAAAATCGGCAATCTAAAAGCAGTCGATCCTTTGATAGAGGCTCTCAAGGATGATAAACCACAAGTCCGATATTGTGCTGTGTTAGCTCTGGGCCAAATAGGCGATCCCAAGGCAGTTGATCCCGTCGTTAAGGCCCTCAACGACGAAGATCCAACGGTCCGGTCGGCAGCTACCGTATCGCTTGGCAAGATCGGTGATATCAGGGCTGTAGAAGCTCTTATGCTAGCCCTGAGAGATGAGGATTCTTGGGTCCGAGAGAAGGCTGCAGAGGCTCTCGGCGAGATCGGTGATCCAAGGGCGGTAGATTCCCTCGTCGAATCTCTCGATGATGAGGACCCAGATGTCCGAGCAGCGGCTGCTGAGGCACTCAGCAAAATAAATTACACCCAAACATTTTTGTATTAAAGTGAATGCCCCGCAGCTTGCAGCGGGGCGCGCTTTCGACTTTAAAAATAATGCGAGATCACAACTTTACTTCTTCGGCTTCCTCCACGGAGTAGTTCTCGTGGACGACCTTGCAGAGCCTCTTTACAAAGAGGGTGGGGTTTTGGGCCTGGAAGATGTTTCTTCCTATAGAGAGGCCTCCGCCGCCGACGTTAATCGAGTCGAAGACCATCTCTAAAACCTGGTGTTCTGTATCCATCTTGGGGCCGCCCGCGATCACCACCGGGACGCTGCACCCCTTGACGACCTCCTTGAAGGTCTCGGGAGATCCGGTGTAGTTCGTCTTGACGATGTCGACTCCGAGCTCCGCTCCGATCCGGGCGGCGTGCTTGACGTACTCGACGTCGTGCTCTGACTTGACCTTCGATCCTCGCGGGTACATCATGGCGAGGAGCGGCATCCCCCAGCTGTCGCAGGTCCGAGCGACTCGTCCCAGGTCCTGGAGCATCTGGGCCTCATCGTCGGCCCCCACGTTGACGTGGATGCTGACGGCGTCGGCGCCGATCCTGATGGCGTCCTCCACCTGGGTGACGAGGACTTTGTGGTTTGGGTCCGGGCCGAGGCTGGAGCTGGCGGACATGTGGACGATGAGGCCGACGTCCCGGCCATAGCCCCGGTGGCCGAAGAGGGGAAGCCCCATGTGGCCCAAAACGGCGTTCGCCCCGCCCTCGGCCACCTTGTCCACAGCCTCCTGGAGGTCTATCAGCCCCTCGATCGGCCCCACCGTCAGGCCGTGGTCCATGGGGACGATGACCGTCCTGCCCGTCCTCCTGTTGAAGATCCTCTCCATCCTGATGGACTTTCCGACGTTCCTCATGGGGGAAAGGCATTGAGGAGTCGAGATTAAAAGGTGATGGTCAATCCAAAAAGACCGGTTTATTTAATTACTTTCGAATCAATCGTCCATGGGGGTTGTTTATGAAGATATTTGAAGCCCTTCTGCTGGCAATGGTAGCGATTCTGGCGTCGTCAAGCTCCTGTCTCGGAGCCGGCGACGAATCTGACGCGATATCGACGCTGACGGTCTCGGGAACGGGGGATGCAACCGCCGACGCCGATATGGTGACGATAGTCCTGGGAGTTCAGACGAGAAACGAGAGCGCGGCGGGTGCGGTAGCCGACAACGCCCGGATGATGGCCAGCTCCATCGAGGCCCTGCTGGCGGCTGGAGTCCCCGAGGACGAGATCAAGACCTTGCGGTTCTCGATATATCCCACGAGGGACTGGGTAGACGGCAAACTCTCCGAGAAGGTCGTCTTCGAGGTATCAAACCAGGTCACCATCGCCCTCGACCTCACCGATGAGGTGGACATCGGCGAGGTCCTCGACGCCGCCGTCGGCGCGGGAGCAAACAGTGTCGAGAGCGTCACCTTCGGCCTCCGGGACCCGACGCGGGTCCAGGAGGAGGCCCTGGAGAACGCCGTCAATGATGCCATGGGGAAGGCACTGGTGATCTCGGAGGCCGCCGGGGTGACCCTCGGCAGGATATTATCGATATCCGAGAGCGAAGCCTCGCCCGTGCCGATGGCTGAGAGCAGAGTCTACTTCGCCGCCGACGCCGGGGCGACGACGCCGATCGTCCCCGGAGACGTGGAGGTGACGGCGACGGTCACCATCACCTACGAGATCGAAGGGTGATCGAGAGCCCGTTCTGAAAATATCGTATCCGCCTACGGATCCGCCCTCGGGCGGATCTCATGCGATTTTTCCCTTCTTTTATGCCCTCATCAACCTATTAATACCTTGAAAGACTGGATCTCCATTCATGAAGAAAGTAATCTTTTCTGGCCTCGTCGCGGGGGCTTTGATGTTCGGGGTGTCAATCGTCCTATCGCTCATCATTTCGGCGATCTTTCCGGACGCCATGGTAGAGTACTCAAATTCGGAGATATTCAGGCAGTGGGACGATCCCCTCATGTACTACTTAATACTTCATCCCTTCGTGATGGGCATCATCCTCTCTTTCATCTGGCTTAAGGTGAGAAGGCTGATCGATGAAGAAGGACTTAAGAAGGGCCTAGTCTACGGTTTTTACGTTTGGTTATTCTTCGGGGTTCCCGGAATGCTCATGTCCATCAGCACCTTCCAGATCTCTGCGTTTCTGGTGGGGACCTGGACGGCCAGCATATTGGCTCAGGATCTGGCGGCAGGGGTTCTCTTTGCCCGCATGGCCAGATGATACTTGGCTGAGGCAGGAAGCCATTGATTCCCTCATCATTTCAGCACCTCAACCTATAACTGAAGATGTGAATCTCTGCTGAAATTCTTTTGTATTAGTAATTTGAGGTGGTATCATGGGAAGGAAGACCACGCCTTCCCGGTGAAAGGATATTTCGATATGTTTTCAGACCGAAGGTTGTGCTATTTGATCAGCATATTCTGATTTATCAGAAAAGCTTAAATCTTCAGAGAACGCTGTAACGAACTGGGGCTGAGGTGCGATTGTGACTCCTGAAGATGAGAAGCACGAAAAGGACGGGATGCGTGATAGAAAAGCCAGCTGCAATCAGGGGGAATCGAGCTGCTGCAAAGTGGAATCGATCGTAAGCGTGGACGAAAGAGGGCAGATGGTGCTTCCTAAGGACGTCAGGGAGAAGGTGAAGATCCGGCCTGGAGAGAAACTGGCAGTGGTGAGCATGAAGAACCAGGACGGCGAGATCTGCTGCCTATCCCTCATCAAGGCCGAGGAGCTCGAGGGGATGGTGAAGTCGATGCTCGGGCCCGTCATGAACGATGTCTTCAAGACGCGGATATAACGAAATTTATGATTATTAGTTCGATAAAAATCTTATTTAAGGTGAGGATATGAAAGATCAAGAGGCCAAGAAAGTTGTGAAAGATAGGTACGGTCGCGTTGCGAGAGAGGCCAGCTCGTGCTGCTGCTCTTCTACCTGCTGCGGGACTGCGAAGCCCGAAGAGATCGGCAGGAAGATCGGCTATTCGGTGGAGGAGCTGGCTGCTGCGCCGCCGGGAGCAAACCTTGGTCTTGGCTGCGGAAACCCCATCGCCTTGGCATCGATCAGAGAAGGGGAGACAGTCCTGGACCTGGGGTCGGGCGCGGGTTTCGATTGCTTCCTCGCATCGAAGAAGGTCGGCCCAAAGGGAAGAGTCGTTGGCGTGGACATGACCGAGGAGATGGTGGCACGGGCCATGGCCAACGCTTCCGAGGGCGGCTACAAAAACGTGGAGTTCAGGCTGGGCGAGATTGAGAAGCTCCCCGTCGAGGACGGCTCCGTCGACCTGATCATCTCAAACTGCGTCATTAACCTCGTGCCCGACAAGATGGCCGCCTTCAAAGAGGCCCATCGTGTCCTCAAACCCGGAGGAAGGCTCATGGTATCAGACATCGTTCTCCTCGGGGAACTGCCGGATTTCATCAGAGAGTCGGTCGAAGCCTACGTAGGCTGCGTCTCCGGGGCGGCGAAGAAGGGCGATTATCTCGACTCGATAAGATCGGCGGGGTTTGAGGACGTCAGGGTGATCGACGAGTCAGTCTTCTCTCTGGACTGCGTGACCTGTGACCCGACGGGCCCGGCGATCTTGGACGGCCTGATGATCCCGGACGAAAAGCTGAAAGAGGTCGAGAGGAACATCGCCAGCGTAAAGGTCAGCGCCGTCAAACCCGAAGCTCCATAAAATAATTCAATCAAATTGCATGCGGCCGGTTTTCCGGATTTCAGAAATCTTCAAGTCTTTGTTGCCCAGATTCCCATGAACAGTCACTAATGTTTTATCGACTTAAAGGAACACGAAAAACGGGCGAGGGTTCACTTCATCCCCAACCTTAGGTTGGGGTATTAGTGACCCTCCGCGCTCCCGAAGTAAAAAATCACGGGACGGCCCTTTGCTCATCCCGCATCGTAATAGCAGACCTCATCGACGTCCAGGACCATCGGCGACCCGAGATTGAAGCTCTTGACACTTCTCACCCGGCCGTGGCCCACCATCTGAAGCTGGACCCTCGCCGCCTGGGCCTCCCTCTCTTCGTAAAAGTCGGCTCCTGCCTGGACCGTCTTGTGAGTCACCACATGAATCTCCCTGATCCTGGTCAGCATCCCCCCAGTCCCGGTGACGATGTCGGGGCCGCTCGCCTCCGTCAGGAATATGACGTCTCCGGGGCTCAGGTGGAGGAGGGCTAAGAAGTTGTGAGGGCTCCTGATCTCCAGGGTCCTGATACCGTTTGCCACAAGCTCCCTGATCACATGTCTGGATATCCCCGTAAGTGCAACGCATTCCATAGCCATCTCCATCACCCGTACATCGGAAACTGCAGCTCTTTCTTCCTCGGGACCTCTTCGGCAGAGGTGCTCTTCACCTGCTCTGCGAGCTTCTGCATCTGAAGCTCGATCTCGTCCGCCCTCTCCTCAAGCTCCGTCGTGTCGGCGTTCAGGCCGTAGAGGGTGTTCAGCATCTTGACGGTGAATACCGCCGCCCTGGGGTCGGGGGCCATGCTGTGGGTCTCGCCCAAAAGGCATATCGCTGGCACCTTCCTCAAGAGGCACTCGTTCATGACGCTTCCCGATATCCCCGATATCGTCCCGATCTCGAAGACCTCCACCTTATCCCTTATCCTCTCAAGCATATCTTCGGTGGTGGCGGCGCCGAAGACCCGCTGCTCCTCGCCCATCACCGTAATCCCGGCAAGACAGACCATCTCCTTCGCACCGATCGACTCGACCCAGGATACGATCCCCCGGGCGACGTCGTAGGAGGCCGCGGGGTGGACCGGAATGTCCGAGCTTATCACCACCACCCCCAGGTCCGCCTTCTCGTATATCCTCACGGGCATGTGGGCGACCCCGCCCACCAGGACAGATAGCGGCGGGAAGAATCGAGAGTCTATGGCGCCGAGGTAGTCCATCTCGAGCTTGTTGACGATGTACTGGCTTGCGATATTTCCGATCAGCCCGATCCCCGGGAACCCCTCGATGACCACCGGGTTCTTGGATCGTGGTCTCTCGGCTCTGACCTGGACTTCGTCAGTCATGAAAATATGTTTACCCTCTGATTGCTGATAAGAGCATCGCTCACCGCCCATCAGAACCCATCGTCCGGGCCTGCTTGCTGTAACACTTGCTGTAACAACTTATTAATTCCATCAACGCCCTACATAACCTGCAAATCTTCGAGATGGTGTGATCCTATGGGATTTGAACACGTCGAGGGGGAGAACCGGGGGAAGGTGACGCTCTACGCCCTCAGCACCTGCGTCTGGTGCAAGAAGACCAAAAAGCTACTCCAGGACTTGGGGGTGGAGTACAGCTACATCTACGTCGATCTTCTGAAAGGGGACGAACGAAAGAGAACGCTCGAAGAGGTGAAGCGGCACAATCCGAACACGTCTTTTCCGACAACGGTCATCGACGAGGACATGTGCATCGTCGGGTACAAGGAGAAGGAGATAAAGGAGGCTCTTGGGCTATGACCGATTTTGAGCCGTCTTCCGAGGAGGTGGAGACCCTATACGAGCAGCTAGACCGGGAGGCCGAGGAGATGGGCTACCACCTGAACCCGGACCTCGATTTCACAAGAGACCTCGCCAGGGGCCTTTTGGTGAACGAGAAACGCTACGGCTACCATTCCTGCCCCTGCAGGCTAGCCTCTGGAGATAGAGACGAGGACCTGGACATAATATGTCCCTGCGACTATCGGGACCAGGATCTGAACGAGTACGGAGCCTGCTACTGCGCCCTCTACGTCTCCGGGGAGGTCCTGACGGGCGAACGAGATCTGGGGCCCGTCCCCGAAAGAAGGCCATCGCCAGAAGAGCGGGAGAAGGCGGCCCGGCCCCTCTCCGCCCCCTCGGGCGAGACCCTCTCCTCGCTTCCTTACCCGGTCTGGAGGTGCAGAGTCTGCGGTTACCTCTGTGCAAGAGAAGAGCCGCCGGGAGTCTGTCCCATATGCAAGGCCGGGATGGATCGGTTTGAGCGATTCATCTGAACTGCCAATCTGAACTGAAGGAGAGATCTGTTGGGACGATCTGAACGGAATATCTGTTGATTGAGGAGAAGGGGACAGTGGCTGAAGAGGAACAGAAGATGGAGAGGAAGGAGACTAAGGCCGACCTCAAGATATCGGGGATGATGTGCGCCACCTGCGCCTCCACCGTGGAGGACGCTCTGAAGGAGGTGGAGGGGGTCGCCGGGGCCAGGGTGAACCTGGGGACAGAGACCGCATCCGTCGAGTACGATCCCGCAAAGGCGAAGCTCGCAGACCTGGTGAGGGCGGTGGTGGAGGCTGGGTACGGCGTCGTCAACGAGAGGGTCGCCCTGAAGATCGGAGGAATGATGTGCGCCTCCTGTGTCTCCACCGTGGGGGACGCCATAGGAGAGGTGGAGGGAGTCATCGAGGTCACCGTCAACCTCTCGTCTGAGAAGGCGTACGTCACCTACAACCCGAAGGTCGCCACCGTCGCCGATATGAGAGCTGCGATCGAGGCAGCGGGCTACCAGTACCTGGGCGTGGTGGGTGAAGAGAGCGAAGAGAGCGAGAGGATGGAGAGAGAGGCCCAGGAGAGGGACCTTCGGGATAAAAGAAGGAGGATCCTCGTCGGCTTTGCCGCCGGGGCCTTCATGATGATCCTGGGGATGGCGCATCTCCCGCTGCCGGTTCCGATGCCCTATCTGATGCTAGTTATATCGACCCCGCCCTTCGTGTACCTGAGCCGCCCGATTTTCGCGGCGGGGCTCAGGGCCCTCCGACACCGGAGCCTTACGATGGACGTCATGTACTCCATGGGTATCGGCGTCGCCTTCGTTTCGAGCGTCATGGGCACCTTCAGGATCGTTCTGACGCCCCAGTTCATGTTCTACGAGACCGCCGTCTTTCTTGCGGCCTTTCTGACCCTGGGAAGGTACCTGGAGACGAAGGCCAAGGGGAGGACCTCTGAGGCGATAAAGAAGCTTCTGGGACTGCAGCCGAAGACGGCCACCGTCCTCCGGGACGGCCAGGAGGTGGAGGTGGCTGCCGATGACCTCCTGGCAGGCGACGTGATCCTGGTCCGGCCGGGAGAGAAAGTGCCAGCCGACGGCGTCGTCCTCAGCGGCGAAAGCTACGTCGACGAGTCGATGATCACCGGCGAGCCGATCCCATCCCTCAAGAAGAAGGGGGACGCCGTCGTCGGAGGAACCCTCAACAAGAACGGAGCCCTCAGGTTTCAGGCCTCGAAGGTCGGACGGGAGACGGCCTTGGCCCAGATCATCGCCCTGGTGGAGGAGGCCCAGGGCTCGAAGCCCTCGATCCAGAGGCTGGCGGATAGGGCCGTCGCCTTCTTCATCCCCGCTGTCCTGACGATCGCAGCCCTGACCTTCATCCTCTGGCGCTTCGTCTTCGCTGGCCTTGCCCCCGTCGATCCGCTCCTCTTCGCCCTCACCGCCACCATTTCGGTCCTGGTGGTGGCCTGCCCCTGCGCCCTGGGCCTTGCAAGCCCCACGGCCATCACCGTCGGCCTCGGCCGGGCCGCTGAGCTCGGAGTCCTGGTGAAGAGCGGCGAGGCTCTGGAGGTCTCCGAGAAGCTCGACACCGTCGTCTTCGACAAGACGGGGACCCTCACCGTCGGAAGGCCCGAGGTGACAGATCTCATCGGCTTTGGGATCGACGATGAAAAGCTTCTCCGCATCGCAGGAGGGATCGAGGCGAGCTCGGAGCATCCTCTCGCCGAGGCGGTGGTGAGAAGGGCGAGAAGCGAAGGCTTCGCCCTCGCCGAGGCCGACTCCTTTGAGGCCCGAGGCGGAAAAGGGGTCCTCGCCCGGATCGATGGGAAGGATGCGGCCGTCGGAAACCGGGTCCTTCTCCGGGAGATGGGGATCGAGATCCCTGAAGAGGTCGAGGGGGCCGCCCTCCACCTCGAAGAGGAGGGAAAGACCGCCCTCCTAGTCGTCATCGGCGGGGAGGTCGTCGGAGTCGTCGGCGTCGCCGACACCCTCAAGGAGAACTCCGGAGAGGCGGTCGGAAGGCTGAAGGAGATGGGCTTTGAGGTCCTGATGATCACCGGCGACAACCCCCACAGCGCCGGGATCGTGGCAAAAGAGATAGGGATCGAGAAGGTTCTCGCCGAGGTTTTGCCTCAGGATAAGGCCCGGGAGGTAAAGAGGCTCCAGGAGAATGGGATGGTCGTCGCCTTCGTCGGGGACGGGATAAACGACGCTCCTGCCCTCGCCCAGGCCGATGTGGGGATCGCCATCGGGAGCGGGACGGACGTCGCCATCGAGAGCGGCGAGATCGTCCTGATCAGAGATGACCTGATGGATGCGGTGGCGGCGATCGAGCTCAGCCGGAAGGTGATCGGAAGGGTGAAGCTGAACCTCTTTTGGGCCTTCGCCTACAACTCCGCCCTCATCCCGGTGGCGGCTGGCGTCCTCTACCCCTCCTTCGGTATCGTCTTCCGGCCGGAGTTCGCGGGGCTCGCCATGGCCTTAAGCTCCGTGACGGTGGTCAGCCTGTCCCTGATGCTGAAGGGCTACGTACCCCCCGCGAAGAGGGCGAGGGGCTGAACGGGGAAGACGAACGAAGGATACCGAACCGGAGAAGATGAACGGGATGACGAACTGGGGAAACCGAACGGGGAAAGGAGATATCCAGGTCGTTTGAAGATCAGCTGGAGGTGAAAAATTTGGCGATAGATCCGGTATGCAAGATGACCGTCGACGAGAAGACGGCGAAGTTCAAGACCGACTACAAAGGGACCACCTACTACTTCTGCGCCCCCGGGTGCAAGAAGGCCTTCGAGAAGGAGCCCGAAAAGTACCTGAAAAAGTGACGGCCCGAGCCTCGAAACCAGGTGTCACCGCATGAAAAAGTACGACATCATAGTCGTCGGCTCGGGAGCCGGGATGATCATCGTCTCGAGGGGGATCAGGGCCGAGATGAAGGTCGCCCTGGTGGACCGGGGCCCCATGGGCGGGACCTGCCTCAACAGCGGCTGCATACCATCGAAGGTTCTGATCTACCCTGCGGACGTGATCAGGGACCTGGAGGCGGCGAGGGCCGTCGGAGTGGAGGCCCGAATCGAGAAGATCGACTTCGACCTCATAATGAAGCGGATGCACTCCATCGTCGACGAGGGGAGACGAGGGATGGAGAGGTCTGCTGAGGGGGCCGAGAACCTGGACTGGTATCGGGGCTGGGGCGAGTTCGTCGGCGACCTCGAAATCAGGGTCAACGAAGAGACGATCACCGCCCCAAAGATCTTCATCGCCTCGGGGGCGAGGGCTCTCGTCCCACCGATACCGGGCCTGGAGGAGGCGGGCTATCTCGACAACGTCTCGGTCTTCAGCCTGAAACGCCCTCCCAGAAGCCTTGCGATCCTGGGCGGGGGCTACATAGCCTGCGAATATGGCCACTTCTTCTCGGCGATGGGAACCGAGGTCACCATCATCGGGAGAAGCCACCGACTTTTGAGCAATGAGGACCCGGAGATCTCCGAGATCGTGGAGAAGCGGCTCAGCGAACACATCAACGTCAAGACCGGCCATGAGGCCGTGAAGGTCGAGTGGGAGGGCGGAAAGAAGGTCGTATCCGCCCGAGACGTCGACTCCGGAGCCGTTAAGGAGTTTGCCGCCGAGGAGGTGATGGTGGCTCTGGGTAGAAGACCGAACACCGACATCCTGAAGCCGGAGAAGACGGGGGTCGAGGTCGACAGACACGGCTGGATCGTCGTCGACGACTATCTTGAGACGACGAGGCCGGGGATCTGGGCCATCGGGGACGCCACCGGAAAAGACATGTTCAGACACGTCGCCAACCGCGAGGCGAGGATAGCCTGGAAGAACGCCTTCGGCGACCTGAGGGAGAAGGAGAATGGAGGAATTAAAGAGGAGTTGATAGAGAAGGAGAAAGTTGATTATCACGCCGTCCCCCACGCCGTATTCACCTATCCCCAGGTCGGTGCAGTCGGGATGACCGAGGAGGAGGCTAGAGCCTCCGGCTACAAGATCCTGGTGGGAAGGGCGAGGTACACGGACGTCGCCAAGGGGTACGCCATGGCCGAGAGGGAGAGCCTGGTGAAGGTGGTCGTCAACAGAAACGACGGCCGGATTCTGGGATGCTCCATCGCAGGCTCCGAGGCGGCAGACCTCGTCCAGCAGGTCGTCTATTTGATGAACGCCGGATATCAGGACTACGGACCGGTGGCGAGGTCCATGGTGATCCACCCGGCGCTGAGCGAGGTGGTGGCCCGAGCCTTCGCAAACCTCATGCCGCCGAAAGAGGATATAGTCAAGTGAACTGTAAGGGCTTTTCCTTCGAAAGCCAAAAATATTTGAAAATTCTGTCTGAATATCCACAAAACTGGAGGAGAGTCGAAGGATGTCAAACAAAGCTCTTATCGGAATCGGCATATTGCTAGTTTTGGCGATTCTGGTGATGCTCTACGCCAGCGGGGTCTATCTTCCCAAAAAGTACCTTGACCCCTGGGACAGGTCTTACATAGCGAAGTTTGAAGATCCCAGGGTCCAGGTGATCGCCTGCGGCCTCCTGGCCCCGAGTTCTCACAACCTCCAGCCCTGGAAGGCGCGCCTCGACGAGAACGAGACGACCTTCACCCTTTTCGTGGACACCGAACGTCTGCTTCCGGAGGTGGATCCTCTATCAAGGCAGATCATGGTGAGCCAGGGAACCTTCCTCGAGAACGTCAGGATAGGGGCCGAGCATCTCGGATATAGCCCCGATATCGACCTGTTCCCAGATGGGGAGATCGACTCTGAGGGGTCGGCTTCGAGCATGATCTCAAAACCTGTAGCCAGGGTATCGCTGGATCTGGATCCGAGAGAAAACGATGTATCGCCTTTATACGAGGCCATATTCGAACGGGTGACGGTGCGGACGCCTTACCTAGATCAACCCCTGACCGACGATCAGGTAGAGCGACTTCAGAGCCAGAGCGACGAGCCTGGCGTGAGCATCCTGATCTTCCAGGACGAGGAAGATCTCGAAGAGATCAGGGACCTGGCGGTCCAGGGCGTCGAGATCGAGTCGAGCCTCTCCGGTCCCATGAGGGAGAGCGGCGAGCTCTTCAGGATAAACGAGCGGCAGAAGAACAGGGATCGTGACGGCCTGACCCTGGACTCTCAGGGCATGCCGGGCGCCCTTCAGGCCCTCGTCGAGGGCTTTGGAACCATATTTCCCCTGAGCGACGAGAGGATGGCGGAGACGTGGAGGAAGGGCGAAGTCGATCGGATCGGACGAACTCCTGCCTACGCCATGATAATTACCGAGGGGAACAGCAGGACCGACCAGGTGAGGGCGGGGATGGTCTACGAGCGGCTTCAGCTCGCGGGAACCGGATTGGGCGTAAGCATGCAGCCCGCAAGCCAGGTCCTTGAGGAGTACCCCGAGATGAGCGCCCTCTACGAGGAGGTCCACGAGAGCTTCGCGGGCGATGACCGGACTATACAGATGCTGGTCAGGATGGGGGTGGCGGAGAAAGAGGTCGGCCACAGCCCGAGACGGGACGTCCTCGATCTGTTGGCGTGACGACCGGTAGGCTCGCCGGAGAATCGGAGATTAGGCGGCCCAAACGGAGGCGGCGAATACGAACGAGTTCATGAAGATAGCCCTGGAGGAGGCGAGAAGAGGGATCGAGAACGACGACGGCGGCCCCTTCGGCGCCGTCATAGTCCGGGACGGGAAGGTCGTCTCGAAGGCTCACAACGAGGTCCTGAAGCGAAACGACCCCACCGCCCACGCCGAGATCCTGGCGATCCGGGAGGCCTCCTCGATCCTCGGGAGGTATGACCTCTCCGACTGCGAGATCTACTCCACCTCCGAGCCCTGCCCCATGTGCTTCTCCGCTATATTCTGGGCGAGGATCAAAAGGCTCGTCTACGGGACGACGAGGGAGGACGTGGCCAGGATCGGCTTTGACGACAGCCTCATCTACGACGTCATCCGGGGCGAGGCGGAATTGGAGCAGATGGAACTGGTGAACGTCGATCGGGAGGGGTGCCGGGAGGTTCTGGAGGAGTGGAGGAGAAAGCCGGGGCGGAGGGTGTACTGATTTCCACAAGTGATCAGATGTACCGCCATCGAAACAAATCGGAATTCCAAGTTCAGATTCATTTATTTAGCGATTCTAATATCAATTTCTGGAGACTTAAAGGGAAATCTTCACTGGCCTTCAGTAAAACGGACTCAGCGTCTCCGAGGTCAGATTTCATCTTTTCTATAAATTCACTTAGATCAGAGTCGCCCCCCCCATATTCCTTCTCTATTTTATTTTTTATCGCTTCTATTAGCATACTTTCAATTTGGCCAATAATATTTTGTTTATTTTCGTCATCGGGCAAATCGACCCGTAGTTTGTGTAACAAGAAGAGGTCCTCATAATCAATCATTTCTTTCACAGCGGTGGCGTTGTATAACCCCATAGCTAGCGGTTTTCGAACCTCGGGGTCGTCGGGATTGTCGGCGCCGAGGCGGCGGAGCTCTTCGAGGCACC
>DAOSXX010000023.1:22247-34409 GCA_035380685.1 Methanothrix sp. | reverse complement strand
ATGGCAGCCTCCGGACTGGGGCTTTGTCTCCGTATGCGATGAATGCTAGCGAGCTGTTGAACCGATAGACCTAGTCGGCCGCATTTATTTTCAACGGATACCCCGCAGCTCTGCTGCGGGGTGCGCCGCCGCAATTCACTTTTAGCAGAAACTGGTCATACACTCATGTCCCAGAGGTCGTCGCCGACGTGATGGACCGACTTGACCGCCTTCCCCGATCCCCGCATCTCGGTGCCGGGAAGGAGGGCGACCCCGACGGCCAGAGGCTTTCGGTGCCTCTCCTCGACTACCACCACAGGGTCCCCGGGGACGATTTCGGGGTCTGCCTCCACGATCCCGGGAGCCATCACGTCCGCGCCGTTGACTATGAAGCTGACGGCGCCGGAGTCCACGATCACCATGTTCTTCTTCGGCGCGAACTCTAGGGCGCCCCGGACCGTGAAGAATGGCCTCTCCTCCAGCATCATGAAGACGGGTCTTCCCTTCAGAAGGATCAGGTTGAAGTCCTGATCAGTTTCGGCGACCTCCAGAGATAGGCCTCGCAGGGCTTGGGGATCTTCCAGGAACGGCTCAATCATTTTGAGGATCTTCTTCGACTCGCTCCCCTTGAGGTGGTGCCTGGATTTGATTTTCATGGTACCCATATTCCCCGACAAGTTTAAATACGCAACGTGCAAGTCTCGCAGGTAGCTTTTGTCTTGCGACTGGAGAGAGGCCGATGGCTCAGAGACCCCTTGATATTTTAAACGAATCGCTGAACGGGCCCGTAATAGTCAAGCTCAAGGACGGAAGGGCGTTTCGGGGAGAGCTTCAGGGTTATGACATCCACATGAACCTGGTGCTCGACAACACCGAAGAGATCAAAGAGGGAGAAGAATCCAAGAAGCTCGGAACGGTCGTAGTCCGAGGAGATAACGTAGTTTACATTTCACCGTGAGGTTTTATAAATGACGAAAGGCACCCCATCGATGGGAAGGCGCCAGAAGAAGACGCACGTCAAGTGTCGTCGCTGTGGCAAGGTATCCTTCAACTTCCATACCAAGACCTGTGCATCCTGTGGCTTCGGCAGGTCCAAGAGACTCCGGGGCTACGTCTGGCAGAAATACAGCAGCAACCACGGCAGCAACTGAGCGGAGGTCCGGGTTGCAGGACAAGTGCGGCGTGGTAGGGATCTCCTCAGAGGATCCGTGTCGCAACGTGGCCAAATCGATCTACTATGCCCTATACGCTCTGCAGCATCGGGGCCAGGAGTCGGCCGGCATCTCCGTCTTCGACGGGAAGGTCGTCCGAACCCACAAGGCCATGGGCCTCGTCGCCGAGGTCTTCAACAACGCCCGGATAGATGCCCTGGAAGGGCCGGCGGGGATAGGTCACGTCCGGTATTCCACTACCGGCGAGTCTGCCCTCAAGAATAGCCAGCCTATTTTAGTGAAGTACAAAGATAGCTCGGTGGCCATCGCCCACAACGGCAACCTCGTCAACGCCGGAAAGCTCAAAGAGGAGCTGGAGGCTGAGGGGGAGGTTTTTCACTCCACCTCCGACACCGAGGTGATGGCCCGCATTTTCGTGAGAGCGATGCTGGAGCGAGAGGATATCGCCGAGGCGGTCAGAGCCATCATGCGGAAGGCCGTCGGATCTTACTCCATCGTTCTCCTTTTGGGGAACACGATCATAGCGGTCAGGGACCCCCTGGGGATTAAGCCCCTCTGTGTCGGGAAGACCGATACCGACGTGATCATAACCTCCGAGAGCGCCGCCATCGACACGTTGAATGGGACCCTGGTGAGAGACGTCCGGCCCGGGGAGATGGTGATCGCGAGGGACGGGGACGTCCGGTTTTATCAGCTCTCTCACAACCAGTGCCCAGCCCACTGCGTCTTTGAGTACATCTACTTCGCCCGGCCCGACAGCATCATGGACGGGAGGCTCGTCTACGACGTCCGGGTCAAGATCGGATCGATCCTCGCCGAGGAGCATCCTTCGGATGCGGATACCGTGACCCCGGTCCCAGATTCGGGGATCACCTTCGCCATCGGCTATCACCAGCGATCGAACATCAAGTACCGGGAGTGTCTCATGAAGAACCGGTACATCGGGAGGACCTTCATCATGCCCGGCCAGGAGCTGCGAGAGATCGCGGTCAGGCTGAAGATGAACACAATCCGCCCCAATATCGAGGGGAATAGGGTCATCATGGTCGACGACAGCATCGTCCGGGGGACCACCAGCCGGCGGATCGTGGACATGGTGAGGTCCACCGGCGCGAAGGAGGTTCACGTGAGGATAGGTAGCCCCCCCATCCTCGCGCCCTGCTACCTGGGGATAGATATGGCCACAAGGGAGGAGCTGATCGCGGCTCACAAGACGGTGGCCGGGGTCGAGGCGGTGATCAACGCTGACTCCCTGGGCTACATCAGCCACGAGGGGCTGGTGAGGGCGATAGGAATCCCCAGGGAGAACCTATGCATGGGTTGTCTCACGGGGGTCTACCCCATCGAGATCCCCGGCGAGGTCTGCCGTCTCGCCCAGACGAAGATCACAGAGTACATCTCCGAGTGAGCAGATCAGCTTGGGCTGGCCTCAGACAATTTTAGAGCTTTTAACACTGACGCGCTGCAGTTTGATGTGTCTCCTCAAATTACGCCTATCGAATTCTACAGTTTTGTCACCAAAGCCCACAAAACTACTAAAGCCCCGGAAGAGCACCGGCGATTACGGGGCGGCTCGCAGAGGAGCCGAGCGGCGCAAGAGATATTCGGTTGGGATAGGCCGGGGGCGCGGGTTGAGGGGCGCGGAGGGGATGTGGGATAATAAGAGCTGTCTGTGGTGGATGGAGTGGCGATGTCCGCTAGAGAGTCGGCCGCGAGCTGATGTGGAAAATATAGAATGAGCTGAAAAGGCCGAAATGGGCGGAATCGCCGGATCGGGCTGGCCTCTTCTGCCCCTTCAGCCTCAGCCTCTTCGTTTCTCAGCCGACGATCACGATGTTGCTCGCCCCCATCAGCTTCCTGTAGACGTTGTCCTCAAAGAACCTGAAGTCATACCTCCCCGGCGTCGAAGGCGCCCTGAAGGTCATGGTGCCGCAGGACCTACCGTTGGTCCACTGCATGGCGAGCATGAACTTGTCGGGCCTGGTCATCTCGTACATCCCTATGGCGGAGGCTGGCTTTGCCCCCCAGAAGGAGACGGTTATCGTCTCGCCGGGCCGAACGTTTTTGGGTGAAGCCTCAATCCTCACGCCGGAGGAGGCCTTCACATCGACGGGATCACTTATTGCAAGCCTGTCCGCGCCGTCGTCCCCGAAGATCCGGAACTCGTAGCCCCCAGCCGACGAGGGCATGAAGAAAGTCAGGGTCCCATTGTTGGCTCCGTCCAGATACCTTCGGGAGATGGGGCTCTCGTCCTCGGAGCCGACCGTGTAAAGTCCGATCCAGTCCCCTTCAAAGCCCGGAGCGCCGCTGTAGCTCACATCAACCCGGTCGCAGGTGCCAACAGACGACGCCGAGACGGTGAGGGCTGCAGTCGCCACGGAGAAGGATAGGGCGACGACCTCATCGCCCAAGGCGTCGTGCATTTTGAAGGCGTAGGATCTTTCCTCCGAGGGCGCTGTGAAGACGGCCGTGCCGCTTTGGCCCAGCATGGGATGGCTGGATATGGCCGACCCCGCCTCAACTGCAACCTGGCCCGAACCCGACTCCGAGGCGACGAGATCCACCCTCCCTGTGAAGTTCTCGGCGGCTTTAAATTCGAGGGGGATCTCTTCGCCGGGAGAGAAGACCGACTGATAGAGGATCAGCTCGAAATCGCCGGAGACAGACATGTACCGCCGGAGGGCATCCTCCGAGGCTATCGGGTACTCGTCAACGCTTGACCCGCCAGGGATCTCGCGTGGTGAGTCGCAGATGCCGTCCCGATTTCTATCCCTGCACCCCTCCTCTATGGCGTCGAAGTCGTCGTAGTGGTTCCCCGTCTTCCCGGAGTACCATTGGTTGTCGCCATCGTCGCGAACGTTCTGGCCGTTATTCAGAAGCTCGTTTCCATAAACCAGGTTCTCCTGGTAGGCTCCAGCAAAGCCTATCTCGCTGACTTTGAGGGTCGAGGCCTCGGCCTTGGGCCTGTACTTTATCGAGACGCCTCCAGTATTTGATGCCGTTATACTCTCGGAGATGTTGTTTCTCGCCACGTGGATCCCTTCACCGTTCTCGGCGATCCTGTTGTAGACGATCTCGTTTCCGTAGGAGGTCTCCAGATATACTCCGACCTCGTTTCTTTCGACGTCGTTTCTGATGATCACAGCCCCCTGCACATCCTGGAGGAGAATCCCGACGCTGTTTTCTACGACGAGGTTCTCTGATATGGTGCAGTTTTCGGCTAGCACCCTGATTCCGGCATCCCTCTCGCCGGGCCCGGAGCCAGAAACCTCAAAGCCCATTATGGCGGCACCCTCCGACCGGAGGGTTACAGCGCTCCCGGAGCCGCCAGCGTCGATCAGGGGTCGTCCGGTCCCCTTCAGGATGATCCCCCTCTCCAAGACCAAATTCTCTTTGTAAATTCCCGCCTCCACCAGCACAGAATCCCCCTCTCTCGCCTCATCGATGGCGGCCTGGATGCTCCCGCTGGGTCCGACGGCGTGGGTGGTCCCATGGACAGATCCGATCATGAAAAGCGAGAAACAGATTAAAACGGCGATCAGCAAGGGATGATGCTGGCGAAAATGACAGCTTTCGCCCTCTTCTTCACCGCCGCCTCTCTTCGGGACGGTCCTCGAGCTTCTGCACATGAACCTCGCCAGGGGGCTCGGGGTTATAAAACGTTTGGCTCCTCGCTATTTTAGGGTGGGTGGATTTAAGGGATCGCAATACTCCAGCTCGATCGTAACAACTTCATGATTCGTCGAGAATCGGAACGGCCATGAGATGTATATGTATCGCTACCAGTTGGCTTAGGGCAGGATTCATGGCAGGCGTTTGCATAATTGAGTCCGCTATCGCTATATCTCGAAGTTAGCCGCACGAGATGGGGAAGAACCCTCTCAATACCCGATGAACCGATATCCACGATCGACGAGCCACCGTCACCATATTAAGGGATCGAAGCTGAAAAATAGAGCATGAAGGGTAGGGGTCTGATCTTATTATTGTTGGGGGTGAGCTTAATTATCGCATCCGGCCCGGCTGGCGGCTGGGTGAGCGGATCCGGAGACATAGACATCAGCAGGTCCGTCGTAAATCGGATGGAGGGCTTCGAGTACTACAACTCTATGAGCGGAGACGGCAGCCTCGTGATGGGGCATGGGGCGAAAGAAGTCTCAAAATCCGGCAATGAAACGTCTGCCAGAACTTCCAGCTTATCCTATTCCGGGGACGTCCCCCTGGTTGGTCTAAAGCGCATCGAAAGAGGGTCGCTGTTTACAGGAGCCAAAACCTCCATCGAGGAGGCCTTCAGCGCTACCAAGATCGAGAAGGAACAGACCACCGGCGTCATCTCGGAAAACTCGCAGCTAGTCGGAAGCGACACAAAGGTCAGCTTCAACGGCACCTACATGACAAGCTCCAACATGCATCAGCTCTTCTACACGGACATCAGCTCTCATCAGAGGCTAACTGGAAATTTCGATATAAATTCACAGATCAGCTTCGGCGGGCTCGCTGAGCGGAGACCCTCCATCGCCCTCGCCATCGGCCCAACGGTGAGCTCTGCCAAGGCCGGCGCCGTAGTAACCCGGGAATACCAGGTCGCCAACACGGGCAACGTTCCGGTCCAAGGTCTCACCCTGGTCGATTCGAGAGTTGGTCCAGTGCCCCTGACCAAGACCGACCTGAACCCAGGCGAGGTGGCCTCCGCCGTCGCCACCTTCGTCGTCCTCGAAAAAGATCTCCCCGGCCCTCTGAACGATTCGGTCCAGGTCACAGGCGTCGACTACCAGGGCAACCCCGCCGTCGCCTCCGCCTTCGCCGCCGTGAACCTGATCGGACCCCGCGGTCTCAACCTGACGGTCGTTCCCGTCCAGCCTTGTGCCAAGGCGGGAGATGTCGTGACCTACATCTACACCATCGAGAACGTCGGCGATTTCACGATCGCCGGGCTGAATTTGACCGACTCGATCAACGGCGGTCCGATCGCGATTAACGCAAACCTTTCGCCCGGAGACGGCCTCGCCCTTTCAACAAACAGGACCGTTAACGAGACAGACCTTTCGTTTCCTCTGAAAAACAGCGTCTTAGTCTCGGGGTTCAACTCCATGGGCGAAATGGTGGAGAGCTCAGCAGAGGCCGTCCTTCAACCGTGCTGAGGGATACGGCCACCACTTTATTTTGGGTCGGGGACTTTTGGGCCAAAACCTCCAAGAAGCGTTTTATACTCATGGATCTGACTCTATTTGAAGAAGATGTCGGCGTCATGCGATGATATTTATAAATATATATTTCTTTATGTCTTGGTGGCATCCCTCCTGTCGGGGCCTGTAGATGGGACCAC
Organism: Methanothrix sp.; assembly: GCA_035380685.1. Classification (GTDB taxonomy): domain Archaea; phylum Halobacteriota; class Methanosarcinia; order Methanotrichales; family Methanotrichaceae; genus Methanocrinis. The sequence goes on along the minus strand of DAOSXX010000023.1, from coordinate 27,932 downwards.
CATCAGCGTTAGCCCCGGCGACATCCTTCAAGCTGCCATCGACGAGGCGGCGCACGGCGACATAATAGAGGTCGAAAGCGGCATCTATCGCAGGAACGTGGTGGTGGACAAGGCGATAACTCTGAGGGGCCTGGACACCGGAGCAGGAAAGCCCGTGATCGATGCAGGTGGCATAGGCAGCGGCATAACCATATCAGCCGACGGCGCCGCCATCGAGGGGTTTGAAGTTAGAAACTCGGGAGACGGGCCCGGAGATGCCGGCATCCTCTCGACCTCGATGAACAACACCATCAGGAATAACGATGTCAGATCTAACGGCGGGTGCGGCATCCGGCTGGTGAGGTCCAGCGGCAACAGCATCTCAGAAAACGCCGTATACCAGAACAGAAGGCACGGCATCTCCCTCGATGAGGCGAGCCTGAACGAGATTCGAGAGAACGGGGTGAGAGATAACTGGCTTTGCGGAATCGGCCTTTGGAACTCGAGCTCCGAGAACGTCGTATCCGATAACGACCTTTTCGACAACCAGATCGGCCTTCTTCTCTGGAACTCAAGCAACAGAAACGTGATATCCAAAAACAGCGCCCTCGGCAACTACAACGGCCTGCAGACCTACAAATCCGACAAAAACGTCGTCAGCCAAAACAACGCGTCCATGAATAAAAACTACGGCGCAGGCTTCGCGTTTTCTCATCAAAACGAGATCCGAGAAAACGAGTTCAGCCAAAACAAAAATCGTGGCATCGTTTTGATCTCGTCCCTTCACAACAAGATGAGAAGCAATCGAATGGACGAAAACCTGTACAACTTCGGAGCAGGCGGCGAGAACGATATCGACGAAAGCAACCTGGTGGACGGAAAGCCCATCTTCTACCTCGTGAGAAGAGCCGACGTCGTCATCGATCCTGCGTCGGAGGCGGGAGCTGTTTTTTGCATCGACTGCAGTAACGTAACAATAACGGGCCTCGTCCTGAAGAACAATGTCTGCGGCATCTATCTTTACAACACCACGGGTTCGAGGATCGAGAAGAACCTGATCAGCGGAAATGAGAACGGCATAAATCTCGTGAGCTCTTCTCGAAACTCCCTGGACGGAAACGTGGTCACAGATAACGAGGCCGACGGGGTCGGCCTCCTCTTATCTCATTACAACTCCATCAACGGAAGCATCGTCAGCAAGAACGATCACGGGGTCAGGCTCAGCCATTCGGGCAACAACACCCTCCGAGATAACAAGGCCAGCAATAACCGCCGCGAGGGGATCGGCCTGCTGAACTCCTCCCATAACGTGATCTCAAAGAACCGCGTAGAAGAAAACGAGAACGGGATATCCCTCTACAGCTCCTCTCAAAATGCCGTCGAAGAGAACGTCGCGATGAGCAACGAGAAGAACGGCCTAATCCTGGAGGACTCAAGCCAAAACCTCCTCAGAGAGAATGAGGCCGAAGACAACCGCTGGGGGATCTTCGCCCGGAGCTCCGCCGAGAGCGTTATCACTGGAAACGAAGCCAGGAATAACCACTACGGCATATACCTCTCCTCCTCGGCCAGCTCCAAGATGAGCGCGAACCTGATGGCAAACAACCGGTACAACTTCCGCGCCGAGGGAGAAAACGAGATCGATTCCTCCAACACCGTCGACGGAAAGCGGGTCGTCTATCTCGTGAACGTCTCAGGCGAGGTCCTGGGACCGGCCAGCAACGCGGGCACCGTTTACTGCATCAACTGCGATAACATCACCGTAAAGGGCCTCTCCCTCAAAAACAACATCTACGGGGTTTACTTCCAGAACACCACCAACTCGAGGGCAGAAGGAAACCTGGCAAGGTACTGCTGGAACGGCATCTTCCTGCAGGATTCCTCTTCCAACGCCATATTGGAGAACAACTTCAGCGGCAACGAGAACGGCGTCTTCCTCGACGGTTCGAGCAATAACGACATCGAATCCAACCAGGTCGTCAACAACTCCTACGGGATCGTCCTGAGATCTTCAACGGATAACAACGTCACCTCCAACCAGGCTCACGTCAACTTCGTGGGCATCAACCTCGAAAATTCCAGCGACTACAACATCATCGAAGCCAACAACGCCACTAGAAATGGGGTCGGCATACACCTCAACTCCTCAAGCGATAACGAAGTCGCAGATAACGACGCCGACGAAAGCGAGTACATCGGGATCTATCTAGTGAGAAACTCGAGCAGAAACGTCGTCAAGGACAACGACGCCAGCAACAGCTGGGTTGGAGTCCGCCTGAACCAATCGTCCGAGAACGCCCTTGTGTCAAACAACGCAAGCCTGAACCAGGTGGGCATCTACCTTTTGAACTCATCCAAAAACACCCTTAAGCTGAACGTCGCCAACGAGAACCTTCAGGACGGGATCCGCGTCATCGGTTCGTCGAAGAACACCTTCGCTCACAACAAGGCTGCCAGAAACAGGATCGGCGTAAGCCTCGACGCATCGACGAAGAACGTGATGACCTACAACCTGATGGATGATAACCGCTACAACTTCCAAGCCGAGGGTGATAACGATATCGACGACTCAAACCTGGTAAACGGAAAGCCGATCGTCTACCTCGTCAACGTCTCCGACAAAACCGTGGATTCGTCGACCGATGCGGGCCTCGTCTACTGCCTCAACTGCCACAACATAACCGCAAAGGGCCTGAACCTGACAGACAACCTCTTTGGAATCACCTATCAGAGCACCACCGACTCGAAAATCGAGGGCAACCTTTTGAGAAGAAACGAGGTCGGCGTCCGCCTGGAAGGCACCATCAACAGCATCGTATCCGGAAACAGGATCGCTGATAACGATCACGGGATATGCCTGGACCGATCGGAAGGGTGCACCATCGACGCCAACGAGGTTCGCCACAGCCTTCGGGCGGTCAGCATCAGAAACGCGAGCCATATCGCCGTCTCGGGCAACCTGATCGAGGATAACTCCGGAGACGGCATCCATCTCGAAAATTCCAGTAAGAACACCATATCCGAAAACGCCGTCGTCGATAACGAGGGAGGCATCGTCCTCGATCGCTCCTTTCAAAACGCCATCTTTGGCAACAACGCCAGCGGTAATTCGAGGGGCATCCGTCTGAACAGGTCAGGCGAGAACCTGTTGAGGTCCAACAGGATGTCGGGGAACGGATGCGATTTCTCTGTAGAAGGTCAGAGCCTTTTGGATCTCAAAAACGATATCGACTCAACGAACCTCGTCGGCGGAAAGGCTCTATTCTACCTGGTGGACTCTTCCGACGAGGTGGTGGATTCATCCTCCAATGCAGGATCGGTATTCTGCGTCAACTGCAGCAACATCACGATAAAAGATTTGAACCTCAGCGGCTGCGGTGACGGAATATACCTCTTCAAGACGAACGACTCCAGGATAGAGAATAACACCCTCCGGGAGAACGGCCGAGGAATCCACCTCAACCAATCCTCAAACAACGCCCTTTCGGCCAACAATGCCAGCGGCAACGGCTACGGCATATTTCTCGGCGATTCTCACAACAACCGCATCAAAAACAACCAGCTCGGAGGCGAGAACACTTACGGGATCTGGCTTTCCGAGTCGGAGAATAACCGGCTTGAGCAGAACGATATCCGAGGAAACCGCTACAACTTTTTTGCAGAAGGCGATAACGAGATCGACGACTCAAACCGGGTGGACGGAAAGCCGATCATCTACCTGGTGGCCGTCTCTGGCGAGATCGTCGACTCCTCGTCCCAGGCAGGGACAGTCTACTGCTACCGCTGCGACAACGTCACCGTCAGAGATCTCTCCCTCGAAGAAAACGTCTACGGAATATATTTCCACAACACCACCCGATCCAGGGCGGAAAACAACCTGGTCAGAGACAACAAAGAGGGTATACGTCTCGAAAATTGCCAAGACAACGTTGTAGAGAGCAACGATATCAGCAAAAATGACGGCCCAGGCGTTCTGCTAGTCGAATCTAAGGGCAACGTCGTCGCCAACAACAAGGCCGAAGGAAACCTGGGCGACGGCATCAGCCTCTCCGGGTCCAGCAACAACACCGTCAGCGGAAACGAGGTTCTGGAGAACAAGAAGGCCGGAATCGTCCTAGAATCTTCACCAAGAAACGTTGTAACCGCTAACGTCGCCCGATACAACGACCAGGGCCTATCTCTGAACTTCTCCGGCGGCAACAGGCTGAGGAAGAACCTGATGTCTGAGAACGTCTACGACTTCTCGGCAGAGGGGCTGAACAGCTCGGACTTCGATAACGACGTGGACCCGTCAAACCTGGTGGGGGGAAAGACGGTCCGCTACCTCGTGGGAGCTTCAAACGAGATCCTGGACGCCTCCTCCAAAGCCGGCACAGTCTACTGCATCGACTGCTCCAACATAACCCTGGAGGGGCTGACCTTAGAGAAGAGCGGCAACGGGATCTACCTCTATAACACCGTCGAATCCGCGATAAGAGATAGCAGGACAAGTGGAAATCGCGTTGGCATCCGTCTTGCAAACTCCTCTAACAACGTGATCTCGGCTAACCTGGCCGCCAAAAACGGTTTTGGGGCACTGCTTGAAAACTCCTTCTTCAACGAGATCTCGGCCAACGAGTTCATAGAAAACCGGTTTGACGGCATCATGCTCTTCGACTCGGACGAGAACGAGATCTCTGAGAACAGCGCAAGCAAGAACTCCGATAGCGGGATCTACCTCGATCCGTCCAACGGAAACAACGTCACCTCCAACCGGCTCGTCGACAACGGGGAGCATCGGGTCAACTTCGACGCCGGAAGCGACGATAATAATCTGAGGGGCAACGTCTGGGAGGCATCTGCCGTCTCCGGAGAGAGCCCTCCTCCCGAAAGATCCACTTCCTCCGGCGGAGGCGGTGGCGCCTTCTTCCCAATACCCAAAGACGATGAAGAGGAGCCTGAGTCGTCAATACCCGACTACGCCGCACTGGTGGAGGAGGCGAAGAGTTGCCTGACGAGAGGAATGATCGCCTTCGATCCCGTGCGGGATATGCTGGTCGGCGAAACCTACCGGGTCGAGGCGAGGATATCGATCTCCGAGACCGTCGAGAACCTAACGGAGGGGTTCACCGAGGGAGAGGTCGCCGAAGTCGAGGAGATTCCGGTGAGCACCTTCATGAAGCTCCGCCTCACGGGGACGGCTTTCGACATCTGTCCCATGACCGATGAGCGGCAGCTCATAACGCGGGAGGGGCACAGGACCTGGCTGTGGGACGTGGTCCCTCGGAAGAGCGGAACCCACGAGCTGACCCTCAGCGCCTTCGCCGAGGTGGTCCTCCCCGGCCAGGTGCCGATGCCGGTGGACAACCAGGTATTCTCCAGCCAGATCGTGGTCTCTGCAAGGAAGGTCCCCCTGACCGAGAAAGCCGGAAACTTCCTCACGGGAAGCTGGGAGTTCATCGTCGGGACCCTCATCCTCGGCTCTGGCCTATCCAAATGGCTGATCGACCGGTTCAGGTCAAGGTCTCGGAGGAGAGGAGGAAACCTCTCCGAAGGTGAAGGAGGAGAGGTGGGCAAGGTGGCTGGCCTGGAGGAGGTCGACTTTGCGGCCCTCGAAGAGGCGGTGATCGGTCGGAAGGATCTCAGAGGGCCTGAGGAAAGCCAGCCGGATCTTGGCACCGAAGAGGAGATCGACTTTGCGGCCCTCGAAGAGGCGGTGATCGGTCG
>DAOSXX010000023.1:0-22147 GCA_035380685.1 Methanothrix sp. | reverse complement strand
TTGGCACCGAAGAGGAGATCGACTTTGCGGCCCTCGAAGAGGCGGTGATCGGTCGGAAGGATCTCAGAGGGCCTGAGGAAAGCCAGCCGGATCTCGGCACCGAGGAGGAGATCGACTTCGCGGCCCTCGAAGAGGCGGTGATCGGTCGAAAGACTCTCAGAGGGCCTGAGGAAAGCCAGCTGGATCTTGGCACCGAGGAGGAGAGGGCTGAAGCCGATCGAGAGAAGACGTCTGGAGCCGGAGAAGATCTGGCGAGAATGGGAGGAGAGGCTCCCGAAATAGCCGACGATCGCGAGGCTGAGGGGAGAGAAGAGGAGGTCGCTGGCGAAATCCGGCAGGAAGCAGCTGGAAAAGTCCTTTCAGATGGAGAAGAGAGGGAAGCATCCGGCTCAAAGCAGATGAAGGAGGAAAAGAAGGCGACCGCTCAGAGGAGGCCGGCCAGAGGAAGAAAGATGGCCTATACCGTGATCAAAGTGGACCAGACGGAGAAAAGCGGGGCTCATGAGGCGGGCGAGGAAGAGAACCGCTCAAGGATGGGGGGATCTCCGGAGGCCTCAGCGAAGACGGGAAGAGAAAAGATCGGCTCTTTGACGAGAAAAAAAGATGAAAAAGATGAGATCAGATCAAGGGAAAGAGAGATCGGTTCGGATCAAAAAGAGGAGATAAAGACCACAATAGACGATAAAACAGAAGGGTCAAAAGAGAAGGGAAAGGCGGCGGGGAAGATCCAGAAAGCTAGAGCAGCCCGACGAAAGGGGGGAAGATATGGTAAACGGGCCGAAACCGGGCCCGGAGAGGAGAGAAAATTTAGAAAGAGATCCAAGAAGAAGGACCGGGCCTGATCGAAGGGCTGACCCAGGGACCGATCGAGTGAGCTTCAATTCCGAAGATCAAGCTCGAATAACACTTCTGATTTCAAATACCAATATATAGATTAAAAAATATTGCAGACGCCGTCCGCTGTGATCTCGGGCTGATAAGCGGTGTAGTTTAGACCCCAGTCCGGCGGCTGCCATCCAGGAGGCTGGATTTCTCGTTCGAACTCCCCCACATCGACGATGGAGCTGGCGTAAGCCGTGCTCATGCCAGACCCGTCAACGGGACTTGCATCGACCCGGACCCGGTTCACGAACTTTCCGCTCCACCGGGCCTCGGCCCTGTAATTTATCGTTCTGGTCTCCCCCGGCATCATCTCGACGAGGTTCCAGGTGGCAACGCCGTCGTCGAGGGATGCGACCTCCGGCGAGGCCTCTGCGACCACCATGCCATCAGGCAGATAGTCGGCGACGGCGGCGGCTGTGGCGCCCTCTCCGACGTTCTCGACGGTTATGGTGTACAGGACCTGGTTTGGCTCGTTCTGATCTATGCGGCCGGACTTGGTCACGGTGACGGCGTCTCCTGATGGGCAGCATCTCAGCCAGTCGATCTCGACGGCCGAGAAGTTATCGGCCCTGACCCAGTTGCCGTTGTAGCCACCTTCGGCCTCCACCTGGTTTACGATCTCGTCGCCCCGGTAGCCGGTCAGGTTAAGCCTCAGTTCGATCTTGAACCTGTCGCCTATGGCCAGGTGGGTCAAGGTCCAGGCGGCTCGACCCTCGGCCAGCTCCGAAGGCCGCAAGGACGAGTTTACATAGACGGCTCCTGGGGGGAAGAGGTCTCTGACGATCACGGGTCCCAGGGACTGGTCGCCGTCGTTCTCCAAGATGATGGCGTAGCTCGCAAGGGGCGAGGCGTCGCTGGCGGGATAGACGATCTCACCCTCTTTTCTCAGGCTGAGATGGGGCCGGTCGTATCGAGGCACCCCCTCGAGAAGGACCCGCCGCTGGACCGAGTATGTCCCCTCGTACCCCTCGTCGAAGTCCACCTCGTCCTCATGGATCGCCCTGTACCTTGCCCTGCCGGTGAAGTTCGCCTGGGAGTCCATCTCGCTCAGACCCATGGCGATCGTCTCCATCTCGAGCTGGCTCGCCCCGGCGTACTCCTCGCCGATGAAGCTGGACCCGGCCGAAGAAGACCAGATCCCCTCCTTCCACTTCATGGAGGAGTTGGCCGAGAAGCTGCTGGATAGGCCGGCGTCGACGTCGCCGCTCTCGACGGAGAGGTATTTAGCGATATAGTTCGTCTCGGTTCGGATCAGCTCTTCGGAGTCGTAGGATCCGGCCCCCGACTCGTAAGACCTCTGGCTCGATCCGACCCTCTTGTCGACGGAGACGAGGCCGCGTCCCGAAGCAGACCTCTCATACCCGATCCCCGAGCCGTACTCGTCGGCCTTCTCGAGAACCCTGAAGCTTCCGACGTAATCTTCGCGGGACTCGAAGAGGGGCGTCGAGCCCGGAGACGAGCCGAGATCTCTTTTCAAAAAGCCGATGTGCCCCATCCCGTCGAACTCGGAGTCGATCTCCATCGCCGACTCGTTCTTATCGAGGAAGATCCGGCTCTCCCGATCAATGGACGTCGCGTGCCGGTAGGATTCGCTCATGGAGGTTCCTGTGATCCTGTTCTTCGCCCGGGCCTCCTCGGTCCATCGAGAGGAGTAGTTTACAGTCCGGTTCCGATAGAGGCCGAGGGTCGTGGGGGCGTAGGCGGCTGTTACGTCCTTTTCCATGGATATCGACTTGTTCTCGGTCCGGACCCTCACCTGCTCGTCGCCCTCGTAGCTTCCCGAGCCGTGCTCGCGGGTCTCAAGCTCGGTTCCCGGCTCGCCGAGGACCGCGACGCTGGCGGAGTCCGAGTACTCTTGTCTCAAGTTCTTGGATATCGCGCGGACCAGATTTCTGATGACGAAGAGGTCGAGGGTCGTCGAGTAGTCGTCGGCGACGTTCACGAAACCCTCGCCTGCGGCCCGGGAGGCCATCTCGAACTCGAACTCCTGCCTCGGGACCTTTACGATCAAAATGATGCTGATGCAGCTTCCGTTTTCCAGATGGTCGATCTGCCATCGGCCGTCGGGTCCTCTGGAAATCGATTCCGAGACCACATCCACCCGGTGGTCGAAGACGTCCTCGAGGACCAGGTCCATTATGGGGAGGCTCCCGACGTTGCAGACGGTGATGTTGTAGGCGATCTTCTCGCCGCGCTTCACCTCCTCCTTGTTCGCGACCTTCGTCACCTTCAGGGCGAGGAGCTGGACGGTGGCGTCGTCGCTGGCATCGACGATCCCCATGGCTCCTCCCTCCCAATAAGTCGCCGCGACGGAGACGCTGTTGGTCAGAGAGCCTGCGGCGTCGGCGTCGACCCTGGCGACCAGCTCTAGGCCGACCGACTCGTTCGGCGCAAGACCCTTAAGTCCGGTCCAGCTGATGAAGACGGTCCCGTTAGGGTGCTCGACGGGGCCGAAGGACGGCGGCCGGGAAGCCGAGACGTAGCTCATCCCCGCCGGGAGGAGGTCGGCGACGGTCAGGTTCGAGAGGTCGACCGCTCCCGAGTTGGTGACGTTGATCGAGAAGGCCACGAGGTCGCCCGGCTCTGCCACCAGAGGGTCTGCGGTCTTATCGACCTTGATCTTGGCATCAACCGATCCCTTGACAGAGATGGTCCAGGCGTCCATGCCCGATACGATCTCGCCTCCGTCCCCGCTGCCGACCTCGCCATCGCGAACGCTACCGGTTTCGTCCACTCTCCCGCCCGTATCATCCACCGAGGCCGAAGCCGTGGCGAAGGTGGTGAGGTCGGCGAGAAGGTCGCCGTCGATTTTGGCAGCGAAATCGATCCTCGCGGACTCGCCTGCTCCGAGGTCGGTGAGGTTCTCCCAGGCGGCGGTCCAGGTGCCGTTCGGGCTCTTTTCGACGGAGTCGGGCTCGACCGAGGCCCGGCCCGGAAGGTAGCTCATCCCCGCCGGGATGAGGGCGACTATCTTCACCGAGGTGAGGTTCTCGGGACCGGGGTTTGTTGCGTTCAGGGTGAGGTTCACGGCATCGGAGGCCGATCCCGCCCTCAAATCGCCCGAGAGATCCATCAGTATGGCGGGGGCGAAGGCGGCTGCGTCCATGGAGGGGGCCACGCCGCTGATCATGGGATAATAGTCCTTCTCGGAACCTCCCGAGATGCTGTAGGGCGAATTTCCGATCCCGTCCCCGTCGGGGTCGGAGCCCGCGTAATCGGACCAATAGTTTCCGGTGTAATTGGTGTAGCTTCCGCTGTTGTAGGTATAGTTGAGGGGCACTGTGGAGTTCCAGCTGTTGGCAGAATTGGAAAAGGCATTGTTGGTGTTGTTGAAAGTGTTCTGGAAAATGGTGTTGCCGCTGGAGGAATCGAGGCAGATACCGTAGTAGCCGTTGGCGTTGGCGGTATTGCTCGAGATGGCGTTGCCGCTGGACAAATAGAGGAAGATGCCACGTCGAGTGTTGTTAGCGGCGGTATTGCTCGAGATGGTGTTGCCACTGGAGGACTGGAGGTAGATACCGCTTTGACGGTTATTGGTGGCGGTGTTGCACTCGATGGTGTTGAAGTTCGAAGCCACTTCAACTCCCGCATCACCGTTCGTCACAACAAACCCCTCAACCGTGCATCCGTCCGCAGCTATCGTTATCGCGCTCCCAGAGCCGCCCGCGTCCACCACCGGCTTTCCGCCACCGGTGTCGATGCCGATGAGCTTGAGGGGCTTGTTCAAGGCGACGTTCTCGTAGTAGGTCCCGCTCAAAACTAGGATCGTCGAGTTGGCGCTGGCGGCGTTTATCGCTGCCTGGATGTTCCCGCCGGGGCCGACGACGGTCGTCATTATCGGGTAGTAGTCCTTCTCCGATCCGCCAGGGATGCTGTAGGGCAAGTCGCCGATTCCGTCGCCGTTGGCGTCAGAGCCGCTGTAATCGGACCAGCGGTTTCCGGTGTAGTTGTTGTAAGGCTCTAGGGGTTCAGTGGAGTTCCAGCGGTTGCCAGCGGAATTCGAATTGGCGTTTTGGACGTTATTTATGAAGCTGTTGAGGTAGATCGTGTTGTCGCTGGAGGATTGGAGGCGGATGCCCTGTGTGTTACCGCTGGCGATGTTCTCTAAGATTATGTTGTGGTTCGAAGAAACAAGAAAGATGCTAGGCCAAGATACACTGCTGTCGTTGCTGAATTTGTTGCATGATACGCTACTGTAATCTGAGTCATAAAAGTATATGTTAACATCGTCGTTATTATTAGCGATATTATTTGATATTCGATTATTGTCGCTACCTGTCGAAATATCGATACCATGGTGGTTGCTACTCGCGGTGTTGCCCTCGATGGAGTTGCCACTGGAGGACTTGAGGTGGATACCAACCTGAGTGTTGCCACTTGCGGTGTTGCCCGAGATGGTGTTGTCGCTGGAGGAATCGAGGGATATGCCGCTTGCGCCGTTGCCGGTGGCGGTGTTGTCTGAGAGCGTGTTGTCGTTGGAAGATCCGAGGTAGATGCCGCGTTCCTCGTTGCAATTCGCAGTGTTGCCCGAGAAGGTGTTGTCGCTGGAGGAATTGAGTACGATTCCGTTCATGTTGTCCGAGGCGGTGTTGCCCGAGATGGTGTTACCGCTGGAGTCCCAGAGGCAGATGCCGTTCATGTTGTCCGAGGCGGTGTTGCCAGAGAGCATGTTGCTGTCGCTCGAAGATCCGAGACTGATGCCGTGCAAGCCGTTGCCTGTGGCGGTGTTGCCCAAGAGATTGTTATTGCTGGAGGAAGAGAGGGTGATACCGCAGCCTACGTTGTTGGTGGCGTTGTTGTTTGTGAGCCTGTTGTCGTTGCTGTAGGAATCGAGATAGATGCCACCGCGATTGACAATGGCGGTGTTGCCCAAGAGTGTGTTGTCGCTTGAGTCTTTGAGATAGATGCCTTCGTTAACGTTCTCTTTGGCATCGTTGCTTGAGATGGTATTGCCGTGCGAGTCTGTGAGATAGATGCCATAAAGGTTGTCTGTGACGGTGTTGTTTGTAAGCCTGTTGTTGTTGCTGGAGTGAAAGAGTAAGATGCCATCGTCGTTGCCGGTGGCGGTGTTGCCCGAGATTGTGTTGTCGTTCGAAGTTACCCAGATCCCAGCCTCTGCTCCGTTGGTCGCCACGAACCCTTCAAGTGTGCACCTGTCAGTGCTCAGGGTGATGACTGACCCGGAGCCGCCCGCGTCCACCACCGGCATCCCGCCGCCGGTATCAAGTCCCCGCAACGTGAGAGTCTTATTCACCACCACGTTCTCGTTGTAGGTCCCGCTCTGAACCTCGATGGTGTCGCCGGGGCAGGCGGCGTCGATGGCGGCCTGGATGCTGGTGTAGTTGCAGCCTGAGGCGCAGACGGTGATGATCGTGCCGAAATTGTCCGTCAGCGGATAGTCATCCTTCTCCGATCCGCCTGGAATATTGTAGGGCACTTCGCCGATCCCGTCGCCGTCGCAGTCCCGGCCGGAGTAGTTGGACCATTTGTTTCCGACGTAAGTAGTGTTGCCCCTGTACTCGATCTCGGTGGGCGAGCTCCAGGTGTTGGCCGAGTTGGACCAGGCGTTCTCGGCGTTCTCGAAGTTGTTCTGGTAGATGGTGTTGCCGTTGGAGGATTCGAGGCGGATGCCGTATTCGGCGTTGTCGTTGGCGTTGTTGTTTGTAAGCCTGTTGTTGTTGCTGGAGAACGAGAGCAAGATGCCGTAACGTGTGTTGTCGGCGGCGTTGTTTCCCGACAGCGTGTTGTTGCTGGAGGAAGAGAGGGAGATGCCAGCGTAGTCGTTGCCTGTGCCGGTGTTGCCCGAGATGGTGTTGCTGTTGGAGCAGCCGAGGTAGATGCCGTGTTTGTTGTCGCTGGCGGTGTTGTCCGAGAGGTTGCCGTTGTTGGAGGAATAGAGGGAGATGCCCTCTTCGGAATTGCCTGTGGCGGTATTATTCTCGATGATGTTGTCGTCGCAGGAATCATAGAGGAGGATGCCGTAATCGTTGTTGCTGGCGGTGTTGTCCGAGAGCGTGTTGCCGCTGGAAGATTCGAGGAAGATACCGCTGTGGCTGTTCTTGCTGGCGGTGTTATCAGAGATTTTGTTGCCGGAGGAGAACCAGAGGCAGATGCCGCGGTTGTTATCGTTGACGACGTTATCCGAGATACTATTGTCGCCGGATTGCTCAAGCCAAATGCCCCATCCGTTGTCGGTAGCATTATTGTCCGAGAGGGTGTTGCCGGAAGAGGACAAGAGGTAGATGCCGTCGTTGTTGTCGTCGGCGGTGTTATCCGAGAGCGTGTTGCCGGAAGAGGAATCGAGGCAGATGCCATCGAAGTCGTTGCCATTGGCGGTGTTGCCCGAGATGGTGTTGTTGTCGCTGAAAGAATCGAGGAGGATGCCATCGAAGTCGTTGCTATTGGCGGTGTTGCCCGAGAGCATGCTGCTGCTGGTTCTACTGAGGTAGATGCCAGAGCCGCCATTGTCAGCGGCAGTGTTGCCCGAGATCATGCAGCTACTAGAGTAACTGATGTAGATGCCATGGCCATTGTAGCCAGGACCGGTATCGATGACTATGTTGTCCGAGATGGTATTGTTGGTAGAGCGATCGAGGTAGATGCCGTGGCCGCTGTTGCCGGCAGCTGTGTTGCCCGAGATCGTATTGTTGCTGCAAAAGTAATCGATGATGATGCCGCATACGTTGCCGGTAGCTGTGTTGCCCGAGATCGTATTGCTGTTGCATGAGGAGAAGAGGTAGATGCCGTGTCGGATGTTGCCGGTTGCGGTGTTGTCCGAGATGGTGTTGCAGCTGGAGAAATAGATGTAAATTCCGTTATAGTTTTCGCTGGCGTTATTGCCTTCGATGGTGTTGCCGTCTGAAGTCACCTTGATTCCAGCGTCGAGGTTTGGATACGCACCTTCTCCTGAATTCGTCACCCTGAACCCCTCGACTCTGCACCCGTCCACAGCTATCGTGATCGCGCTGCCGCTCCCGCCCGCGTCCACCACCGGCATCCCGCCGCCGGTGTCGAGTCCTCGCAACGTGAGGGTCTTGTTCACCGCCACGTTCTCGTTGTATGTCCCGCTCTGCACCTCAATGGTGTCGCCGGGACAGGCGGCGTCGATGGCGGCCTGGATTGAGGTGTAGTTGCAGCCCGAGGCACAGACGGTGAGGGTTCTTGTGCCGGTTCGGTCCGTTAGCGGGTATTCGTCCTGTTCCTCAGCTCCGCCTGGTATCTCGTAGAGCACGTCGCCGATCCCGTCACCGTCGCAGTCCCAGCCAGTGTAGTCGGACCACTGATTTCCGACGTAAGTGGAATTGCCTCTGTACTCGAGCTCATTGGGAGAGTGCCAGGCGTTGACGGAGTCGGACCATGCGTTGTTCGCGTTGTTGAAGGTGTTCAGGTAGATGGTGTTGCCGGCGGAGGAACCGAGGCGGATGCCGTAGTTGTTGTTATCGGTTGCGTTGTTGCTATAAATGGTATTGTTAGTGCTAGAGGCAACGAGGTTGATGCCAGCTAATCCATTTTCGGTGACGGTGTTGTCTGAGATAGTGTTGCCGTTGGATTCACTTAGATAGACGCCGAAGTAGGTGTTTCCTTGGGCGGCGTTGCGCGAGATATTGTTGCCGTTGGAATAACGGAGTTCGACACCGCTGTTGGAGTTGACGATTGCGGTATTGCCCGATATGGTGTTGTCGCTGGAAGTTTCAATGTAGATCCCGGCGTATCCATTTCCGGTGGCGATGTTATCTGAAATTGTGTTTCTGCAACAGTTAATAATGAGGTAGATGCCGGTCCAGTTGTTGCTTTCGACGATATTACTCGAGATTTCGTTGTCGTTGGAGCTATAGAGGAGGATGCCGCGCTGACGGTTGTGAGCAACGTTGTTGCCCGAGATTTCATTATTGTTAGCGGAGCGGATAAGTTTGATGCCGTTTTGTCCGTTGTTATCAGCGGTGTTGCCAGAGATGGTGTTGCCCTCGGAAGATTCGAGATGGATTCCGTTGCCTCCATTTTCGATGGCGGTATTGCCCGAGATTGTGTTGCTGTTAGAATTATAGATGAGGAGGCCATGCTGACCGTTGTTAGTGGCGGTGTTGTTATTGACTATGTTGTTATTCGATGCTACTTTGATTCCAGCATTCGGCCAGATGCTTGAATTCCTCGCTATTAACCCATCGACGGTGCACCCGTCTGCAGTTATCGTGATCGCGCTTCCGACCCCGCCGGCGTCGACGACGACGGAAGAGCCGTTATCCAGCCCCGAAGGCAGCGGTGAGATGCAGGGAAGCCAGTCTACCACCTTCTTCAGGGTGAGGGGCTTATTGACGACCACGTTCTCGCGATAGGTCCCGCTCGGAACGATGATCTCGTCTCCGGGGCTCGCCTCGTCGATGGCTGCCTGAATTCCGAACCTCACCGGGCAGGATGCTTCATCGGTCACTGCGTCGCCGGCGAGGAGGGTGCCGGTAACGTTGACGAGGTTTGTAGCGTTGCCGGACTCGGTCCCGCTCTTTATGCGGGCGACGAGCCGGATGAACGTCTTGCCTTTGGGAGGTAGGGTGCCCAGGTTCCATGTGACGGAGCTTCCGGCGACAGTTCCGCTCCTGTTGTCGCTGACGTACTCGAGGCCGGAAGGAAGCTCATCCACGACCCCGACCGGATTGAGGACTGCCTCTCCGGTGTTCGTCACCTTGATGGTGAAGGTCAGGTTCGTCCCGGGAAGTCCCCCTCGCGGAGATACGGCCTTCTCGACTTTGATCCCCGACCGCAGGACGGTAACGTTCGTCGCGTTCTTGGAAGAGACCTTCTTTCCCGAGGACGAGGTTCCCGTGACGTTGACGGCGTTGACGAGAGGACCGTACTTGGTGCCGTCGATCCTGGCCACTAGCTGGACGGAGGTCTTGGCGCCGGGGGCGATCGGCCCCAAGTTCGACCAGACGATCGTCTTTCCGGCGACGTTCCCGCTCCGGTTGTCGGAGACGTATTCGAGGCCGGATGGGAGGACGTCCGCAACCCTGACGGGGTTGAGGGCGACCTCGCCGGTGTTGGTGACTTCGATCCTGAAGAGGATTTCGGCGTAGCGACACCCCGACGAGATGTTCGAGGTCTTCGAGATCCTCACCCCTCTGTTCGTCAGAGGGTAGCTGTCCTCCGCCGTGCTTCCCGGGATCTTGTAGGCCGAGTCGCCGATGCCGTCGCCGTTCACGTCGTTTCCGGCGTAGTCGGACCAGAAGTTGCCCCGGTAGCCGATGAAAGTTTTGCCCCGGTAGACGTAATTCATCGGCGTTGGCGAGAACCACCTGTTGTTCGATCCGCCCTCAGAGAGGGCGTTTTGGAGGTTGGTGATGGTGTTGAGGTAAATCTTGTTCCCGCCAGAACCGGTGAGGTAGACTCCTCGACCGCTGTTGTCCTGGACGGTGTTGCTCGATAGAGTGTTCTCGAAGGAGTTCACCAGCCCCAGACCGTTGACGCTCTTCTCGATGGTGTTCGCCGAGATCCAGTTTCTGCTCGAGCCCTCAAGATGGATGCCGTTCGCCTTGTTGGCGCTGACGGTCCCGCCCGATATGGTGTTGTCATTGGAACCCGATAGACCGATCCCGTTTGCCGAGTTCTCGGCGACGACGTTGCTGGCGAGGTTGTTATGGCCCGATCCCGTGAGAGCGATCCCGGTTTGGTCGTTCTTTTTGATATCGTTCGACGATATCTTGTTCTCAGAAGAGCTCCAGAGGCTGAGCCCATTTTTGTTGCCCTGGGCCGAATTGGCTGATATCTCGTTTCCGCTGGACTCCTCGATATAAATTCCGTCTTTTTTGTTCTTCATGACGTCGTTGTCTACCAGGCTGTTGTTGTTTGAGCGGATGAGATGGACCCCGTGCAGGAGGTTATCCCTGAAGGCGTTCCCCGAAAGGGTGTTCTCTCTTGATCCCCTGAGCCTGATCCCCTGCTCCTGGTTTCCGCTCGCAGTGTTATCAGATAAGGAGTTCGCGACGGAGTTTATCAGCCGCAGGCCGTTTAAGTTCCCGTTGGCGGTGTTCTCCGAGATGTCGTTATCGTTTGAACCGTCTAGATGTATCCCATCTTTTTTATTATTGGATGCGACGTTCCCGGTAGCGCTGTTCATTTCGGATCTTATAAGCCGGACCCCATGGCCAGAATTTCCCCTCGCGGCGTTATCCTGGAGGGCGTTGCCGCTGGCGTCCACGAGATCGATGCCTTGATCCTTGTTGCTGGCGATTCTGTTCGACGATACAGCGTTATCTGAAGAGCCATCGAGAACTATACCGGATCGGCCGTTGATGCTGACGACGTTATCGCTGACTTCGTTCTCCTCTGACCCTTCGATGTGCACCCCGTCGAAGCCGTTCTCCCGGATCTCGTTTGCGATGACGGCGTTTCCCTTCGATCCAGTGATCAGGACTCCGTAGCCTTTGTTGTTTTTGATGACGTTGTTGGATATCGAGTTGTCGTTTGAGACGATCTCGATCCCGGCGTGAGGGTTGCCCGAGCCCGTCACCACGAACCCCTCGATGGCGCAGCCGTCGGCCGCCAGGGTTATGG
The DNA here is from genome assembly GCA_035380685.1 of Methanothrix sp. GTDB lineage: Archaea > Halobacteriota > Methanosarcinia > Methanotrichales > Methanotrichaceae > Methanocrinis. Next base: position 10,720 of record DAOSXX010000023.1, on the reverse strand, counting down.
TGCTTCCCACGCCATCTCCCGCGAGGACTGGAGGACCGCTCCCGGTGTCCACTCCTTTCAGGGTGATGCTCTTGTTCAGGACGATCCGCTCGTGATAAGTCCCGCTTTTGACCTCCACCACATCCCCGGGACGGGCCAGCTCTATCGCCTTCGAGAGGCTATCTTCTGAATCGACGACCAAAAGGGCGACGACGACCGTAGAGGCCTCGTCGGAGACGAGGACGCCCTTGGATGTCAGGCCTGTCGTCCTGACCGAGTTCGTCAGGTTGCCGAAGACCGCACCGCTCACCACGGCAGAAAGCTCCAAAGTGACAGATTTGTTCGCGGCCAGGGAGCCTGGAAGGGTCCACACGATCCTGTCGTCCTCGAAATCGCCGGAACGGTTGTCGGAGACGTAATCTAGTCCTGCAGGCAGTTGATCGGCTAAGGTGACCTCGTCGAAGTCGACCTGGCCGGCGTTGGTGACGGCGATCGTGAAGTTCACGATCGTCGATGGCAGCCCCACTTCTGTTGAGGCGACTTTGCTGACCTCGATCACCACGTTCCCATCGACGACCGTCCCAACGGAGTCCTGGATCGATATGCCACCAAGGGTGTTATTGCTAGCGATGTTCCCTGCGAGGAGGTTCTCGTCGGATTCTAAGAGACGAATCCCGTGCTCGCCGTTGTCGCTGGCGACGTTCAATGAGATCGTGTTTTGGGCGGAGCCCAAAAGCTCGATCCCACTCAGGTTGTTGTGCCTGACGAAGTTGGATGTTATGTTATTGTAGGCGGAACTCTGGAGGCTGATCCCAGAGAACCCGTTAGTGCTGACGTTGTTATTCCATAACAGGTTGTTTCTCGAACGATTCAAATGAATGCCGTAACCGCGGTTGACTATTGCGGTGTTGTTCGTGATGATGTTGTTGTTGGAGAGGACGGTGATACCCGCGTGGGGGTTTCCCGAGTTCATGACCACGAAGCCCTCGAGGGTGCATCCGTCGGAGCTCAAGGTGACGGTGCTCTCGACGCCGTCACCACTGACGACCGGTTTTCCGTCCCCGGTATCGATCCCTTTGAGGTAAAGATCGGGTTTGTTGACGGTCACAACCTCGTCGTAGGTCCCGCTCTGGACGTATATCACGTCGCCGGGGTCGACGTTATCTATCGCATCTTGTATGCTGGTGTAGTCGACCCCGGGACCAATAATCGGTGCCACCGTGTTCACTTTGGCTTCACCGGGAAGCGCGGAGGCGCCCGGAACCAACGGGCCCGTCTCTAGGCTGAGATTTTCGTCGGCCAGAATATCGTTGGGGTAGAGGCTCGTGGTGCTGCCGACGTCTTGGCCGGACCCCGACAGCAAGATCAGGCTCGCCGATAAACCAAGCCAGAAAAACCGTGTCCAATGGCCATTACCCCTCACTTTTAGCCTCCCGACCTTCTTGAGATACCGCTTACGTTCAAACTAATTAACCTTTTGCAACAAAAGAGGAATTTCATATAACTATATAAAATATGTATTAGCATCCGCTGGGAGCTATCCGCGATCTTCCCATATATTCTTCGTAAATTATTTATTAATATAGATGGGTTACTTTGTATAGATGAACCTCATTTTCAGACGCATAACGTTACATTTTATTAGTTTTTTTGAGATAGATTATTCATTAAAAATAAATAAAACACGCATAGATATTTGTTATTTTACTTCTTGGACTTATCCAAATTAGAGGACCAATCGTTCTATTTGGGGCTAAAATCCTAAACAATCTTTCGGATGGGATTCTATACATCCATAATACTGTTTCTGAAACCGATCTGAAAAATTATCTCACCGAGGATCTTTTGTCCGGTATTCACAGCTCTTTTCCATTCAGGCTGGATGAATTTCCTTGGTCTGAGAATCGACCGTCAGCAACTAATATAAAAAATAAAAAATGATCTCTGTTTTAATTCGGAGGAGTTTTCATCTGTATGTTTGAAGTTGTGGTTGAAATCTGATTGCTAAAAATGAGAACGCACCCGTTTTCATGACAGGTTTAATGCGGCCGCGCTCCGAACAAGACATCACAGAGGGAGGGCGCCGATGGGTGCTCGCCTCCCGAAGCTCGATTATTCTGCTCCAAGAGGTCCATATCCACTTGGATCTTATGTCCATCTCCATCCATCTTGCCATCAAAGGATGGGGTCAGGCGCTTTTTGTCAGGTATTCGTGGATGGACCTTGCGGCTCTCCGGCCTGCGCCCATCGCCTCGATCACCGTCGCCGAGCCGGTGACGATGTCTCCTCCCGCCCAGACCCCCTCGATGCTCGTCTTTCCCGTCTCCGGGTCCGCTTCGATGTAGCCCCAGCGGTTCAGCTTCAGCCCCTCGGTGGAGCGGGTCAGAAGGGGGTTTGCCCCGGTACCGATGGCGATTATGACGAGGTCGCAACTTATCTCAAACTCGGAGCCCTCGATCGGGACCGGACTTCGCCTCCCCGAACCGTCCGGCTCGCCGAGCTCCATTCGAATACACTCCATCCCCACCACCCGGCCCTCCTCGTCGCCGATAAAGCGGGTGGGGTTTGTGAGGAGGAAAAACTCGATCCCTTCCTCCTCGGCATGATGGATCTCGGCGGCCCGAGCCGGCATCTCATCCCGGGACCGGCGGTAGACTATCCGGACCGTCTCGGCCCCCAGCCGCATCGCAGTCCTGGCTGAGTCCATGGCGACGTTCCCAGCCCCTATGACGACGACGTTCTTACCTTTGGGGATGGGGGTGTCGTACTCGGGGAACTGGTAGGCCTTCATCAGGTTCGCCCGGGTCAGATACTCGTTGGCGGAGAGTATCCCCACCAGGTTCTCGCCGGGGATGTTCATGAACCGGGGCAGGCCCGCCCCGACCCCCACGAAGATGGCGTCGTAGCCCTCTTTGAAGAGCTCATCGATGGTGACCGTCCTGCCGACGACGGTGTTGCACCTGATCTCTGCCCCCTGTTTCTCGAGGTTTCTGACCTCGTCGGCGACGATATCCTTCGGCAGCCGAAACTCGGGGATCCCGTAGACGAGGACGCCGCCTGGCTTGTGGAGCGCCTCGAAGATCGTCACCTGGTGGCCTTTGGCGATAAGGTCCGCGGCGACGGTCAGCCCCGCGGGTCCCGACCCGACGATCGCCACCCTCTTTCCCGAAGGCTTGGCCTGGAGCGAACCGTCCTCTATCCCCTCCTGGCGGGCGAAGTCCGCGGCGAACCGTTCGAGGTTTCCTATGGCGATCGGCCTTCCCTTTTTCCCGAGGACGCATCTTCCCTCGCACTGGGTCTCCTGAGGGCAGACCCGGCCACAGACGGCAGGCAGCCGGTTCTTCTCCCAGATCTTCTTTATCGCCTCGTCGAACTTCTCCTCTTTTATGAGCTTGACGAAGGCGGGGATATCGATCTCCACGGGGCAGCCCTCAATGCAGGTCGGCGATTTGCATTGGAGACATCGGGATGCCTCCTTCATTGCCATCTCTGGGGAATAGCCGAGGGGAACCTCCTCGAAGTTCCTCCTCCTCTCATCCGGCTCCTGCTCGGGCATGCCGATCCGAGTCTTCTTCTCCGTTACATCCTCAGTTTTCGCCATGGATCCCCTCAATTCGAATACAACGTCAAATCGGACGGACGAACGGCGAGCTGACGAGCCCCCCTTGCAGGTTACTCGTCAAGCCTGCACCTGTGAGCCTTTGAGCTCTCCCTCTCCTCCGACTGGTAAGCATCGAGCCGCTGCATGAGCTGATCGAAATCTACCTTGTGGCCGTCAAACTCGGGCCCGTCGACGCAGGCAAACTTGTTCTCCCCATCGACCAGAACCCGGCAGCCGCCGCACATCCCCGTCCCGTCGATCATGATGGGGTTGAGGCTGACGATCGTCTTGACGTCGTAAGGCCTCGTCATATCGGAGACGAGCTTCATCATCAGGACCGGCCCCACGGCGACGGCGAGGTTCAAGGTCTCCACCTCCAGGACCCTCTTCAGGATCTCGGTGACGAAGCCGTGGTGGCCGCGAGATCCGTCGTCGGTGCAGACGAAAAGCTCGTCGGAGACGGCCCTCATCTCCTCCTCCAGGATTATCCGGTCGGCGGTCCGAGCCCCGATGATGCTGATGATCCGGTTTCCTGCACCCTTCAGACCCCGGGTGATGGGGTAGAGGACGGCCACGCCGGTCCCTCCTCCGACGCAGGCGACGGTCCCGACCTTCTCAAGATGGGTCGGCTGGCCCAGGGGGCCGACGGCGTCCTGGTAGGAGTCGCCCTCCTCCAAGCTCTTGAAGAGCTCCGTGGACTTTCCGACGACTTTGTAGATCACGGTTATGGTCCCACGTTCGGGGTCCGCGTCCGCCATGGTGAGGGGTATCCTCTCTCCCCTCTCGTCGGCCTTGAGTATCACGAACTGGCCGGGCTTCGCCTTCTTGGCGATCAAGGGCGCCTCGATCTCGTTCAGGATCACGTCCCCGCTCGCCATCTCCTCTCGCCTTACAATCTCGTGCATGCCAAACCCTCCGCCTTTTCCAGCTATCAGCCGAAGCTCGAAAGAACTGCTTTCGGCGTAGATTATATAATTGTTAGCAACCTGCTCCGGTGATATTAACTCCGTTTTATTTCGGCTTAAGAAAAGTTTTTCGGGCGATGGGTGAAAGGGCCGTCCTGGATCAAAACGACAGATCGGCGACGTCCGATGGCGAGCGATCAGGATATCGGCCCCAGTTTGGATGTGTCAGCTCGCCACCTCTTGAGAGGTGGCGGGAGCGCAGCGTAGCTTTCGGATCACGGTCTTATGCCCGCCATGAGGGCGATGCAGAGGTACTGCCAGACGACGTGAACCCTCTCAAACCCCGCCTCCCTCCACCAGGTCGCCTTCTGGTTCTTGCCGGTGTAGTAATGGACCTCCTCCTTCGCCCGGAGCCCTGATACGAAATCGGATAGATCCGGGTCCTCGATGAGGGCTCTCCTCTCGTCCATCAGCTCACAGAACCAGCCGACCATGTCGCTCTCCCCTTCGGCGTAGCCCTCGACGGCGATCAGCCACCCTCCCGGCTTCAGAAGGTCGAAGCACTTCTTGACGACCGTCTTGTAGCTCTCGAAGTCCAGGTGTTCCAGGACCAGGGTGGAGACGACGGCGTCGAACTCGCCTTTTCCAAGGCCTCGGTCCCAGTCCTCGGCGGCCAGGTCAGAGACCCTCGATCCGATCACCGAGCCCGGCGAGACGGCCTCGATCTTCTTCTCAGCCGCATCGACCATGGAGGCGGAGCCGTCCAGGAAAAATACCTTGGCGCCAGGAGACCTCTTCAGGATGGCGGCCGAGGCGTTTCCGGTGCCGCATCCCAGGTCCAGAATCTTCGGGCTTTTGCCGAGGTAGCGTTCTACGATCAAAGCCGTCGTATTTATGGCGGTCTCGTACTCGGGGACCACCGTCGACTGATAGAGGTCGTAGGCGGCGGCGTGGTGGTCGTAACATCGGATGGTGGAGCCTTCGGTCATCTTCGAGTACCTTCCTCAATTCATGTTATTATAGTCGATTCTCTTGGAGTCCTTCGATTCCCGCCTATAACGCCGTTTTCGGCGGGGGTGCGGGCGCTCGGGCGGCGCCGGATGGGGGGCTGCTGCCTGAGGGTGGGCGGCGTGGGACGGGGAGATATCGTATCCGTGGTTCTACTTTGACCTGGGCTTAAAATGCGCTGGTAGCAGCCTGAAGGCGGTCTCAAATGTGCTCTTAAAATGACCCGTAAAACCCATCGATCGATCAAAAACAGTTAATATTTTAAATTAAAGAAGGAAAGATTTTTACTTCAGAAGAGAGAACGATCAATAAAAAGGAGGGATAGATATCGACACCAAAAGAGTGATTTTGGCCTTTCTGGCCCTGGGAGTGCTCTGCATCGGTGCCTTTGGAGCTGACACCCCGAGAGGGAACGCCCATCAAATCGCCACTATCGAGGCCTTCCAGGTGGATGAGTGGGGCAGCTTCTGGACCGTCAACCTCCAGGACGAGGGGCTCTTTGCCGCCTACGCCGAAGGTGGCCATCTAAGGCAAAATTCTAAAGAGACCGACCTGACGAAACACGGCCAACTGTCACGGGTGCTGATCGACGAGGTCGAGGATCGTGTCTTTACTACAGGCACACCTCTAAAGCTGGAGGAGGGGTACGAGCTGGCGATCCAGTCCATCGACCTCGACGGCAACAAAGTCTTCGTCCAGCTGGTGAAGAAGGGAATTGTTGTAGACTCTGCCTTGCTTGAGCCCTCCAAGGAACGCGCAGACATATCTGACAAGACCTACATCTACAAAGCGGATCTGGGCGAAAGCCAGGATATCGTCATCATAGCCGTCCACTTCAAGAACGCCTTCCGCGGAGCTGACATGGACGCTGCCACCGTCGATGGCATCTGGCAGATCTCCGAAACCCCAATCGAAATCGGGGACGTGGATGTACAGGTTCCCCAGTGGCATAATTTCGACCGCTATGATTGGGGCCACTTCTATACAATCGAATCGGACGGAGTGGAATACTTTGCTGCATATGCTGAGGACGGTTGCCTGTACGACGGCTCGAAGGAACCTGACCTTGTAAAACACAACCTGCTCTCTCAGATTATCTACGACGACGGCCAGGAGAGTACCTTCACCTCAGGCACGCCGCTGGAGCTGGACGAGGATTACGAGCTGAGCATCGAGGCCATCGACCTGGACGGCAACAAAGTTTACGTCGAGCTTCTCAAAGGCGGCGTGGTTGTTGATGCTGCAATTATCAATGCCGGAGTGCAGGGTGCCACCGCGGAGGAAAAGACGTACACTTACAAAAGGGATCTGGGCAAAGCCGAGGATGTAGTCGTTATAGCGGTTCACTTCAAGAGATCCTTCCGCGGGGCTGACCAGGACCTGGCCACCATCGACGGAATCTGGCAGATCTCCGAGACTCCGATCAGCGTCTAGGATGTGATATCTGAAAATAGAACTTCAATATTTTTTCACAAGATTCTAGCAAAGACCGCCCCGCAGACGAAAGGCGCCGCCCAACAGCCACGAGAGGGGCGGCGCCGGAGGGGGGCAGGAACGGTGGGCATCTTTGCGGCCGGGGAAGGGTGCACCGACCGTTAAATCCCTTAAGAGTCAAAACTACGCGATAGCATGTTTTCAGAGTACGTGGAGACAGCGCTCGCCAGGGCCGAGTACAAGGTGATCGAGGACGACGAGCCGTACTTCGCCTCGTTCCCAGAGCTGCCCGGCGTCTGGGCATCGGGAAAGACGGTGGAGGAGTGCCTCAAGGAGCTGATCGAGGTCATCGAAGAGTGGATCGTGGCAAGGCTCCATAGGGGGCTTCCGATTCCGCCGATGGGCGAGCACAAGATCGGCGTCTCCGAGGAGAAGGTCTCCGTTTTCTAACTTTCAGCAGTGGGTGAAGCGAAGCATATTTGAGGACGTCCACCTCCCGGTCGATCGCCTCCGAGAGCCGCGATCTTGAGGCCCGAGAAGGTCCATCAGGCTCTTTCGGCCTGCAAACTCCACCAGGATGTCCACGTCGCTCTCTTTGGTCATCTCGCCCCGGACGATCGACCCGAAGAAGGCGGCCCTCTTCACGTCATTTCTCCGCAGGACGGCGAGGACCTTATCGCGTAGCAAGAGGTATAGACACCCCCTCTGAAAGAGACATACTTATAAAAAGAGATAAGCTTTCGAAGATTATTTATATTATTACTTCTGATAAGAACTTGTAAACTGAAATACGAAAATTGAATCGAAATCAGTTTAGTAGAGGTTCGACAGACTATGAAAAGTTCAATATCGCTCCGAGAGGGCTCAAGGTAATGGATTGTGGTGGAAATGGAAGCTAAATTGTTCTGTTGGATTGTCATCGCATTGATTATGGCAACGATGGGGGCGGCCAGCGGAGAGGGCCTTCCCCTGACCCTCGATGCGAGAGAGGATATAGTTGCTGAAGTGAAGGCCAATGCTGCCTTGGCGGGGTATTACCCCCAAGAAGTGGAGATAATCGAAAGACATTGGGATTATCTTCAAGAGCCTTTCTTTGATTTTGTCATCAAATATCTTGATGACGATATTGTGGCTGAAGGGCGGCAGCAGGAGGTCGCGGATGATCTCTATAATATGGCATGGAATGCATGCGCAGCCAGGCCAGGAACGGTCGACCAGATCTGGGTGGGAGTCACCTGCACAGCGAACCCCGACTTTTTAGCAGGTCATGGATGCGCTTTAGGACAGAGAATCGGGTCCCCGCCCTGACCAAAGATCGACCCGATCGTTGATGAACCAGCCGATATGCCACGCCCCCCCCCAGTGGCCATCGCAGAAGTGTGGCGGTGCTTCAGTAATGGGGGGTGTGGCGCTTTCATAGTATCGGGGCCTGCTCGTTCAGGATTCTTTCTTTCAGCAGAGGGTGAAGAGAAGCGCGGGTTGGGACGTCCACCTTTCGGTCGATCGCCTCCGAGAGCCGCGATCTTGAGGCCCGAGGGGTCCATCAGGCTCTTTCGGCCCGCAAACTCCACCAGGATGTCCACGTCGCTCTCGTCAGTCAATTCGCCCCCGGACGATCGACCCGAAGAAGGCGGCCCTCTTCACATCGTTTCTTCGCAGGACGGGCGAGGACCTTTTCGCGCAGCTCTTCGATCTGGTCGGTCATATCTTCCGCCTAAAATCCGTCTTCCGGCTAATTTTGGAAAGAGGGCGGTGATACGATGTCACCTTTTCCGCCGCGCTCCTTTCGGGGATGGCGTCATTTCGGCGGATGGCGCGTTGCGGCCGCAGACGAGGGATGCGGCAGCCCGGGCGGCGCTGTCGGAGGTGCTGCTGCCTTAGGGTGGGAGGTTTCAAGATACGGTGGTAGGATGCAGATTCTTTTATAAGATCGCATATCCATGAGACTATCGTGGTATCGGATGTCAGGGCTGATATGTCGTCCTACCCCAGAACCTGTGGGTGTCGGAGGCGGTTTCATGGAAAAGGTCAGATTGTGGAGTCCTGAAATTAGGCTCTTCGCTATTCCGTGTGGTTAACTTCAAGATAGTAATAAAGCGGAAGCAATCATGCAAATGCCTGCCATGAGTCCTGCCTCCAGGGCAGATGGTAGCGATACATCTCATGAGCGTTCTGATTTCAGGCAATCATGAAGTCATTACGACAGGACTACTGGATCTGCTATCCCTTAAATTTACCCACACGAAACAGCGAGGAGCCTCCAGCTTCGATCATCATGGATTCTGTGGGCACCAAACTCGCTACCACGATCGAATATTAGCTCTCTCATCGGACAAAGCCACCAATACTTTTCCACCAGCTGATCGATTACCAGCTTGCTGTTCTCCGTATTGATGGCTTTGAACTCTCCACCTGCCAGGACCATCCTGGATGCGTCGTCCAGGATGACGCAGGCCTTGATACCATTTCCGTCCACCTCATGCCAGTCGATATGCCCTGCCGATAGGCCATGCTCTCGCTCGTAACGAACCCACTTGCGACGCTTCTGTTTCTTCTGGTTCTCTTGAGCCAGTCCCTGAGCCTTCAGATACATGTGGATACGGTTATGAGATATTCGGATCTTATATTGCTTCCTGATCACCGGCTCCAACATCCGTGCCCCAAATCGATAACGTTGGTGAGCATCCTTGACTATCCGAGCTTCATCTTCGTTGTAGGGTTTAGCTGGCCGACCAAGGTTTTCACCAATAGATGGTTCCTTGCCGGTATACCTTGAGAATCTGCTGAACGCGTCTCGTGGATAACAACATGCCTCGGGCGATATCTTTTGTGGCCACCCCTTGAGTTTCTGACGAATGATCCAACGAATCTTCGCCTGGTTCAGTTTCATATCCCGGAATATGATTCCGGGCTTAGATGGGGTGCGAAATTGTATCAGGACTCTACAATTCTTGGTAGTATACCGTAATTGAAGTGATTTCCATGTCAGCAACTCAATTACGGCATACTAACCGAAAACTTCAGCTCGGTTTTTCGAGGGATCAGACGTACTCCGGCTTCCTCTCGACGAGCCTCTTTCTCACCGACTCGGCGTGGGCCGAAAGCCCCTCGGCCTCGGCAAGCATGGTGATGGCGTCACCTAGAAGCTTCAGGCCGTCTTTAGAGATCTGCTGCACTGTTATCTTTTTGACGAAGGAGTCGACGTTGAGGCCCGAGAAGAGCCTCGCGTACCCCGAGGTCGGAAGAACGTGGTTTGTGCCGCTGGCGTAATCTCCGGCGGCGACGGGGGTGTACGGCCCGAGGAAGACGCTTCCGGCGTTCTTGATCTCGCCGAGGACCGTCATCTGGTCTCTTACTATGATCTCCAGGTGCTCGGGGGCGAAATTGTTCGAGAAGGCGATCGCCTCCTCCATCGATCCAGCCGTCAGGATCGCGCTTTTCTTCAGGCTGTTCTTTACGATCTCCCGCCGGGCCGCCTCCTTCGCCTGCTTCTCGACCTCGGCCTTGGTGGCGATGGCCAGGTCCTCGTCGTCGGTCACCAGGACCGATATCGACTGGGGATCGTGCTCCGCCTGGGCGATCATGTCCGATGCCAGGACCTCCGGCTCTGCCGTATAGTCGGCGATTATGAGAACCTCGCTCGGGCCCGCCGGCATGTCGATCTCGACGGTGCTCCGGAGGAGGAGCTTTGCGGCCGTGACATAGATGTTACCCGGCCCCACGATCTTCTGGACGGGAGATATCGTCTCGGTCCCGAAGGCCATCGCCGCCACCGCCTGGACGCCACCGACCC
>DAOSXX010000022.1:0-34413 GCA_035380685.1 Methanothrix sp. | reverse complement strand
TTACCTGGGGGGTGACCGCCCTCGGCGCCGCCAGCGTCTTCACCTTCAAAGAGGTTAGCGGCCGGGTACTCGACGGCATGCTCGGATTCGCCGCCGGGGTGATGATCGCCGCCAGCTTCTGGTCGCTCCTCGCACCCTCGATCGAGATGGCGGAGGCGACCGGCCTACCCGCCTGGTTTCCGGCGGCGACGGGCTTTCTCCTCGGCGGCGTCTTTCTGAGAGGCGCCGATCGGATGCTTCCGCGCCTCCACTGCTGCATCTTTTCGGGCAAAGAAGGGGCGGTCAATGCCGACTGGCATCGGGTCACCCCCCTCATCCTCGCCATCACTCTTCACAAAATCCCCGTGGGACTCTCCATCGGAGTAGCCTTCGGGGCCCTTGCGGCCGGTTACCCCTACGCCACCTTGGTGGGAGCGATCACTCTCGCCATCGAAATCCAGAACTTCCCCGAGGGCGTAGCCGTCTCCATGCCCACCCCCGGCGCGAGGGGATGTCTCGCCCGAGGTGCTTCTGTATGGTCAGCTGTCGGCGGTCGTCGAGCCGATCGCCGCCGTTATCGGGGCGGGGGCAGTGATCCTCGCGAGAGCCCCTCCTCCCCTACGCCCTGGGGTTTGCCGCGGGGTGATGATTTTCGTGGTGGTCGAGGAGCTGATCCCCGAGTGTCAGCGGGGCGGGAACGCGAGCCTGGCCACGGCAGGGGCGATGATCGGCTTTACTGTGATGATGGTGCTGGATGTGGCGTTTGGTAGGGTGCTGGGCTGCCGGGAGAACTCTATAAAATAAAATTAAGTTTGAGGCTATTCGGTCGTCATCCCATCCATCCGAGTTCATTGGCCCTGGCGTAAGCTGCATTGGCGTCGGTTCTCCTGCCAAGCGATTCGAGGACGAGGCCTTTGAAATACCAGGCGGTTGCATCTTCAGGATTGAGCCGGGTGGCTTCGTCGAAGGCACGGATCGCCTCAAAGTATTCGCCTTGGACTGAGAGAACAATGCCTTTGGCAAGCCAGGCTTCAGCCTTGGGATCCAACCTGATGGCCTCGTCGAAGGAATAGATAGCTTCGTCGTTTTTGCCCAGGGCATAGAGAGCTGCCCCTTTGTCATACCAGGCACCGGCATACGTGGGATCTAACTTGATGACTTCGTCATAGCATTGGATGGCCTCATCATATTTGCCCTGCATTACGAGAGCACGGCCTTTGCCATTCCAGGCATCTGTGTACTCGTGATCTAGCCGGATGGCTTCGTCGAAGGCCTGGATTGCCTCATCGTGCTTGCCCTGCATTGCGAGAGCAAGGCCTTTGCTAACCCACGCATCGGCATCTTCAGGATCGAACATGATGGCCTTATCTAAAGCCTGGATCGCCTCAGTGTAATTGCCCTGGTAATAGAGAGCGATGCCTTTGCCATACCATGACATGGCATTCTTGGGATCTATCCTGATTGCCTCATCATAGACGAGGATGGCTTCGTCGTACTTGCCCAGGTCCACGAGAACCGTGCCTTTGTTATTCCAGACAACTGCAAGCTCGGGATCGAGCCTGATAGCCTCGTCGAAAGCTTTGATTGCCTCGGTGTAATTGCCCTGCATCCGGAGAGCACGGCCTTTGTTATTCCAAGGCGCGGCATCTTCGGGATCGAGCTCGATAGCTATTTCTAAAGCATGGATGGCCTCGTCATACTCGCCTAGATTATTGAGAGCATTGCCTTTGTTATTCCAGGCATCCGCATATTTGGGATCTAGCCTGATGGCTTCTTCGTAAGCTAGGATGGCCTCGGCGTAATTGCCCTGCATTCCAAGAGTAACGCCTTTGTTATACCAGGCCGTTGCATCTTCAGGATCGAGCTTGATAGCTTTGTCCAAAACCTGGATAGCTTCGGTGTAGTTTCCCCATTCAGATAGAGCATTACCTTTGTTATACCAGGCATCGACAAACTCAGGATCGAGCCTGATGGCTTCGTCAAAACACTGGATCGCCTCGGTATAGTTGCCCTGCTTTCCGAGATCAACGCCCTTGCTATTCCAGGCGATAGCATTCTCAGGATCGAGCCTGATGACCTCGTCGTAACATCTTATGGCCTCAGTGTAGTTGCCCAGATTATCGAGAGCTCTGCCTTTGTTATTCCAGGCATTGACATACTCAGGGTCCAGTCTTAACGCTTCATCGTAACATTGGACGGCCTCGGTGAAGTTGCCCAGGTTATATAGTGCCCAGCCTTTGTTATTCCATGGCCATGCAAACTCGGGATCTAGCCGGATGGCCTCGTCACAAGCTTGGATCGCATCATCGTACTTTCCCAGATCCAAAAAAGCATTTCCTTTGTTGTTCCAGGCTAGCGCATACTCAGGATCGAGTTTGATTGCCTCGTCGTAACATCTTATGGCTTCGGAGTAGTTTCCCAGGTTATTTAGTGCCCAGCCTTTGTTATTCCAGGCTTCGGCATACTCGGGATCTAGCCTGATGGCCTCGTCACAAGCTTGGATCGCGTCATCGTACTTTCCCAGATCCAAAAAAGCATTTCCTTTGTTCTTCCAGGCTATTGCATACTCAGGATCTAGCCGGATGGCCTCGTTAAAAGCCTGGATCGCCAGGTCGTAATTTGCCTGTAAGGCGAGAGCAATGCCTTTGTCGTTCCAGATCGTGGCATTATCAGGATCGAGTTTGATTGCCTCGTCGTAACATCTTATGGCCTCAGTGTAGTTGCCCAGATTCATGAGGGCAACGCCTTCATCTAACCATTCGTCCGCAGTCTGCTGGCCTTGTACAAACCATATCATGAGCAAGAGGGTAGATGCCACTAGAATTCGTTTCATAAATCCGATACTGTTCCAAAAGAATAAACAATTGATGGAAGAGTGGGCTCACGTCCTATCCAGCCTGATCTAAATATCCTCTGAGGAGGAATCTCTTGGAGATATCCAGATCTCCTCCAATATTGTAAATATCACTTTCAGCCGCTATTTCCCAATCTGAAAAGCGCAATTTATATTTTCATCATTTATAAAACAACTCTGAATTTTCCCCGCCTGCCCTCCATAATAAAGCCTAAATAGATGGCCAGGAACCCTTTCCCCGGTTGTTGGAGGACTAGGATGATCTCTGAGGTGGCAGGACAATACAACGCGAAAGAGGTTGAGGAGCAGGTCAGGAAGTTCTGGGAAGATAACGGCATCTACATCAAGACCAGAACCATGAGAACCGGCGGCAGAAAGTTCTTCTTCGTCGACGGGCCGCCCTACACCACGGGGAGGATCCACCTCGGGACCGCCTGGAACAAGATCATCAAAGACTCCATCCTCCGCTACAAGTCCATGAACGACTTCTCCATCAAGGACCGGGCGGGCTGGGACATGCACGGCCTCCCCATCGAGGTGAAGGTGGAGGAGTACCTGGGCTTCAAGAGCAAAAAGGACATCGAGACCTACGGCGTCGACAATTTCATCAGCAAGTGCAAGGAGTTCGCCCTCAACCAGAAAGACCAGATGACAGAGCAGTTCAACACCCTCGGGGCCTGGCTAAACTGGGAAGACCCCTACATGACCCTGAAGGACGAGTACCTGGAGGCCGCCTGGTGGACCCTCAAGAGGGCGAACGAGAGGAATCTTCTCGAAAGAGGATTCCGGGTGGTGAACTGGTGTCCACGCTGCGAGACCGCCATCGCCGACGCCGAGGTGGAGTACTGGGAGGAGACCGACCCCTCCATCTACGTCAAGTTCCCTGTGGTGGGCGAGGAGAACACCTTCATGATGATCTGGACCACCACGCCGTGGACCATCCCCGCCAACGTCGGCGTCGCCGTCCACCCCGAGTTCGAGTACTCGAAAGTTCGGGCCTGGAAGGAAGACCCTGACAAGGCCGAGATCCTGATCATCGCCACGCCCCTCGTCGAGAACGTCCTCAGGGAGGGGAGGTACAAAGACTACGAGACCCTGGACCGGTTTGGAGGGGCGGAGCTTGAGGGGCTCCGTTATGAGCATCCGCTCGTCGATCTGATCCCCGCCCAGAAGGAAATATCCCACACGATCCACCTCGCAGACTTCGTCACCGCCGAGAACACGGGCTCGGTCCACATAGCTCCCGGCCACGGTCTTGAGGACTTCGAGCTGGGCGTGGCTGAAGGGATGGCGATCTTCTGCCCCGTCGGCGAGGACGGCCGCTACACCGCCGAGGCTGGGGAGAAGTACGTCGGAAAGTACGTCCGAGCCACCAACGAAGAGGTCAACTCGGACCTGGCCGAGAGGGGGCTTCTCTTGGCCAAGGGGGATATCGTCCATCGGTACGGCCACTGCTGGCGGTGCAAGACCCCCATCATCTACATCGCCACACCCCAGTGGTTCCTCAAGATTGCAGACCTTCGTGACGACATGCTCGACGAGATCGCCAGGGTCAAGTGGTACCCCGACTGGGCCGGCTCTGCAAGGTTCAGGGACTGGATCAGTGGCGCTCGGGACTGGTGCATCTCCCGGCAGAGGTACTGGGGGATACCGCTTCCCATCTGGATCTGCGGCGAGTGCGGAAAGATGGAGGTGATTGGCTCGATGGAGGAGCTGAACGCTCGAAGCGGCTCCGTCGTCGAAGAGCTCCACCGGCCCGCCGTCGATCGCGTGACCCTCAAATGCCCCTGCGGCGGCGAGATGCACCGGGTCCCCGACGTCTTCGACGTCTGGTTTGACAGCGCCGTCGCCTCCTGGGCGACCCTCAACTACCCGAGGGACCAGGAGCAACTGAAGGAGTGGTGGCCCGCCGACTTCATCACAGAAGGGCACGACCAGACGAGGGGCTGGTTCTACTCCCAGCTCGGCGCCAGCATGGTCTCCTTCGGGGTCGCCCCCTACAAGAGCGTCCTGATGCACGGTTTCACCCTGGACGACAAGGGCAAGAAGATGAGCAAGAGCATAGGAAACGTCGTCCAGCCCGAAGAGGTGGTCTGAAAGTTCGGAGCCGACACCCTGCGGTTCTACGTCCTATCCTCCAACGCCCCCTGGGAAGACATCCACTTCAGCTGGGAGGAGGTGGCGAACACCAACAGGATGCTGAACATCCTCTGGAACGCCTACCGTTTTCCCTTACCCTACATGATTTTGGACAGGTTCGACCCAACGAAGACGACCCTCGAAAAGTGTCTCGGAAACCTCAGGCCCGAGGACCGGTGGATCCTCTCCCGGGCGAACACCCTGGCAGAGGAGGTCAAGACCAGCATGGAGACCTACCAGCTCCAGAGGGCTACGAGAGCCCTCGCCGACTTCGTCCTGGAAGACCTCTCCCGGTGGTACATCCAGCTCGTTCGGCCCCGGACCTGGATCGAGACCGACGACCCCGACAAGCTCGCAGCCTACGCCACCATTTATGAGGTGATGGTCACCCTGGCGAAGCTCCTCTCTCCCTTCGCCCCCTTCACCGCCGAGACGATCTACCAGAACCTGGTGAAGGGAACAGATTCTGGCGCTCCAGAGTCGGTCCACATGCACGACTGGCACCAGCCGAGGGAGGATCTCATCGACGACGCCCTCGAACGGGAGATGGACCTCGTGAGGGAAGTTGTGGAGGCGGTCTCCAACGCCCGCCAGAAGGGAGGACGAAAGCTGAGGTGGCCCGTCTCAGACGTCGTCATCTCCCCCTCAAAGGAGATACCTGACCTCGAAGCCCTCCTGGGCGTTCTCAAGAGCCAGACCAACTGCAAGAGGGTGATGGTCATGAGCGTCGGCGAAAAGCCTCCGATGGATATCGCTCTCAATCCCGTCCCCAAGAAGATCGGGCCCGTCTTCAAGGGCGACGCCCAGAAAGTGATCGCAGCCCTCAAAGAGGCAGACCCCGCCAAGGTCAAAGAGGGGCTAGATGCCGGCGATTGCATGGTGGGAGGTTACGCCATCGGATCCGAGATGGTGGAGTTCCTCGAGAAGATCCCCGAGAACCTGGTGGCCGCCGACTTCTCCAGCGGAACCGTCTACGTCGACGTCACCCTTACCGAGGAGCTGAAGGCCGAAGGGTACGCGAGGGAGATCATCAGGAGGGTCCAGGACATGAGAAAGGAGCTGGACCTCCGGGTCGAGGAGAAGATCGAGGCCTCCGTCAGAGTGAAGGACGAGGAGGTCTTGAAGCTCGTCGAGAGGCTGAAAGACCACATCGCCAGCGAAGTTCGGGCGATGCGTCTTGAGATGGGGTCCGCCCTGGAGGTCGGAGGTGCTCTCGTCAAGGACTGGTCCGTAGAAGATGTGGAGATGACGATAGGCATCTCTCGCGGATAATAAATATATAAGATGAGTGCCATTGGTGGTAGTATGGAAGAGGAAGCGCCGTCGTCTCCCCTGATGGTCAAGGTGAAGGGCGTCTACGCCATCCACGCCGGTGGAGACATGGTCGCACCCGTTGTCCTTCTGGAGGACGAGGCTTCGAGGCTAGTTCCGGTCTTCGTCGGCCTCTCGGAGGCGATCTCGATACACCAGGCCCTCTCGGGGGTCGTCTCCCCGAGGCCCACCACCCACGACCTCTTCGTATCCACCCTGGAGAGCGTGGGGGCACGGATCTCCGGGGTGCTCATCGACGACCTGGACGGTGGGGTCTACTACGCCCGGCTCTCGGTATCCATCGACTCCATGGAGAGGGAGGTGGACGCAAGGCCGAGCGACGGCATGGCTCTCGCCCTCCGCTCGGGAGCGCCCATCACCATCCAGGAGAAGGTCGTCCTGGAGTCGTCCATGGAGAGAAAAGACTTGGACAACCTGAAAGGGATCGAGAACTACCTCTAACTTCTCGCGGATGAGATCAGGGCAGATCTACCTTTGAATCGTATGCAGAAATTTTCGAGCTCATCTCTCGACAGACGATCTTCTCATCGGCCAGACAGTCGGTGGCGTTTCTTCTAGTGATTTTCATTCTCGAATAAAAAGATGGGAAAACGTTTAATACCATACGTAGACAAGAATAATGTGTCCTCTCGAGTGGGGAGGACTATCAGTAAAATTCGCAAAACCAATTAATTGGTTAGCACTTCCGGCCTCTAAATACTGGCGAAGATGAACATCGCAGATCTTGCGCGAAGGGGGTACATCTTGCCGAAGAATAAGGGAGTGGATCGTGTATGGCCGTATTTGAGGTAAGACCATGAGGAGTCATCCGACCATCTGTTTGACCTGCTTGTTGCTGGTCTTGAGCGCAAGCTTTGTTCTATACTTTTCACCTGCCGCAGCCCAGGGCCCCGGCCAGGGCGAGAGCATCATAAGGTGGCAGTACCGCCCGGAAGAGCCGATAATCCAGGTGGGGTTCGGAGGCGAGATCCTTCCTATGGGTGCCCAGAACGCCACGAAATCGATCAGGATTCCGGGGCTGGAAAACAGGATCATTCCGGGGGAGCCGGTCGTTCCCTTTCGAACCGCCAGAATACTGATCCCCTTAGGGGAGGAGATAAAGGACATAAAGGTGCTTCCAGGGGAGAAGAAGAACCTCGGCAAAATTCTGATCGAACCAGGGCAAGACCCCCTCCCCATCAGTTTTGCGGGAAACTACACCATCACGCCCCTCAACGAGACGACCTACGGGTCGATGGAACCCTACCCAAAAGATGTCTACTCGGTGGTCGGAGTTCAGGACAAGCAGGGATATAAAATACTATATATAAATCTGTACCCGATTATGTACATCCCCAAAACTAAGGACACCTACTACTTCGGCACCTTTGACCTGGAGGTGAAGACCGCTCCTCGAGAGACTCTGGATCGAGGCCTCTTCAGAGGATCGCCCGACGACAGAGGGCTGATAGAAAGGATGGTGGACAACCCCAGCGAGATCTCTACCTATTCTCAGGACATTGCGCCAGTGGGATCCTCCGCCCTCCTGGACGGAGATTACGACTACGTTATAATCACGAACCGGGCCCTCAAGAACGCTCCGGGCCCCTACAACTTCACAGCCCTCATCGACTGGAAGAGGTCGAAGGGCGTCGCCGCAACGATAGTCGCCGTGGAGGATATATACACCACATATTCGGGAGCTGACGACCAGGAGAAGATACGAAACTTCATAAGGGACGCCTATATCAACAACGGTATAACATACGTCCTTCTGGGAGGCGATGCTGACGGCAGCCGCTCGGGCGGCGACAGCTGGGACTGCATCGTTCCAGCTAGAGGCCTTTGGGCCTGGGATTACGAGGCGAGCCCGCCGAACATCCCCTCGGACCTCTACTACGCCTGCCTCGACGGAAACTACGACAGCAACGGAAACGGCGTCTACGGCGAGCCCGAAGACGGTCCCGGCGGCGGCGAGGTGGACCTGATGGCTGAGGTCTACGTAGGACGGGCTCCCGTCGATTCCTATGCCGAGCTCTCCAACTTCGTCCGAAAGACGATCGCCTACGAGTCCACCACCACCGACCCGTACCTCAAGGAGGTCCTGATGGTGGGCGAGTACCTGGGGTTCGGCGGCGTCAGCGACTGGGGCGGAAACTCCCTGGACGAGATCAAAGACGGGTCTGCAGCCAGCGGATACAACACCAAGGGATTTTCCGGCGATTACGATAAGTCCACCCTCTACGACCGCGACCGCGAATGGGATAAAACCGAGCTGGCGGAGAAGATCGACGGCAATATCCACACCATAAACCATCTCGGTCACGCCAACGTCGGAAGCGTCATGAAGATGAAGATCGACGACGTGAGCCGTCTCAGAAACGATCGATACTTCTTCGGGTACAGTCAGGGCTGCTATGCCGGGTCCTTCGACAATCGGGACACCGATTCGATCTATTCACCCAGCGACTGCGTTCTGGAGCATTTTGTTACGGAACCTCACGGTGCCTTCTCTTTCGTAGGGAACTCCAGGTTCGGCTGGGGCAGGAGGTCCACCACCGACGGGCCGTCCCAGAGGTACCACCGGCAGTTTTGGGACGCGGCGTTCGGGGAGGGGATCAGAAACATTGGCCGGGCCCTCCAGGACGCAAAAGAGGACAACCTGGGGTCCATAGACAGGACCAGCGACGGGAACGTTATGAGGTTCTGCTACTACGAGATCAACCTCCTCGGAGACCCCGAGACCTCGTTTCATCAGCCCTTCACAGCAGACCACGACGTAGAGATCACCGAGATGGAGCTTCCAAGCTATGCGAAGCCCGACAGGCCCGTGCAGGCGAAGGTGGTCGTCAAGAACAAGGGCCTCGAGGATGAGCAGAACGTGGCCGTCCAGCTTCTGGAGGGCGGTATAGTCAGGGACATGAAGACGATCCCTGCCCTCCCCAGCGGCGGATCGGCTGAGGTGAGCCTTGCCTGGTCTCATTCCGTTGAGGGGAGGTACACTCTAGAGGTGCGTGCTGTAGCTCAAGATTGGGATGAGTTCACCTACGACAACCGCCGGGAGATGTCGATAGAGATCTTCAAGAACCGTAGCCTGATTCTGCTGGTCGACGATGACGAGGACGCCGACTACGAGACCTATTACAAGCGGGCTCTAGACGCCAACGGATACGGCTACGTTGAGGTCGATGGGCCGCCGAGCGAAAGCGAGCTTTTATCTTTCGACTGTGTGATATGGATCACGGGCCGGGACTTTACGACAGCCCTCACCGGAGAAGATCAGGCGAACTTGGCGGCTTATCTCGATGCAGGAGGAAGCCTCTTTTTGTCCGGCCAGGATATAGGCTACAACATCCATGGCACGGACTTCTACCGAGATTACCTGCAGGTCGAGTACGTGAAGGACAGCACGGGAGTTTACGTCCTCGAGGGTGTGGCCGGTGACCCCATATCCGAGGGTATGACCATCGGCATCTCCGACGGCGACGGGGCTGACAGCCAGTACTGGCCAAGCGAGATTCTGCCCATTACCGCCTACGCCACCGAGATATTCAACTACAAAAACGACGGGTGTGCCGCGGTGAGGGTGGAGACGGGGACCTACAAGGTTGTCTACTTCGCCTTCGGGTTTGAGGCGATAAACAGCTCTTCTGATCGCGATGAGATCATGAAGCGGGTCATATCAGAGCTGACAAGGCGTGATGAGGTTGCATCCAGCATATCGGGGACCGATGAGGTAAAAGCCAGTCAGGGGACTGGATCTGCGAGCCTGAACGGGCCGACCAGGAAAGGTGGCGCTGGCGCCATGGGCTCCATCGAGGGCGTCGATTTCGACCTGGATCTGATCATCGAGGATATGGACCTGAGCTTCGAGAAGTTTGAGGACATCGATTTTGAGTTCCAGGATATGGGACCAGGGTTCAGGGGCGTGAAGTGATATGGGGGAAAGTAGGATGAGATGGGAACTCCTTTCAACTCTGATCTTGACGGCGGCGATATCGATCGCCGCAGCTCAGGCGGCCACCATCACCGTCGGGCCTGAAGGCTGCGACTACGGCAGCATCCAGAAGGCTGTCGAGGTGGCGAATCCGGGCGATACCATCAATGTGCATAGCGGAACGTTTAGGGAAAATGTGGTGGTGGACAAAGCTCTCGTTCTCCGCGGTACGGATTCGGGATCCGGCAAGCCCGTCATTGACGGCAAAGGCGTGGGTAGCGCCGTAATCCTCTCCACAGATCGGATCACCCTCGAGGGGTTCGTCGTCAAAAACTCCGGGTTTGGGAAGGCGGGAATAGAGGTGACGTCCGACAACAACTACGTCAGAAACAACCTCGTCACCGAGAACAAGTGGTATGGGATATCCCTCTCAGACTCGGACGACAACGTCATATCCGGCAACGTCATCAGCAACAACAAGTACGGGATATGGGTCCCTGCCGGATCTGACGGTAACAGAGTTGCTCAGAACGAGTTTTCAAACAACGCCAACGACAACGCCGTCGACGCTGGCTCTAACCAGTGGGATAAGAACATCTACGACGACCTCAAAGAGGGCGAGGACAGCTACAGGATCTCCGGAGGGGCCAACATCGATGAGAACCCCAGAGCTCCAGAGCACGAATCGGAGAACTCTGAGACTAAAACCTCGACGATAACGGTGAAGATCACCATACCCACCCCCATAATCGGGTCTTAGGAGGAAATTGCAAAAAATAGGGCATATCGGCCTGACACAAGGTAGTCTCTGGACTGCGGTCTAATATCTGATCATAATATTCGCCAGCGTCACGACGAATAGGCTGATTAACCCAATCCCTAAAACTCCCTCTACCACTGCCAGAATTCTATTGATGCCAGAAGCTCGCCAGTCTTCTCTAGTTTGGAATGTGAAGATCAAAAGGCTGAAGATGAGAGCTTCTGCCAAATACTCCCAAGACCGCCTTCGCTTTTTTCCTATACTTTTTCTAGAGTCGTCCTCACCGGGAACTGGAGAGATCTTTATTTCTCCATTCAACCAAAAGGCAAATCCGAAGATCAGAATTATCGCAGCGCTCATGAGAAGAGTATATTTGGGACGGACGCCGAATCCGCAGGATATCCACGACAGATAATCGAGCCAACCATCCTTGCTTCCGTATCTGTAATCGAAATAGCAGTCATCAGCATCCTCGAACTGCTCTTGCTCTTTAAAATTCTTTATCAGGGCCAGATATACCTGGCCGTTATAATATAGAGGGCCCTTTAATGCGGTCCAGTTTGTCTTCAATCGGGCAAAATCTGAATTATTTAATGAGATCTGTCCGCCGAACTCTGCATTGTTCAGGTTCATGCTGTGAATTACGGTGTCGTCCAGGATCAGATCACCCTCAAATTTTGCGCCTTTTAATTCAAGCGTCGGATTGTCATTTAAATAAGCATTTTTATTGAACGTTGCTCCATCAAATCGGGCATTCTGATGGAACACTGCGCCCCAAAATTCAGCATCCTCTTCGAATTTTGCGTTTGTGAACTTGGCTTCTTTGTCGAACTTGGTGCCGTAAAAATAGGCATCTTCGTTGAACTTTGCCTCGCTGAAAGAAACCAATCCCCCGAATCTCGCATTTTGAAAGCCAGCACCCTTCTCGAACACCGAGTTACCAAAGTTGGCATCGCTGCTGAAATTAGTGTTTATGTAGCTGGAATACTTCTTGAACATCACGCCATCAAAATAACACTGTATTTGAAATTTAGTATTGTCGAAACAAACATAATCATCAAAGGTGGATCCGAGAAAGTAGGCATTATTGCAGAAATTATCATCAATGAATTCGGCGTCTTTCTTGAATAGTGTTTGAGCGAAGATGGCTTTTTCTCCGAATGATGTGTTTTCAAATTTGACGTCGTCGGCGAAAGTTGTCCCTGTAAAATTCGCGGAATTTTTAAATATGGTATCTCTTATTATTACTTGTCCATCGAACTCAGAATCGCTAATTTGTATTTGGGATTTAATTTCATGTTGTGAAAGGTCAAAAAGACCTCTGATCTTTACGTGATCATATTCTATATCCTCGCCTCGTTCAATCTCTTCAAGAATCTCTCCCGCAAAAACCACCTCACTTGAAAAACCTATATCAGATCCATCTAACGCAGTAGCCGCACTAATGATAGAGTATATAAGTAAAAAAATCGCTATCGAGGTTGATCGCTGCATTTCTCAATATCTCCATAGGTACTGGTTTTGTCACCACTTGAAAGCTGACAATTTTTTTGTCTAATACGCCCCCTCAGCCTTGCTGAGTAGTGCGCCCGCCTCAATTTGACTGAGCTCAATATTACATGTTTGTGAATCAGACTTAGGGTTCAAGACCAATCTCGCCGATCCGCGCCGTATTATAACCATTTTCATGATAAATATTATTATATATATCACTCTCTATTAAAAAAGGTACGTCATATACCATTCCATATTTGTTATGGGCGATTCTGTTATCTCCGATATTCTTAGAAGATAGTTTAATGTAGATTCCTATAAAATTGTTACTTATATTATTAGAAGTAATTGTGTTAAGAGATCCATTATCTAAATAAATTCCGTAATCTTTATTGCTAACAGTATTGTTTAATATTGTATTGTTATGCGAGTTGAGAATTCGGAATCCGGAGTATCCTTTGCTGTTTAGTACATTATCACGCAAAATATTATTATTACCATTCACGATAATACCTGCGTTTGTTGCGGCATCATATGTATTCATTATTTGTAAACCTTCTACTATTACATAGTCTGCATTTATTTTTATAATGCTGTCTACATATTCAGAAATTATCGCTGGTATCCCTCCGCCGGTATCCATACCGCTAAGTTTTAAAGATTTATTTATGATTACTTGCTCTTGGTATATTCCACTCTGTACCTCAATCGAATCTCCCGCAATTGCGCTATCGATAGCCTGCTGGATTGTGGGATATTCATGAGGAACTATAAGCGTTGAGCATGCCGCAAATTCGACAAGTACAAGAATAACCGTTGCAAATAACAACGAGCCGAATTGGAGAGGGTCTTTAGCTATGAATACCACCAATTACACATATAGTTGAGCAGAGTTAAAAAGTTTTTGTCACAGCATTACTCACCTTTATGACAAGTCCCTAGATTAGGTAAGAGAAAAATCTTTAACCTTTGTCGCTCAAGAACTTTCGGGTTAACTTGGACGAAATTGCTATACAATCTCAAGGAGGGTGTTTAAATTGTCATGTCGCATAGTTTATTGCCTTAGCCTTGTCCTATTATTCGGATCAGCGATGGCTGACGATATTCCTTGTGTATTTTATCTTAACAGTACAGATCGATCATTGCAGAGCATCGCTGGCGCCTCGACCATATTCAATCTCTCCAATGACCAGACGCCTTTTAATGTTTTATTTGGAGGTATCACAGAAGAGTTCTATTCTGTGATGGGTCCGGATACCCCTAGTGTTGAAGATGTACCGATTTTCATGAACTTAGCTCTAAGTCCTTACTTGTATGATGAGGATGATTTGGCCAATCTAACCTACTCTATCTCATCGGCGGATCTAACTGGCGTTCCAGTGGTGAGCACTTTACTCGATAGTAAGGTTATCGATCTCGAATCAAATCTTACGGCTGGGGATCTCAAAAGGACTTTTGAAGAGAGAATGAACCCCGTTACTGCTGATCCCATCGTAATAAATGAAGCGGCAAATCTATCGAGGAAGTATCCAGGAGACCGCACTATAGGGCAAGTATGTTCTATTTATGAATATCTCAAGTGTGGCGATGAGACCACGAATAAATGGGTCTATGTTGGAGATCCACACGATCTGGAATACTATCGCTATCCACATGAAACCCTTTCGTTGAGTGAAACCCGCTCGGGAATTGGGGATTGTGATGATTTTGCAATACTGATGTCTGCCCTGATCAATAGCATAGGCGGGGAAACTAGAATAGTTCTCGCCTATGATGATGAAGGCTCAGGCCATGTTTATTCAGAGGTATACCTTGGAAAGTTGGGTGAGCAAGATCAAAATGTAGAAAAAGTCATCTTGTGGACGATGCGAAGGTATTCAAACAACGTCTATTGCCACTTAAATAACGAAACGAACGAGGTTTGGCTAAATCTTGACTGGTGGAACGATAATCAGGGTGTGGCTCATCCTGGGGGGCCTTTTATGCGGGGAGTTAAACATATAGTTATTTATACAGAAGATTCTCCAGACAAATCCAGCATAAATGCGCAGAAGCCCGAAAAGTTGGAAATAATCGATATCATCACATCTCCCGAGTGGGAGAACCAAACTGGCGATCTGAACGAAATTATTACTATACCCAAACTCTTATCGAGTGAAGAAGCTCCACTAGGGGGTCTTATGAATTCTATATTTGGCTTATCATAGATAAGGGACATTGAACAGAGAGTTGAGAGCTGGCTGATGGCCACCCTAGAATTGTGGCCACGGGACCATCCTTCAGCACTCTCCCGCGCACCTTTTTATAGTCCCCATGCCAAGAGGATCGACCCTGAGCTGGAGATGATGCGAAGGATGCTCACAGTGACCTTTCTCGGAACCGCAGGCTCTCTCCCCACCCCCGAGAGGAGCCCCTCTGCAGTGCTGATCAACCGCGAGGGCGAGCTCGTCCTCTTCGACTGCGGCGAGGGGACTCAGCGGCAGATGATGCGGGCGAAGACCGGGATGATGAGCCTCGACTACATCTTCATAACCCACCATCACGCAGACCACATCCTGGGGATACCGGGGCTTTTGGAGACTATGGCCTTCCAGGGGAGAAGAGAGCCCGTCACCATAGCGGGGCCTGTCCGGACCGCCGAGGTGGTCGAGCTCTTCGACCGGCTCTGCTACTACTCCCGCAAATTCCCCGTCCGGGCTCTGGAGCTTGAGCCCGGGGATGTGGTGAGGATGGAAGGGTACGAGGTTGAGGCGGTCAGGACCGCTCATAGCATCCCAAGCCTCGGATACTGCCTCCGGGAGGATGCGAGGCCCGGAAGGTTCAACCGCGATAAGGCGATCGCCCTGGGTGTGCCGCCCGGCCCCCTCTTCGGAAGGCTCCAGCGAGGAGAGTCTGTCGAGGTCGAGGGGAGGACGATACGCCCCGAAGAGGTGATGGGGCCCGTGAGGCCCGGAAGAAAGGTGGTCTACACCGGCGATTCGAGGCCCACGCCGGAGGTCGAGGAGGCGAGCCGAGATGCCGACCTTCTCATCCACGACGGGTCTCTAGACGAAGAACTCGCCGACTGGGCCGTGGAGACGATGCACAGCACCGCCGGCGAGGCGGCCCTCCTCGCAGAGCGGGCGGGGGCGCGAAAGCTTGTTCTGACCCACATCAGCTCCCGGTACTCCGACGACGTGAGTCCTCTTCTCGCCGACGCTCGCCGCCACTTCTCCGACGTTCTGGTGGCCGAGGACCTGATGAAGATCGAGCTGAAGCTGAGAGATCGCTGATCCTGGCGACCGACGGCGGCCTGCGGCTTGCAGCCCGCCTCAGTCCTCCTGATCCCCGGTCGCCCGCTTCAGCATCCTCTCCCTCTCCTCGGCCATCGCCTTTCGCAGGTCATCGGCCATATCGTCGTCCCTGCCGAGGAGGGCGTTCTCGAGGGAGAGGGCCACGGTCTCCAGGGCGTAGCCGACCCGGCCCGTGTCCATCTTCCTCCTCTCGTGGTTCACCCCGGCCTCAAAGAGGTGGTCAATCTGCTCCTCTGGCAGGCCGAGGGCCCGACCGGCGCTGACGGCCCGGCCGTACATCTCCTCGGAGACGTAGTACGCGAGCCCCTCCTGATAGAGCCTCTTCGACTCCTCCTCCCTTCCGGCCTTCTTGGCGATGAGGGCGGCCCAGAGATAGTCCCCCTCGCCCGTGGCGATCTCCACCGCCCGATCGACCCGGCCCGAGTCCTTCGCGAGAGCGATGGCAAGCTCCGTCTCTCCGGCGTCGATCAAAATCTCGATCCCCGGCTCCACCAGATCGTCATCGAGGTCCCTCAGGTTCTCGGTGAGATAGAGGACCTGGTCGTCCCGGCTCATCTTCTCGAAATCTTCTATTGGCATCTCGCTCAAAGTAATCACCAGATCAGCGTTCACTTCACTCTATCAGGTCGGAGATCTTCGCAAAGTCCACTCTCGCGGTGTTGTCGATCGTCAGAGGTGTGATGGAGATCTTCCCCTCCTGGTAGACGGCCCGGACGTCGGTCCCCTCCCGCTCGGTGCAGACGAGGTCGCCGTCGATCCAGTAGTAGGGCCTGCCCCGGGGGTCGGCCCGCTCCTGGACGGCGGTATTGAAGATCTTCCGGGCGAGCCTTGTGACCACCACCTCCGTATCCTCGGTGGCGTTTACGGGGATGTTGAGGTTCAGGATGTCGACCCCTGCCGGAAGACCTTTCTCCAGGACGTTTTTGGCTACCCGCCGGACGAGGCTGCTCGCGACATCGAACTGGTAGGCCTGATCGTTTCGATTGTCGAACTTGTCCCCCTGGTCGACGACCTGGATCGAGGCGGTGATCGCCGGGACGCCGTAGCTTGCAGCCTCCAGGGCCGCGCCGATCGTCCCGCTGGTGGTGACGGTGTCGGTGCTGATGTTCTCGCCGATGTTTATCCCCGAGACGGCGAGGTCTGGAAGCTTCCCCTTCATCAGCCAGAATATCCCCATGATGACGGAGTCGGTGGGAGTCCCCGAGACCTCGTACGCCTCGACGCCGTCGAGGTTGACCCGATTATACCTCAGGGGCTCGAAGATGGAGATCGACCTTCCGACGCCGGACCTCTGGCCTGAGGGGGCAGCCACCAGAAGCTCGCCGAGGCCCGCCACCCCCCGGACCGCCGCCCTGATCCCCGCTGAGTAGACGCCATCGTCGTTGGTAACCAGTATACGGTACATCGTGAGATTATCAGGAGATGGAGGTATAAAAATGGAGCGACGAAGAATTAGCGGGCTTACTTATCTGAATCGGCGGCTGCACCCTCTAAGAGCGACTTGGCCACTTCCTCACTCACGCCTAAGATGGAGGCGACGGCCTTGTGAATCGCATCATCGTAGCTGGCCTGCCAGAGCCGGTTCAGATTGCATAGGGCAACAATCGTGCTGTACTTATCATCGAACTCGACGGAAATTTCCAGAGCCTTCAACAGATACTCTCGCGCCTGCCCCAATTCTCGCCGCCTTTGGGCTAATAATCCCAGCTGATGATAGTTGCTGGCCTGTGAGTATCGGTCGTTGAACTCGATTTCGATTTCGAGGGCCTGTTTGTAGTACTTCTCTGCCTGCTCCCATTTTCGCTGTACCTCTGCCAGCCGTCCCAACTGATGGTAGGTGCTGGCTTGTGAGTATCGGTCGTTGAACTCGATTTTGATTTCAAGAGCCTTTTGGTAGTAATCATCGGCCTGCACCCATTCTTGTTGCTCCTGGGACACCATTCCTAGCAGGTGGTAGGCTCCGGCTTGTGCGTATCGATCCTTTAACTCGATGTAGATTTCAAGGGCCTGTTTGTAGTACTCTTCTGCCTGCTCCAGTTCACGTTGCTTCTGAGCCAAACGTCCCAATTGATTGTAGGTGTTGGCTTGGGAGTATCGGTCCTTTAACTCGATTTCGATTTCAAGGGCCTTTTGGCAGTAATCATCGGCCTGCACCCATTCTCGTTGCTCCTGAGCCACTATTCCCAAGTTGTGGTAGTTGATCGCCTTTAGACGAGCTCGTAGCTGATCGTCGACATGATCCAGCTTTTCTAGCAGATTTGAGCTTTTTTGATAAGACTCTCGTGCTTCGGGATACCTACTGAGCAAAAGCTGATGTTTGGCGATGTCGTCAATCGCGCCCACCAGCTCGACCCCGATCTGGCCTGCCAGCGCCTTTGAAGAGTAACTTTCCAGCCCCGCCAGCACCTTCTCGCCCAGCTCCAACCCTCGTTTCTGGTCGTGGACGGAGTCCAAGTAGAGAGATAAAGCATAATGGAGATTGCAGATAGACGCCTGACTCCTCAGCGCTAGGTCGAGGGCTGTATTTAGGTTCTCGTACTCCTTACACGTCAGGGCCTGGCCCATCTGCCGTTCCTTTGGCTCTTTGGATTGGAGCAGAATGGCCAACTCTTTGCTGGCGCCGTTGTAAAGCTCCCGGAAGGTGATCTCTATCGCTTTACGCATCTCCTCCTCAAGCTCGTTGAGCCGGGTGCGCAAGAAATAGGGGAAGACCGGTTGTAGCCGGAGATATCCCGGTATCTGGTCGGGCGTCAAAAGGCCCCACATCTTCGCTTCCTCCAGGACATCGGGCCAGAGGTCGAACCGGATGTGGCCGAGATTTGGCTGCCCTTTTAGGTGCTTGGTGTACTCCTCGATAAGGCCCTCGTAGATCACGCCCGTGAAGGGCGTAAGGCAGAGCAGAAGCTCCTGCGCCTCTGGCGAGAGATTGCTGTGGGAGTAGTCGATGCAGCGCATGATGCTCTCGGTCTTGGACTTAATCTCTGAGTCCTCAAGCGCGCCGCCAGCCTGCAGGGCTTTCAGAACTTCGGCAGGGCTCTGGCGGGCGAGGTTTGCCAGGACGACCTGCATCGGGAGAGGGTAGCCGTCCAGAACTTCGAGCAATCTTCGAAACTCGCTGCTATTTCGGCACTCTTCCCGCATCTTGCGGTCGGGGACGTTTCGCTCCAAGATGCGCTCGGCCAGGGTCGATGCCGCCTCTGGATCGAGGCCGGGAAGGTCGTAGACGTCTTTGGTTCTCAAGGGCGCGTTCTGCCCCTCGATCAGCCACCCCTCGCCGCCGCGGGTGCCGAGCAAGACGAAAGTCTTCCCGCCAGATAATTTTAAGAGAAACTCCCGAAGGGCGAGTCTCTCTTCTTCGGTGAGGGTGTTCATTATCGCGAGGTTTGAGCCGGTGACCGACTCCAGGTTGTCCAGAACCAGAAGGTGCCGCTTGGTTCTAAGGAGGGCTGCTAGCTTCTGCTGCTGGGCTCCGAGATTCATGGCCCGAAATGCGGCCAGCTTCGTGTCTGCTACAGCCTGAGACTTTCCTTCCGCCTCAAACAAGACTTTAGCGATCTGGTCCATGATCTGCTGGAGCGTCCAGGCCTTCTTGTCGTAGCCGAAGTAGAAGACCTCCCCCACAAAGTTCGTTGTCTGCCACCACTCCATCAGGTGATTGAGGAGAGTGGTCTTGCCAGAGCCTCCCATCCCCTTGATCAGAAGGAGGTTTGAAGGCTTTCCATCCCGTTCGCTCAAAAGCCTATTTTCGATTCGCAATATGTCCAGGTCCCGGCCCACAAATCCGTAGGTCGGCTCTGGCGCAACGTACCTCCGAGCCTGATGCTCATAAAACTCCACCTCTTCGTCAGTGTTGAACTCCCGAAGAGCGATCGGCGACTCTGCAGTCGCTCCGCCGCTCTGATAGACGACGGGGAGCATCCAGTCTTCTAGATCGATCTGCTGATTGAAGTAGGCCATCCGCCCCTTCTGGTTGAATAGTTCCTTTCGTGCCCGCCTGATGGCGACGGGAAGATCCTCTTCTGCGAAAAACTGCCGGTAAAGGGTCTCCATCATCAGGGCCGCAGCGCTTACCGTGACCGAGTAGCCCATAGCAAGAACCGTCTGGATCCCAGCCTCCAAAAACCTGCTCGCAAGACTGCTCTCCGAGTCGGCCACCTGCTTTCCCGACTGACAGGCGTTGAGGACCGCTATCGGGATTCTGTGGTTGATGAGAAGTTCGGCGATCTCGCCCGCCTCAGCCAGATCAGACTTTCCGGCCTCTTCGCCCTCGAAGGATAAGAAGGCTTTTCTCCCCTCGTAAGGCTCGATATCGCCCCTCCCATAGCGGGTCTGATACAGGAGGCTCTCGGCTTCCGAGCCCTTCTGCAGCTGCTCATAAGTCAAAAGGCCGCCGTGAAGGTCGAAGTGAACGATGTGGTAAAAACCGGCACCGTGATCGTCACGAACCGAATCCAGGTGCTTCGTCAAGGCCTCGTAGGTTCCAGGCCTGACGATATCAACTCTCACTTTCAAGCTCGCCTGGCGCAGGCTCTCGACGAGGGGGCGGGTGATGGTCCGATATCCCACGTCTCTTCTCTCGTCGGGCCTCGCCGTGACGATCAGGAGGTTGATCGTGGGCGAGAGCTTGCTTTTGGCATCGATGATTGGGGCATGAAAGGTCCGCCGGACCATAGGAGCCTCGACCACGAAGGGCGTGGGAAGTTCGGGGTCCTTCAGCGTCTCCCAGTGGAGCCGATGGAAGAACTCGGGCGATCCCACGATCTCGAAGCGGAGCTTTTCAACGCCCTCCTGCCGAGCCTGGGAGTAGCGGCTGTAGATAGATCTATCCTGGAATACCTGATCGAAAAGAACCTCACCGTAGGATGCAACGCTTCTTTTGGCCTCCTCTGCCCGGACGCCCTCCAGGAAGGGAAAGCGAAGATGCTCCTCAAAGTACCACTCCAACCGCTGCTCCTCCTGCTCGGAGAAGGGGTCGGTGATGGTGATGGAATTTTCGCCGCGATTGTCGAAGCTGACCGTTGCGTTGGGGCTCTCGTCTGCGGCGCCGGTCTCGCGGATGGTGATGAGGGTCATTCGGTGATCTCCCATTGGACTTCAACGCTCATGCTCTTTTACGACTATCAGCGTCCTGTCGGCTTTCTGCTCGATTATGAGGAATTCTATTGTGGGTGCGCTCTGGTTTTTGCCGGACTTTTTCTTGATGAGTTCAGTTATTTGATCTTTGATAAGGTCTTTCAAAACGTCAACCAAAATTGTGCTGCCTACGCCTGCAAGAAATATGGCATATCCTTCTAACGTCGCAGGATCTATTGCGAACCTCTTGGACGAATCATCCGCGAGTTTTGCTCTGGCAGCTTTGAGGCTTTCCTGGTTATCGTTCCAGGCCGAAACGAACTCTTTTGGGCTTATGTCAAGTCCAGGAGATATGGCAAGCTGATAGTCCGTTAAAATTCCCTCCTGATCTTTGATTCAAAAACACATCAACAAATTTAAAATTAGCGGGCTAAGCAATCGATGCCGTGTCTAAAATTGATTTTAAAAAGGTCATACGCTCAGCTTCGCATAGATCTCAGCGATCCCCAGAAGCGCCCGGTACCCCTTCTCGGTGATCATGTAGTCGCCCCTCTCGTGCCGCTGGAGGATCATCCCCGAGCCGAGGAGCTTTTCGAGGTGGAAGAGGAGGTTTCCGCCCCGAAGCCCCGTCAGCTCCGAGAGGGACGAGAAGGACTTCGTCTCGCTCGCGAGGCTCTTCAGGATCTGGAGCCTCTGCCTGCTGTTCAGGGGCTCCAGGATCTCTTTGACGACGGCCTCCACCGGCAGGTCCTGAGATTCTTGCTCCTTTTCGTCCCTCGTCTCGTATATCCGCATCGACCGGAGAAGCTCGATCTGTTTCTCCTGGAGCTTTGACGCTTCAGAAAAGCACTTCTCGCACTGCTCGTAAGGAGCTTTGGACCGCAGGTCCGCAAGCCTCGACCTCAGCTCCTCTATCGTCTCCTCACCATCTTCCGAGTCCGCGTTCCTGATGAGGCTTGCACTCTCCTTCAGAAGCCCCTGAAATCTGGTCTTGCAGGCCTTTTTCATCTCGCAGCCCTCGACCATATTCTCCTCCAGCCCCTCCTCGGCCTCCTCCTCCACGTGGCGGACCAGGACCTCCGAGAAGCCCCTCCTGCAGTCGGCGAGGATCGACTCCATATGCTCTCGGTTCGAGCGCTCCACGAACCGCTTCAGATCGGCGTGCATCTCCCGAAGCTCCGACCTGATCTCGGAGATCTCCCTCACAAAGGGCTCTTCCAGGGCTGCCATGGGCAGCTTTTTGGTGCCGATAGGCTAAAAGGTTTTCTGCCTACATCTCAAGGTCATTTTTGTATACCTAACTGTATTTAGTACATTCTGATGACGCTAAAGTATATATTCATACCTGTGCTATTAGGTTCTGAGGTGAAAAAATGAGCATTAAAGAGGAGATACACGCACAGATCACTGGAGCCCTGAAAGGCGCAAAGTTTCCGATAAAAACCCCCGAAGAGCTTCTGGCAGCGATGCCCGCGGGAGCCGCGACGAAATGCAAGGCAGGCGACGTCGAGCTGACGGCTGGGGACGCCGGCAAGGTCCTCAAGGCCAGTGACTTTCCCTTCAAGAGCGCAAAAGAGGTGGCCGACGTCATCGTAGAGAGGGCAGGGCTTTAAGCCCCAACAATTTCTTTCTATTATTTTTATATTTTATAATTACTTGCCTATTTGAGATATCTACGTTTCATCTCTGCCCGGCAGTCTCGTAGGCCCGGATGACGTCGGTCCTGGTTATTATCCCCAGGAGCTCTTTCGGATCGTCGCCGCTCACCACCGGAAGCCTCCCTATCTTGTTCTGGTACATCAGGTCCATGGCGTACTTTGAGGACTGGTCTGGCCGGACGGAGATCAACTCCCTGACGGCCACATCGCCCACCAGGGTCTTATCCTGCTCTGAGATCGGCACCTTCCTCAGGTCGTCGAAGGTCACAATCCCCACGAGCCGGCCATCTTCAACCACAGGAAAGCCGTTGAGGTTGCTTTTGAACATCAAGTCCCGAAGCTCACGGAGGGTCATCTCGGGCTTGACGGTGGCGACATTCCGGTGCATCGCCTCTCCGATCTCGATCCCTTTCAGAACCGGCTGGGGCTGGTCGATGAAGATACCTTTCCTCATCAGCTTGAGGGAGTAGATGGACATACCCTTCATCAGGATCTGGGCCGTCGCGTAGCTGAGAACGCAGGCGATGATGATGGGCGGAAGCCTGCTGTAGCTGCTGGCCATCTCCGGGATCATCACTATGCAGGTGAGAGGCGCCCGCGCAGCTCCCGCGAAGAGGGCCGCCATCCCCAGAAGGCCGTAGACCGTTGGCGAGGCGGTGTCCAGGTCTGGAAGGATCACGCCGGCGAATAGGCCGAATGCCACCCCGAACATGAACCCGATGTAGAGGGACGGAGCGAATATCCCGCCGCTTCCGCCGGACCCTACGGTGAAGGAGGTGGCCAGGATCTTGACGAGGCCGAGGGCGATGAGGAAGATCATCATATCGAATGAGCTCGGAAAGGACGACGCGTCGAACGGCGTCTCGAAGATCCTGGTGATGCCGTCGTATCCGACGCCCATGATCCCGTAGCCGAAGAGGTAGTATCCGCTTATCCCCGCCACGGTCCCGCCCAAGGCGGGTTTGAGCATCTTTGGGATCTTGAGGCCCTCGAAGAAATCCTCCACGAAGTAGAAGATCCTCACCCAGGAGAAGGCGAGAGCTCCGAAGATCGGGCCGAGGATAAAGCAGAGGGCCAGGTCTGCAGTGCTGAAGGCGAACTCGGGGTTCGCGAAGGCCGGAGTCGGGCTCATCAGGGTGCCTGCCACCGCCACGCCGACGACCGCCGAGATCAGGATCGGCACCGAGTCATAAGGCGAAAACCTCCTTGCTACGACCTCCATGCTGAAAATCGCGCCTCCCATGGGGGCGTTGAAGGTTCCGGCGATCCCAGCGGCGACGCCGCAAACCGTCAGAAGTTTGAGGTCTCCGGATCCGAGCCTGAATATCTGACCTATGAGAGAGCCGAAGGAGGCTCCGATCTGGGCGATGGGCCCTTCCCTCCCGGCGCTTCCGCCGCTGCCGATGATGACGGCGGAGGAGAGGATGAGAAGAAAGCCCACCCGTTTTCTGATCTGCCCTCCGCCTATCTGCAAGCTCTCAATGATCTGGGGAACCCCGTGACCCTTCGCCTCAGGGGCCAGTATGAAGACTATAGGCCCCACAATCAGCCCGCCGATGATGGGAAAGAGGATTACGCAATAAGTCGGGCCAGCGCCCTGGTAGTATATACCGGAGAAGAATATGCCGTGGATGAACTCGATAACGCTTCGAAAGACTATGGCGCCAGCTCCCCCCGCCACGCCGATAAGTATAGCAAGAAAGTCGATGTAGGCCCACTTATACGTTTCAGATAATTTTTTGATGAAGCCTTCCTCAACTGTTCGATCCCGATTCAAGACAGCATATTAATGTTCATCTCAATATAAACTCTTAACTCACTCGAGTTCATCTCTCCCTTTATTATGCTGTCTTTCTAACAATTGGATCCGAGCTGAGAAAGGTTCAGGCTATTGCTGAGCTTCCTTTTCGTAAACCTGGATCGCGTCGGTCCTGGTTATTATCCCGACCAGCTCATTCGATCCGTTCTCTCTCACTACCGGTATCCGACCGATCCCGTTCTGGTACATCAGGTCCATGGCGTACTTCACGGACTGGTCTGGATAAACGAAGATCGTGTTCTTCGTCGCCACCTCCTCGACCAGGGTATCGTCTTGGGCCTCTAGCGGAACCCGCCTCAGATCGTCGAAGGTGATCACCCCGGCGAGTTCGCCATCGTCGACGACGGGAAACCCGGTGTAGTTGTAGCGGGAGATGAGATCGCGGACGGCCGAGACGGACGTCTTGGAACTGACGGTGACGACGTCCTTTTGCATCGCCTCTCCCACCGGCACTCTGCTCAGGAGCGGCTGGAGAGGGTCAAGGTAGACTCCCCGTCTCATCAGCTTGATCGAGTAGATGGAACCGCCTCGCAGGAGGATCTGAGCCGTTGCGTAGCTCAAAATGCATGATATTATGAGGGGTGGAAGCCTGCTGTAGCTGCTCGCCATCTCGGGGATCATCACTATGCAGGTCAATGGTGCCCGGGCCGCCCCTGCGAAGAAGGCCCCCATCCCCAGAAGGCCGTAGGCCGAGGGTTCGGCTAGCATTCCTGTAAAGGACTTGTCGGCCAGGATTCCAAAGATCAATCCGAGCATCGATCCGATGTATAGGGTGGGTGCGAAGAGGCCGCCGCTGCCGCCGGATCCGACGGTAGAGGCTGTGGCCAGGACTTTGAGCAACGTGAGGGCTAAAAGGAGAAGGAGAAGACCATTTGAGGGGTCGGATGAGATCGTTTTGAAGACCAGGTTTATACCCTCATACCCCACCCCCATGATCCCATAGTTCAGAAAGTAAAGGCCGCTTATGCCAGCCACGAAGCCTCCCAGGGCGGGCTTAAGCTTATCGGGCATGGGAAGCCAGCTGAAGAAGTCCTCAGCGATGTAGTAGCTTTTGACCCAGAGAAAGGCCAAAAAGCCGAATAAGGGGCCCAAAAGAAAACAGAGCAGAAGGTCGGAGAAACTGAAGACGAAGATCGGGTTGATGAAGTCCGGAACCGGGTTGATCAGCTCTGAAACTACTGCCTTTCCCACGACCGACGAGAGAAGTATCGGAACTGCATCGTAGGAGGAGAACCTTCTGGATATCACCTCCATGCTGAAGACCGCGCCTCCCATGGGGGCGTTGAAGGTCCCTGCGATCCCCGCAGCGACGCCACAAGCTGTGAGCAGCCTCATATCCTGAGGGCCCAGCCTTGCGGCCTGGCTGATCAGAGATCCAAAGGAGGCGCCTATCTGGACGATAGGGCCCTCTCTTCCAGCGCTGCCGCCGCTCCCTACAGTGACGGCAGACGCGCATATGATGATGAACCCCACCCTCTTTCTAATCTGTCCTCCTCGCCTCTGGAGGGCTTCCATGACGATGGGTATTCCGTCGCCCTTCGCTTCGGGGGCGAGGCAATAGACCACGGGACCCACGATCAAACCGCCGATAACCGGCAGGAGTATTATGAAGCGATCGCTGGGGGCGAGAGGCAGGATATCATTGAAGAATAGGTCGTGGACGATGAGGATGAATTCGCGAAAAACTACGGCGCCAAGACCTCCTGCAACTCCAACCAGCACGGCCAGAAGGTCTATGTAGGCCCATTTATGATCCTCTGAAAATCGTCTGATAGGCGCCGCCCTCAGGGGCGGAGTAATGCCCATGGGGATATAAACCCTTTATGCTTGCCGCCTACGAACCCTAATGCTGGACGCCTCTTAAAACATTGTACCTCGATCTCTGATTTTCATCCAAAATTTCTAAGTCGATTCAGGTTATCGATTACATGGCCCTTAACTCTCACTTTTCTGGCCAAAATCGCTAAACTTCAATTTCTCAATTATTAAAAAAATTTATTTAAAAATCACCGAACTTTCCGAGTATTATATAATAAAAATTATATGTAAATTTCGTATTTGTTATATTATTGAACATAACTATTACAACTTGCATGAAATAGCATAAATTAATTAAGTTTTAGTATATAAATTACTAATTTTTATAGTGGGTGCCGACCGGCATAACTTTTAATTTTAATTTAATCTATGGTCGAAAATTCGGTTTCAGATTAATTATTTTGCTTAATTTTATAAACTAGAAAACCAGGGCGAAAATCAAGAGTATAGGTGCCTAAATATGATGTATAAAAATAATCCAATTTTCAAAAGATTCGGGGCTTTGTTCTTACAAACTATAAGTATTCTCAGCCATCTGACTTTCAAGTACGCTTTAAGGGCTTATTTCAAGCCAATAACCATCATGATACGCGACGAGGGGGGCGAATTCACATAGTATATGTAACAGACGAGTTTCCAAAATCGAGTCAAATTTCGGACTGGGGTGTTTATACCCATATTATATAAGAACTATTGTGGCGATCGACTTTCTTTTGGGCGGCCCTTGGCCATAGAGCAAAATTGTAGCTTTTAACCTAGGCAGTTCATACGACCAGAACCAATAAAATAATATATTATATTAAATTATTTTGTTTTATTAACAAACCGATTAATTAAATTAATTTTATTAACTTGATATTTGATTTTATTTAAGTACATATTTTTATGACACATTATAGAGGTAATCCTTATTTAAATGTATTTAAATATAATTTTCATATAAAATATATCGATTTTTGATATATTTTATATATCGTCAGTTAAATGAGTAAATTTATGAAATTAACTTCATGGAACTGAAATCTAAGCTGAAAAGTGAGATTAGAACACTTAAAATTAGGGGGTCTCAGGAAGATGAGCGTAGCATGTTGCGAAATGGGCCTCTGGATATCGACGGTTAGTTTCAATCTTTTGGTGCAGCACTATATTTGCTCAAATATTCGCTCAAAGAAGGTGCTGCTAGCACTTTCTTCCGAAAGTCTGCGAATCGCTTCAGAAGCTCTGACAGGCTCAAACATCATCTATTGGCCAAATAAGTATTATTTTTTGGGTTCAGCACTATAATTCGGATAGCCACAGGTTGAGGAGTCAATAACGTAAAATAGTTTGAACGATGGAATTAACATCTTAGCAAAGCATCCGTGGGATAACTATGAAAAAACCCATATATTTAATGATCCTTGGACTTCTAGCCTTGACCTTCACTCCATGCTCTTCGGCCCAGTTAGACCGTTTCTCAGGATACTGGAAGAACGTCAACCCAAATACTACCGGAGTCACGGCGATCGACATAGATGTAAGCGGCACGGACTTTACCGTCCATGCCTGGGGGAAGTTCTATCCCACCGACATTGACTGGGAAAATGCTAACGTCTCTTACGCCTATGGCCCAACGGTCAACTCAGACCCAATTTCCGAGGCCATGGCCATCTCTGCAGTCTGGACGACGAACTTCAGCGAGACGCTGATGATCCTTCGACCCGTCGAGCATGAACGTCTCCAAGCTGATACTTATACCAGGTTCATTGATGGGAGCGGCCGGTTGGCCTACACACAAGTCCACATATTCGAACGCGGCCACCAGTATCAGTGCTACCAGGACATTCCAAGCCCACAGCTACAGATTACAGGGACTGAAGACTATTCGGTGAGCGGAAACGACTTCATACGGTACAAGATCCCGGTCGCCAACTGGAACGTTTATCCACCTGAGCTCTTCGAGGCCGCTCCTGACCTGCCGCCCTGCGGCAAGACCACCAAATCCTCCAGGACCTGGGTGGACATCTACAACCAGGACGACGTTCGGATTTACGGCTTCTGTGCCCTGGAAACCCCGGAAGACCTGCAGGGCCTCTGGTTTGCGGTGGAGAAGGGCGACGTCCCGCCAGAATCGGTATATATCGTGATGACCGACCGGAGATGCAACCTCTCCTACGTCTCGAACAAGGTCTCGATCGGTTCTCCTCTGGGCATAGGAACGCCGACAAAGCCTGGTACCCAGACGACGCTGCCCCCAAACCTCCAGACGATAATCAACTTCCAGAGAGTAAAGCCCTTCTGAGGGGAGAGGAGCACGTCGCCCGGGTCGGTGCTCTGACGCCCCCCCGTTTTCTTTTTCCCGAATGATGGTCTGCAATAGTTTAGACGAAATTATAGTTTTGAACCCAAGAAATAATACTTATTTGGCCAATAGATGGGCCTCTGGATATCGACGGTTAGTTTCAATCTTTTGGTGCAGCACTATATATAGACTATATTGAGATCGCGCCATGTCAGAGATCTATTTGTTATATGGTGAAAAATTTTATATCTGTGGTAAGCAGCGTGATAAAATTGTATGTTAGAAGCGATCCCTAGAGCGGCTAACGGAGGACTTGTCCACGGGTTTGAAGATTTCGACCTGGAACGGGTCCCGCGGGATGGAAGAGCTGACAAGCAGATGGACCCTGTGGACCATTGGTGGCTCGACGCCTGAGAAAGGGCTCAATGGGAGGCGGTACACCTCTCACCCAAATCGCATCATCAAGCGCGATCCGAAGCTCGGTTGATCTTCCAAAGGGAGGCGACGAAAGGAGTCGCTCCCATACCGTCCCTTTTTCAGGGATACTTTCTCATGTCCGGAAAAAAGGGAGACTACTCTCACGTTTATGACTCGATTTTTAGCGGTCTCCTCTGGCCCACCTCTCTATTCTCCGCTCATCTCCACATTTTCCACCTCTGCTTTCTCCTCGCTGCCCTTCTCCCCGGCCGCCCTCTTCGCCCCGGCGGACCTCGCCCGGAGAGCCTCCTCGTAAGCCCGGATCGAACGCTCCAGGTTATCCTCCCGGTCCTCCAGCTTCGAAAGGTTCCGGTAAGCGATTCCGAGGTTGTTCTGGGTTTCAGCGTAATCCAGTGGGCTCGCCTCTTGGGTCCGGATGGTCAAAGCCTCCTCAAAGGCCCGGATCGCTCGCTTCAGGTTTGCGGCGTCTTCGGGGCCGCTCGCCGGGCCTGATAGTATTACGAGGGCTCTTCCGAGGAGGTTTTTCGTCTCGGCGTACTCTTCAGGGTGGGACTTCTGGGTCCGGACGGCCAGGGCCTCCTCGTAGGCCTCGATCGCCATCTTCAGCCCCTCCCTGTCAGCCCAGTGGACTTCGCTCCCGCTCACCGAGGGCTCGGATTCCAGGACCAGGGCCTGGCCGAGGAGGGTCTGAGTCTCGGCCCGCTCCTCGGGGTGGGAGTCGGCGGTCCTGACCTCCAGAGCCGCCTTGAAGGAGCTGATCGCCTTCTCCAGAAGCGCCTCTCGCATCTCCGTCTCTCCCTCTTCGACCAGGGCCAGGGCCATCTGGGCCCGTCCAAGGCTGTTTTTGGTCTCGGCGTAGTCCTCGGGTTGCTCCTCAGAGGTTCTGAACTTCAGGGCCTCCTCATAGGCCTCGATGGAGCGCTTCAGGTTTGCGGCTGCGGCCACGCTCGCAACCGAGTCCACGTCTCTCGATTCGAGCCCGGACAGGAGAAGGTAGGCGTCGCCGAGGTTGTTCTCGGTCTGGGCATGCTCCTGAGACCTGCCCTCGGCGGCGTAGAGCTTCAGGGCCTCCTCGAAGGCCCCTATCGCCCGCTTCAGACTCTGCACCCTCTCTTCTTCCCGTTCCATTCGTCCTCCCGACGTCCTCCCGCCCCACCCTCCATCGCCGGTCTCCGATAGCCGGACTAGGGACATCCCGAGGCCGTTCTGGGC
Source organism: Methanothrix sp. (assembly GCA_035380685.1). Classification (GTDB taxonomy): domain Archaea; phylum Halobacteriota; class Methanosarcinia; order Methanotrichales; family Methanotrichaceae; genus Methanocrinis. Next base: position 4,347 of record DAOSXX010000022.1, on the reverse strand, counting down.
CTGGGCGTGCTCGACGGGGTACTTCTCGGGCTTGTAGAGCCTGATCGCCTCTTCGAAGGCCTCGACCGCCCGGCGCAGGTTCGTATCCCTCGCCCCCTCGAAGGACTGGCCGTAGCGGCTGAGCCCCTGCCTGAATCTCACCTCCCCCCGGACGGCGGGCTCAAGGCGGGGGACGTCCTTGAGGATCTGGTCGTAGATGGAGAGGGCCTTATCCACCTGGCCCTCCCCGGCGAAGTCGTCGGCGCTCTTCGCCAGAAGCATGATCACGTTCCTGTAGGTCTTCCTGGTCTTGTACTCGGTGGCGATCCAAGCGAGAGCCGCACCGGCTGCCGCGCCGACCGGCCCCGCAATCCAGGGGCTGCTCATCTCGATGGCCATTTTAACCCTTACTCCCTCTTCGTCAGAAATCCAGAAGCTTGAAATTCAAAGAGCAGGCGCGCGACTTCCCGGCGGTGACGGCTTCGACAATCCTGCCTGAAAATTTCGTCATCCAAGAACCCCAAACGCCTCTCCCCGATGAAATGAATACTGACCTCGCTTATCTAAATTCCGCTTCGGCGCCGACTCAAAAGCCGTAACTTCTTAATAGTTAAATTGGCATCCCAATTCTTAGAAGGTAGTCTCAATAATGGTGTTGTACATGTCGGATGAAATAAGAGCTTTAGCTGAAGACATGGTCTCAAGACAACGATCTGGTGTAGATCCGTATATCTTTTTTCTAGGAGCCGGGGCGTCTATAAGCTCTGGATGCTCCAGCATGATGCAAATTGTTGATGCGGTATTAGAATCACATGCGAACGAGCTATTTGATAAATGGCAGAGCCAAATTAGCGAGGCTGCCAAAGTAGATCTTAAATTTGCAGAACTTCTGAAAGAATCTATTGCACCAGATAAAATTGAAAAATTCTATGAGGTTTGGAAGAGGCTGGATAAGGACACCCGGTATTCTATTCTCAGAGAGCATTTGTGGGAAAATAAGTCCCCATCGGATGGATACCGCGACTTTTGTCAGCTCATAGAAAAGGGATATATAAAAATTGTCTTATCAACTAATTTGGATCATCTTTTAGAGGCAGCTTTGAATAAATATTTAAGTTGGTATGCCCCTGATCGCTATATGTTGGTTGTAAATGGAAAAGATAAAAATGAAGAAATATGCGATCAATTGGAATCCCCACTAGATTTATTTAGATTGATAAAATTACACGGTTCACTTAATTCAAGAAACAGCTATGCTTTCACACCGGATGAGATATTCGACTTTGAAAAGAGCATCAAACCTAGCTTGTCTCGTATAATAAATCAAAGTATGGTTGTAATAGGTCATAGCATGCAAGATAGAGATATTAACGTGCTCTTTCAAGATGAGGGGAAGGAAATACATTATATAAATCCTTCTAGTCCTAAGACAGGAACTGAAATATATACAATTTTAAGCGTTCGCGGACTTGGTAGCGTAATTGAAGGAGAAGATGCCAAATTTGATAGATTTTTTAATTTATTAAAAAAATATATTGAAGAAAAAACTCAGGATATTGAAGAATCGAATTCTAGCAAGTCTATTGAAGGTTTTCTCAAAACTATAGGCTTCGATCACGAGTTACGTTTACCCAGAAGTCGTTTTAAAAATTTGCCGAGTCTTTATGTGAAGCCTACAGAGTACGATGACATATGTTCAAAATTGGAGAAGGATCACATCATTTTCATAATTGGAGAACCTCATATAGGAAAAACATTTACTGCACTCTATATTCTCTGGGAGTATTATGAGAAAGGCTACGAACCACTGCATATAAGATATGATAAGTTAGTTGGTTTATTACAAAAATATGATAATAATATGGAAAGGCTTTTGCCTGATCTCTTTAGCAGTGAAACGGGTACCTCAAGGATAATACATTTTGATGATCCTTTTGGTGAAACCTTAGATCGTCGATCGGATGAATTTGCTAAGCATCTAGACACTTTTCTGAACTTGGCACGACAGTACGAACATTTGAGAATTATTATAACAACAAGGCATAGTATCTTTAAAGAGGCGGTTGCTGAGTTTCACAACCTCGAAAAGGTTGCAGAACTTGAGAAGGATTTAAGAGTGCATACGTCATATAAGCCAGACGTATTATTGAATATTCTAAATCGATATGTACAATTTTATAAGCCGTTATGGGCATCAAATAAAGAAATAATAGAAGGACTTGAGGATCAATTGCCAGATCTTCTTCCTGCACCTCATAACATAGAGTTTTTCGTAAGGACGTCTGAAAAGCTAAATTCGTTAGAGGAAGTACTTCGTCATGTAGAAATCTCCAAGGAAATGGTCAAGGCATTGAGCGAATGGATGGTTTCATTACCAGATCACGAACAAATATTTCTGATATGGTTAGAAGTATGTTCAACGGCGAACGTGCTTTTTCCTAATACTCCTGCTTCAAAAATGGATATCGAAAAGGCTTATCGCGAAACATTGGCTTACATGTTCAAGGAAACTCATGTATCTGGTATTCCAACTAATCCCTTCTCGCATGCTATGGATAAATTCGATATGATTCTTCTTGAGAATAAAGATGAAACTGGATCGATAAAATTCGATTTCGTTCATCCTTCGTATCATGAAGCTTTTTGGCATGCTATAAGACGGAGATCTATTCTGTTCCGATGGTGGGAGTTATTGAAAGAGAATTATGCAGAAATTTTCAATAATTGGGATGATAAGGTGGATATCGTTCAGCTCCGCATGATTGAGCGTTATGGTTCGGTGAATAGGGATTTAGATATCCTATTGCTTATTTCGGCAAAGAGTGAAGATACCTTTGAACAATTTATAGCTTTCGAATACATGCTTAAGCGAATGGAACACTTTAGAAGCTCTCCGGAGTTTTCTTATTGTGCGATTTCTCTTCTTGAATCAGATGCGTTTGATTTTTTAAAGTTGATACATTCTTATTTAGACATCCTCCCACGAGATATACTAAATAACGTTGCACAATTGATCTTTAAACCAGATGCTTATCACATAGCAGATGAATTTTTACTAGAAAATTTTTCTAGATTCCCGGATACTGTGAAACTAAATCCAAAATTTTTAATATGGAACATTGGGGCAAGATTGAAGGGAAAATTGGATTTAGATACGTTAGATACAAAAGATTTTTATTTAGCATGCAGGTCGATTATTGAATCAGGATGTCCATTTAATTTAGATGCAAAAATTGAAAATACCAATGATGAGGCATATGTATTAACTGAGAATATTTTATATATATTATCAAATTATGACAATCTGAATCAAGATGAAAAGGAATTATTTAATGATGCAATCACATCAGAAAATTTATACTTAGTTAAAAAATATATAGAAAAAATATTATCAATCCACGATTCGCCTTATACGTTAGATGAGTACATAGAATCTTTTGGTCCAAATGAAACTGATCCCCTCTTAAAGATAATACACTTTAAATACGCATCTTTACATAATGAGGATCTTTATAAAGCTGTATTAGATTTTTTGGAAGGAATCAAAGATACTAAAATCAAAATATAATATTAAAATCGTAATTAGTTGCGTTTTAGCATCATCTCGCACGTTACCGGTAGCTTAATTCTAGGACAAAAGATATTTTTATACTGTTGGGTCACGAATCTCCAAATTGCGATAGGTTAGTTATATAATCTCCCGTCGTCCCTCTCACCCCAGGAGAATACCCACGCCTGCTTCACCACCTCCTTTTCGAGAATCTTCCCTAACTTAAATTCCGGATCTACAATATTGTGTCCATCAAATCCCCTTGAAGGAACGATCCTTCTCGCCATCGGTTCCAAACATTACTGAAATCTTAAATACACCCACCCCACCATGCACCACCAGCCTCTCACCGGAGCCCTCCTCTTCGCCGCCGGGACGGTTGCCCTGATGGTGACACCGCCGAGACGTTCCGCCCCGGCCGCAGCACCCGAGATAAGGCCATCAGCGACCTGGGGGCCTCGATGCCGCCCGAAAGCATCATCGTCGAGCCCTCGGCGACGATCTTCAACGCCACCATGATCCTCACGGGGCTATTGGTCACCGCAGGGGCCCTCCTCCTCTTCGGCGCCGCCGGGGGTCGGAGTCGGGGCCGGAGTCGTGGCTTCGCCATCCTCGCCCTCCTCGTCGGCCTCTTCGGGGTCGGGGTCCTGGGGGTGGGGATCTTCCCCGGCGATAACTCGACTATGCACCCGATCTTCTCGATCCTGGCCTTCGTCGCCGGTGGGCTCTCAGCCGTCGCCTCTGGCCGACTGGTGACGCCGCTCTTTCGGGAACTATCGGCGGGACTCGGGGGGATCGCCCTCCTGAACCTGGCCCTC
>DAOSXX010000021.1:24325-35161 GCA_035380685.1 Methanothrix sp. | reverse complement strand
TTAGAGAGCTGATGACATTTAAGCTACTTATTCAATGAAGTGCATACACGACCCGATTTTTTGAGAATCGATATCTGCCGAAGTTATGTTGAGTTTAGATAGATCCGCGCCACAACGATAAAGAGTATAATACACATAATTTTATAAAATATTTAATTGTTAATATCGTATTTACAAATTTAATCAAAATTATTATTAGCAGAGATTAGGAATCGGTTTGAGTTTGTGCACATCAGATAAGCCAAAAATTTTCGGTTTTGCATAGTCTTACTGCGGAATGCCAGATCAAGAACGACGGAGGTCGCATTTATCGTGATAATGGGGGCAGAAGCGCTCCCGTCTTCAACGACTGGGCCTCCCTCGCCCTTGAGGATAATCGATTTATCGACCATCAGGTTCTCTCTATATGTCCCATTCAGGAGGATTATCTCTCCACCCGCTTCTGAGGCGTTTATTGCGTCCTGGATCTTAGTGAATTCTCCGGAACCGCCGCCGTCAACCAGAAGAGCTTGCGTCGACGTTTAGCAGCATCAGGATCAGTAAGATCAATGTTGGACATCTAGGCATCGACTATTATGTATTCTTTACGCTTTATTAACTTACTGTATTACTTACCTTGAGGAGAGGACGGTTTAGACTCTATAAGGATTCCCAAGTCCTCGTTTTAAGGATCCTGAGGCTGGAATGAAAAGACCTGGCGGTGAGGGGATTTGCCATCATCTCGGGAAGGCCAAGCTCCCGGATGGTCCGCCTGCATAGCTCCATCGGGTCCTGTGAAGAGCTTGCCTCTGCAGACTTGATAACAGCGCCGTGAATCCGCTGAAGATAACTGAGACTCTGGTCCATGACTCGATATGCGTCCTCACCAAATCTCGGCTCATCCCAGGCCGAAAGGAGGACTTTGACCCCCTCGATCGCCTTCAAACTCTGGATCGATCGGACAGAGGCCAGGATGTCATCGTATATCGGCATTGCTCCATCGAGGGGAACGGCGTCGGCGGAGAAGAGAACCCCCTCCCTGGGCATCCAGAGGGAGATCGAGCCGGGGGAGTGTCCAGGGGTGTGGAGGACCTCGATTTTTAACCCAGAACCGAGATCGAGGACGTCCCCATCCTGGAGGATCTCGTCGATCTGGACCGAGCCGCCCACCAGATCTCCGAAGCCCGGGACGGGCCGATCTCTCTCCTGCTGATCAGTGTCTTCTATCCAGTCCTTGTCTGCCGAATGGGACGCCACAGAGCAGCCGGATATTTCTTTTATCGCCTTAGCAGCTCCGATATGGTCGGGATGGCCGTGGGTTAAGATCAGGCGCGATATCTCCTCTGGCCTTCGGCCCGTCTCCCTCAGATGATCGACGATGATCCGCTCAGAGGATGCCACGCCACTGTCTATGAGGCAGATCTCTTCACCGCGGACGACATAAACGTAGACGAACCGCGGGATGGTGAGGCCGGAAGGATCTCGGATCTGAAAGGGGATCTTCAACGCGTGAATCTGATCGGTGATCTTCATCATCTCTGTCTCCCAAGATTTTGGATTCCTGACCTTGTTTCTTATTCAGTTCTCTATTAAATGGTTTGTAGCAGATGGTTTGTTGCATATTTTCCTTAGCGTTCCGTTTCTGTTTTATATCCATCTGTTCCGGCGATGTATTTGATATTTGATCTCCCGGGCAAAAAAGCATCCATCTCGGCTTTCAGAACATCACAGATCTGAAGTTATCAGAAAATTTTTCTCTCCGTCATCTTGGCGGAGACAAAAGCTCTCTCCGTCCTTTCGTTTTAATCTGATCGAATTTACAGGCCCGTTTGATCGAATTCAGAAAGCAGATAATCATTATCAATTTTATAATAATTTAATGGATAATATTTTCAGTAACCTGAAAAGATTTTGAACCATCGAAACATTCAAATTCTTTGGAGGTATAAAGTTTCCACGGTGAATTTCGTGGACGTCAAAGGCCTTTGGTTCTCTAAACTCGAGCGCGAATATTCCGCTGATTACGGACAGTTCCGACGGACCGATGATCAGAGGACGTGGGATTGGAACAACCTCACATCCGTGGATCTTGTGAGGACCAAAGACGACAAAAAAAAGCTGGTGTTGAGAAGGAGAGAAGAGATTCATACCCAATACGGTAGGCCCGACGTTAGCAAAAAAGGATACGACGCTAATTTAAGATATATGTTGGGCATCGACTTCGATTCAGAACCAGGGGATGTCGAATGTGATCCTTATACGGCGAGGGTTTACGACCACTATAAAAATCGGTGGAATTTGATCGGTCCACGTGATCGATGGTCCTTCGAGATCGGAGAGAAGGCTTGGCTGTGGCAGTGGGCGGATGAGGGATGCGACTCCTCGGGCGATGCCGAAGGTAAAACGATCAGAGAAATTCATAAACATATAAAGGATTCCTTCTCGGGCAGCGCGCCTAAATACAAAAATATTTTCGAGTTAAAAGATGTAGTTTCTCACGAAGAGTTAGGCCCCGTCGTATATCAGCCAGCGGTGGATGGGATGAAGAACTTCATCCGGGAGATTCATTGCTCTAAAAAGCAAGAGGTGGATGGGAAGAAGGAGCTGGAAGTTACTCTGGTCTTCAATAACGAGGAGCTCCGAAAGCATAAGATACTAAACAAGATTTACGAACATGTACGGCTGGCCAAATATGGTCGCTTAAGAGACATCGAGAGCTTCGTCGTCATGGCGGACTCCGGTGACGACAACGTTAACGGGCTCCGTTTTACCAAAATCTACAGCGGCAATAACAACCTAGAAGAAGATACGATTCATGGCGATCTCGAAGTGGATCTTCCGCCTCACAGAGTAAAATATTATGCCAATGATTATAAACATCCGATTATTTTCATCAACACCTCAAACCATGCCATGGCCGAGCACGATACAAACCCCGACCTCTGGAAATGGGAGTATGTTCCCTGGGTCGATGATAGGCCGTTTTTATCAGGAAAAAAGAGCCGCGAGGAGGTGAACAAGCCCTACAAAAGTGTCGTGGATAAATATTTAGCGAGATTTACCGAAAAATTATTGAGTTCATTGAAATAATTTCCCTCAGCGATCCTCTGGCTAGGCCTGAGAAGTTCGATGAGCGCCTCGATTTAGAGGAATTCGAGGCGGCTTGAAACGCTTTCACCGGCGTCCTTTGACATTGATCGGATCGATACCCCGGCGAGTTGTTGACCGAAAAGGCCCTGAGGGGGATACATCCCTGATGGGCACGAGGAGTTATTTTTATCTAGTTGCTTGATATAATTGGGGCATCGTCGCCAGGCGATGATCATTTCCGAGATCCATTCGGTCCTTCTTAGCTCCTCGACAAAAATGATGATCTACAATCCAAGTGAACGTACCGGATCTGATCAGCTCAAGGGAGGCGGATCCTTCTCGTGAACGGAGGTATAAATAGTTTCTAGAACGATTCATATTAAAAATGATCAGGTGGTACCATGAGAATCCTCTCCATGGCCGATCTCCACGGTCGCGCTGAGATGCTTTCGCCCTTCAAAGGCATCGACGTCGATCTCGTCGCCTTCTGTGGAGACCTTCACAACCTCGAACCCGCAGATCAGACGAGACCCGCTGCCGAGGCTCTGGCCCGAATCGGTCCCCACGTGCTGATAGTGCCGGGAAACATGGACCCAAAAGAGATCGTCCCGGATATCTGGAGGAGGGCGGGCCTGAAGATGGTCCATCGCCATTCTTGTCAGCACGGAGACTGTGGGTTCGTCGGGTTTGGAGGCATGGTGGTCCGCGACAAAAGGCGACTGGAGGACCCAAACCGATACTACTACACCGACGAGGACGTATACGAATCGCTGACCCAGCTTTATGGGGATATATCCGACTCTAGCACCAGGATCGTCCTGGCCCACCAGCCTCCCCGAAACTCCAAGGACTTGATATACAGCGGCGAAAGGACCGGGTCTGTCGGCCTTCGCCACTTTGTCGAGGATTTCCAGCCCGACCTTCTGATCTGCGGCCACATCCACGAGGACCGGGGCGAGGCAGAGATAGGCTCCACCAAAGTCGTCAACGTCGGTGAGATACGAAAGGGATACGCGGCCATCATCGAGCTGGATGACGAGATCAAAGTCGAATGGATCGAGCCCTGATCCGAAGTGGCGAACTCGGTGAGGTGGAAAACGTGGAGATGAAACCTTTCGATCCCTTCGAGGGGGCGTCGGAGATCGAGACGATCGTGATGGACGGCATCCGGCGCAAGTACTACAGGTTCAGATATTCAAGACACTACGGCGGGATACTGACCGCCGACGCCGTCGGATGCAACATCCTCTGCGCCTACTGCTGGAACTATGGCACAGGGCGGATCAGAAGGCTCCTCGGCAAAACTGGTCTAAAGGTCGAGACGGAAGAGCTGAACCGGTATCCCTTCGTGATGGAGAACCTGAAAAAGAGGGGTGTGGAGGTGAAGACGATCTGACGGCGAGGAAGCCATTACAAAAAATGTCGGTCAGGCCTCTGGCCTTCGACAGCTTTGGGGTGAGGTCCATGGCCACTCACGTAGAGACCGGCGACCTGAAGGTTCTGGTAGATCCCGCCGTGGCGCTGGGGCCGAGCCGATACAAGCTCCCTCCCCATCCCCTGGAAATCGAAAGGCTGAAAGAGACTTGGGCCGACGTCAAGAAATTCGCAAGCGAGAGCGACGTTCTCATAATCACCCACTTCCATTACGACCACCACAACCCTGAAGAGCCGGAGGTCTACAGAGACAAGATCCTTTACATCAAGGACCCAGAGACGAATATAAACAAGAGCCAGATCGGACGGTCCTCTTACTTTCTCAAGAGGATAAAGGGTTTGCCCGGGTCCGTCGAAACGGCGGACGGAAGGGAGTTTCATCACGGCGCCACCACCATCAGATTCTCCCCTGCGGTATGCCATGGGACGAACCCAAGACTGGGCTATGTAGTGGAGGTATCCATCTCCTTCGACGACGAGAAGGTGGTCCACACCAGCGACGTAGAGGGTCCATCGCTGGAGGAGCAGACGGTCTTCATTTTGGAGGAAGACCCTGACCTGCTGATACTGGACGGTCCCATGACCTACATGCTGGGCTTCAGGTACTCTGCGATAAGTCTGGCATCCTCCATAGCGAACATAAACAGAATAATAACGGAGACCTCAGTTTCGACGGTAATTTTGGACCATCATTTCATGCGCGACCTAGATTACGAGAAGAGGGCGGCCGATGTGCGCAGGTGTGCCGAAGAGCACGGGGTGAAGGTGATCACCGCAGCCGAGTACGCCGGACGGGAGGCGGACATCCTCGAGGCAAGACGGCGGGAACTGTACGGATGAATCCTACAAAGCCGTTCTCGTCGCAGCACCCCGTTTGAAGGCATTTTTCTTTCCGGATCGAACGAACCTCTCCTGACCATACAATGTGCACGATGCTTTCGGCCTGTTCAGATCACAGCGATGCGAAACCTATTTTGGCGTCTTGATCAGAGCCTATGGTGCATCGGCAAAATTTGAATGAAACGGGAGTGTGGTGAAGCAAGATGACGGAGAACAAGTTCGGCTGGAAGGTGGGGGACGCCCTTGTGTGGTCATCTCCTGACGGGTGTGATAAAAGCTGCGTCGTCACCAAGGCGACGGCCATGATGATCGAGTTCGAGACCGAAGAGGGCGAGGCGAAAACGGTCAAGGGCAGCAACCCCAGCATCGCCCGGATCGAAAGTCCGCCCAAGGCCGAACCGACGACTACGCCGGGGGCCGGGCCTGAGGCGGTGGAGACAAAGCACGATAAGGCGGCCGAATGCGCGCGAGTCGATGAGCCCGCCTTCGTTCCGTCGGGTGCTGATGAGAGAATTTCAGAGCTCCGGGCAGAGGTGGACCTGAAGTCCGGCGGCGTTGCGGTGGCGACCGTCCAAGTCAGAGAGGGCGGAGCCCTCCGGGCTGGCGACCAGGAGTTCAGGCTCGCCGGCGAGGGCGAGTGGCATCCGTCCCTCGAAGAGGCCCTGGACGCCGAGTACGGGCGAAGTTGGATGTGCATCAGGATGCAGGACGGGTAGATGGAACATTCCCGGATCCAGCATGGTCCTTACGATCACCAGGTGGACCGCTACGACCGGTGGTTTGAGAGAAACAGAGCCTCCTATCTCTCGGAGCTTCGTGCGGTCGAATCTCTGATGCCCCGGTTCTTGAGAGGCCTGGAGGTGGGGGTTGGAACGGGAAGGTTTGCCGCTCCCCTGGGCGTCTCCATCGGTATTGACCCCTCAGGGCCCATGATCGAGGTCGCGAGGGAGAGGGGTGTTCTTGCCGTCAGGGGCGTTGCAGAACGGCTTCCCTTCGGGGACGAAAAGTTCGACCTGGTCCTGATGGTGACGGTCGTCTTCCTGCTGAGAGATCGAGCGGCAGCCTTCCTGGAGGCCACGAGAGTCTTGAAGCCGGGCGGGTCTCTGATAGTCGGCTTCATAGACAAGGAAAGCCGCCTCGGCCAACGGTACGAAGGGAAGAAAGAGGGTGGAGAGGAGATGGAGAAGAAAGATAAGAGAGGCTTTTACGCTGACGCCAATTTTCTCGTCCCGGAGGAGATGGCCGCCCTTCTCGAAGAGGCGGGATTTCGGAACCTAGCCTTCGTCCAGACGCTATTTTGCGAGCCAGAGAACCTGAGGTCCGTCGAGACTCCGACGCCCGGATATGGCAGAGGCTCTTTCATCGTGGTCCGGGGCGTTAAAGAGGCGGGCGGGAATTGAAACCCCGTTCCTTCCTCGATTAACATTGATCTGTTAGGAATTCGGTCTCAGTTTTAGAACTCTGTCTTCCTCTGACAAGAATGTCAACAAATTTAAAATAGTTTGCACCTATAGAATAACCTGGAGGTAGAATCGCTTGAAGGTACTGGTAGTCTACTACACCATGAACGGCCACACCCACCGACTGGCCGAGGCGGCTGCTGAGGGAGCCCGCCAGGTGGAGGGTGCCGAGGTGATGCTCCGCCGCGTTCCCGAGACCCTCTCGGAGGCGGAGCTGAAAAAGAGGGGTGCGTCAGACGAGGCTCGAAAGGTATTCTCCAAGGTTCTCATCTGCACCCCCGAGGAGCTGGAAGGAGCCGAAGCCGTCATATTTGGGACGCCCTCGTACCTGGGGAACATGTCAGGCCAGATGCGGACCTTCCTGGACTCGCTGGGCGAACTCTGGAAGAGGAACGCCCTGGTGGGGAAGGTGGGGAGCGTCTTCGTCTCCTCGGGGTCGCAGCACGGAGGCCAGGAGGCGGCGATATTGAGCTTCCATCCAACCCTCCTGCACCTGGGGATGGTGATCGTCGGCCTGCCCTATTCCTTTGAGAGCCAGAGGAGGATCGATGAAGTGGTGGGAGGATCGCCTTACGGAGCCTCCACCATCGCCGGGAGGGCCGGGGAGAGGATGCCGAGCGAGACCGAGCTGGCGGGAGCCAGGTTCCAGGGAAAGCACGTCGCGAAGATCGCATTGAAGCTTTTTCGTTGATCCAAACTCCGTCAACTTCTCGACCCGAATCCCGAATCCAGGATTGGATCCGATAAATCATTTTTTTTGAAATCTTGCGAGCTCAAAGCATCGATCAGATCGACCGTTTAAAGGTTGATCACGAAGTGGAACGGGACAGAGTTTAATAGATGCGGATCGATAATAGAAAGTGATGATAGACTTCTTCCTCAAAGGCCGCAGAAACCCCCACTTCGCAGGCCGAAAGTCGATCCTGAAAGATCTAGAAGACGCCCTTTATGAAGGCGAACCCGTCGTCCTCACCGGCCCCGACGGCATGGGAAAAAGCGCCATCGTCGAAGAGCACGGCCGGATCCACGTCACCGACTACGACTTCAGGCTCTGGGTCAGGGCCTGGGACGAGACCGTCCTCGGCTCCGACTACGCTGCTCTCGCCGAGCCCCTAAGAATACCCTTCGAGGAGGATTCGGACATCGGGGACCTCGCCGGGTCCGTACGGACCTGGCTTGAGGAGAACGGCCGTTGGCTGGTCGTCTTCGACAACGCCCCCTCACTCGAGGCTCTGGAGGCTTATCTGCCGCGGGCAGGAGCCGGAGGAGGCGACGTGATCATCACCTCCAATAGCTCAGGCTGGGATGAGGGGTTCACCGAGATCGAGGTGGGACCCCTCGAAGCCGCTGAGGCGGCGGCATTTCTTTCGAGCCGGACCGGCCAGGATGACCGGGAGTCCTCAGAGAAGCTGGCCGAACTCCTGGACGGCGGCCCCCTCGCCCTGGAGCTGGCGGGAGCTTACATAAAATGGACGGGGATCTCCCTCTCTCGGTACCTTGAAGCTTACAAAAAACGGTTTGCGGAAATTTCGGGCCGGACGCCTCCGGGGTGCCCCGAAGCCTTGGCCGCGGTCTGGGATATATCGATGGAACAGGTCAGGGCCGTCTCCCAGGAGGGGGTCGACCTTCTTAGCCTCTCCGCCTTCCTCGCTCCTGAAGATCTGCCCATCGACCTTCTCGTAAAGGCCGCTGCCCTTTTGCCCGAGTCGGTGGACCCGGGCCTTCTGGCCCTCGACCGCCGGGGCCTGGTGAGGAGGGATGGAGAGGCCCTATCGGTTCACCCCTTGATCCAGTCTCTCGCCTTCGGCCGCCTCGACGATGAGAAGAAAAAGATCTGGGCCGACGAGACGGCGAGGGCCATCGGGGGCGCCTTCAGCTCTTACCTGGAGGACCTATCCACCTGGCCTGAATGCGCCCGCCTCCTTCCCCACGCCCTCGCCTCAACGGAGAAGGTCGAGGAGCTGGGGATCGGCTCTGAGCCCGCCTCCCTCCTTTTAAACCAGATGGGGCTCTACCTCCACCGGAGGGGCGAGCTTGCGGGAGCGAGAAACGTGCTCGAGAGGCTGATCGTCCTCGACGAGAGGTTTTACGGCCCAAACCACCCTGAAGTTGCCACCGACCTCAACAACCTGGGGTCGGTCCTCCGGGTCCTCGGCGACCTAGCTGACGCAAAGAGGTGTTTCGGGCGGGCCCTCGCCATCGAGGAGAGGCAATCAACGCCAGACAGCCTGAAGATCGCCATCCGGGCAAACAACCTCGGAACGGTATTGAGGTCATTGGGCGATCTCGAGGGCGCCCTAGACCAGTTCGAGAGGGCTCTAGCCATCGACAGGGACGCCTACGGACCAAACCACTTCAAGACGGCGATCCGGCTGAACAACCGAGGAGAGGTCCTCCAGGAGATTGGCGACCTCGAAGGCGCGAGGGAGAGCTATCAGCGGGCCTTTCGGATCTTCCAGCAGTTCCTGGGCCCCGGCCACCACTACACCCAAAGGGCGCAGGAGAACCTGGATTCACTATCACGAAAAAAGGCTTAAACTAAACCATCTCGACCGATCAGGTACCAACCACAATCACATTCCTGAACGCTTGATGCAAGCCATGGAGAAACCACCTCTTGTAGAATCGTGGTTCTCCAGTCCATTTTATTTCGATCTTGATAACCCCAAAAAGAAAGCTATTTATCGACGTAGAATTTACTGAAGTTGCCCAAGTCAATGTGACAAATATTCAGATATCAGGGGCGGAAGTAAGAGGGCATAAAAATGACCGACGGTGATAAGAAATCCTTTTGGACTACTCTTCCAGGCGTTTTGACGGCCATTGCAGGAATTCTGGGATCAATAGTCGCTATCCTTACGATTTTAAACCCTTCGACGCCCCCAGTGGAGGACTTGAATCCAACAATAGAAGAATTCATTGCTATTCCTTTCGAGATCGGGGAGGGCGAGACGACCACCCTGAAATGGGACGTTTCTGGCCCTGGTAGTGATTTAAAGATCACAATCGATCAAGGTATAGGAGAGGTAGCGTCATCAGGGACAGAAAAGGTCACTTTAGATAAAAGCACGAGTTTCACGCTATCGGTTGTAGACGGTAAGGGAAGGAAAGATAAAGAGACGATTCAAGTTATCGTCAAAGAGAAAAAGGCCGCTCCCAGTTCAGGGGGAGACGTCCTAGTAGTCGACTCTATCAGCGGGGGCGATTATTTGACTATTTCCGACGCCATCAACGCCGCCGAAGATGGGGATACGATAAAGATTCATCCTGGAATATATCATGAGGGCCTTGTAATCGACAAACGTCTGAGTATTTTGGGCGACGGCGATCTGGGCGATGTTGTAATAAAGGCAACTGGAGATTACGTATTGAGGTTTACAGCCTCTTTAGCTGAGGTCTCCAACCTCGTGCTCAAACAGGAAGGCGGGGGGGATTTTTACGCTGTTGATATCGGGATGGGCACCCCGACCCTGAAAGGTTGTGATATTACCAGTCAGAGCTTGGCCTGTGTAGCCATACATGGCGATGCAGATCCACATATTGACGGCAACAAAATCCACGACGGCAAGGTGAGTGGCATATTGGTCTACGATGACGGCCGGGGAACAATCGAAAATAACGAGATATATGTGAATGGCCATTCAGGAATAGAGATCAGAGAGGACGGAAATCCCACCATCAACAACAACGAGATCCACGACGGCAAGCAGGCTGGGATATATGTCCACGATGGCGGCCAGGGAATCATCGAAGATAACGACATCTTCGAGAATGCCCTTGCAGGAATAATTATCTCGGAGGGCGGAAACCCCACCATCAGCAACAACGAGATCCACGACGGCAAAAGTGCCGGCATTATTGTCTACGATGACGGCCTGGGAACCATCGAAGATAACAAGATATTCGAGAATGCCCTTTCAGGAATAGAGATCAGAGAGGGCGGGAACCCCACCATCAGCAACAACGAGATCCACGACGGCAAAAGTGCCGGCATTATTGTCTACGATGACGGCCTGGGAACCATCGAAGATAA
>DAOSXX010000021.1:0-24225 GCA_035380685.1 Methanothrix sp. | reverse complement strand
GCAAAAGTGCCGGCATTATTGTCTACGATGACGGCCTGGGAACCATCGAAGATAATGAGATATTCGAGAATCCCCTTGCAGGAATAGAGATCAGAGAGGGCGGAGACCCCACCATCCGCAAAAACAAGATCCACGACGGCAAAGAGAGCGGCATATTCGTCCAAGATGACGGCCTGGGAACAATCGAAGATAACGACATATACGAGAATGCCTACTCGGGAATAGCGATAAAAGAGGGTGGAAACCCCAAAGTAACAGGAAATAAAATTACCGGAAATAGATACTACGGCGTTCGGATCTACGAGAGGGGAGCAGGAGAGTTCAGAAATAACGAATTGAGTGATAATTCGCCAGATGAATGGTACATATCCGACGACAGTACACCCAGTGATCTAGGTGGTAATGGTTTTAATTTTGAGTGATCTCCGTCTTCTTTGGGAGAGTCGTTGGGAAGGGTGAACCGCTATTCTGAGATGGGGCAATACTATCATCGATATTGAGGGGCCGACCCCCACCCTCCCGGATCGAACTCGTTGTCCTTGAAGTCCTCGACGACGGCGTGGCCTGAAGTCACCAGCATGCTGTTGAAGTTGATCCAGGAGCCGGTGTCGGGATCCTCTATGTAGGCGACGCAGACCCATCGGCCGTACCTGTCCTTTCCGCCGAGGTCGTCGACGTCGAGGTGAACAGTCTCGCCTAGAAGCATCGTCTCGGCGAAGAACTTGGCGGCCTTTCCTCCCGGGGTGTCCATCTCGGGACTGTCGACGTCGGCGAGCCTCACCCTCCAGAACCCCTCGACGTCGAAGGTGTCGCCGTCGACGACGTTCGTCACGACGCCCGATACCTCCGTCGCGGGAGCTTCCGCCCGCCCCTTCGAGCCGCCCGTGGGAGGTTCGGCATCCCCAAGCGGCCCCCGCTCAAGACATCCGGCCCCGGCCAAAAGGACCGCCAGAACCAGAGAGATCACCAATTCTGATCGGATCTTCATGCAGATCACGGCCATCCGTAACGCCACTTGGGGACGTCCTCGTCGGTCAAAAACCAGACCTGGCCGTCGTTGTCGTCGTCGCTGAGGGGCAGGGTTCTGCCCACCTCCAGGTTTGTATCAGTCTTCAGGACGATCGACTCATCGGAGTTGTCGAGCCACCTGCACTCCCTGTTCACAAGATGGCTCCCGCCCGGCTCGATGATCGTCCCCTCGGGGATGGTCAGAGTGACGCAATCCCCGCTGGTGGTGGTGAGGGTCCAGCCGCCGACGTCCACCGCCTCGTCGCCCCGGTTGAAGATCTTCACCCACTCGCCGCCGGGCTCGTTATCGTCGCCGGCGGGGTTCAGCTCCACCTCCCCGATGACCACCCGACGGAAAGAGGGCCACCAGTCCAGGGGATCGAACTCGTTGTCCCTGTAATCGGTCACCACCGCAAATCCGTCATCCACCAGCATCCGGTTGAAGTTATCACCGACCTCGCCCGATGGACTTTCGAGGCGGACGACGCAGACCCATCGGCCGTACCGGTCGGTCCCCCTCCGATCGTCGACGTCCAGATAGACCGTTTTTCCCTCAAGGTGGAGCTGAGTGTAGAGTTTTGCGGCCTTCCCCTCCGGGGTGTTCATCTCCGGCGAGTCGACGTCCGCCAGCCTGACTTTGCCGAAGTCGGTGACGTTGAAGGTGTCGCCGTCCACGACGTTGTAAACCATCCCGGTGACATATATTTCGGGCTGATCTGATTCGCCTGCAAAGCCCCTCTCGCCAAGGGAGTCGGTCGAGGTGGCCAGCAGAAGAAGAACGATGACCTTGGATAAACCCCTCATATCTCTCTCCGGAGAATTCAAATCCCTTCAAAATATCGTTTGCGGCTTCAAAGAAAAAACGGGTTTCTGCGCTCGAAATAGACGGGGAGGATGAACGCCGACGCCCGGCAGAGGTGAGCCGAGCGCCGCGCCCCCGATCTCATCTACTCACTCAGCTCCTCTATGATCTCCTCCACCTCTTCATACCCCTCCTCGTACTTCTCCTCCTCGTCGGGGGCCAGCTCTTTGAGGAGCCTCAGAAACTCCCCGGCGTGGACCCTCTCCTCGTCGGCGATGTCAACCAGGACCGCCTTGGCCAGCTCGTCGTCGGTCGACTCCGCCAGCTGCATGTAGAGCTGGACCGCCTCGTACTCGGCGGCGACCATATACCTCACGGCTCGGATCAGCTCTTCCTCTGTGAGCTTCCGATCGCTGGCTAGACCTGCAAAGGGGTTTGCAAACTCTGGCATAACTTCTTCCTCCAAGACATTCAGACTACGCTTTCACATCATCAGGTCCATACCGGCGATAAGGGTTTCGGTCTTCCTCAGATTCCAAAGCCTGATATCTCGAGGTAGAAACGAAAAAATAATTCATCAACCCTCGCATCATTTCGCCCTTCGGGCCGCCGCCACCGCCAGGTACATGAAGGGCGTATCCAGGGCCGCGATCAGGAGCTTGATGGCGTACTGGCCCACCATCATCTGCATGAGGATGGAGTTTGGAAGAACGGCGTAAAAGGCGAGGCTGATGAAGATGACGGTGTCGATCGCCTGGGAGACCATCGTCGAGGCGTTGTTCCGAAGCCAAAGATGCCTTCCTTCAGTCTTATCCCTCCAGAAGCCGTAAGCCCAGACGTCGTGATGCTGGCTCACAAGGTACGCGACCATGGAGGCTGCGATCACCCGGGGGGCGAAGCCGAATACAGCATTGAAGGAGGCGGCAAGTCCCGGGTCCATCACCGGCGATGCCGACCATCGGACGGCGATAAGAATCGAGACGAGCATCACGATGTTAGATATAAAGCCGGTCCAGACCGCCAGCCTCGCCTTCTCTCTTCCGAAGAGCTCGCTCAATATGTCGGTCATGAGGAAGGTGGAGGCGTAGACGAGAACCGCCGCCGGCGCGATGAACGGGCCGAAGGCGATCGTCTTCGCGGCGATGAGGTTTGCGAGAACCGTCAGGGCTGCGAAGACCCCGATCGCGATCTCCACGCCGTATCTCGTCGCCAGGACTGCGCAGACGGTCACGATGGCGAGGGTTGCGGCCGCCCAGAATATGGGGATGAGGTCCATGAATTAATTTACCTCACTTTCCTTCCGACCCGGCGAGGGCGAAGTAGGCGAGGAGCGCCTCCAGTTGTATCCGCTCGTTCGCGCCTTCCGTCATACGAAAATCGATCTCTCCGATCCTGTCCATCAGCCTCACCACGGTGGTGGCGGAGAGGCTGTCGGAGTCCATGAGGCTGAGCATCTGCCGGTGGATCTGGATTATGACGTCCTCGCCCGAGAGCCCCTGGACCAGAAGGAGCTCGTCGAGGAGACCTCTCGCTTGGGTGAACTTGCCGCCGATGGCGGCCTCGATCAGCTCTTTGATCTGCTCGGGCCGTGCGGTGGCGGTGATCTGGTAGATCGTCTCCTCGGTCACCGACTCCTCCATCAGAGATGCCGCCTGCAGAGCGTTGATCGCCTTTCTCATGTCGCCTCTTGCGACGTAGACTATCGCTTTCATCCCCCCATCTGTCACCTTGACGCCCTCGTCTTTGGCGATCTTCTTCATCCTCTCGGCGACGGCATCGTCGGAAAGGGAACGGAACCGATAGACGGCACACCTCGACTGGATCGGCTCTATGATCTTGGATGAGTAGTTGCACGAGAGGACGAACCTGCAGATGGAGCTGTACCTCTCCATCGTCCTCCGGAGAGCGCTCTGGGCGTCGTTTGTGAGGGCGTCAGCCTCGTCGAGGAATATCACTTTGAACTCGGCGTCGCCGAGGGGCGCGGTCCTGGCGAAGTCCTTCACCTTGTGCCGAACGACGTCGATCCCCCGCTCGTCGCTGGCGTTCAGCTCGATGAAGTTCGCCCGCCAGTCGTCGCCATAGAGCTCTCGCACCATGCTGATGGCCGCCGCGGTCTTTCCCACCCCCGGCGGTCCCGAGAATAGCAGGTGGGGGACGTTCCTGCTCCTGACGTAGGACTTGAGCCGCCTCACTATCTCCTCCTGGCCCACCACGTCGTCCAGGCTCGTCGGCCTGTACTTCTCGATCCAGATTTCCTCTTTTATCCCAGACCCCTCCTCCCAACGACTTGGCCCCCATCTCTATATCAAATTTCCCTCGATACCAGAGAGGCCCCGTCCATGTGGCTAAAACTGTGCCCTCCATTAGAACGCCGCCATCTCCGGCGCACATTAAGAAAATTCATATATAGCAACGTTCCCATTTATGCAGAGTGGTGGAACTTATGAAAGCGTCAAATATCGTTCTTCTGATGCTGGCGATCCTCTCGTCGCCAGCGCTGGCAGAGGATGAGAATGTTACGGGGTTGGCCGGGCTCGCCGACCCCTCCTGCGTCTACTGCAGCTCCCTGGGCTACGAATGTCAAGACGGAGATTGCGTCTTCCCAGACGGCTCTTCCTGCCCGACCTGGGACTTCTATCGGGGCAAGTGCGGCCAGAACTTCACCTACTGCGGAACGCAGGGCTACAAGATCGAGAACCGGGTGGAAGATATGGGGACCTGGACCGCAGAGTACGCTGTCTGCGTCTTCGACGACTGCTCTGAATGTGAAGAGCAGAAGTACTTCGATGGCGAATGTGGGCCTTCAAACTGCAGCCGATGGACTCAGAATGATGGATGCGTGCCTCCCATCGAGTTTGCGGGCCTGATATCAAAGGTCGCCCGGATCAACAACTCTGAAGGCAAAACCGCTGAGGACGTCCTTGGATGGGACGTCACCTACACGGCCGAAGATGGGAAATGCTATACCTACTACGTCGCCCAGGCCCCTCTGATGGGATTGACCGAGCCCATGGAGGTAACATGTCTTCTGGGGGTCCAGTCCTTTGACAGCTACATGGTGGACTTTGAGGAGGCGATCGCCATCATGCAGTCGATGAACTGCGGCGACACTTTCGTGGAGATGAGCCTCTCCTGGCCACCGACCCCGGAGGCCGAGGAGCCGGTGTGGCGGATCAAGACCTCTTCGGGAGCCGAGGTCGTCATCAGCGCCAACTGCGGGAAGGCGAAGTGCATAACAGCCGAATAGTGAAGGTGCCAAATGGGCCAGTCTCCCCATTTCAAAAACGAGATCGCAGTCCCAAAATAGGAACGACCTTCACCGCCCATATCATGACGCCATGCATGAGCCTTCGGATCATGGGCGGTTTGAATAGGAGACTAGATGGTCGCTGGGGCTAGGGATCTCAGATGGACCTGGCCCGCGGGGCCCCAGTCGCAACCTGCCGGATGAAGAACATCCCCGCGACCTCGAGGTTTTTTCGTCTCCCTCGAGGTCGAAATCGGTGGAGAGTGGTCTGAGGAGATAAATGAGACCTCATATTTAAAAAAACAACTTGGATGCTTTCGCCATCATTTTTGAAAATGCTGTTAAGAATTTTTATTATAAATTCAATCAAATAGCGTCCATAAAAAAAATCGCAATCTATCAAACATATGATTTTTTGACGGATTTTGAAACCGCTGCAGATCACCAATCTAAAAATCCAAAAAGTTTATAATAGACCTGATCGAATTATCGGTACGGAGGTGTTCGTATTGGCTAAGTTGGCTCCCATAGATCTGCTGGCCATAGTGTTGGTTATAATCGGCGGCCTCAACTGGGGGCTTTATGCCTTCGGGTACAACTTGGTGGAGAAACTATTGGGATGGATGCCCATCCTAGAGCAGGTGGTATACGTCGTCGTGGCCTTGGCCGCGATCTATCTTGCAATGATAACTACCAAGCTCTCCAAGCAGTAACCTCGAAAATTTGTGTGGGGTGCCGGTATGCGCCTCATACGCCAATTTTATGCATTTCGCACACGTTTAGCCTCGCCCTCCGTTTTGGTCCTTCTCTCGGTAATTCGACTATGGCATGAAACGGGCAAGCCTTTCACCGACCTCGACGATGTCGAGAAGCTGCATCGATATCATGATGATCGGCTGGTGTGTCAGATAAATAGCAAGAGAGTTTCTCCCAAGAAAGCATATCTGCTTTGCAGGGAGCCGTAGGGACGGATCGGGGAGGGAAAATCTTCTCGCGCCTTCTGGGTAGAGGATGTTTCCGAGGAAGATTCCCACCAGGACGACTCCAAACCATGGCAACAGGGGGAAGTAATCGACGGAATAGAAGTGGCGGGGAACGAAACCGAGCCATAAGAGGATGGTGGAATCGAAGGAAAGCTGACGGAGCCAAAGGCCTGCGGCTATCGCCGCCGATCCCAGGAGGAGGTCGATGAGGGGCCTATTGAGGAACGGATAAGAGAGGATGATGGAGATGCCGATCAGGTGGAGGACGCCGAAGACGACGAACCCCTCCCCCAGAAGGAGCATCGTCGAAAGGGTGATCGCCATCCCCCAGGAGAAGATCCCGACACCCCGGCGGAGGTATCGGAGAAAGCGGTCGTCTCCCCTGATCCTCGCCCTGGAGGAGCTGATCTTCAGGGAGACGCCCACGAGAAGAAGGAATATCGAAGCCGTGGCTTTTGCGAAGAGAGGCCAGATTCCCGAGTGGACGTCGACGATGTTCTGGTCTGAGAAGAAGTCCAGATCGTAGAGGGCGTGAAAGGCGATCATCATCAAAACGGCGATGCCGCGAAGAAGGTCCACCTCCCAGTATCGGCAAATTCGGGATTCGTCCAAAACCATCGTCTCCTCCGTAATGATTCATCGTTTCTCCAATCGTGACGATCAATCTCCGTCATGATATCACTCCACGACAAAGAGCGCAGAGCTTGCCCCTCTCCGCCGGCGGCTCCGAGTCATTGGATCACAGTTTTCGGTCCAGTCGCTCCCGCATCCGAGCCGGCGATCGGATGAACAGATTCTCCGAAAAATAGCCGGACCTGAAAGGGCTGAAGCGAAAAAGGTGAGATCGATGTCCCTCTCAAGGCATCAGATCGGGACATGCCGCGAACCAGACGCCGTTTATCCCCTGGCCTCTGACGTCGCCGGGGTTGTAGTCGTTGATGTAGTAGTAGAGGGGCCATCCCTTGTAGGTGGTCTGGGCGGAGCCGTCCTCCCGGTATATGTAGCCGAAGTCGAAGGAGCTGAGATCCAGGGGTATTATCACCTGGCCTGTGTGGAAAGGCGGCCAGTACTGAATGCAGGTGTCGCCGCAGCTGCTCGCTTCGCTCTCAGGGGCGTCGTCAGCGAAGTAGTAGAGGGTCATTCCATCCTGGTCCACCAGGTACTCACCGAGGCCCTCCTTGGAAGCGAGACCGATGGTATTGGTGGGAGCAGCTGCCCCGATGGCGACGATGGCCGCCGACGCGATCGCTAGGGCCAGCACTGTTGTGATCTTCAATTTTATCACCGTGGCCCTTATCCTGCTATTCAACGTTTAAAGATTCCGAGAGGCAGACCGTCCGCTTGGGCAGATGACTCAAAAAAGGGGGACTCGCGAAAGCAGCCCTCGTTTTGGGAGAGTTCTAGGGGCTGACGACAAACCAGACGCCTCCCAACCCCTGGCCTTTGACGTCGCCGGGAGTCTCATCCTCAACGTAGTAGTATAAAGGCAATCCCTTGTAGGTGGTCTGGATGGAGCCGTCCTCTCTTTTGAAGCCGTGAAAGTTGGTCTGGTTCAGCTCCGGTGGAACCAGGATCTCCACTGTGAAGAAGGCGGGCCATCGCTCGGCGCACTCGCCGCTGCAGGCGCTGGTTCCGCTTCCTGGAACGTCGGTGGCAAAGCTATAAAGGGTCATTCCATCTCCGTCGACGAGGAAGGTCCCAAGGGCATCGTCGGAGGCTAGGTTCACAGTGTACTCGGTTTCGGCGGCATCTTCCTCGGAGGCGTAAGCTGCGGAGACGGTCGCCAGCAATGCCAATGCCAGAAAGGTTACAAATCTCAAATTTTTCACCTCAGGGGTTTATTTGCCCTGCCCCGATATTAATATTTTCCGAGACCCCGGCAGATGGTGGGCTTCCTCTCACCCTTCTTTTGGCCTGGAATCGGTTTTTTTCTCCGCCTCCACCCCTTCGGGCGAGTCGAAGTGCTCCTCGTAGGGTTTGATGTCCAAGATGGGGCTTTTGTCCAGGGCATCAAGGCCTGTGACCGTGATCTTGTTCCCCTCGACGTTCAGCACCTCCACCACCGTAAGGCCGATGGGGTTTGGACGCCTCGGGGTTCTGGTGGCAAAGAGGCCCCTTTTGGGGATCGACTCGTCTCCCATGGGGTGTACCAGAAGGTCGTAGCCCAGGGCTCGGTGAATGTGGTAGATGACGAAGATGTAGCGGAACTTCTTGATCCCCTCCAGAGCCTCTTGATACTTCTCGTCGATCTCGAGGGTGCAGAGAGAGTTTCTCATGGTCTTTGGGTCCGACGGTTCGCCAAAATCGCAGTGGACGATGCCTATCGGGGTGAACGTCGCTGGTTCCAGGTTCATGCTAACCTACGAATGGTCTTCGTGTGATATCTCTTTTTCTCTGTCGTCCAGACCCCTGAGTCTCGCCCCTGAGACCGGGTTGAGCGCCTGAGGTTGGGACCAAAACCAAAAAACTATGTAGGAAGTTACAAATATGATAGTTTTGAATGTAAATCGTACTCGTCTGGAGGTCGGCGGAGGAGGCTCATGATTCAAGTTCTGATGGTGGACGACGACCCCGTGATTATGGAGCTGACCAAAACTTTCCTAGAAAAATCCGGCGATATAATGGTGGATCCCGTACCGTCGGCAAAAGATGCGATGGAAAAGCTTTCGACCGACGGCTGGCGCTACGATGTCGTGGTCTCAGACTATGCGATGCCCGAGATGGACGGGATAGCGTTCCTGAAGGCGGTCCGAGATCAAGACCCCGATATGCCGTTCGTCCTCTTCACTGGAAGGAGCCGGGAAGAGGTGGCTATCGAGGCCCTGAACTGCGGAGCCGACTACTACCTCCAGAAGAGCGGCGGCCCCTCTTTGACCTTCGCGGAACTCTCTCATCACATCCGACTGGCCGCCGACCGATGCCGGGCCAAAAGGGCCCTTCTGGAGAGCGAAGAGCGCTACCGAACCTTCGTTCAGAACTTTCCCGGGATCGCCTTCCGAAACCCTCCCGGGTCCGTTCCCACCTTCGTTCACGGTCATGTGGAGGCGATCACCGGGTACTCCGAAGATGATTTTTCCGAGGGTAGGGTCAGATGGGACCAGCTGATCCATCCCGACGACCTCCCGAAATTCGTCGAGATTAATGATATGTTGATGGCCGATGCCGGAGGCGCCGCCAAACAGATTTATCGAATTTTTCGAAAGGATGGCGAGGTCAGGTGGGTTTACGAGACGGTCAGGAGCGTTCGCGACAGAAGGGGCCGTCCGTTGGAGGTGGAGGGGATCGTCTACGACGTATCGGATCGAAGACGGGCGAGAAGACAGCTTCTGCTACAGCGGGACATGGCCCTGAAGCTCTCGGAGACGACCACCCTTGAGAAGGCCCTGAAGATCTGCGTCGAGACGGCCATCGAGATATCGGATATGGACTGCGGCACCATCTACCTTCTGGACGAGAGTTCCGGGGATCTTCGACTCGCCCACTCCAAAGGTCTAGGCGAGGATTTTCTGAGGCTGATATCGAACCAGAAGCGGGACTCGAAGAGGGCCAAAAAAGTGATGGAGGGCAGGCCCATCTACATCCGGCTCCAGGATTCGGACCTCCCCTTCCAGAAGGCGAGGGAGAGGGAGGGGATTCGATCGATCGCCGTCGTCCCCATCCTCCACCAAGATCGGGTCATAGGCTGCTACAGCATCGGGTCCCACACCGTCGACCGGGTTCCCATCGCCAGCAGGACCGCCTTCAAGACGATCGCCGCCATGATAGGAAACGCCATCGCTCGGATACGGGCGATGGAGGCGCTCGAGGCGAGGACGGCAGAGCTTGAGGCGAAGAACACCGAGATGGAGAGATTCGTCTACACCGTATCTCACGACTTGCGATCCCCCCTCATGGCGATGAGGGGCTTTGCGACCTGCCTTCGAGAGGACGTCGAGAATGGCGACCGTCGGATGATCGAGGCGGACCTGGCGCGAATGGAAGGGGCAGCGACGAGGATGGACAGGCTTCTGACCGACGCCCTGGAACTATCGAGGATAGGAAGGGCGGTCAGCCCTCCCGAGGAGACGCCCTTCGAGGAGATCGCCGCCGAGGCGCTGGACCAGACGGAGGAGGCGGTCAGGGCGAAGAGGATCGAGGTCTCGGTGGCTGAGGGGCTGCCTGCAGTTTATGTCGACCGACTGAGGATGGTGGAGGCTCTCGTCAACCTGATCGAGAACTGTGCGAAGTACGCAGCCGCCGGGCCCCGGCCGAAGATCGATATCGGATTTAGGGGTGGAGACGATGACGAGCCTGTATTCTTCGTCCGGGACAACGGGCCGGGGATCGCCACCGACCAGCAGGAGAAGGTCTTCGGCCTATTCTACAAAGTCGACAAGAATAGCAACGGAACCGGGGCTGGCCTTGCCATAGTCAAGAGGATAATCGAGGTTCACGGCGGGAGGGTCTGGATCGAGTCGGAGCCTGGGAAAGGCTGCGCCGTATGCTTCACCCTGCCCCTGGCGGGATCTTAGAAATCCTCGATAAAAAATAAATAACAGCGGTTTATGGAAAATGGAGGGGGTCATTGTGCGAGATCGCACGACTGCGACCCCCGTCCAGTTTCAAAAAGGTCAGTCAGCTTTCGTCCGGGCTTTACTCGGTCTCGTCCTCAGTCTCTTCAACGACTACGTCTTCCTCGACGACCTCGCCATCCTCATCCTCCTCGGCGAGCTCGAGGTAGTAGTCCTCGGATCCCTGAAGGGTCACGGCCGCGATGCATCCGGTCTCGTCCATGACGCAAGCGCCCCAGACCTCGACCATATCTCCGGCGACGATGCTCTCGTCATAGGTTCCCCAGGGGCCGGGGGTCGCCTGGGCGACGGTGACGTTGATCATGTCGCTGCAGAAGTCGTTCTCCTCATCGGCGGAGACATCGACGGTCCAGACGGTGGGTGCTCCCATGAGGCCCTCAGCGGGCTCGTAGAGCTCCACTGCAACTCCAGTGAACTCGACCGTGACGACCTCGTCGACGATCTCCCCGTCAGTCATCTCTTCTGCCAGTCCAATTCCTGCGGAGAGCAGGAACACTGCTAGTGCCATAAAGAGGCTTTTGTACATTGCCATTTTCCTCCTTGCGGCGCGTAACAGCATTTCGAGTATATAGATCTATTCTAAGTAATATTCGATAAGCGCTGAAGTATCGACGTTGGACCGAATATGGCATAACGAAGTAACAACTCTTACGATATTAGATAATATATCGGTGATTAAAGGAGGTCAAGGATGGCTCGAAGGTGCATAGACCGAGGGGAGAGAGAGGTTGTTCGGAGGATCACCGAGATCCTGGGGGTCAGCGAGAAAGACGACTGCGCCATAGCGGAGGATGGCGAAAAGTATCTCGTCTGGACGACGGACATGCTCCACCGGAGGGCCGACTTTCCGTCCGTCGCGACCCCCTGGCAGATCGGCTGGATGACGGTCGGCGTGAACCTCAGCGACGTCGCGGCGATGGGGGCCGTCCCCCTCGGCCTCCTGGTGGCCGCGGGGATCCCTCCGGAGACGGAGATCTCCTTCGCGGAGGAGATATTCAGAGGGATGAAGGACTGCGCCTCAAGATACGGAACGGAGGTCCTAGGCGGCGACCTCGACTCCCACGACGAGCTGACCCTGGTGGGAACGGCCCTCGGCAGGGTCGAAAAGGACCTGGTCCTCCGCCGACGGGGCGCCCGGCCAAAAGACCTCCTCTGCACCACGGGGACCCTGG
Organism: Methanothrix sp.; assembly: GCA_035380685.1. Taxonomy (GTDB): domain Archaea; phylum Halobacteriota; class Methanosarcinia; order Methanotrichales; family Methanotrichaceae; genus Methanocrinis. Next base: position 12,442 of record DAOSXX010000021.1, on the reverse strand, counting down.
GATCGGCGGGGGCGGGGCTGAGGGTCGCCCTGGAGGCGGAGGGAAAAGGGGTGGAGGAGATCGAGGAAGATCCGATCCTCTCGGCCCTGACCAAAAGACTTCTTGAGCCTGCACCCAGGATGAAAGAGGGGCGGGCACTCGCCCTATCGAGATCCGTCACCTCCATGATGGACAACAGCGACGGCCTCGCCCTCTCCTTATTCGATCTCGCGGAGGCAAGCGGTGTCGGCTTTTTGGTCAAGGAGGAGAAGATCCCCATCGATCCCCTGGTCGCCAGGGTGGCCGTGGACGAGGGCGACGCCCTCGACCTCGCCCTCACCGCCGGCGGCGACTTCGAGCTGGTCTTCACCGTGAGCCCCGACCTGATGGACAGGGCGAGGCAGGCCTGCGACTTCACCGTCATCGGGAAGGTCCTGGAAGAGAGGGAGATCATGATCGATTCGGAGCGGGGAAGAAAGAGGCTGGAGCCTCGGGGCTACGAGCACATGACTAAGCCTTGAAAAGGTGGATGCGGCGAAGGCCCTTGAATCCGGATGGCAGATCATCTTGAGGGCTTCTGACCTTCGCAGAAGTAGGGGCTCCGAAGAAAGGTGGCCTTCTCGATCAGCCTCTTCGTCTCCTCAAGATCGGCGGAGCCGAGATCCACCAGGTTGTCGTTTCGGAGGAGACAGGGCTTCAGCTTTCCGTCGGAGGTGACCCGCAGCCTGGTGCAGTTGGCGCAGAACTCGGTGTTGTCGATGGGACGGACCACCTCCACCTCAGCGCCGTCGATGAAGTACTTCCGCCTCCGGTGAAGGTCTCTAGTGACGATCCGATCAGCGCGGTCCTCAAGCTCTTTCTCGATCCGCGAGAGGTCTCCCCTGAGGCCGCGGCCCGAGAGGTCCAACTGTTCGATCAGCTGGAGGATGACGCCCCGATCCCTTGCAAACACCACCATATCCCAGACCTCGTCCTCGTTCTCCTTCAGGACCACCATGTTCACCTTGACGGGGACGAGCCCCGCCTCGATGGCGGCGTCGATGCCGAGCAGAACCCGGCGGAGTTCCTCTTCCGTCCCACCCGTGATCCGGGAGTATACCCGTGGGCGGAGGGAGTCGAGGCTGACGTTCACCCTTCCGAGCCCCGCCTCAGCGAGAGATTTCGCCCTCTCGGCGAGAAGGGTACCGTTGGTGGTGAGGGATATGTCAAGGCCTTCGGGCAGCCTTGCGAGGATCGACTCGAGGTCGGTCCGCAAGAGGGGCTCGCCTCCGGTGAACTTGACCCGTTTCACGCCGAGGTCGGCCCCGGCACAGATCACCTTGGCGATCTCCTCAGCCGACATCTCCCGCGATCCTTCGCCCAGCTCCTCCCCCTCATGGTGGCAGTAGAGACAGCTCATGTTGCACCGGGAAGTGATCGCGATCCTGAGGCCGGTGACCTTCCGACCGAAGGGGTCAGTCAGAGTCATCGACGCCCTTTTGAGCGTTGGTACTATTTAGAGTTTGGATCGAGAGGTCATCATTTCCGAGGATCAGACAAATCTAGCTAGGCCCACCAAGAGAACTCCCTGGAATTGCTGGCGGTGGATTGAGCGTCCCCTGAACCAAAACATAAGGTATCGAGGCCCACTTTGAGCATCTTGGATTCAGAACCGTCTTCATTGGATACTCTTTTCATATCGATCATCACGTTCTCCTTGATGACGGTCCCTTCAGAATGCTCGATCGATATGCTCTCGTGAGTGTTGTTGCAGACTACGTTGCTTACAACATAGTTCTCATCAGACATTATGAGACTGATGCCGCTCTCTCCGTTGTTGTTAGCAGAATTCTCTAGGATGGTGTTGTAGGCGGAGCCTCGAAGCTTGATTCCGCTGAGGTTGTTGTAGCTGGCGTTGTTGTAAGATAAGTTGTTGTAAGTGGAGTTCTCAAGACAGATCCCATCAAAACCGCTATTGTTGACGTAGTTGGAGTATATCTGGTTGTAGCTGGATCGGTTCAGATACAGCCCGAAACCGCAGTTGTTCGTTACCACATTGTTTGATATGGTGTTGTTGCTGGAGGCGACGCTCACCCCAGCGTGGGGGTTGCCAGAGTTCATGATCACGAAACCCTCGATAGCGCATCCGTCAGCGCTCAGGGTTACGGTGCTCTCGACACGGTCTCCACTGATGATGGGATTTCCGTCACCCGTGTCGACGCCATGAAGGGAGATCCCCGGCTTGTTCACGGTGACGATCTCTTCGTAGGTCCCGCTCCTGACATAGATTACATCACCGGAGGCAGAGTTGTCTATAGCTTCCTGGATACTGGTATAATCGACTCCGGCGCCGGGAACTGGCCCGACGGTATTTTCCCCGGCCTCGCCTGGCAGCGCCGAGGCGCCAGGTATGACATAATCCGAATCTAGTCCTGAGTTCTCCCTCATCAAGGAATCCTCAAGTCCAGGGCTCGTAAAATTTCCGCCCTCCTGACCGGACCCATAAATCAAGATGATGCTGATGGCTAAAATGAAAATTAAAGCTCCGCCCCGACGATGATGATTGCACAAGCAAGGTATCCGACATACCACCATACATTTTACTAATATTGAAGATTACAATACATTAACTTTTTCCTTATATCACAAGCATGTATTAAGATTGAACATATTTATGATTAATATTGGATGTATATTGAATAGCAATACATTAAGAAAACAAAGAGATATTTGCAGTTCTATCCGCGTTTTAGAGCGATTAATTTTCTAAAAGTTTAGATGAATTAAATTATTACTTACTTTATAATTTTAGCTATAGAATGATATCTAAAATTGTTTGTTAAATTGTTCTGATGTAACCAGTGACTGCTCCTGATGTGAAATATGAAACTTATCCAAAGATATCGCCTATAATCGAGCCAAGATAACCTCTGGTTGGGGGAGAGATCACCGGAGCATGTGCTGTGTTGAATGATATTTATATTCCATCACTACTATTATTGATTGGGGATAGTGGCGATGAAGGGAAATGGAGCATCAAAAAGGCGCAATTGGGCGGCGTGAACCCTCTCCGCAAGAAGGATGGCGTCGGTGAGCTTCGGCGGATGGATTCCGCCCAGGACGAATCGCGCCACAGTGGGGCCATCCGTTGTCTTGCTACGAAGGGTATCGGAGGCGTGTTTGTATGAGCGGAAGAGTCCAGTCTTATCAAAATCGGAAAGTTCTGCGGTCGTGGGAGGTGTGACTCTCTCTTCAAAAGAGCGGTTGGTATTGGGCGCTTCAAGGTCTTCTTCCATCTTGAAGAACTCGGATAAGCTGCATCCGTCACCAGATCTGACTGGACTCAATTCTCCCCCCTCACTGAGGGGGGAAATACTCTCAGGCGCTTGCCGTTCATCCCGTCCCTCATCGCTTAAATTGGAGGTCTGTTCTGGGATAAAAGAATAATCCCGTATTGCCAATACTAATCGAAAAAATCCTAATGACGGCTGATATCATCACGTTTCCCGCCCAAATCGGTTACATTGCGATCCCTCTCTGCCGCTTATGCGCTCAATGCCCACAATAGAGCCGCAGGCTTAGCATTTTCTTCCCGCCGGAAGACCCTTTCCGGCAAGAGCCTTTATCCCCCGACAATGTAGGGCTTTGCGGCTTTGAAGAGACGTAATCAATGGACGAGGTGGCGGGATTATGCCGAAGCGAGAAGATATCAACAAGATCATGATCATCGGGTCGGGACCCATAGTTATCGGGCAGGCCTGCGAATTTGACTACTCAGGGACCCAGGCCTGCAAGGCCCTCCGGGAGCTGGGATACGAAATAGTGCTGGCCAACTCCAACCCTGCAACGATAATGACAGATCCAGGGATGGCGGACACGACGTACATCGAGCCCCTCAACCTGGAGAGGATGACCCAGATCATCGAGAAGGAGAGGCCCGACGCCCTTCTGCCAAACCTCGGTGGCCAGTCCGGCCTTAACCTTAGCTCCGAGCTGGCGAAGGCTGGAGTTCTCGAGAAGTACGGCGTCAAGGTGATCGGCGTCGAATTGGACGCCATCGAGCGCGGCGAGGACCGGATCATCTTCAAGGAGACGATGAACCGGCTCGGGATCGAGATCCCGAAGAGCACCGCCGTCTACTCCGTCGAGGACGCGGAGAAGGTGGCCGCCGACCTCGGGTACCCCGTAGTCGTCAGGCCCGCCTACACCATGGGCGGAACCGGCGGCGGCCTCGTCTACAACGTCGAGGAGCTTCGGACGGTGGCGAGCCGCGGGATCTCCGCAAGCCTCATCGGCCAGGTCCTGATCGAGGAGTCGGTCCTGGGATGGGAGGAGCTGGAGCTTGAGGTCGTCAGGGACGCGAAGAACCAGAAGATCACCGTCTGCTTCATCGAGAACGTTGACGCCATGGGCGTTCACACCGGCGACTCATACTGCACGGCTCCGATGCTGACGATCTCGCAAGAGCTGCAGGATAAGCTTCAGGACTACTCCTACCGTATCGTCGAGGCGATACAGGTGATCGGCGGAACGAACGTCCAGTTCGCTCACGACCCGAAGACTGGCCGGATCGTCGTCATCGAGATCAACCCCAGAACCAGCCGCTCCTCGGCCCTCGCCTCCAAGGCCACGGGCTTTCCCATCGCCCTCGTCTCGGCGAAGCTCGCAAGCGGCATGACCCTCGACGAGATCCCCTACTGGCGGGAGGGCACCCTCGATAAGTACACCCCCTCGGGCGACTACGTGGTGGTGAAATTTGCCCGCTGGGCCTTCGAGAAGTTCAAAGGTGCTGAGGACAGGCTCGGAACCCAGATGAAGGCCGTCGGCGAGGCGATGTCCATCGGCAAGACCTACAAGGAGGCCCTCCAGAAGGCTATCAGGTCCCTTGAGACCGGGCGGCACGGCCTCGGGTTTGCAAAGGACTTCAACAAAAAGTCCTTGCAGGAACTTATGGAGATGCTGAAGTGGCCTTCAAGCGAGCGGCAGTTCATCATGTACGAGGCCCTCCGGAAGGGGGCCGAGGTCGAGGCCCTCAGCGAGATCACCTCGATCAAGCCCTGGTTCATCCAGCAGATGAAGGAGCTGGTGGAGACCGAAGAGGAGATTCTGAAGTACAGGGCCAAGGGCGGAGGCGACGCAAAAGACAGGGCTGAGGCCCTCCGGTCTCTCCCCGACGACCTCCTGGTCCAGGCGAAAAAAGACGGCTTTTCTGATAGGTATCTGGCAAAGCTCCTTTCCATTCCCGAGGCGGAGGTCCGGAGCCGGCGAAAGGCCCTGGGGATCGTCCAGGGGTGGCACCCGGTCCCCGTCAGCGGGGTAGAGGACGCCGCCTACTACTACTCGACCTACAACGCGCCAGACGTGACAAAGACGAGCGACCGGAGAAAGGTGATGGTCCTCGGAGGCGGGCCGAACCGGATCGGCCAGGGGATCGAGTTCGACTACTGCTGCGTCCACGCCGCCTTCGCTCTTCGAGATTTGGGCTACGAGACGATCATGGTTAACTGCAACCCTGAGACCGTCTCCACCGACTACGACACCTCCGACAAGCTCTACTTCGAGCCCCTGACCGTCGAAGACGTCCTCAGCATCTACGAGAAGGAGCGGCCCGGAGGGATGATCGTCCAGTTCGGAGGCCAGACCCCCCTCAACATCGCAAGAGAGCTGGAGGAAGCGGGCGCGAAGGTCATAGGAACGACCGTCGACACCATCGACCTCGCTGAGGACAGGGACCGGTTCCGGTTGATGATGGAGAAGATGAAGATCCCCATGCCCGAGTCGGGGATGGCAAGCAACCTCGAAGAGGCCCTGGAGGTGGCGGCCCGGATCGGCTACCCCCTCATGGTCCGCCCCTCCTACGTCCTCGGCGGTCGAGGGATGGAGGTGATCTACGACGAGGAGATGCTGGAGAGGTACGTCCAGGCCGCCGTGGACGTGACGCCGGAGCGTCCGATCCTCATCGACCGGTTCCTGGAGAACGCCCTGGAGGCGGAGGCGGACGCCCTCTCCGACGGGGCCGATACCTTCGTCCCGGCGGTGATGGAGCATATCGAGCAGGCCGGGGTCCACTCCGGCGACTCGGCCTGCGTCATCCCCCCCGTGACGATCACCGAACGGCACCTTGAGACGATCAAGGAGTACACCCGTCGGATCGCAAAAGAGCTAGGGGTTGTGGGGCTCATGAACATGCAGTACGCCATCGCCAAGGATGTCGTCTACGTCCTGGAGGCTAACCCCCGGGCCTCCAGGACGGTTCCCCTCGTCTCGAAGGTCTGCAACGTCTCGATGGCCCGGATCGCCACCGAGCTTATGATGGGCGAAATGCTCGCCGATCTCGCCCTTGAAGAGAAACATATCCCCCACTTCGGGGTCAAGGAGGCGGTATTTCCCTTCAACATGTTCCCGGAGGTGGACCCGCTACTGGGGCCGGAGATGCGGTCGACGGGCGAGGTCCTGGGGATGGCCGATTCCTTCGGCATGGCCTTCTACAAGGCCGAGGAGGCGGCCAAGCAGACCCTCCCGAAAGAGGGGGCCGTCCTGATCACGGTGGCGTCCAAGGACAGGGATAAGATCCCTGAGACCGCCAGGGAGTTCTCGCAGCTCGGCTTTGCCATCAAGGCTACGGGAGGAACCCGCGACTTCCTCGCCAAAAACGGGGTGGAATCCGAGCTGATCTTTAAGCTCCACGAGGGTAGGCCCAACATCGACGACGCCATCAAGAACGGAGATATCCAGCTCGTCATCAACACCCCCATAGGCAAGGCGAGCCAGCACGACGACTCCTACATCCGAAAGGCCGCCATCAAGTACAAGGTGCCCTACATCACCACCGCAGCCGCGGCCTCGGCGGCCTCCAAGGGAATCGCTGCCTTCAGGAAGGGGAGGACCGGGGTGAAGTCTCTTCAGGAGTACCACGCAGATATCAAGGTGTAAAATTTAAAAGGGGGGCTTCATCGCCCATCGGAAAATCTGGAGACGAGCAGATAGTAGGCAGCTACGCCCGCCAGCTCCCCGAACCGAGAGAGGATTTCCTCCGCCTCCCGAGCCGTGGCCCTCTCGCCCTCCTTGTAAAATAGACCGGCGGAATCTCTTATCCCCAGGTCGTCGAAGGGGACGGCCTCATACCTTCCCAGGCCCCTCACCAGGACGTAGTCGGCGGTCCACCTCCCGACCCCCTTCATCGATACCAGGACCTCTCTCGCCTCCTCCGTCGCCATCTTCTTGAGAGACTCCAGGTCTATGTCCCCCGAGACGGCGGCCTCTGCGATCCCGAGGATGAACCGGCTCTTATTCATGCTGAGGCCGAGATCTCTCAGATCCTGAGGGTCGAGGCCCGCAACCCTCTCGGGGGAGGGGAAGGCTCTGAACTCGAGGTCTTTGAACTTCACAGCCTGACCGAGGCGCGCAACCAGCCTGTTCTGGAGAACATTGGCGACATTAAGGCCGATCTGCTGCTCGATTATCGCGATCACCAGGGCCTCGAAAACGGTGGCGGTCCTGGGCGGCTTGAGGCCCCAGAACCTCTTGGTCAGGGACGCGAATTTCGGGTCATTCACCTGATAGAGGGGGCGAAGGTCTAGGTCTGAGGAGAGGATCCAGGTGGCGAGGTCTGAGGCAGAAGGGCCCGAAGAGGGCTCAGAGTTGTCTGAGGTCCGGCTCAAAGTCGGATCCGAACCCGAGCTGGTCGATGGTTCCGGCTCAAACCTGAAAAGCCGAGCTTTGATCTTACCGTCCCCCTCGAAGACCACCAGCAGATAGGATGCGCCCTCCGCCTCAAAGCCCTTGTAGAGGACATCGTCCAGAAAGGCCGTATGGGTCCAGTCCTCAAACCGCGCGTAGATGTTGCAGCTTTTGCCGAAGTCAAAGGGCTGGAGGGGCCTCACGGTCCCCTGGGAGATGGGGATCATAGTTCAGGGACCCGTTGCCGAAAGTCTTGAAACGCCCCGTTTCGTCTCATTCTTGCCGACCTTCCTCAGAAGGTAGGCGGTGCATATCCCTCCCAGGAAGGTGTGGAACCACAGCTGGGCTACCCTTGCGAGGATCGTGACGGCCGCAGCGTCGTGGAGCGATACCCCCACGGCCGTGAAGAGGGCGGTCATGAGGATGTCAACGACGCCCAGGCCCCCCGGCAGGATCAGGGGCAGAGTCTGGAAGACCATGATCACCGAGTAGACCGCAAATATGGCGAAGATGGGGACCTCAACCCCCAGGGACCGGAAGGCGGCGAAGGCCACCAGGTTCAGGGATAGCCAGCCAGCGAAGGCCCAGAAGGAGCTTAAGATGAGAGGGCCGTTCCTGTTTCGCAGAAGCATCATGCTCTGCTGGAACTGGCGGGTGATGTCACGGTAGAACTTCCTGTTGACGCTTCTGTGGGAGATCCACTCCACCCGGTCGATGACGGCGTTGACCATCCCCTGAAGCCAGCTCTCCGAAAAGCAGATCCCGACGAAGAGGGCCCCCACCGATACCATGATGAATATCATCGAAAAGCAGGTGGTAAGAGCCCATGAGGGAACCTCGTAGTGGAGGACGAGGTAGCCTAGGCCCAGAGACATCCCTAAAACGAAGGGGATCGCCGTGATGATCCTGGTGGCGGCGACGCTGGCTGTGGAGGAGTCCAGCCTCGCGTTCCCGGCGATCTTGTTCAGGAAGTAGAGGCGGGCGGTCTCACCGGATACGCTTCCGGAAGGGATCAGGTTGTTCAGGAAGATGCTGGACATGTAGATGAAGAAGACGTCTGATAGAGATATCTGGTAGTCCAGCTCCCGGACCACCGTCTTCCAGGCGAGGGCGTTGAAGACGACGTCCAGGAGGGAGAGGATCAGGGCGATGCCGAAGATCGCCAGGTTCACCTGCGCCAGACTTGCGCTGACCTCGCCAAACCCCAAGTGGTACAGGTAGGCGAAGTAGGCGGATAGCCCCAGAACCACCAGGGCCGTCGATTTCGTGGCGTCGATGGTGGGAAGCTCTATTTCTTGGACCACACCTCAGGGGGAGCTCTGACCGTAGAAATAGTTATCTTTCACATTTCAGAATATAATCGCCTATAGATTCTATTAGTTTTGTTACCACTATATAGTTAAAATGGAAAAAGTATATAATTCCAGGAACCTCGACTGGATTTGATCAGGATGCCTTTCGATTTCCGGAATTGTAATAATGTGATCCTCTCTGGTGAGGAGGCGGCAGAGCTGGAGGAGCGGGGGTGGCGTTCGGCAGACCTCCACGTCCACACCCTCTTCTCTTACGACGTCCTTCCGGTCCCCTCGCTTCATCCTGAGGCCCTATACAGGAAGGCGAGGAAGATGGGGATGGGGTATGTCACCTTCACAGATCACGATACCATGAGGACCCACCAGGTGCTGGGGGAGAGAGAGGGGCTGGTGACGGGGGTTGAGATCAGGATCAGGGACCTCGAGTTCGCCGGCCATACCGTCCACGTCAACGTCTACGACCTCAACGATGAGGATTTTGCAGAGCTTGAGGAGATCGCGTTCGTCGAGGGCGACTTGAGGGCCTTCGTCCGCTGTCTCCACCGGAGAGGTCTTCCCTTCACCTACAACCATCCCTTCTGGTTCGAGCCTGGAGAGAGGCCGAATTTGAGGGCGATACCCGAGATCGTGAAGCTCTTTCCCGTGGTCGAGTACAACATGCATCGGGTGACGAAGAAAAACCAGCTCGCCATCGCCATGGCTCGCAAATACGATAAGGGCCTGGTGGCGGTCACCGACTCCCACTCAGGGATGATCGGCAAGGTCCGCACCCTATCCAAGGGCGACTCTTTCAGGGAGTACTTCAGAAACATCGCCGAGGGGAGGTCTCGCATCGTGGCCAGCGACCTCACAATGCAGGACCTCATCGACGAGGTGAACGCCTGGATCGAGCTGATATTCAACCTCGATCTGGCGAGGCTGGACATATCCGACTTCTCAACGGGCTTCGGCCACCTCGACCAGCTCGTCAGGGCCCTCGCCAGCGAGAGGTTGAGAAGGCACACCAAGGTTTATCGGAACCTAGAAAAGCTGACCTACAGGATCTCGAACACGGGAATTCCCGCCTCCCTCTACCTGAGGATGGAGAACTCGATCATGCCCCAGATCGAGGACTTCATGATGGCGAGGCTCCTCTGATCCCCGAAGACTCGATGGCGGATGAAAACGACCTCTTGCCGGAGAAGAGCGAGGCCGGAAAGAAGGTCGGAGAAAAGGATTTAATATCCCCAGAAGAAGTCGAATTTGATCATGGCACAAGTTCTGGTCAGCCCTTTGAACTGGGGGCTAGGTCACGCCTCCAGGGACATACCCATCATAAGAGAGCTTCTGGCCCGAGGCCACCAGGTGACCATCGCCTCCAGCGGGAACGCCCTCGAGCTTCTGAAAGGGGAGTTTCCCCAGTGCCATTTCGTCGTCTTCGAGGATTATCCGGCCCCCTACAGCTCCACCAGGTTCTTTCTGCCCAAGTTCACGGCCTACCTGCCCCTCCTGATTAAGTCCCTCGTCGAGGAGAGGCGAAACCTCGGCCGCATTTTATCCAAAGACAGCTACGACCTGATCATAAGCGACAACCGGCTCGGGGTATACTCCAGAGACGTCCCCTCCTTCTTCATAACCCACCAGCTCAGGTTCAGCGTCCCCGCCTACCTCTGGCCCGTGGAGATCCTGACCCTCTACGTCAATGGTTTTTTTCACAGCAAGTACGACGGCGTGATAGTTCCCGATAACGAGCCCGGCGCCACCACCCTGAGCGGAAAGCTCTCCCGCTCCTTCCTCGCGGCCACCAACGGCAGGGCCTACTACTCGGGGATCCTCTGCAGCCCGAAGAAGATGGACCTGAGTGAGGACCTTGACTATCTTGTTATCGTATCGGGACCTGAGCCCCAGAGGACGAAGTTCGAGGAGATCGTTCTGCCCCAGGTCGGAGACCTTCCGGGAAAGAAGGTGGTGCTTCTCGGAAGCCCCCATAAGGACGTCACCCTGAGGCCCGACGACGAGACGGTCATCAGGTCTTACGTTCCCACCCAGGAGAAGGTGGAGCTTTTGAACAGGGCGAAGTTCGTCATAAGCAGGTCGGGCTACACCACCATGATGGAGGTGGCGGAGCTTGAAAAAAGGCACGGACTCTTCGTTCCGACCCCTGGCCAGACCGAGCAGGAGTACCTCTCGCGGTACTACAGAAATCAGGGATGGTTCTTATCGCGGAGCCAGTACAGCCTGGACCTCCCGAAGGACGTGGACCACGCCATGGAGTTCAGCGGCTTCCCCTCGATGCCGAAGACCGAGGAGAACGTGAAGAGGCTCTACGAGGAGCTTTTGGCCCCGCACCTGGAATGAACCTTCGAGGTGTATGACGATTGCACAACTGGAGGCCGGAGAAGTACGAGAGGAGTTCCTCGGCCCAGAAGCTCTGGGCAGAAGAGCTGATAAGAAAGATCGAGATCGATGGGAGCGAGCGGGTTCTCGACATCGGCTGCGGCGACGGCAGGATCACCGCCGGCATCGCAGATTTGGTGCCGAACGGATCGGTCCTGGGGATTGATAGCTCAGGAGAGATGGTCCAGTTCGCAAAAGAGAGGTTCCCACCCGAGATCCACAAAAACCTCCGTTTCGCGGAGGCTGACGCCCGAAGCCTCCGGTTCGATGAGGAGTTCGATCTTGTCGTATCTTTCGCCACCCTTCACTGGATATGGGATCACGGACCCGTCCTTCGGGGCATCGAGCGGGCCCTCAAGCCCGGCGGCAGGATCTTCCTCCAGTTCGGCGGTCGCGGCAACGCCGCCGCACCCCTGAGAATCGCCGACGAGATGACCGGAGAAGAGAGGTGGCGACCTTACTTCGAGGGGTTCGACTTCCGGTACGGGTTCTTCGGGCCCGAGGAGTACCGGGCCTGCCTCGAAGAGGCGGGCCTTCTGCCCCAGAGGGTCGAGCTGATCCCCAAAGACATGATCCAAACGAGCCCTGCGGCCTTCGCCGGCTGGATCGAGACGACCTGGCACCCCTACCTCGAACGGGTCCCCGAGGGTCTCCGCAGCGACTTCATCTCCGAGATCGTCGACCGCTACCTCAGCGAGCACCCTCTAGACGATGAGGGGAGGGTCCACGTCGGGATGGTGAGGCTTGAGGTGGTGGCAGAGAAAGGTAGGAGCTGAACGAAAGCGGAGCCAAGTGAACGGATCAGACCTCATCGACAGATCTGCCGGTCAGGGCGGAATCGGGCTCCGTCTCCAGGATGTTGCGGTCGAGCCTTGCGAAGTCGTCTTTCATCTTCACCAGGATCCACCGCTCGTTCTTCCCTTTGCCGGTACGGGTGAGGGCATAGCCGCCCACGAGCTTTTTTCCCTCCAAGAAGACGGTGGCGTGCCCCTTCTCCAGCGCCTCCGCCATCGGCACCTCCTCGCCATCGACCTCGGTGGTGTTCTCGTAGGTCCCGATATCCCAGACGATGACCGTCCCCGCCCCGTACTCGCCCTCGGGTATCCTCCCCTCAA
>DAOSXX010000020.1:0-35828 GCA_035380685.1 Methanothrix sp. | reverse complement strand
CTGTGCCCACGAGATCCTCGAGGTTCTCCTCGATCAGCTTCTTCTCCAGGTTCTCAGTCTTCTTGTCGCCCTTTCTTTCAACGTCTCTCTTCTTGAACTTAGGCACAAGCATCACCCCAGACTTCTTTTCCGATCTGAGACGCTATTAACCTTTCGTCACCTCTTCCTCCGCCCGACGCAGGCCCACTGGTCGTAGATCCCGAGGTCGTCAGGGTTCGCCAACACTTCCGCATCCCAACCGGCGGAGTTCAGGGCTCCGGCCGCCATCCGAGCCTCCCGGTCGGTGTAGGTGGTGTAGATAACCAGGTCTTTCGCGAGCTTCGACGAGCTGAGAAGTATCTCCTTCCAGAGGGGCCAGTTGACCTCGTCTATCAGCCCCACCATGAACCCCACCACCGCATCGAATTGGCGGTGAGGAAAGAACCGATCCATCAGCCGGGCGTCCAGCACCATCGCCCTCTCGGGGTCGAGATAGCCCGACTTCAGCGCCATACAGACCTCACAGCTGTCGATCTCCTCGGTCCAGGGACGAAATCCGAGCCTCTTCAGGGCCTGGGTGGCCATGCCGTTCCCGCAGCAGACCTCCAGCAGATCGCCTCCGGGCGGCAGAAGCGGTCGCAGGAACCTCTCCAGGTTCTCGATCCTCTCGGGGACAAAGAGAGGAGGGCTCGCCACGGGGCAGCTCTCGCAGAAGAGCTCGTCCTTGAGGGAGATGGCGAGCCACTCCACCAGACCCTCCAGAAACTTCCTCTCCTCAACCCTAACGCCCTTAGAGCTCGGGCTTCGGGGAAGGGCTTCGAGGGCGCCCGACTCAGAGTATCGGTCCGTCAAGACGAGCCAGAACTCTTCAGGCTCCGTCAGCTTCAGGGCGATTCCCAGACGGCCGCTTCCGGCTCCGTTTCCGTCCTCGTCTTCTCCCTTCTCCTCCAATATCTCTATCGACTCTGCGACCGTTGGCCCGACCTTGAGGATCTCGGAGGTCACGGGGAGGGTGATCAGGTCGGCCAGGGACTCTTCGGCCAAAAAGACCTCCTCATCGTCGATCTCCAATATATCTTGAAGAAGCACGGCTACCACTTCTGAGGCTGTCAGATATCAAGGTTTCTTTTGGGGAAACGGCTTGAATAGTCCCGAAACCTTTGACTATCACGAGATTTTAGACACATATCATCATCTAATGACTCAAAACGAGGCGTTTTGGACGAGATTGCCGGAAGATTTCGTTGGCCGTATTAAATCCTCACCTCAAACTACCCCTCGATAGAAGGCGAGCATCCTGGCGTACGGCCTGAAGAGAGCGAGCAACCTCTCTTGCTCCTCTATCGACAGAGGTTCGAAATCTCGACCCACTTGGGCGAGAAGCCGGACCTCTTCGGGGGTCGAGCAGCCGACGATGGCGATGGAGATCTCTTGAGATAAGGCATACCTGAGGAGGAGATCAGGGCCTATCCCCGCCTTGGAGTTGAGGTGGTGGGACGCCCCCAGGACCTTCATCCCGATGACGGCGATCCCCCGCTCTTTAGAGGCCGAGAGGGTCTTGTCCAGAAACCCGCCGAGAACCCCTTCCAGGGGATTTATGGGTATGAGGACGGAGTCGACGGGCCAGTTCTCGACGGCATAAGTGACGATGGTGGGGTCGTGGTGGCCGGTCACCCCGATGAGTCTCACAAGGCCCGTCTCCTTCGCCTCGATGAAGGCCTCAAGGGCTCCGCCGGGACCCTCGATCTCCCCCAGGTCCTGCCGTGTCCTGACGTCGTGGATCTGCCAGAGGTCGAGGTGGTCGAGGCCGAGGGTGTCGAGGGTGCGGTCCAGGTCGGCTCGAGCGCCCCTGGCGGTCCGCGAAGCCGACTTGCTCGTCTGGAATATGCCGTCTCTAAGTTTTTGGTGGGACCGCCAGAAGGAGCCCAGGTAGCCTTCGCTTCCCGAGTAGGCGGGGGCGGTATCGAAGTAGCCGATCCCCTGGGCCGCGGCCTCCTCGATCACCTGCGCCGCCCTCGCTTCTTGGCCGTACGTCCGGAGGATCCCCTCGCCGCCGAGCCCCGCCACGGTCACCTCCCGGCCGGTTTTGCCGAAGGGCCGGGTCTTCAGCTGCTCCATACCTTCGCCCTCCACCTTCCCAAAACAGCTAGGCGAGCCTCAGCCCATCTCGGCTCGTCTCATCTCGTTTCTGCTCGCCTCAGCTCTCCTTTTCGCCCCTGACCATCACTTTTCCTGCGGTGATGTCGGCGGGGAGGGGAAAGTATGATGCGAGGTTCTCCTTCACCCACTCTGACGCTATGTCGTTCGACCGCTCGGCCCCAGCCTCGTCCTCGAAGAAGTTTATGAAGGCCACAAGGCCGTCGCCGCAGTCCACGCCGTAGTACTTGATGAACCCGGGGATCTCTCGGATCTGGGGCAGGAACCTGTCTTCAACGAGCCTCATCACCTCGCCGACGTAGGCTTCGTCAGTCTTGTAACGCCTTATGCTCAGGTACATTTTTCTCCTCCACCCGAGTTTATGGACCGCACTTGATAATAACCTTATCCGAATATCCGGATTTTGGCGGATCAGGAGCTTTCGTCCCATGTCAAAAGACCATCAGGCCGACCTTGCAGAGAAGCTGAAGAAGACGAAGAAGCTCAGGCTCCACCCCACAGCGGCCCTGGTGATGCTCTGGTCGCTTCCCCTCTACGCCAAGGGCACGGTCCCGGTCCCGACCCCAGTCCGCGAGTTTGTGGAGATGCTCGACCTATCCTCTGGGGAAGAACTTCTTCGGAAGTTCGACGCCATCTGCGATTGGTACGGCGAGGTGATCTTAAACAGAAAGCACTTTATCAAGAGCCTCGTCGAAAAGCTCCTGGAAGAATCCGAGGTGGCGGGGACGATGCAGATCGTCGTCCTCGCCGCAGGAAAGTCGCCTCTGGCCCTGGAGCTTCTCATCGAAAATCCCGCCATCATCACCCGAATCTTCGAGGTGGACCTGGCGGGCATCGAGGAGAAGATGCAGCTCTATTCGAAGCTCGCGCCAAAAAGCTCTGAAAATCTGAGGGGCCTGACGGCGGACATCGCCTCCGAAGACCTCATCGACCGGCTGGCGGAGGAGGGCTTCGATCCCGAAGCTCCTGCCATCTTCCTGATGGAGGGGATCAGCTACTACCTGTCGAAAAACGATCTGGAGAGGATCGTCTCGATGTTTCGGTCCGGCGGAAGAAATCGATTCATCGTTGAGTACCTGGTCCCCTGCTCGGAGGTGAAGTCAGCTAGAAGGGAGATCCCAAAGGGGATATTCTCCCTGATCCGAAAGGAAGCCTTAACCGACGGGATGACTTGCTACACAGAATTGGAGCTGTCGAGGATATTCCAGAGGTCCGGCGGACGGGAGATCTCTTGCACCGATATGTCGGAGATGGAGCGGCTTCGCCTCGGTAAAAACAGACACTTTCGCGATCGGGGGGACGGATGGATCGAGTGCTTTTTGGGCGAAGTCTGAATGGGAGAGGCGGCGCCTCTCCCATGGACATAACTTTTTCGATCTATCTTTTGACCACGACCACACGGCTGCCGGACCCGCCAGCCAGGACCATCTCCGCCGTCCTCCGAGGGGTGTGCTTGGCGGGAGGCGCGTACCCCATCCTGATAAGGATCTGGGGATAGTCGACGTCGAGGATCTCGATCATCTTACGGCGAAGCGGATCGATCGCCACCGGCTGGCTGAAGAGGTCGAACCTGACGCCGAGCTTCGTGGCGGTTAAAAAGAGCTTTTCAAACCGCATCCCGGCCTCAACCCAGACCCGCCTGTCCTCGGCGTCGGTGGACAAGATCCCGACGGCCGGCGAGGCCTTCATGAGGGCCATCTCCTTCCGAGCCCTGGAGGTTGAGGTGTCGAAGGTCCCAAAGATGAACTTGCCGAAGTAGG
This sequence comes from Methanothrix sp., assembly GCA_035380685.1. Lineage (GTDB taxonomy): Archaea > Halobacteriota > Methanosarcinia > Methanotrichales > Methanotrichaceae > Methanocrinis. The sequence continues at coordinate 31,932 of DAOSXX010000020.1, read as the reverse complement.
ACTCAAAGTCCGAGTAGCCAAAGGCGTAACCGGGCAGGCCGTCCCAGGTGTCCTCATTGTTCGCCCTGATCCACCGGGCGAGGTCCTTCCGGAAGGCCTTGTTTCCTAGCTGGATCTTGTGGGACTCTCCGAGGACCTCGGCCATCTTCGCCCTCCTATCAGGGTCGGTGAGGACGTCGAGCCTGAACCCCCCGTCTCCGAACGCCTTTTTCATCGCCTCGATCTTTTCGGCCTCTATCGGTCGGTCGTCGTAGGCTCCGCGGTTGGTGTGCCGTTCTGTGATCTCGTCGAAAAGGTCGGGCGGGAACTGACGCTTTCCGCCATCCTCCTTGAACTTCACTACGGCTATCGTCTCCGCATCAATTCCGTCGGGGAAGCGCTCGACCTCGTAGCCCATTTTGAAGTGCTCTGCCGCCACCAGCAGGTTTGTGAGAAGGCATCCAAGGCTCATATATGTCGTCCTGTTGGTCGGCTCGACGGCGGGAAGTGTCCGATCGAAGTCGGCCATCACCGCCACCTCGTTCCCGGCTACGGCGAGCTTCCAGGGCTGGTTGTTCGGCCCTGAGGGGGCCAAAACCGCGTAGCGAAGGAGGAACTTCAGCTTCTCATTCATCTCTCCCGACGATGGATAGTCCCCAGCGTCGACGTTCCAGGCGATCAGGTTTTTCTCTGCCATCCGAATCTACCTCTCCTTCTACTATTTTCACCTCCGAGTTTTTGAGGCTTGTGGAGTTTTTGGTGAATTCGGAGATTTCTGGGATAAGCTCATAAACGGGATCTTCTTTCATGATATCAGAATGATATCGAGTTGGAGACTATGGCGGAAGACATCAGGGTTTGGGAAATCCTCGAAGGAGATAAGCTGGCGGAGATAAAGAAGACCAGGTTGGATCTCGAAACTCGGCTGGAAAAATGGCTGGAGCAAGACATATCCATCCTTTCAAGTGACCTTTTGGTAATTGGAAGGCAAGTAGATACCGATTTTGGTGGATTTATCGACCTCCTCTGCCTCGACTATAACGGGGATGTCGTCATCGTTGAACTTAAGCGTGACAAGACGCCGAGGGAAGTGACGGCCCAGGCTTTGGATTACGCCTCTTGGGTGGCGGACCTCTCGAACGAAAAGATAACGGAGATCGCGAACGGTTATCTCGGAGAAGACGGTCCTCTTGAGGATCGCTTCAGAATTAAGTTTGGTACAGAACTGCCAGAAATAATAAACGAGCACCACAGCATGATCATCGTCGCCTCGGAGATAGACGATCGCTCTGAGAGGATCATTCGGTATTTGTCTGAAAACTACGGCGTGGGGATAAACGCGGCCACGTTTCAGTATTTCCATAATGGAGGTGGAAAGGAGCTGCTTTCAAGGGTGTTTTTGATCGATCCAATTCAGGTAGAATATAGCACCCGAACCAAAACGACTTCGAAAAGACCTCCACCCTTGTCATATGATGATTTACAAAAGATGTCTAAAGAAAATGGGGTTGGAGATATATACGACTTGCTTGTTGAGCGGCTCGCTATTATATTCAACAGGAAAAATACGACTAGAAGCTCCATCGCTTTCGTAGGCGTAATGAGCGGAAGTCAAAATACCATATTTAGTCTGATCCCCAAGGATAGCAATCCAGAAGATGGGCTCAAGTTCCAGGTTTATATAAACCGATTATCCAGATATTTAGAAGTAAATAAAGAGAGCTTAGTTGAGATTCTACCGCAGGACAAAAGGGAGTGGGGCTTCGTTGGGTATTCCTCCCCAGATTGGACAGGGTATGAAGGCTTCTTCAAAAATATCGAAGAAGCAGAACGTTTCTCAGCGGCTTTGAGCAAGATGAAATGGACGAGAGGTAGTTGATCCTCTAGCATCGATCCCGCCAAATGGATCTTGTTTGGCTTATTTAAAACGGCGCACTCGAAGAATGAGATCGTTTGGGCAGGTCTCTCTCAAAATCGGTATATACATCGACCTTCAATCCCATTTCTAGATGATCGAGAGGGAAAAAGTTGCAGAGGCCGCTCGCGCCATAAAGGATTACTTCTCGCCCGTCGATCCGGGGGAGTTCGAGGCCGAGACGGGCATCTGCGGGCGCGACTTTTGCGCGATCGTCCCTCAAGAGTTTGACGGCCAGATATTCGCCATCGACGGGAGCAACGTCGTCGTCTTCGACCTGGGGAACGTCAGCCTGAACAGGATCAGGGCAGGCTACGTCGTCTACCGGGGCAGAGAGTGGCAGAAGACCGTCGTCACCTACGACGACCTCTTCACCGCAGATCGGGAGAATTACCGCCAGCACTTCGACCGATACCGGAGGGGGATCTTCGGCCTCGCGGAGCCCTTCGAGCTGAAGTCTGAAGAGGAGCTGGACCGGATATCTACCTTCTTCAGAGACCTCCAGGAACACGTCGCCTTATCTGAGGCCGTCTCGATGGCTGCGGCCGGAGACCTCGTCCTCTACGACGGGGGCTTCTCCCTCTGGAGAGACCCCTACTATCGAGAGGTCTTAAACAAAATTTTCGAACAGGCTGAGGGGCGCGGGGCGAACCTTTTGGCTGTCAGCAAGTCGAGCAAGCTCTCCTGGGGGCGCGGGATCTCAAGGCCCCTCGTGAAATCCACCGATCGCGTCGGGAGCCTGGCTGTGCCGGACGGGCCCTGGTGCGTCAAGCTCAGCGGCAAAAAGGTGATGGCTGAGGAGCCCTGGCGCGGAAAGACCTATGTGGCGAAGTTTCACCCGCTGTCGACCCACGCCTTCAGGATCGACGCGCCCGACCACGTCGCAGAGCAGATCGACGAGGTCCTGGGCCGGGCGGCGATGTACGCCCGATCCTCAGAGAGCTTGGGATATCCTCACGCCCTCTTCAGGGCTCACCAGGACCTGAAGATCTCGATCCAGGAGAGAAACTTCACCCGATTATCTCTATTCGAGGGGCTGCGGGCGGAGGGGTTGAACGAGAAGGAGATCCGTGGGGCCCTCGACTATCACGAGATTCTGGACAGACTATCGAGGAGGTAGAAATGACAGATCTATTGGGCGAGAGAGGGAAAGGGGAACATGGGACAGAGCCCATATCGTCTACTGGCAAGGGCGAGGTCGAAAAGGAATATCAGATCACGAAAAAAGACGATAATTCAAGCCCCTACCACAAGATCATATCAAAAGACGTGAGGGAGTACCACTTCATCGTCCCGAGCGAGGAGTGGGTGGAGCTGGGGGAGATCGTCTCGATCCACGACCGGAGGGCCGAGAGGGACGCAACCTTTCTCGCGAGAATAACTGACATCAGGCACGACTCCAACTACGACGGAAACTGGGACACGGTGATCCGGGGTGACGGCTTCTACGACTCCGACCACATATTCCACCGGGTGGTGGCAGAGCCCCTCGGCTGCATAACAAAAGAGGGGGAGGGGAGGGAGCGGTTTCGAAAGTCGCGGACGATCCCCGCCAAGTTCTCCCCCGTGACGAAGGCAGAGAAGGACGAGTTTCGGTTCCTCGCGGAGGTTATGGGGGACATCGAGGTGGGTCGGCTCAGGAACGGAAGCCGGGAGGTGAGGGAGATTCCCGTCGCCCTTCACAGCGAGGCGATGGACCACCACATGGGGGTCTTTGCGACGACGGGGATGGGCAAATCCAACTTCATGAAGGTCTTCGCCGCCTCCTGCATGAAGAAGTCCTCCTCGAAGAAGTCGAAGTTCGGCCTGTTGATCGTCGACCCCCACGGCGAGTACATCTTCGGCAAGAAGGGGACGAGGGGCCTCCTTCACCTGGATCGGTACAGGAACGGGATCGTCTGCTACTCGACCGACCCCGGCCATCTGAAAGACCCCCTCGTCTCGCAGCTGACGGTGAAACGAAGCGAGATCCTCCCCCAGGATATCGAGGTCCTCTACGACTGGACCCCTGCCCAGAGGGAGGCGCTGGAGGCGGTATCAAGGGTCTTCTACGAGGAGGCCTGGCTCGAAGATATAATCACCCCCGAAGGGGCCAACAAGATGGTCGCCGAGGGGTTCCACGAGAAGACGATCGGGAGGATCAGCAGGACGATAAAGACGATCCTCGACAAGAACCGGTACATATCGGACCTGACATCCAGCGTTCCAGGCATAATATCCAATCTCATGGACGGGAAGGTCGTCCTTGTGGACATCCCCACCCTCGGCGAGAGGTCCGAGCTCTTCCTCCTCTCGCTTTTGTCCCGCACCATCCTCGATCGGTACAAGAGAGAGAGCGCCGAGGGCGCGAGAGGTAAGAGCTGCCTGATAACGGTGGAGGAGGCGCAGAGGGTTCTTGGCGGAGGGGAGGGGAGCCTCGCCCGGTTCGAGTCGATCGCTCGGGAGGGGCGGAAGTTCGGGGTGGGCCTGTGCGCCGTAACCCAGCAGCCGAAGCTGATCGATAAACAGCTCCTCTCCCAGTTCAACACCCTCGTCATCCTGAGCCTCGCCGACAGAAACGATCGGACCCGGCTGGAGGAGTCGGCAAAGCAGGATCTTTCGACCTTGGACGTCGAGATCCAGACTCTGGAGAAGGGGGAGGCGATCATCAGCACCCTCAACATCCCCTTCCCGGTCCCGGCGAGGATCCACCTATACGAGAGTTATCTCACAGAGCTGAACCGAGAAGGGCGTGAGGAAAGGAGGCCCGAAAGCAGAGGCTTCAACCTCCCGCCAGACTGAGTGAGGATTTCATGAAGATCGTCCACATGGCAGACTCGCACCTCGGATTCTCCGCCTACGGCAGGGTCGACCGTTGGGGGAGAAACCAGAGGGAGGAGATGATCTACCAGGGGTTTGGCAAGACCGTTGAACGGATCATCGATCTCGCTCCCGACGCCGTGGTCCATGCGGGCGACGTCTTCCACCACGTGAGGCCGAGGATCAGACCCCTCTACGTCTTCAAGCAGAACCTTGAAAAGCTGGTCGGTGCGGGGATCCCCGTCATCATCATCAGCGGAAACCACGACGCACCCAAAAGCTACGCAGCCCAGAGCCCCTTCGCCCTCTTTGAGGGGATGGAAGGGGTCCACATCGCCCACCACTACCGGTACGAGCGGTTCGAGCTGGGAGGATGCCGGTTCCACTGCATCCCCTTCTGTTTGGGACCCGAAGACTACCTGGAGGAGTTCCGGAAGATGCAGGAGTTCCGGATGGAGAACCCATCGGGCCGGGACGTCCTGGTGATGCACGGCCTCGTCGAGGCCCTATGGGACCGAAGGCTCCGGACCGTCGGCGAGCACGAGCTGAAGGAGAGCTTTCTGAAGGGGGACTTCTCCTACATCGCCCTCGGCCACTACCACGGCCAGGCCCAGGTCGCAGGAAACGCCTGGTACAGCGGCTCTGTCGAGTATTTCAGGTTCAGCGAGGCTGGCGACGAGAAGGGCCTCCTCCTGGTGGACCTCGATTCCGGAAATGTCGAGAAGATTCCCATCAGGGAAGAGTACATGCTCGACCTCGACCCCATCGACTGTGCAAGCCTCTCCTCCCGGGAGATCGAGGCGGCCGTCGCCGCCGTCTGCGATGACGTGGGGATAAAAGAGAGGATCGTGAGGCTTCGGCTGAAGGATCTGTCGAGGGAGGCCTACAGGAGCCTTGGCCACCGGTTCATTGGGGAGCTGAAGAGCCGGGCCCTCCACCTGGAGATCCTGCCGGAGTTCGAGGAGGATCATGCCACCTTTGAGACGGAGCCGATGGACTCAAAAGAGCTCCCCACCGAGTTTCAAAAGTTCATCGAGGGGGAGGCCGCAAAGGGCGACATAACGCCAGCGATAACGAAGGACGTCGTGTCTTACGGCACCGATCTCATGGCAAGGATCTCAGAGAAGAGGACTACGGAGAGCTTCGATGCGCCTAAATAGCCTGTCGATGAAGAACTTCAAAAAGTACAGGGGCATTGCGAAGGTCGAGTTCCAGGACGGCCTCACCGGGATCGTGGGGATGAACGGCTCGGGCAAAAGCACCATCGTCGAGGCGATCGCCTGGGCCCTCTACGGCAGCAGGGCCTCGACGGTGAGGCGCGACTTCATCAAAAACTCCCGGGCATCGGAGAGCGAAGACCTGGAGGTGAGGCTGTCGTTCAACGTCGACGGCCAGGCGATGACGATCCTCCGGGCGATGCGGGGAAAGAGCCTATCGCCAGAGGCGAGGCTGGCGATCGACGGCGACCTCGTCGCCACCGGCACCCGGGAGGTGGACGCCCGCCTGGAGGAGATCCTGAAGATAAGCTTTCAGGACTTCATGAAGACCTTCTACGCCCGGCAGAAGGACCTGGACAACCTGATAAAAGATCGGGGTTCGGAGAAGAGGGAGTACCTCCTCACCCTCCTCGGCCTGGACGAGGTGAGGGAGAGGGCCCTCGACGAGATCAGGTCCGACCTGAGGGATGTGGAGGGGGAAATCGGAAGGCTCGAAGGGGCCCTCTCCGAGATCGGCGATGTGGAGGAGGCGATCGGCCTTCGGGGGGGGGAGGTCGCCACTCTCGCGGAGGAGCTGACGGGGGCGCTGGGGCTGGAGTCGGATCTCTCCACAGAGGTTGAGAAGAGGCGAAAGGGGCTGGAGAGAGTGGCGGAGCTTCGGCGCTCCTTCGAGCGGCTCAATGAGGCGATGGGCCGACTCCGTTCAGATATCGAGGAGAGGCGGCGGGCCATCTTTTTGGACGAAAGGAGGCTCGAAGAGATCGAGGAGGGAAGATGGAAGCTCTTTGAGCTGGAGCCGAAGCTCGCAAGGCTCGGCGAGGCGAGGGAGAAGCTGGAGGAGCTGGAGCCGAAGAGGTCTCGCCACCAGAAGCTTCTCGAAAGGATGGTTCGGGTCAGAGCCGATCTTGATGGCAGAAATCACGCCCTATCCGAGGCGGAGAAGAGGCTTGAGAGGCTCCTCGCCGAGAGGTCAGAGCAGGAGTCGATCCGGCCCTGTGAGGAGGAGTATCGGTCCCTCCTCTCGGACCTTGAGGCGATCGAGGCGAAGAGGGACCGCTACCAGAGGCTCTCATCCCTCGCCGAGAGGGAGCGGGCGAGAAAGGAGGCCGCCGAGGAGAACGTCGCCAGGGTCGAGGAGGCTCTGAGGGGGCTGGAGGCAGCGAAACACAAGATCGCCGAGATCGCCCCAGCCGTTGAGAGGCGCCGCTCCCTTGAGGCCGAGATATCGCGGCTGGAGGAGGAGAGGACTAAGCAGAGCCGCCTATCCGACCTGGAGGAGAGGGCGGCGGCCGTCAGAGCCAAGATCGACGGCATCGGAGCGAAAGCCGCAGGCCTCGACGATGAGGTCTCAAAGCTCGGCGACCTGGAGGAGAAGGAGGCAAACCTCCGGGAGAGAGAGGAAGAGATCGATTCATTGGTCGGAGATCTCGAAGAGAAGCTCGCCGGCCTGAACCTGCGGCTGGAGGTCTCAAGAAAAGAGCTCTCTGAGGCCGAAGAGCAGAGGGCGAAGATCGAGGACCTCGGCGAGGAGAGCCTCTGCCCCACCTGCGAGAGGCCTCTTGCCGGCCAGCGCCACCTCCTCCTGGAGAAGTACCGGAGGGCGGCATCGGCGGCCAAGGAGAAGATATCGTCCCTCGAAGATCTGAAGGGAGAGGCGCTTGCAAGCCTCGCCGAGGCGGTGAAGTCGAGAGAGGCGCTGAAGGGTGACCTCGCCCTCCTGGCAAAAGCCAGGGCGAGAAGGGTAGAGCTCTTGGCCGAGAAGAGGGGCCTTGTTGCCCGGATCGTTGAGCTGAGAAATGAGGCCGGGACGATCGATTCCGATACGGAGGCCATCGGACCCGTTGACTTCGATCCCCATCGATTCGAGACCCTGGAGGCGGAGGAGAAGTCCCTTCAGCCCCTGGTCCAGGAGCACGCCCAGCTTCTGGTCCGGATCGAGGAGCTGCCGAAAAAGAGAGCTCGTCGAGAGGAGCAGGCCGAGGCCCTGGAGAGGGCCATCGGAAATCTGAAGGCTCTGGCCGACGAGATGGCAAACCTCGGCTACAGCGAGGCCCGGAGGGTCGAGGTCCGAGAGAGGATCTCGGCCCTGAGGCCGGACCACCAGAGGTTTTCGGCCCTGGAGCAAAGGGTGGCTGAGATCCCGGATCTGGAAGGAGCGGTCCTGAAATTAAAGGCCGAGGTCGACAGGCTTCAAACCGAGGAGAAAGAGGTCGACGGCGAGATCGAGGGCCTCGGCTTCGATCCCGCCGATTACCAGAGCCTGGTGGAGGAGGTCAGAGCCCTCGGGAAGGCCGAGGCGGCGGCGAGCGAGATCAGGCTCGCCCTGGCCGCCGAGGGCGATGTGAGGCGCCATCTGGAGGAGAACCGAGAGATCGCCTCACGGCTCGAAGGGGAGGTTTTCGAGGCTGAAGGGAGGCTTTTGGCCCTCAACTTCTCCGAGGAGCGATACTCGAAGGCAGAGGCCGCCATGGAGGATGCCGCCCGCGGGCTAGAGGAGGCGAGGGCGAGGGCTTCTCACCTTTCGGTCCGGCTCGGGGTCGCCGAGGCGGACCTCGAAAGGCTCCGGGGCGAGGCCTCGCGGAAGAGGGAGCTGGAAGAGAAGGTCGCTGAAAGAAGGAGCCGGGTCCAGGTCGTCGAGACGACGAGGAGCCTCATCAACCGGTTCATGGATCAGATCCTGGTGAGGATAAGGAGCGAGATCGCCGGGGAGGCCGGGAGGATCCTCAGAGAGGTGACGGGAAAGTACGGAAGGATCAGCATCGACGACGACTTCAACATCCTCGTCGAGGACGAGGGGGAGTTCTACCCCATATCCCGCTACTCCGGGGGCGAGATCGACATGATCGCCGTCTCCGTCCGGGTCGCCATCAGCGAGTACCTGATGAGGTTTTCAGAGAGCGGTCCGGGCTACTCCTTTCTCATCCTGGACGAGATCTTCGGAAGCCAGGACGTAGAGCACCGGGAGAGCATGATCAACATGCTCCGAAGCCTCGACGACCGGTTCCCCCAGATCTTCGCCATCAGCCACATCGGCGAGGTCCAGGGCCAGTTCGACAACTCGATTTTGGTCGTAGAGGAGGAGGACGGATCGAGCCGGATCGAGGTGGAGCTGAGGTGACGTCGGATGGATGATCATCTCAATATGTGACGAAGAAGGATCTTCGCCATGCTGAGGCTGGCGATCCCTATCCGAGGCGCGACCTTTTTGATGACAGCGCTTGGCCGGTCGATGTCCCCCTCCTCCTCTATGATCCTCAAAAGGTCCTCTCGACCAGCCAAAAGGCGGACGAGATCGTCGATCTCCGAGCCGGTCATCCCGGCCCTCATCCTGTGGACGATCATCCCGAGGCGAAGCTCCCTTCCGAGTTCAGACCGCCACCTCCTCTCGTACTCAGAGAGCCTGGCGGCGGAGGAATCCCCCTCTTGGCTCGCGGCGGCGGCCACCGTTCCAGCGATCTTGGCACTGACGAGCCCCGGATAGACCCCGCCGCCGGAGGTGGGCTTCACCTGGCCTGCGGCATCGCCGACGGCGATGATGCCGTCAGCAACCGTCGAGGCGGGAGGGCCCAGGGGTAGCCCCCCCACAACGAGGTGGAGGGGGCCGCCCCGGACTCGCCCTCCGATCGGCGGGCTTTTGAGGAGACGCTTCAGATGCAAGCAGGCGTTTTCTCTGCAAGAGAGCCCCACCCTGGCCACACCCTCCTGAGCCGGGATCGCCCAGGCGAAGAACCCCGGTGCTACCTTTTCGCCGAGGAAGACCTCCACCATCTCCGGGTCGTCAACCTCGAAGGGGATCTCCACCTGGGCGGAGGAGAGGATCTCCCGGGGCTGACCGATCCCGGCCGATCTCGCGATCCTCGCCCCCACCCCCTCGGCGGAGATGACGACCTTTGCCTCGATCTCCTGCCGGTCGGAGCCTCGGCCGACGTCGAGGATGCTCCGTCCGCAGTCCCTCGCAAGGCCCGTAACAGGGGACGCCATCATCACATCAGCCCCGGATCTCGCGGCCTCCGCCAGGAGCGCCCGGTCGAAGATTCTGCGGTCGACGACCCAGGCTTTTACGTCATCGGATTTGAAGCCGATCTGGACGCCACCGGGCGAGACGACCGTCGCCCCCCGAACGGATCTGATGGCGAATTTGGCCAGAGGCAGCTCCGACTCCTCCATCGCCCTCACCCCAAAAAGCCCCGCGCACTGGACCGGCCATCCGGCTCGCGGGTGCTCTTCCAGGATGACGACCTCGGCTCCGCCCTCGGCCGCCTTCTTTGCCGCCATCGATCCTGCAGGCCCCGCCCCGATGACCGCGACGTCGTACCTCTCCATTCCATAGAACCTCGATCGATCAGGGGATAGCCTTTTCCATCCGCGGACGAATTTATATTTGACAAAGAGTCTGGAGTGTCAGGAGGGGAACGATCTGGATATATTGTGGTTATCAGAGACCGAGGTGAAGGCGTCGCTGACGATGGAGGAGACGATCGAAGCGGTGGAGGAGGCCTTTCGAGAGCACGGCTTCGGAAAAGCTCAGATGCCGCCCAAGTCTTACCTCTACTACAAAAAGTACGACGGCGACCTCCGGACGATGCCCGCCTACCTGGAGGAGCTGGACGCCACCGGGGTCAAGGTCGTCAACGTACATCCGGCAAATCCTGGCGCCGGTCTTCCCACTGTGATGGCGGTGGTGATCCTCAACTCGCCAAAGACAGGAGCCCCCATCGCCATGATGGGAGGAACCCACCTCACCAACATGAGGACCGGGGCCGCGGGGGCCGTTGCTGCCAAGTACCTCGCGAGAAAAGACTCCAGGACAGTGGGGCTCGTCGGTGCCGGAGCCCAGGCGAGAACCCAGCTTCTGGGCCTGGCCAAGACTTTCGATATCGAGAAGGTATTGGTCGCCGACGTTTCCCTCGACCGGGCCAGGGCCCTCGAAAAAGACTGCAGGAGCTTTCTTGGCGCCGATTACGAGGTATCCTCCGAGATAAAATATGTCTGCAACTCTGATATCCTGGTGACCACCACCCCCTCGCGTAAGCCCCTGGTGAAGAATGAGTGGATCGTCGAGGGGACCCACATCAACGCCATCGGGGCCGATGCAAAGGGAAAGGAGGAGCTGGAGCCGGCCATCCTCAAACGGTCGAAGGTCGTCGTGGACGACATCGCCCAGGCATCCCATTCCGGCGAGGTGAACGTCCCCCTGACAAAGGGGCTCTTCTCCACCGAGGATATTTACGCATCCATCGGAGAGGTGGTGGCCGGAAAGGTTCTTGGCCGGGAGAGCGACGAAGAGATCACCGTATTCGACTCGACGGGACTCGCCATCCAGGACGTGGCGACGGCTACGAAGATCCACCAGAAGGCCCTGAAGACGGGGATCGGAACGAAGCTTTCGTTTTTGTAAGCCCGTGCCTGAAAGCTTTCGGATAAGCGATATATAATATCCCGACGACTGTAAGGTTGTCCATGTACGCAATCATCGCCTGCGGCGTATTCAAGGATGAGATCGAGAAGATATCCGGCGAGCTCGACTTCCCCTTCGAGGTCCGCTACCTTGAGGCGGGGCTTCACGTCAACTTCGACGACCTGGCCGAGGCCCTCAGGACGGAGCTTGAAAGCTGCAAAGACCACGACGGCATCATCGTCGCCTACGGCGAGTGCCACCCCAAGATGGCTGAGATCCTCGCCCCCTACAAGGCGGCCCTCCTCAAATGTCAGAACTGCATCGACGCCTTCATCACGCGAAAGAAGGTGGAGGAGATCGCGAATCGAGGACTTTACTTTTACCTCTCGCCGGGCTGGGTCAAGAGCTGGAGGGATATGTTCGAGAGGATGAACTGGAGCCGGGAGGAGGCCCGCTTCCAGCTCGCTCCCTTCCGGGGCTCCATCTTCCTCGACACCCTCGATAACGCCGAGGAGTATGAGGAGGGGCTGATCGAATTTCTCGATTTCACCCTCTGCCCCTACGAGAAGATGCCGGTGGACCTGGACCACTTCAGGTCCCTGATTGTGGAGGCCAAAGAGAGGTTAGAGGTGTGATCTTGGACGAGGAGCTTGAAAGGATAAGGAGAAAGAAGCTCGAGGAGATGAAAAAGATGGCAAACGAACCTAATGTGGACTATCCCGACAGCCCCGTCAAGGTGACGGACGGCACCGTCGGCGACGTGGTGGCCAGGTATCCCCTGGTGATCGTGGACTGCTGGGCGGAATGGTGCGGCCCCTGCAGGATGGTCTCGCCGGTGATCGACGAGCTGGCCAAAGAAATGAAGGGGAAGGTCGTCTTCGGAAAGCTGAACGTCGACGAGAACATGCAGACCTCTACCAAGTACGGCATCATGGCGATACCCACCCTGCTCGTCTTCAAGAACGGCGAGCTCGCCGACCAGATGGTGGGAGCCTATCCCAAGACCACTCTAGCAAACAAAATTCAGAAGTATCTCTGAGGCTGGCAGATCGCCACCTCAGAGATAACGGTTTAGGAGCTCCTACCCTCAACTCAGGCCCTGATCTTCGAGGGCACGACAAAGCCCTTCTTCTTCGTGGACCCTATCTCTCGAAGGTCCTTCAGCCGGAAGTAGGCGTCGACGTCGTAGACGGGCTTCGGATCTTTCCCAAGCTCTGTAGCCTCTTGACCCGTCTCACCGGGCACGATGTAGGTTCCTCGATCTCTGGCGGCGATCTCTCGAAGGTCCTTCAGCCGGAAATAGGCTTCTACGTCGTAGAGAGGCTTAGCATCTCTCCCAAGTCCTGTCGGATCCTGGCCTGTCTCTGAGGGGATGAGGTAGGTTCCTCGATCTCTGGCGGCGATCTCTCGAAGGTCCTTCAGCCGGAAATAGGCTTCTACGTCGTAGAGAGGCTTCGCCTCTTTGCCGAGCAGTATAGGGTCCAGGGCCTTGTACTTCATCTCTCCAAAGACTGAAGCCTGGCCGTCTTCTGCGCAGGCCGACGACGCCAGAGCGAAAAGCAGCACCAGGGCTGCAAAATAGGCGGGATGACTGATTTTCAGAATCATTATGATCCTCCTGATTGTAATTTGTCCGATGTGCATATAAATTTTTAGGGCACAAGGCCGGAGCGGATCTCAGCCCGCGATCTTTCGAACGTTTGTAGCATCAACCACAAAAAGATCGTTAAAAAGGGATTTTTCTCAGGCCCGGAACGGGGCCTGAAGTCTTCAGTTCACCCTGATAATCTGGAGAAGCGAGCAGACGGGAACCCCGACGATCTCGTCGATCCCCTTCTTGTCCAAAAGGACGCCGATGGCGTTCGTTGAGGCTCCATGGTCGTTCAGCTCCTCCACCGCCTCTTCGAGGGTCCTGCCGGAGGTGATGACGTCGTCGACGATGACGCACTCGGCGTCGCAGACGTCCGAGAAGTTAGAGCTGAAGGTGCCCCGAAGCTCCGTCTCCCCCTTCTCCTGAGACCACCTCTGCTTGGTGGGGGTGTAGACCGCCAGCTCCGCATTCAGCTCCTCGGCCACCATGCTGGCGAGGGGAACGCCGCTGAGGGCGATCCCGACGACGACCTCCACGTCGGAGTCGGTGCAGGCGAGGCATTCTTCGATCATGTCGGTGAGGGCGAGGGAGACCTGCCGGAGGCGGATCGAGCTCTTCCCGATGGTGCTCCAGTCGACGGAGACGTCTTTTGGTCCCTGGACCCCCGCCTTCTTCTCCCCGTGGGTCAAAAGCCACGTCACCGTCTCCCGGGAGATGTTCAGCTCCTCGGCGATCTGTCCCTCCACCAATCCCTCCGCCTTCAGCTCGGCGGCCTTATCTATCAAGCTGTCTATATTTTTCATTTGTAACCCCCCTTTCTCCTTTCGGCGGGCGTGCCGCAGACAGGACACTCTTCGCCCTCGAAGGGCCGACCGCAGCCGATGCACCTTCGGGTCCGCTTCACGATCTTTCGAATCCGGGGCTGGGCCACCGGCTCGACCTTGATCCCCAGGTGAAGGGCCGCGTTCTGAAGGGCGTAATCGTCGGTGGCGAGGCAGGCGGAAAGCTCCAGGGCCTTGGCCAGAAGCTCCAGGTCGACCTCGGAGAGGACGGCATCGTCCCCCGTCTCCCGAGCGGCAGCCCTCGCCCTCTCCAGCGCATTTGCGGAAGGGACCTCGATCCTCGCCCCGGATATTTGAAGCCTCATCCGGGATCGGATGTCCTTCAGCTCGCCCTCGACGCCGGGAACGGTGATCACCTCTCCCTCCAGGGCCTTGCCGTATATGAATACCGACGAGTCTGCGACGATGAGCGCAACCATCCCGGAACTTTTGGCCTCTATACTACTTGGACTTTGCCTTGGAACCGGGGAAGGTGGCGAAATGGACGGTGCCTTCAGACCAAAACGCTATTATGATATGATCTCCCCCAGGGCAGAGAGGATCCCATGGCCAAGAAGAGGAAGAAGTCGAAGAGCGCTCAAAAAGCCGCAGCTTCGGCCACCGAAGAGCCGAAGACGAAGGATGAGAAGACGATCATCGTTCCGAAGAAGGGCGCAAAAGATAGACGTAAGGCGAGAACCGACGGCATCGTCATGACCCTTTACCCCGCGGTCCTGGGCGTCATCTTCGGCTTTGCGAGCCTCTCGCTCTTCGGGACCGGCGTGGCCGAAGAGGGGTCGGCGGGGATGACCTACCCCTGGTACTTCGTCATGACCCTGGTCATAGCCGTATCATTTTACATCCAGAAGTTCACCTATCCCTATCTCAAAATCGACGTCGAGGAGTTCCAGACCAAGGACTGGTTCTACGTAGAGTTCATAGCCGTCGACCTGTGGCTCGTCACCTGGACCCTCCTCCTCAACTAAACCGGGTGGGCCGATGAGGATCGCTGTAATCAACAAGGATCGGTGTCAGCCAAGAAAGTGCGCCAAGGAGTGCGAGTACTTCTGTCCGCCGGTGAGGACCGGCGACGAGACGATCACCTTCGTCGACGGAAAGCCGGTGATCACCGAGAACCTCTGCGTAGGCTGCGGGATCTGCGTCAGGAAGTGCCCCTTCGGGGCGATTCACATCATAAACCTCCCCGACGAGCTGGAAAACCCCACCCACCGCTATGGGAAAAACGGCTTCGCCCTCTACGGCCTTCCCGTCCCCGCCGAAGGGAGGGTAACGGGCCTTCTGGGGCCGAACGGGATCGGGAAAAGCACCGCCGTCGCCATCCTCTCGGGGCTCCTCACGCCGAACCTCGGCAAGGGTGCCTCCTGGAAAGAGGTGATCGAGAGCTACTCCGGCTCCGCCCTCGGCGACTACCTCAGAAAGGTCGTCGAAAAAGGGGTGAAGACCGCCTACAAGCCCCAGTACGTCGACCGGATACCGAAAAGCTTCTCTGGCACCGTCAGCGGCCTCCTTGAAAAGACCGACGAGCGTGGAGCCCTTGCGGGCCTGATAGAGAAGATGAACCTCTCGCCTCTGATGGACCGGGAGATATCGAGCCTCAGCGGCGGGGAGCTTCAGAGGGTGGCGATAGTCGCCTGCGCTGCAAGAGAGGCCGACGTCTACTTCTTCGACGAGATCAGCCCGTACCTCGACATATATCAGAGGATCAACGCCGCTCAGGCGATCAGGGAGCTTTCAGAGACGAAGTCGGTGATGGTGGTGGAGCACGACCTCGCCCTTCTGGACCTGTTGGCCGAGAACGTCCACCTCGTCTACGGGACTCCGGGAGCTTACGGCGTCATAACCCGGCCGAAGGGGGTGAGGGTCGGGATCAACCAGTACATAAAGGGCTACTTCCCCGAGGAGAACATCCGGGTCCGGTCGGAGGCGATCGTCTTCGAGGTCCACGCCCCGAGGGCCGAAAAGGACGTCCCGCTCCTGGCGAAGTACGAGACCTTCACCAAGAAGTACTCGCAGTTCGTTCTGGAGGCGGAACGGGGCGAGATTCGGAGGGGTGAGGTCGTCGGTATTCTGGGGCCGAACGGGATCGGAAAGAGCACCTACATCAAGATGCTGGCGGGGGTCGAGTTGCCCACAAAGGGCAACCTCGACCTGAAGCTGAAGGTCTCCTACAAGCCCCAGTATCTGAAGGCGGAGTCCGACCTCTCGGTCCAGGGGCTCCTCCGAAAGATAACGCCGGAGTTTGACTCCAGCTATTACCAGTCGGAGTTCGTCAAGCCGATGGGCCTTGAGAAGCTCATGGACCAGACGATGGACGAGCTATCGGGCGGCGAGCTTCAGAGGGTGGCGATAGTCGGCTGTCTCAGCCGGGATGCTGATTTGTACCTTCTCGACGAGCCGTCGGCCCACCTGGACGTCGAGCAGAGGATGATGGCCGCAAAAGTGATGCGAAGGTTTGCCGAGAGCACAGAGCGGTCGGTCCTGGTGGTGGACCACGACATTTACCTCATCGACCTCCTCAGTGAGAAGCTGATGGTCTTCGAGGGGGAGCAGGGGAAAAGAGGCGTCGCCCATCCGCCCGTCAGGATGAGGGAGGGGATGAACCGATTCCTTGAGAGCATCGGGATCACCTTCAGGAGGGACGAGGATACTCACCGGCCTAGGGTCAACAAGCCGGGGTCGAGGCTCGACCGGTCCCAGAGGGAGTCGGGCGAGTACTACTATTACGCCGATGACGTCGCCTGAAGCCTGATAATGGGACAAGATACAAGATGGGGTCGTGGCCGGAAAACTGATCTGGTCATCCTGGCCCCGAATTTTCGATCTCTTCGATCTCTTTTCGTCCTATTTTTCGATTCCCTCTCACCGCCCGGCCGTTTCCCATCTTTTCCTGGATTTTCTCACGGCAGCGGAGCAAAGCTGGTTTTCTCCTTTCTGAAAAGAGATCTCGGCTCAATTTTCAGGATAAACCGTCATCTACATATCTTGCGGGTTTCAAAGCCCCAAATGTCAGGAGATTTTAAGATGGAAAAGGCAAAAGCCGACGATATCGTGAAAGTTCATTACACCGGCAAGTTCGAGGACGGGACGGTCTTCGACAGCTCTGCAGGGAGAGATCCCCTGGAGTTCACCCTCGGAAAGAGGATGGTTATCCCCGGATTTGAGGCGGCGGCGATGGGGATGAGCCCCGGCGAGAAGAAGACCGTCAACATCCCCGCCGAGGAGGCCTACGGCCCCCGCCGCGAAGATATGGTGATGGAGGTCCCCCGGTCCAACATGCCGCCGGAGATCCAGCCCGAGGTGGGCCAGATCCTCCAGATAGGCCAGTCCCAGGATCAGATGCTCCAGGTGATGGTGACCCAGGTGACGGAGGAGTCTGTGATCCTCGACGCAAACCACCCCCTGGCGGGGATGGACCTGGTCTTCGAGATCGAGCTCGTGGAGATCATCTAGCCCGGCTCGGCGTCGGCGAGAGCAAGATCGAGAGCGATACCGATAGCGATACCGATAGCGATACCGATAGCGATAGCGGGATTTGGGGCGGTCGTCTCCCTCTCGCTCCCTCGCACCAAACCCCATACCTCATAACTCAAAGCCGTCAGCTCGAAGTTCGCAAGGCTTTTCTTGATAAAGGTCTTTAAATCACAAAGGAATAAGGATACGGAGCGACTGTACATGAAGAAGGCAAAAGAGGGCGACACCGTCAGCCTCCACTACAAGGGGAGCTTCGAGGACGGGACGGTCTTCGACTCCTCCGATACCCACGGGGCGCTGAAGTTCACCATCGGAAAAGGCATGGTCATCCCCGGCTTCGAGGAGGCAGTGGTAGGCATGAAGCTTGGGGAGACAAAGACCGTCACCATCCCTCCGGAGAAGGGGTATGGCCCCCACAAGGACGAGCTTCTGATCAAGATCAACAAAACGGAGCTTCCAGCAGACCTCGACCCCGTCGTCGGCCAGAGGCTCGAGTTCTCCAAGGACAAGCAGAGGCTACAGCTCACGGTGGCTGAGGTGACGGGCGATGCCGTCGTCTTCGACGCGAACCACCCCCTGGCCGGAAATACCCTCATCTTCGAGCTCCTCCTCCTGGAGATCGAGGGAGAGGGCGAAAGCGAAAGCGAAGGCGAAGGCAAGTGAAGAAGGCGGCTTCGGGCGCGGGCGGCGCCCCCATCGGAGGAGCATGGACGGCAAGAATAGAAAGGACATAAAGCCGGGGCTGAAGGTCGAGATCGTCCTCAAGAAGGATCAGAGGACGGGGAAAAGGACGGAGGGGGTGGTGAAGGATATCCTCACCAACTCCTCCTTCCATCCCCACGGGATCAAGGTCCGGCTCACCGACGGCCAGGTGGGCCGGGTGGCGAGGATCGTGGGGTAGGGGGGACGGCAGTTCCCCACTTCTGGGTAATCTGCGGTATTTGAATGCCAGTTTCATTTTCCTTCTCAATATTTCGGCGAACTTGCGGAACGCTCCGAATCTCCCGGCCCCATCTTCGAGAGGTGGACTTAAGAAGCAGAGTTAAAAATCCTTTTCAGCTCAGAATATGCCAATTGGTCTCTCGCAGAATTAGATCGGGTCAAAGGTCATATATATATAGATTTTAAGTGAAAGCTAAATCGCTTCTTTGAAGATAATTGCGGTGCGAAAATGATACTCGACGAGATAATCTATCAGAGGATACGGGAAAACCACGAACGGATGAAAAAAGAAGGAAGGTTATCATCTGAAGCTCAATCAAAGATGAGCGATGACCTCCGTTATCTGCGTTTTCATCTAATTAAATTATTGCAAGATACACCGCAAGAAAATAATAAAGAGTCCTATATAAGTCTATTCGAAGAAATAGCTCAGGAACTGGGGATCACCCCCTACGAACTAATGGCCACGTTGGATGATATTAACGGTCGGCCCCACCGCTACTGGCGAATAGGAACAAATCGTGGACAAGATGGGAGAGGCGAAAGCGTCTGGGATCATTTGAGAGATGGAAACTATGTAGCCATCGGATGGACAGAACTTGATGATCTTTCCGACATCACCCACGATGAAGCAGGTAAAGAAGAAATTCGAGATAGATTAGACGATGCTGGTTACGATCCCACCGAAGGGAACGTTTTTCCGCCATTCAAATTTGCAACTGAAATACAAAAGGGCGACTTGGTATTAGCATCAAAAAGTTTAACGGTCCTTGGTCTGGGAAGGGTCATTGGGAGTTATTATTATAAAAATAATGATAATTGTCCATGGCCTCATCGCATCCCTGTAAAATGGATCTCGCTTAAAGAATGGACCCTTCCGAGGGGTAATACGCTGCAACCTGCGGTATATGAGATTAAAAACGTGACAAACTTAATCGAAATTGAGAGACGAATATGTAACGCACCACCAACATATCCGTTAAAAAGTCATAGTAAGATTATTAGTCGTATAAAATCGATACTCGGACGGAAAGGCCAGGTGATCCTTTACGGGCCGCCGGGCACCGGTAAAACCTACTGGGCGGAAAGAGCAGCATTTGAGCTTGCAGCCCAATCGAATTTCCAGATAAGATTTGATCAGCTCTCCGATGATCAGAGATCTCTCATAACCGGCGACGGCGAAAGCTTCGGCGCAGTGAGAACCTGCTGCTTTCATCCCGCCTACGGCTATGAGGACTTCATTGAAGGATACAGGCCTGAGCAGGCCGACGGCCAGATGATATTCTCCCTCCGAGACGGAGTCTTCAAGAGGCTCTGCAAAGACGCCCTGGATGAGCCGGAGACGAGCTTCTACCTGATAATCGATGAGATAAACAGAGGAGACATCCCCCGGATCTTCGGCGAGCTGATGACGATAATCGAAAAGGACAAGCGTGGAAAGTCCATCACTCTCCCGACAAGCAGGGAGCAGTTCAAGGTCCCGAGCAACGTATCCATCATCGGAACGATGAACACCGCTGATCGGTCCATCGCTCTCCTGGACGCAGCCCTGAGGCGACGCTTCGGCTTCATCGAGCTGATGCCTGATCAGTCGGTTTTGGGCGATGCGACTGTTAGTGGCATCAACCTTGGAAGATGGCTTGAAGCCCTAAACCTCCGGATCTGCGAACACGTCGGGAAGGACGCCCGAAATCTCCAGATCGGCCACTCTTACCTTCTCAAGGACGACGGCACGCCCATAGCCGACTTTTCAGAGTTCGCCAGGGCTCTTCACGAAGAAATAATACCCCTTCTGGAGGAGTACTGCTACGAAGATTACAACACCCTTGAGAAGATTCTGGGGACAGGCATTGTGGATGCGAATGATCAGAAGATCCGTCACGAGCTTTTCAAATTTCCGGATCATGAAGGGCTCGTCAATGTGATCGATCTAACCTCGATGGACATATCAAGCGAGTGGAAGTGAAGCGGATGAATAATAAACAAAACTCAAATAATGAGGAAGATCGGCATAAAGAAGCCAAGGGCTGGTTAAAAAAGGGGTATTCGTTTAAGAGAAAGAATGAGTATGAGAAAGCTATTGAGTGTTATGAAAAAGCTTTAGAGATAGATCCGAAGTATGCCGATGCCTGGGGAGCTAAAGGATGGGCTCTATACGAAATGAAAAGGTCTGATGAAGCCATACCCTGCTATGAAAGGGCTATCAGGATAAAGCCAAAAGCTCCAAGTTTATGGAATGATATGGGGTGCGCATTCGAAAGCTTGGGTAATATCGATGATGCCTTTAGATGTTACGAAAAGGCCATTGAAATCAGGTCAAATTATGCGAATGCGTGGTACAACAAAGGTCTTTTGCAGGAGGGATTAGGCAAACATGATGAGGCGATTAAATGTTGCGAAAGGGCTATTCAGACGAGGCCAAATTTCGACTACGCCTGGAATATAAAAGGATGGGCACTTTTTAATCGTAACAAATACGAAGAGGCTTTGGACTGCTTTATTAGAGCTCTCGAAATAAATCCCAAAGATGAAAGTCACTGGATTGGTAAAGGAGAGGCACTTCATAACATAGGCCGAATAGAAGAAGCTATCAAATGTTATGATAAGGCAATTGATTTGAACTCTGGCTCATATGCTTGGTCAGATAAAGGTTTAGCCTTTTTAGATTTAAAAAAACACAAATTGGCTCACGATTGTTACGACAAATACATTAATAATGTAAATCCAGAAGACAGTTCTGCCTGGTGCGGCAAAGGAGTAGCTCTTCATTATTTAGATCGAAAAGAAGAAGCAATCTCTTGTTACGATAAGGCAATCGATTTAGATCCTGAAGATTCGTTCAGTTGGGCCAATAAAGGCGAAGCGTTTTTCGATTTAGGAATACACGAAAAATCTATAGATTGTTATAACATATCTCTTGAGATAAATCCTAAATACCCAGATGCATGGGTGGGAAAAGGCAATACTTTGCGGGCTCTGGGACGGCATGCTGAAGCCGAGGAGGCCTTCGCTAGAGCAAAGGAATTAGAGGCAGACGAAAAATCTGGGGTCGAACCTGAGCCAACGCCTTTGCCCGAAATAATCCAAGACATTCAGCAAGTACTGGACCGGAAGGGCCAAGTAATCCTCTACGGCCCGCCAGGGACCGGGAAGACCTACTGGGCCGAGAGGGCGGCCCAAGAGATGGCGTCCCTTGACCGTTATGGAAAGTCCTTCGATCGGCTTTCGGAGGAGCAAAAAGGCGCGCTAATCGACGGAGGCGACGACTCCGGCGCTGTCAGGATCTGCTGCTTCCACCCCGCATACGGATACGAGGATTTCCTCGAAGGTTATCGGCCGGAAGAGGCGGACGGCAAGATGAGCTTCGTCCTCCGGGACGGGATCTTCAAGAAGCTCTGCAAAGACGCCCTCTCGAATCCTGGGGCCAAATTCTACCTGATCATCGACGAGATCAACCGGGGCGACATCCCCCGGATATTCGGCGAGCTGATGACGGTCCTCGAAAAGAACAAACGGAGGAAGAAGATAATTCTTCCCGTCTCCGGAGAGCAGATGCAGGTCCCCGAGAACGTCCGCGTCATCGGGACGATGAACACCGCCGACAGGTCCATAGCCCTCCTCGACACCGCCCTCAGACGTCGCTTCGGCTTCATCGAAGTCATGCCGGACGCGTCGGTCCTAGGCGATTCCGTCGTCGGCGGGGTCCATCTCGGCGAATGGCTCAGTGCCCTCAACCGCCGCATCTGCGAGAGCGTTGGGCGCGACGCCCGAAACCGGCAGATAGGTCACTCATACCTGATGGAGGACGGAAAACCGATATCGAACCTTTCGAGCTTCTCTTGGGTGGTCCAGGACGAGATCATCCCCCTCCTGGAGGAATACTGCTACGAGGAGTATTCGACGTTGGAGAAGATCCTGGGCGGGGAGGTCGTCGACGTCCAGAGACAGACGATCAGATGCGAGATCTTCGAAGGTTCGATTGACGGCGAGTTCGTTTTAGCCATGTCGAAGATCTCGACGGACGGATCTCCGCTTTGCCCTTCGCCGATCTCGGGATCATCAGAGCCGGTTGACGGCGAGAGCGATTCAGATGAAGCCCCAGAAGAGGAGCGGACCGATGGCTGAAAATAGGATCTCTGTTTGCCTTTCAGAGTGGGATAGCTGCGGTCCAGAGTCGAAGAGAGCCCTGGAGGGCGTTTTTCTCAAAGATGATCCATCCGTCCGAAAGATGGCTCAAAACCTATCAGAAAAGGGAATGCTGGAGGTCTCAGAGCTTCGAAAGGGCCTCTTGATCAAATCAAACTCCTACGTCGGAAGGATCGAGCTGGGAGACCTCCAGATCACCATCCGCCCGAAGATCGAGGACGCCCCATTCCTCCAGCTCCTAAGGTACGCCTACGGACTTCGAGATCTCCGGCTCTTCGGCCGGACAGATTATCCCCCTGAGTCCCGGACCTTCCAGGAACTTCTCATCAGCCAGCTGGCGGCAGAGGCGAACGAGCTGATCTCCCGAGGGCTGCACAGAAAGTACGTCCGCCTCGACGAGACCCTATTAAGCCCTCGGGGAAGGATCAACATAAAGAGGATAGCAAGAGACGGAGGGATCGCCCAGGCCGCCCTCCCCTGCACCCACTACCCGAGGCTCGAAGATTGCCTCATAAACCAGGTCCTCCTCGAAGGCCTCCGCCTCAGCGCAAGAATCACGAGCGACCTAATTCTGCGGTCCAATCTCCGCCGCCTCGTCGGGCTGATGCAGGACGGGATCTCGCCGGTCAGGCTGGATCAGGAGACGATGACCCGACTGGGCCGCCAGATGACGCGGCAGACGGCGGCCTATCGGCCTTCGATCTCGATCATCGAGATCCTTCTTGCCGCCCAGGGTCTCTCCCTGGAGGACAACGAGCGAGAGCTTGCGCTCCCCGGCTTCCTCTTCAACATGGACCGGTTCTTCCAGGCGCTATTATCCCGGTTTCTCCGGGAAAACCTGGCCGGATGCTCGGTCCTGGACGAATATCGGCTCCGGGGGATGATCTCCTACGTTCCGGGCAGAAATCCCCGCGGTCGGCGGGCTCCGGACCCCCGCCCGGATTACGTGATCATGAGGGAGCAGAAAGTCGTCTCCACCCTCGACGCCAAGTATCGGGACCTCTGGGAGAACTCCCTCCCTCGGGAGATACTCTACCAGCTCGCCATCTACGCCCTCAGCCGGGGGTCGGGCGGGGAGTCTGCGATCCTGTATCCGACGACCGCCCCCGAGGCCGAGGAGGCCTGGATTGAGGTGAAAGATCCTATCGGCGGCGGCGGGAGGGCCCGGGTGGTCCTCCGCCCGGTGGATTTATATAAACTACGAGATTTAATCTCGGACGGTCGGGCTCAGGCCTCTCGGGAGCGAGGGGCGTACGCCCGGCGGCTCGCCTTTGGCGAGGAGCGGCCAGGGATCATTTAAACGGGCCGCATCATCTCCTCGACCGACCTCGCGAGCCTTCCGATCCCCTCCACGATCCTCTCCTCGTCGGAGTTGGAGAAGTTCAGCCTCATGGTGTTGTACCCGCCACCGTTGGCGTAGAAGGCCTGACCAGGAACGAAGGCAACGTCGTTTTTGATGGCGCGATCGAATAGCTCAAGAGACGACATATTCTCCGGAAGGGTCACCCATAGGAACATCCCGCCCTCGGGCCGGGTGCACTCGACGCCAGCTGGGAAGCTTTCCTCTATCATCTTCACCATCAGGTCCCGCTGCTTTCTGTACTCGGACCGGATCAGCTCCATGTGCTGGCTCACGTCGTTGTCCACCAGGTACTGGTAGGCGATCCTCTGAGAGAGAAAGCTCGTGTGCAGGTCCGAGGCCTGCTTGGCGATGACCAGCTTCTCCATGACGTCGCTTCGGCCGCACGCCCAGCCGAGCCGGAGCCCCGGCGAGATCACCTTCGAGAAGGACCCGAGGAGGACGGCCTTTCCCCCGAGATACCGCCTCATCGAGGAGGCCTCCTTGCCCATGAACCTCAGCTCGCCGTAAGGGTCATCCTCGACGAAGACGGTGCCGTGACCTCTCATCACCTCGGCAACCTCCCTCCTCCTCTCCTCCGAGTAGCTCACCCCCGTGGGGTTCTGAAAGTTGGGGACTGCGTAGAAGAGCTTCGCCTTGCTATCTGATAGGACGGCCCTCAGAGCGTTCGGATCGACCCCATCCTCCATGAGGGAAACCGAACGGAACTGTGGCTCGAACATCCCGAAGGACTGGATGGCCGCAAGGTAGGTCGGGTCCTCGACGATGACCCGGTCACCTCTGTTCAGGAACGCCTTCCCCAAAAGGTCGAGACCCTGCTGGGAGCCGGTCGTTATCAAAATCTCATCGGCATCGACCTTCAGCCCCTTTTTGGCGTACCTCTCGGCGATCAGCTCCCTCAGAGGAGGATAGCCCTCGGTGGTGCTGTACTGGAGGGCGGCCTCACCGCTCTCGCTGAAGACCTTCTGCGCCGCCTCTGCCACTTCTTTTACCGGGAAGAACCTGGGGTTTGGAAGTCCGCCAGCAAAGGATATCGTCCTCGGGTTCTCCGTGACCTTCAAGATCTCTCTTATGAAGGACCTGTGAACCCTCATCATTCTGTCCGCAAATGGGCTTATGACCCTGTCCATACCATCCACGCCATTCGTACCGTCCCTGCCATCCATACCTTCGCCCTCTCGTAGCCCGAAGGCGATCCTTTCGAGATATATAAGGATGATGGTTAAGGAGTTTCGTGTAAGTTGATTAAGTTTTTCGAAATCTCCTTATTTATATACACGATTTAATTTAAGTTTTTCTTCTGAAAAAGCTCTTCTAAAAGCCGGGTTTAGCCCTTCTGAGGACTTGACCACTTTCGAATGACGAACTCTTTCAGTCTGTAAAATGGGGCAACGATTATATACTGTGCTCATTATGCCCAAAAAGCCGTATATCTGAGAATGAAATAGGTGATGAAATTGACAAATAAAAGGATTTTCGAAAAGATATTCCTCTTGGCAGCGTTCCTATGCCTGGCGGCCTGCCTCGCGGGAGCTATCGCCTCGGAGGAAGAGGCGGAGGGCGCCATCTCTGCCGACGACGCCTGGGACATTCTAATGGAGGGGAACGCCCGCTTCGTCTCTGGTGATGTCGCCGCCAAGAACTTCCCTGAGAGGAGGGCTGAGCTCGTCTCAGGACAGAGCCCCTTTGTGACGGTGGTCACCTGCTCCGACTCGAGGGTCCCCCCTGAGCTGATCTTTGATCAGGGCCTCGGTGACATCTTCGTGATCAGGGTTGCCGGAAACGTCATGGACCCCGTCGTCCTCGGGTCCGTCGAGTATGGCGTCGAGCACTTACACACGCCTCTTCTCGTCATCCTCGGCCACTCGAGCTGTGGCGCCGTGACTGCCGCCACCCAAGGCGGGGCTGAGGGGAACATCGAGAGCATCATGACCGAGATCGAGCCAGCCGTCGAGGTCGCCCGCGAAACGAACTTGACCGGCTCCGACCTGGTGGAAGATGCGATCGACGAGAACGTCGATCTCGTCATCAAGAACGTCCTAGATAGAAGTTCGATCACCAAGGAGCTGGTGGAGGACGGCAAGCTTGTGATACTCGGCGCCAAGTACTCTCTTGAGACCGGCGAGGTCGCCGTCTTGACAAAGGTCGATGCCTCCAACGTCGCCGAGATGGCGGTCGAGGAAGAGGAGAAGGTCGCCGTCGCCGGGTCCGAGGAGACCACCGTAACGGCGATCCCAGAGGACGTCATCCCCGAGGGCACTGAGCTAGAATCTTCAATCCCTGAGGACATAATCCCCGAGGGAGAGGCCTCCGACGCCCCCATGAACGAATGAACAGACCTCTTTGTGGCCTCCAATGCAAAGGCCGCAAAATCTATTTTTACCGTCTATTTCGAATTCTTCTCATACAGGGACGGAGATGGGATTCGAAAACCACGAACTTCTGCGAGAGGGAACGTCCGATTTTATCCGAGTTAACCCGATTTTCAGGCCTCAGAAAAGACGCTGGGGGTTGCGGATACCTTGTAGAAGGTGCGGGAGAGCCGCTCGGGATAGACGACGGTGAGCTTGGGAACCTGATGGCTCAGCCCTCTGGAGTCGTACAGGTAGTATCCGCTTTTGAAATCGCCCGCCCCCTTCGAGACGAGGACGGCCCTGTGAGGCTCGGTTCTTCTCACCGTCACGTTGTCGAAACCGGAGAAGAGGCCAACGAGCTCGGGCTCGATGTACTTCGTTCCCAGGGCTAGGACATAGAGCTTCGCGAAGGGGTCTAGGTCGAAAGACACGTCGAAGACGGCGTCGCCGCCCTCCAGGGACATCGTCACCTCCTGGACCTGGATGTACTCTCGTCCCCGCTCGGCGGAGCTCGGGAAGGCTGAGACGAATATGGCCAGAAGAACGACCAGATGAGCAACCTTCACCGATCTCATATCTTCTCAACCCTGGGGCGTCTTCAAGATCACGGGAACTATGAGCATCAGGATCAAAAGCCCTATGAATACCAAGAAGAAGAGCGTCTGACGTCTCTGGGCGGATTTGTACTTCGACTCGCAGACCTCGTCACAGAAGGTCTCCATCTCGTCGATGGTCTTGCCGCAGACGATGCAGTGCTTGTGAGATGCCACTTTTGTCAACCCGATCACCATCTCGACCTATGATTAGGACCGTAGATAAGATTTTTGCGTGGGATGCCGAAAAGCCCAAACACCCATCACTGATGGAAAGACGTATTATGGATTGAGGGGCTCTATGCTGAGGTGGACGTATGCTTAGATTGACCGTTGCGATCTTGATCGCTCTCTCTTCGGGCCTCATCGTCGGAGCTGACGCCAAGATGTACATCGTGGACGACGACGGCTTCGCCCAGTACCATTCAATAGGCGAGGCGGTGGCCATAGCCAACGACGGAGATACGATTTACGTAATGCCCGGAAGTTACAAGGAGCACATCGTTTTGAACAAGAGCCTCACGCTGATGCCTCCGCGGGGTGAGGAGGGGGATGTCAACCTCACCGGCGACGGGACGGATATCGGCATAGAGGTTTCGGCGGACGGCTGCAAAATCGAGGGTCTGACCATCTCCGACTTTGCGGGTCCGGGAATCTACGTGGAGTCAAAAGATAACGAGATCCGAAAGAACGTCCTCGTGGATAACGTTCACGGCATCTTTCTGAACGGCACTTCCGGCAATCTCCTCGAGAAGAATCAGCAGCGTGGGGGCTACTGCGGCATCGTCCTCCTGGCTTCTCGCGAGAACGCGATAAGGGAGAACGCCGCCGAGGGGTGCATCCTCGCAGGAACGCTCCTAAACTCCTCGTCGAAGAACTCCATCGAAGAAAGCAAAGCCGATGGGTGCGGCCGAGGTGCCCACCTCGTCACGAACAGCCAGGAGAACCGAGTGGAAAGAAATTCCATGATCGACTGCGATTACGGAGTCCTGCTGGAAAAGTCCTCCTCGGCCAACATGATACGGGATTGCATCTTTGAGGAGGCCACCACCGCCATCGCTCTGGACGCCGTCTCGAAGAACCAGGTCCGGAACAACTCTATCACGAACTCGACGAACGGGATCGCACTCTTCTCTTCAACCGAGAACGGAATCGCCGAAAACAGTCTTGTGGGGCTCGATGTAGGGATCATGATCTCGGAGGCTTCTTCGGGGAACGTCCTCACCGATAACGAGATCGATGAGTCCAGCTCGGGGATAGTGATCACCGACTCATCGGCCAACAAATTGGAGGGTAACGTCCTGACAGGTATTCGGTTGGGCCTCTCCGTCGACGGCTCAACGGTGGAGAGCTTCGACAACCAGGTCCCCGAATCAAACCAGATCGACGGAAAGCCGGTCCTCTATCTATACCGCCGATCAAATGAGGAGGTATCGGGCCGGGAGTTCGGCCACATCACCCTCGCGGCCTGCGAGGACTGCACCGTGAAGGGCTGCTCGGTGGCAAACGACGCCCTCTTCGTTTACATGTCCCAAAGGTGCAGGATCCAGGATAACGTCGTCTCAGACGCTTTTGGGATGCTGGTCCGGGGCTCTGACGAAAACGAGATTACCGGCAATCAGGCCTGCGATAACAGGTACGGCGGGATAATGCTGGTGGAGTCGAGCGGCAACGTGATCGGCGGAAACACCCTCTGCAGGAATGTGAGGGACGGCCTTTTGCTCAGGGAATCGAACTCCAACGAGGTCCAATCTAACACCGTCGAGGCGAACGGTGATACCGGGATAAGGCTCCTATCTTCAAGCGAGACCCGTATAACCGGAAATTCAGTCATCGGAAACGCGGTCGGGATCTCCCTCAACGAGTCGATGGGATGCATCGTCTACAGGAACAACCTGATCGATAACGTGGTACAGGCGGAGGATGATGGCGAAAACCTCTGGGACTGGGGCGTTCTTAAGGGCGGAAACTACTGGTCCGACCACTCATGCGAGGGCAACCCGTGCCAGGGCCAGCCGAGATGGATAGGAGAGACGATCGCCGACTACTACCCCTTTGGAGAGAGGGACGGATGGGCCTAGGAGCCGAAACGTACTTGAAGGGGTCTATAGAATAGGGGGATCTCATGGCGAAGAAGAAGTCTGAGGGCAGCGGACTGATGTCCTCTGCTGGCCTCATGAGGTATTTCGAGGCGGACGAAACGGCGATAAAGCTGGGCCCAAAGACCGTGATCGCTTTCAGCTCGGCGGTGGGGGCCGGGGTTCTGGCGATGAACTTCTATTTCGGGCTGTGGCCCTGAAAAGGCCACCGTCCATATTCCCCACCAGATACCCTTTTCCCGGCGCAGCTCTCAATTTCTTATCTTCTTCAACTTGACGCCCGCTTCTTTTCGAGCTCTTCGAGGATTCTTTCTACGACCTTCTCGAAGCTCTCCTTGGCGGCGGTCTCCTTCTCCACGAAGGCAACGCCGCTATCTCCCAGGGGGGCGATCTCTGGGTCCAGGGGCACCGCCCCGAGGAAGGGAACGCCGAGCTCCTCGGCAGCCCTCTTTCCACCGCCGGTCTTGAAGATCTCGAGGATCTCGCCGCAGTGAGGACACCTCAGGCCACTCATGTTCTCGACGATCCCCAGGAGGGGGACGTTCATCGACTTTACCATGTTCACCGCCTTCCGAGAATCGAGGAGCGCCACCTCCTGGGGAGTGGTGACGATGACGGCTCCAGATAGGTCCGGCAGGAGCTGGACGACGCTGAGGGGCTCGTCGCTCGTTCCCGGAGGAAGGTCGATGATGAGGAAGTCCAGGTTGCCCCAGTTGACGTCGGACATGAACTGCTTTATTGCCGCCATCTTCATGGGCCCTCTCCAGACGACGGCCGAGTCGATGCCCGATAGGGCGAAGGCCATGGATATCACCTTAAGCCCCTTCGAGTCGACGGGCTCTATCCCCGCCGGACCGCCCGCGAGCCTCGACGTTTCAACGCCCAGGAGCTTTGCCGTGCTTGGGCCTGTGATGTCGGCGTCCAAGACTCCGACTCTGTAGCCTCTCGACTGGAGGGCTCGGGCCAGGTTGACGGTGACGGTGCTCTTTCCGACGCCGCCCTTGCCGCTCGCGACCATTATCTTGTGCTTTATCTTCGCCATCCTCGCGGAGACGGCCCGGAGCTGCTCGGCCATCTCCTTTCTCGGGTCTGTGCAGGTTCCTTTTGTCGCACAGGATTCGCAGTTGCTATCGCATTCTTCCATGGAAACACCATCGTGAAATTTGAGAATTGTGATCGGACGATCGCAGTTGGATCGGCCCATATCAATCTCAGGTAGATGGGATCTCAGCCATCCTGAGCCTGGAAGTAGAGTTTTTCTCCGTGCCGGAGCCTCGATATCTTATCCTCGCTCTCCAGGACTTCGAGGTACTTCAAGATCTCGTTTCGATGAAGGCCCGAAAGGGCCCCCAGCTCATCCAGGGTGCAGGGCCGTCTTGAGAGGAGGTCGATGATCAATACCTCGGTCTTCTTCGAGAGGTCCCTCTCCCACTCGGCGATCACCTCGGCCCCAGAGAAGATCTCGAGCATCCTCTCCATCTCCTCGGGAGACAGGGGCTGGACGGGCTCGGCCGGGGGTCTCACCACGGTGTTGAGCTGGATCCTGTCGGGGCCGATCCTCTCGGCCGCCTCGGCGATCTGGTCCGCCTCGAAGTCGTTTATTCC
Organism: Methanothrix sp.; assembly: GCA_035380685.1. Taxonomy (GTDB): domain Archaea; phylum Halobacteriota; class Methanosarcinia; order Methanotrichales; family Methanotrichaceae; genus Methanocrinis. The sequence goes on along the minus strand of DAOSXX010000020.1, from coordinate 1,621 downwards.
CTTGACCAGCATCACCTCCAGCCAGATCTCCCCCGCAAACTCCTCTCGAAGGCGGACGAGCCCCTCGATGATCTCATCGATCGAGAGGTCCGGATGGGGCCGGTTCACCCTCTCGAAGGTGGCCTGGGTGGCGGCGTCGAGGGAGGGGACGATCAGGTCAGCCTCCATAACCTCTTTTCGGACCTCCTCGCGGAAGAATAGGGTCCCGTTGGTGAGGACGACGATGGGCCGGTCGATCAAATCTTTCGCGCCCCGGATGATCTCGTCGAGCCCCTGGTGGAGGAGGGGCTCGCCGGAGCCCGCCAGGGTCAGGTAATCGAACTCGTCCTCTGATCGGGATCGGATCTCCGCCAGCACCTCCTCTGTAGAGACGCGCTGCTCCCTTGCCAGGGTGAGGCAGGTGGTCTTTCCCAGCTGACAGTAGGCGCAGTCCAGAGTGCAGGTCTTGAAGGGGAGTAGGTCGACTCCGAGGGAGAGGCCGAGCCTGCGGGATGGGACGGGTCCGAAGAGGTGCTTCATCTTCAGCTTCCTGAGGTATCAATCCTCAATGCAAAGGTTGACGGCTGGATGTACTAATAGGTTGTGTCAAAAAAGCTTCCTTGGCGGCGGGTGGAAAGAGGAAGAGAGAAGTTCTCGTTTTCGTGCTTGGGCAGGCGGATCCAAAAAGTCTTATTTTGCGGCGCAACCTTGGCTTGAGTCTCGCTTCGGGGGCTCCAGAGAATTCCGTCCTCATAGCCCAATGAGTCTCAAGGGTCGGGCTGCCCTCAGATCTCGCCCTCGCCCTCAGATCAGCTCCATCGGGGGGAGCTGATCTGACGACAGCCCCCGCACCAGCGCCCTCCCCCACCATCTCTACCAATCCTGCCCTTCGACCGCCCGGTGTGGAAGCGCCGGGCGGCGCAGGCCCCCGAACGGCGAAAAAAAGAGAGCAAAACCCACATAACCGGACAAGTTGGATACGAATTTGTCGAGGCGAAAAGCATGAGATGCCTTATTTGTAAGGTGGGTTCAACGGAGCCCGGAACGACAACCGTCACCTGGAGAGGGGCGTTTTGATCATGGTGATCAAGGGCGTCCCCGTTCAGGTTTGCAGAATTGCGGCGAGGCTTACGTCGACGAAAAGGTCGCGTCGGAGCTTCTGACGTCGGCGAAAGAGGCGGCAAAAGCAGGGGCCGATGTCGAGATTCGCGAGTACGTGACCGTGTAGGACTTAAAAGGGGGACGGCCTCCTTTAAAACGCGGTCACGACTCCGCTCCCTAAGGCCCCGCTCGCTCACCACGTCGACCAGGCGGCCCAGCAGCTCCTCCAGCTCTCGGGTCATGGCCGAGCTTTTGAGAAGGGTGAAGCCGGGAAGGGGCTCCACCAGGAGGTCGAGGTCGCTCTCATCGTCGGCCTCGCCCCGAGCGACGGAGCCGATAGACGACGGACGTTTCGCACCCCGTACTTTGCGGCCGTGGCGAGGATCCCCTCTCGCCGTGCCTTCAGGGCCTCCTCAAGCTTCATCGACGACCCGATGGACCATGAAAAGAGTCAGCAGTTTCGGCGACAAACTCGCTGATTTCGTATTTGGGTCGTGTCTGCAGTTGATTGAATAAGTTTATATATAGTAAGATCTATTTT
>DAOSXX010000019.1:570-40914 GCA_035380685.1 Methanothrix sp. | reverse complement strand
AGACCTTGGAGCCGTCTCTCGCGTCGATGATCTCCCAGTCCTCCTTCTTGTCGGTCCTGCCGAGGAACGCCCTCCTGTACATGACGCTGTGAGGCTGGACGACGGCGGGAACTCCGAGCCTGTTGAACCCGGTGGCGATGGAGGCTGCCTTCTGAGACATGGCACCCCAGGCGACGCCGCAGGCGCCCACCTTGGAGAGGATGTAGTCGGCGATGTCGTCGTAGTTCGCCCTCTCGTTTCTTCCGGCGAAGATGGTGGCGACCTTGATCCCGGCCCCGTGGATGTGGGCGTTGGCAACGCAGCTTCCGATGTTGCAGATGTTTCTGCCGTCAAACCCTCCGGGGAACTGCTCCCAGATCGTCTTGCCCTCCTCGTCGGTGTAGAGGGACATGTCCATCGCCATGCAGCCGGTGGTGGTGACGATGAAGCCCCTGTCCACAAACTCGCGGGCGATGTCGTAGCACTCTTTGGTCCCGTTGGGGTAGTTTGCGCAGCCGATGATGGCGATGACGCCGGGGATCGTTCCGAGAACCAGCGGCGCTCCTACGCGCCTAATCTCAGTGTCCTTGACGGGACCTCTGCCAGCCCTCATCTTGAATTTGTGGTCCCTGATGAACTCCTGGTTGGCGTAGGCGAATAGGCTGAGGATTGGTATCTCCTGGGGGCAGGCCTGCTCGCACCTTCTGCATCCAACGCAGATCTCGTAGGTGGAGCTGAAGGGCTCCAAGTTGCCCTTTGCCGCCGCCTGGACGACATCGCCTATCTTGATGTGAGGTGGACAGACGAACTGGCAGGAGTGGCAGTAGGTACATGATTCGGCGTACTTCTTGAACTCCTCCTCGGTGAGGAAGGTCTTCTTTGCCTCCTCGGCCCGCTTCGGCTTGACGGCGATGGCGGTCCTGACGCCTACCTCTCCAGCCTTGATCGGGTCGATGATGGCAACGCCCGGCGTCCTGAAGTTGACCAGATCGTCGACGATCTCGTCTACGGGGTCGTTCGTCCTGTCGGGCAGGCCGAGCATGATCTTCTCGTTGGTGGCGATCAGGGGCACCTTCCGGGCTGAGCACTCTTCGATGGCATCGGTGCAGACGCACTGCTCGTCGACCATGACGCAGTCCATGACGCCGCCCCGGATCATCTTCCTCCACCAGCCCATGGCCCCAGCGATCTTGGCCTTCGTCCCGACCATCCTGTATTTGGTGTTTATCTCCTCGGGGTAGCCTAGACCTTCACCGATCCTGGTGTTGTCGATGGCCGTGCAGCAGACACCGCCGATGTCGACTTTGCCCCACAGGTCGTTGTCCTCAGCGTAGAACATCGCCTCAGCGGAGCCCGCCAGGTTGTGGCCGTAGGTGATCAGGATCGCCTTGTTCTTGTCGAGGGTCCCCATGCCGCACTCGACGAGGGGTGCGTCCTCGTCGCCCCGAGGCATGTCGTAGGCCACGATCTGGATCAGGTCTGAGACCTCTTTGCCCAGGGAGTCGAGCATACCGGCATGGAGGGCCTTCGATTCGAAGTCCTGGTAGTTTCCTTCCTGGCCGGTATGGGTGCAGGCCAGAAGCTGGGATACCTGCTCTTCAACGTAGCTGAGGACCGGTCCGAACTCCTTCAGGGTCTTGGGCTTGATCCCGGCGATCGTTCTGGTGAGGGGCGCGTCCACCAGGATCTCGTCGCCCATCTTGAAGGGAAGGTCCCCGAACTTTTCCAGGCACCAGTGGTAGAGGTGTCGACCGTGAGCGCAGTGAGCTGTGCAGCCCATGAGGACCGCCAGAAGGACGATCCTCCCCTGCTGAGCTGCCTGGTCTAAGCCGCAGGCTCCTCTCTTGTCGCCGGTCAGGTCGCAGGGGCCGTATGTACAGAGGGTGCATCTATCGCAGATCGGAGAATAGAAGACCTTGTACCTGTTTATGAGCTTGAAATCCCAGTCTCGAAGCGTGGCGATCGTCGGGTAAGGGAACGGGCCCATGGGTTGGTCCCACTCCTCCACCTCCTTCACTATCGCGCCGATGTTGATCTGGACATTCTGCATGTCCTCGACAGAAAAACTGCCTTCCATCTTATCCATCTTCTCACCTCTCTCTGATAAATATCCGCGCTCTATACCAGGTTAATTGCTTGATATAAACCTTGTGGGTTCTATGTCATCTAAATCAAGCATATATTTGCAGCGAAATATGGATGAAGGGATTGACATATGGTTGAAAGTTCAAATTAATAAGTGTCATTTTACAAAGAAATGACTCAGATTTTATCTCGGACTCAGGAACTAAGATCGGATTTAAAACAAACATTTTACAAAAACGTGGTCAATATTTGCGATGATTTGGTGAGAAATGGGATCAGATTTCTGGCAAATATTTTACAAAAATGGGCGGGAGATTTAGATGGCTCTGTCGAATTTACTCCGCCCGCCCTCCACCTCAAAAGTAAAAAAGCACCGGTGGGGATCCTCAGTCCTGTGGGGATTTTAACGGCTTTCGCCAATGAGAAGGTCGATGACCTCTCTCAGGGCCTTCACCGGGATCTGGCCGGGAGCTGTCGAGTTTCCTATGTAGCCGTAGGTGAGGACCGAGCCGTATATCGGGGCTATGGCCCGGAGGTGCTTTCCGACATCCCCCATCCCCATCAAAGAGATCGGGCCCTCCGCCTCCAGGGGGAGCTTCAGAAGGTCGAGGCAATCTTCCAGGGCTGGGGGGGTCAGGGCGAGTTTGGCGATATCGGCCCCCGCCTCAAAGATCTCCTCCAGCATCGATCTGAGCACATCAAGGGGTGGCACCCCTTCGAAGTCGTGGTAAGATATTATCACGGGCAAGTCCACCATCTCCACGAGACGGTCGCGCCCCCCGGCCAATAGCTCCACGTCCACCAGGTCCGCCCAGGTCGAGGCCTCGGCCAGGATCTCTATCCTTTCGTCCTCCCCGCCCCCGAAGGCGCCCCCTTCGGAGGTCAACCTGTTGGTGACGATGATTGGAAGGGGCGTCGCATCTCGCACCTCCCTGATGATCCTTAACGGATCTCCCGGCAGGAGGTCGAGCCTCACCTCCACCAGATCTGCTCCGAGGCCTTCAGCAATGGAGGCATCTTTTGCCGCCCCCTCGCCGCTCAGGACGGCCACCACCGCCGGCGCATCGATCTTCAGACACTTGAGGGTGAGCTTTCTTTTGCCACTCTTCTTCTCGTTCATCTTATGGGGTCCACCATTCCCTCGACATATATTCCGCACCCGAGCTTCTCGCCCCTCTCAACAGCCTCATCTCATCTTTCGAGGATGCTCTCCTCGATCTTCATCCCAAAGTGGCGGGCCTTCCCCTCGAAGTGGACCAGGACCTTATCCCCCACCTTGAGGTCGGTGACCGATTTTGGCGTCCCGTCCTCGCTGACGAGCTTGATCGTCTCGGCGTTCTGGAGGAGGGTGCTCATCTTCTCACCGTCCACCTCGGCCTCGATCAGCATCAGGGGCCTCTTCTCGATCTTAACCCTGCCGACGACGGCGGTCTTTGTACCCCCCTCCTTGTCGACGATCGTCACCTCGTCGCCAGCCTTAAGCTCCGAGAGGTAGCGGGTCTTCTCGCCGACCTTGACGTAGGCGTGGACGGCTCCGGCGTTCACCCGGAAGGGTCGGGCCGCCACGTAAGAGCTCTCCTCGGACTCGCTGTGGACGAGGAAGGCGGCCTTCGACTGGGAGCCGACGAGCATACCCTCTCCAGGGCGCATCATGGTGCAGGTGTCGACGCAGACCCGGTCTCCCATCCCGACGGGCCTGACCTCGGTGATCTTGGCGGGGACGAGATCTAGCTTCGCCATCCCGGCCTTCTCCACCAGCTTTTGAACCCTCTTGATCTCCGAGAGGTCTCTGGTATCGAGGAGGATCCCGTCGGCCCCTTTCTCCAGGGTCGCGAGATCCACCTCGGCCTCCTCGGCGGTCTTGACGCCGCTGATGATCTTGACCTTCTCGCCCTGGAGGCCTGCGATCATGTTCTCCAGGGGGATCACCTTCCAGTCGGTCCCGACGACCACCAGGTAGTCGACGTTCTTTCCCAGCTCTACCGCGAACTCTTCGTACCTCTTGCTCTTGATCTCGACGTAGCCCGCCACCGTCCCCTCGGTGGCCCGAGCGAGGCTGATGTCCAGGGAGGCTCCGAACTCCTCGGGGAGGGGGACCGAGCCGTCCCCCTCGCCCCCCCGGCCTATTATGATTATGTCTTCCTTATCCCTCTCGGTCCCGAAGGAGGCCACCAGTATATCGCCGAGCTTTCTCACCTTGTCGACGTCTTCCTGTTTCGCCACCACGCAGTCGAACCCGGACTCGAGAGCCGTGGTGATTCTAGGCTTCATCTCCTCCCAGGAGCCTTCACAGGCCATGAGCCACTTCTCTTTCATGGATCACGGAGTAGGGGCTCAGGTTACTAATTTCTTTTGGAGACTCGGTTTTATTCCGCCGTGGGTTGGCATCCGGACCTCAGAGTTATGAAACATCGTTTCATCCGTGCTACTTAAGAAGGGGTTCCGACAAGATGATGCCGATGACGGAGATGGCGGAGATCGCCCGCATACTCATCCAATCGGCAGCTTCATCTTTCGGCCTCCTATCCAAGTCCCTGCCGCCGGTAGTCCTGGGCCTCATGTTGGCGGAGCTGATCGTGGTTTTGAACGCCGCAGAGAGGATAGCCTTCGTCGCCAAGCCCATAACCAGGTTCTCACACCTCAGCGATGCCGCCGGGGCGAGCTTCATGATGGCCTTCTTCTCAGCGGCCAGCGCGAACTCTATGCTCGCCGGCTATTACAACGATCGGGTCATCGAGACGAAGGAGCTATTCGTCGCCTCTCTCGTCAACTCATTTCCCGCCACCACCATGCACTGGAGGTCTCTTCTTCCGGTCCTGATACCGCTCCTCGGCTTCACGGGCCTGGTCTACTTCGGCCTTCTGATGCTGGTGGGGCTCTTGAAGACGGGTTTTGTGATGGTGGCGGGCCGCCTTCTTCTGGAAGGAAAAAGCGGGGGTCCGGCCACCGTCGCCATCGGCGAGCGTAGAGGCGAAGACGCAAGCCTGTATCTGAGGCCTGATAAGAGCCCGAATCGACCGCCCCTGAAGGAGGCCCTGGCCATCAGCGTGAGGGCCGCGAAGCCAAAAGTGATGAAGGTGGCGAAGATGACGACGGCGATGATGTTCCTGGTATCGGTCCTGATTGAGGTCGGGGCCTTCGATCTCCTCACCATCCACATGAGCGGAATTCGAAATTACCTGCCCCTCCCTGCCGCAGGGCTCAGCATCATAGCCGCCCAGTTCACGGGGTACGTCGCCGCCTACACCGTGGCCGGAGGACTCCTGGCGGCGGGGGAGCTATCGGGAAAGGAGGTGGTCGTCACCCTGATGATCGGAAACGTCATCACGAGCATAGCCTGGGCCTTCCGGTGGCTGATCCCCTCTCACGCCGGGATCTTCGGCCCGAGGATCGGAACGGAGCTGGTGGTCTTCTCAACGGGCCTCCGGGACGTGATAATGCTCCTCGTAGCCTTCGGGGTGATGGCGTTCTGGTGATGAAGAAACGAGACAAAAAAAGAGGAGAAAAAAGGGCGGCGGGCGAAAAGCTACGCCTCTTCGCCCTCTGATTCGGGATTGGTTCCGGTAACCATCAGGGTGTACGGGAAGGCTCCGCCCCAGAAGGACTCGACCCTGATGTAGTAGGTTCCGGGATCCAGCTTCTCTTCGATCTTGGACCAGCTACCATCTCCGTCGTCGTCGTCGCTGCCGGTCTCCTCCATCTCTTCGTCATATAGGTAGAGGTAAGAGTCGCCGTCGGAGTCTCCCGAAGTCTCTATGGCGACCTCCAGGGCCTCCTCGACCACGACGACGTAGTAGTCGACGTCGTCTCCGGGAAGGATGCACCCGTCCGCCTCGATCTCGACCCCGTCGGTCAGGACCCCAAGATCCAGGGGCTCTTCGGGGGTGTCATTCGGCTCATCGTCACATTCATAGTTCGCAAAGCCTATGGCCAGGACGTAGCCGGATATGGGTTCTTGGCTTTCCGACTCCGCGCGAACGGCGTATTTTCCGGCGTCAAGCTGGGCCTCCACACCGTTATCGCCGTGATCGATCGGCAGGTAGCTGCCCTCGCTCTCGTTGTAGCCGTAGAGGACCAGGGATACCGTCTCCCAGTCGTCGAAGAAGTAGAAGTAGTCCTCGTCGTCCTCCTCGTCATTATCCTCACCGTCGTCGGCGGCCAGGCCCTCGGTGGTGATCGCCGCGATCATGACGTAGCCCTCCGACTCCGGGTTCACCTCGAAGAGGAAGTAGTCGATGTCGCCCATCGGCTCAATCGAGCCGCCGACTATCGTCATCATCGCCAGGGGTCCCAGGTCGTTCCCGTCGGTGATGCAGTCGTTCGGCTCGGCCTCGAATAAGTTGGAAAGGGCGATGGAGTAGTCTCCTTCCTCCAGGCCGATCGAGTCGATGCGGACGAGGTAGGTGCCGGCCTCGGCCGTAATCATGAGAAGCCCCTCGCCGGAGGTGACGTAGTTCATCTCATCGTCGTAGATCACGATCCTGAGGTCGTCGATCATGTCTGCGGCGATGACGATCTCGGCGGTCGGTGCCTCGACAGTGAACTTGAACCAGTCGATCTCGCCGGGATATTCAAGGGATGCTTCGGATGAGATCCTCCCGCCCTCGGCCCCGACCGTCCCGATATCCGTCGCGCCAGTGGCGAAGTCATCCGGCGCCGCATCTTGGGCGAGGACCCCGGCGCTCGCCACGATGAGGATCGATAAAGACGCGATCAATTTTGCGCCAATTTTCGTATTCATTTAAAATCCCCTTTGTAACTCTTAGTGCTATTAAGCATCATATCCGATATTTAATTTAGCGGCCCCGAAAGCCTTCCCTCCGATTCGGCGAAGATTTCCGCAGTCAAGCTCCATCCCAGATACGAACAGATGGCAGATTTGTGGCCGAGGACTGTGAATCTATCTTTTTATAGCCTCGACACCAGTTCGTTTTCGGGAGGCAGGCAGAAGACGAGACCGATCCCGGCCTTGGCGCTTGTGGCGCTTATGCTGCTGATGGTGGCGGGGGCGCGTCGCTTGGCGCGTCCAGAACTCGCGCGAGGTGGTTCTGGCCGATCCTGGCCGCGATCGAGCGGGGCGAGCCGGTGGAGTTCGATGGGGTGATCGTGGTGAGGGATCTGGATCTGAGCGGGTTGGACCTGCTCACGGAAAATGTCGAGAGGATTGAGGAGAAGATCGAATACGTGGGTCCAGCTGAAGTGAGAAGGTGGTAATCTCCGATAAAATCATCAACTCCGAAATCCGGTGGTTCTCTTTTAATTTGGCTGATACAAGCGTACCACCAATAACTGGAGATCACTTCATTTTTAGCTTGTGCCCAATTAGGCGAAGAAGATCTGAGGAGGAAACTTATATCATACCGCATCTCAAAGGTGATTTGCGTTTGGTGGAGGTGTTCTCTTGGACCCGAAGGAAGAGAAGAGCTGCGTATTCTGCGAAATAGTGGCAGAGAGGGCGAAAGCTCACCGGATATGCGAGGACGACCTGTCCCTTGCGATACTGGACATAAACCCCTTTTCAAAGGGCCACTGTCTAGTAGTGCCAAAAAGGCACGTTCCCTGGTGGCACGACCTGACCGAAGAGGAGGTCGAAAGCCTTTTTCGAGTGGCGAGAGCCGTCTCTCAGAAGATCATGAAGGTCTATCGCCCCGACTTCGTGGCGATATACGCCCGGGGCCGGAGGATACCCCACACCCACATCTTCGTCGTTCCCACCTACGGCGGCGACGTCCTGGACAGGTTCTTCAACGCCCTGGAGGGTTTCCAGGAGGCTACATCGGAGCTTGCAAGGCTTAAGGGCGATGACGAGCTCGAGGAGGCGGCAGAGCTTCTAAGGTCTGCGTAAGAGCTGGAGATTGCTCAGACCTCTTCGTCGGTCGGCTCTTTTTAGCTGGAGATTTCTCTCACCGTTTTGGATATCCACGCCAGATAACCCTCGTCCCCTCCAGCTATTGGGAGGACGATGATCTCCGGAAGCTCGTAAGGGTGGACCTCCCGGATCCTCGCCGCCAGATCGTCCACCTTATTCCTCTCCGTCTTCACGATGAGGAGATCCTCAGCCGCCTCATCGACCTTTCCCTCCCATACGAAGGTGGACCTCACCTGCGATATGTTCACGCAGGCTGCCAGCCGCTCCTCGACGATGAGCCTTGCAAGACCTCCCGAGCTGTCCGGCGGCGCCGTGCATAAGACTACCACAAAATCGGGGCTCAGTAGTAACACACCCCCGAAGCCTCGTAGACGGCTCTCACCTTCTCGCCCACTTCTTCGGAGACCCTCTCTTTGAGGAGCCTCACCAAAATCTCGGCATGCTCGGGCTGGATGCACCCGAGGCTCTCGGAGCCGTCGAGGATCACCTCCGATAGGTATTTCAGCTCGAAGATGTCGAGCCTTTTCAGCCTCTCCTCGAAGTCGTCATCGTCGAGGGCGTAGTGGTTTGAGACGGGGGGAAGGATAGACTGGTATTCAAACCCGGTGCCGACACAGGTCATGTCAGCGCACTCCGGGGCGAGCTTCTTCAGCATTTCAACGTCCTTTTTAGAAAGAGTTCGAGCCATTTCTTCCAACTCCTTAAATAATTATTGAATTATCTCGGCGCTGCATCATGGACGAGGACCTGACCGCCCTCGGTGACTGCGACTTCGAGGTCCCGGAGGATCACCCTCTTCTTTAGAGCTTCTGGAACCTTGCTCTTGATCTGGACCACGATGTCCACGGAGCTGACGTCGAGCTTGATCTCGGATTTGTCCGCCTCCAAAAAGAGCAGAGAGGGAACATTGAAGAGGTCAGTTCCTGCAGGAATTGTCAGAGATACTGGGGCCTGGATCATCATCCACTCCTTTAAGGTGCCCCTCGCCCGTGCAACGTTCTGGAGAGCCCTCTTCTCGAGGATGCTGACGTTGGACCTGGTGGTCCCCAGAAGCTCGGCCACCTCCTGCTGGGACATGCCCTTTCGCCTCAGCTTCAGGACCTCCACCTGTTTATCGGTGAGGAGGCTCGGCGTTGTCTCGTCGTTCATTTCAGCGCCCTCTTCAGCTTGTTTGATCATCTGTCGCCACCGTCTCTAAATATTACTTGGGCTCGGAGGCCTTAAAGGTGGCGAAGACCTATTGCTTCCGGAGCTTATCCGCGTCCCTCCAGGTGAACGGCTTGCCATAAGGCGAAACCGAGGCAGAAAAGCTCAGAGGCGGCCTCTTGTCAGCCAGGAGACGAAACCTCTTGCCCTTAGGCCGAGACGGCGAAGGCCTTCGATGGAGAGGAAGGAACTCTTCGCTGAGGGCTTCTCCCCCCGCGGCGGGATCGTCACCACCCCCGCCTCCTCTTCCAAGATATGGAGGCGAGTCCGGTAGGCTGCGAGGACGAAGCCGTAGAGGGCTGGCCCCACGATTACGCCCATGACCCCGATGACGAATATCGGCGCAGCGAAGGCGAGAAGGGTCACTGCCGGATGTATCGCGGCCCCGGCCTTGGCGAGAGCCGGCCGCAATATGTTCTCGGGGATTATGTTCAGGAAGACGGTTCCGAAGATCAGAAGGGCTGCCACCCTGAGGTAGTCCTGGATTACCAGGTAGTAGAGGGCCATGGGGACGTAGACGGCGCTTGTCCCTATGAGGGGCATCAGGGCGAATACGGCGGTGACCATCCCCCAGAGGAAGGGGTAGGGGACGCCGATGAGGAGGTATCCGAACGCGGCGATCAGCCCCGTCAAGAGGCTGTTTATCAGGTAGACGTTGAAGAGGCTGTTGTAGATGGAGGTCAGCTCCAGAAGAAAACGACGGACTGTCGCCCTCTCAGGCATGAGCCGGAGAAACTCCTCCACAGATCCGACCCCGTCGACGAGGAGGTAGTAGGTGAGGAGGATGGCCACGCCGAACTGGGCCATCAGGATCGGCAAATTTTTGGCGATCCAGTCAGCAAGGCCCGTGACGACTTTTGCGACCCTGGGGACTACCTCTGGAGCGAGGAGGCTTGCAGGAGCTGCGAGAACCGATCCGATCTGCTCTTCCGCCTGGTCGAGGAGGTCGCCGACGTAAGGGATGATCGCCTCCGGGGCGCGATCTTCAGCAAAGGCCCTTGTCCAGTCGAAGAAGCTCCCCGCGGTCTGGTCAGCGAACTTGCTCGCGGTCTCGTTGATTGACTCCTGGTAGAGGGAGAGGTTTGAGACCTCCGTCGCCAGGGCGTTGATGACGCTCAGGACGAATACCAGGAAGATCAGAAAGATGATCGATATCGAGAGGAGGGCAGAGATCCGCTTTTTGCCGGTGAGGCCGAAGAGGCGCGAATAAACCGGGTGGAGGACATAGGCGAAGAAGAAGCTCAAAAGTATCGTGGTTATGAAGTCCTTGGTGACGTAAACGACCCCCACGACAGCAAAGGCCAAAATCGCCGCCGACATCCATAGGAACCGGTTCTTTGAGTCCATGCTCTGCGTTTTTGTTTGATTGTTTAATATATAGATCTTTCTGTTTGTTCAATACCATGCGGTCGCATGATCTTCGCGCCGCGTGGCTCCTGCTCAAGCATTAAGGACTACCTACCTTCTCCTTCAGATAATCCGCTACCTTGTGCCAGAGCTGAATACCTATTATACACCCAACGAGATTTTAACCCGCTCCATCAGAAATTATTTTTATAAAATCAGTGCATTTATTTCGTCCTGAATTGGCAGTAACATAGATTATAGAGGAATTGGATTTTATAAGTTCCTCCCTAGATATCAGCTTTATGATTATTTCACCCTCATTGAAATCAAGATCGCAGTCCGGATGGCTTGAGATCTGGATGTCCTCGGACTCTATGCATTTTCTTTCCCCAGTGGCATATCCCCATTCTACAGTAAGCTGATCTATCTTTATACCTTTATTTTCAATATTTATTATATATTCTTTGGTTGAGTTATCGAGATACAGCTCAGGTGGATATACATCGACCAACGGGGAGTTACATAAAAATAATACAAATATTATGGAGATTACAGTGAAGAGCGGCAGGAGTACTATATAAATAACGATGGCCGTTGTTTAGGTGTTGTTTGGGTCCAGATATACTCAAAATAACTATATTAACTTATTTCCTTCTTCGTATAAGATGTTTTCCCCATTTATTCCGGGTGCGCAGATAGTCACGAATACTCCGACCTTGAAGATCGGGGATGGAACCCTCGCCCGTTTTTCGGCTCGTTTAAATCGATAAAACATTGTGACTGCTCTCAGGGGAAAACGAAAGCAGAGTCATTCGTGTAGATCAGGGAATCTGGGCAACGAAGATTCGGAGATTTCTGAAATCCGCACACAATTTGTTTAAGCCAGACGCATCCGCATCGAATTCTGCTTTCTTCTATCTCGTCCTCTAAAAGGAGATCTCATTCCTCTTGACCCCCTCCATGACCGCACCTTCCAGGTTTGCAGACCTCAGGTTCGCCCGAGATATGTCGGCCCCCGTTAGATCCGCTCCCGAGAGGTCGGACCCTTCCAGGTCTGCGCCGCTGAGATCGGCACCGACTAGCTCAGCTCCCCTCAAATTCGCCCTGCCTAGCTTCGAACGGATGAGCTTCGCTCCCGAGAGGTCGGACCCCAAGAGGTCGGACCCGACGAGCTTTGCCATCCTGAGGTCGGTCCCCCGCATCATCGCGCCCCGGAGGTCGGCCCCCGAGAGGTCTGCTCCGGCCAAGGTCGCTTCGCTGAGGTCCGCTCCAGCAAGAGAGAGGAATCTCAAATCTTGGCCCTTCAGCTCGGCCCTGACGAGCTTCGCCTCCCGGAGGTCCGCTGCCTCAAGGATGGAGCCCTCGAACTTGGCCTCGCTGAGCTCAGCGCCAGCCAGCTTCGCCCCGGTGAGGTCGGCTCTGACGAGCTTTGCCCGACCAAGATCGACGCCCGAAAGCCTCGTCCCTCTCAGGATCGCTCCCATCAGGTTTGCGCCCTGGAGGTTAGCACCCTCAAGGTCCATCCCGCTGAGGTCAGACCCCTTGAAGTCCGGCCTCGCTTGAGGATTCTCGATTCTCCATCGGTTCCAAACTGCTGGGCCCTTCTTGAGAGAATGGACGTGTTCTGGATTTGCCATTAAGCTTGACCTCCGTTCGAAGCGTTCGAGTAAGATCATCTTCAAGTTAAAAAAGGATAGCAGGACCAGGGTCGAAGCGAAGACGGTTCGGGTCGATATACGGATCGCAAAAATAGGGAGATATCACCACCCAACCCTGGCCCGGACGAAGTGGGCCACCTCCTCCGACTTGGGCCGCTCGAAGACCTCTTCCGGAGAGCCCAGCTGGACCAGCTCGCCTCCGACGAGGACGGCCACCCCGTCGGCGAGGCGGCGGGCCTGGTCCAAATCGTGGGTCGCCATCACTACCGCAAGTCCTTTCTCCCTGGCCCCCCGGATGAGGCCCTCGATCGTCTCCGCCGTCCTGGGGTCGAGGTTCGCCGTAGCCTCGTCCAGGAGGAGGAGCTCGGGCTCGGTGACGAGAGCCCTCGCCAGGGCCACCCTCTGGGCCTCGCCGCCTGAGAGGCTGAACGCCCTTCTCTTCTCGTAGCCGGATAGACCCACGTCCCTGAGGGCGGCCCTCACCCGGTCCCGAAAGGCAGAACCGGATACTCCCCTTATTTTGAGGCCGTAGGAGACGTTCTTCTCGACGGTGAGGTTGAACATCGAGGGCTTCTGGAATACCATGGCCATCCTCCTCCGGGCAGAAAACCGCGCCCTCTCGTCTTCTGTTACGTCGACTCGATCGAAGAAGACCCTCCCCTCGTCGGGGTGGTCGAGGAGGTTGAGGACCCTGAGGAGGGTGGTCTTCCCCGAGCCGGTGGGGCCGATGATCGCCAGGATCTCGCCTTTTCCCACCTCGATGGAGACGTCCTTCAGAATATCGGCTCTGCCTCGCCTCGCCCAGACCCCTCTCGCCTCGATCATGCCCACCAGTTCCCCTGGACCCTGTTGACGAGGAGGTTGACGATGAGGGATATGGAGACGAGGATTATCCCGAGAGCCATCGAGAACTCGATGTCGCCCCGGGAGGTCTCAAGAGCGATCGCCGTCGTCAAAACCCTGGTGTAGCCCCGGATGTTTCCTCCGATCATCATCGCCACCCCCACCTCCGAGAGGGCCCGGCCGAATCCGAGGAGGATCGCCGCCAGCATCGCGGCCCTCGCCTCTCTCATGATGGTGAAGATCGCCTGGAACTTCGACGCGCCGAGAGAGACGGCGGTGTCCCGGACGGCAGGTCCGACGCCGCTGAGGGCGGCGATGGTGAGGCCCGTCATTATCGGCGCGATCAGGATCGTCTGGCCGATCACCATCCCCCCGGGGGTGAAGAGGAGGCCGTAGCTTCCGAGGGGCCCAGATCTCGCCAGGAGAAGGAAGACGACAAGGCCGACGGTGACCGTCGGGAGGCTGTAGAGGGTCTGGATGAGGTTCACGACGGCCCGTTTTCCCTTAAAATTGTGAAAATGGATGAGTCCGCCGAGGGGGACGACGAGGATGGTGGCGATGGCCGTCGATGTCACGGCGATGGCGAGGGACCTCGCCGTTATCTCGACGACCGTCGGGTCGAGGGCCAGGATCAGCTCCACCGCCCTCACAAGCCCCGCCGCGATCTCATCCAATATGCTTCACCCGAGTTCTCGCTAGGTTTCGATCGAATTTATGATCTTTCTTTCAGGCCTCTGCCTGGATGCAGTAATCCTCGGCCAGAGTCAGAGCACATTCGTCCCCGGTGCAGCCGATCAGCTCGCAGTTTCCTCTCGCTGGGTTGAATAGCGGCTTTCCGATCGTCTCAGTCCCGTACTCGGCGATCAGATCCTGCCCCTCGTCAGAGACCAGGTAGTTGACGAAGTCGGCTGCCATCTCGCAGTTCGTCTCGGAAAAGGCGGCGGGGCTCACGGGGATCGCTGCGTAGACGTTCAGGAGAACGTCGCCCTCCTCGATGATGGGAACCAGGTCGAGATCGGTTCGATATGCTGCGAAGGTGGAGGTATCGCATAGGGTGTATCCCTGCATTTCGTCTGTCATCCGCAGGGTCGGACCCATCCCCTGGCCAGCTTCCACGTACCAGGTGTTGTCAGGAGTTGCGACCTCTTCGTAGTCGATGCCGGCTCTATCCCAGAGGATCTTCTCCCGAGCGTGGGTTCCAGAGTCGTCGCCCCTGGAAACGAACCTGACCTCGTCGGGATTCTCCATACCCTCCTCCATGATCGTCTTCATCGCCTCGGAGGGGGTCATCCCCGCGATCCCGGCGGGATCGTCCTCGGGGCCGACGATAATGAAGTAGTTGTAGGCAAAACAGGTCCGCGATAGGCCGTAACCGTCTTCGATGAACGTCCTCTCCCTCGCCACGTCGTGGACGAGGATAAGGTCGGCTTCACCCCTCACTGCGCGCTCGATCGCGATCCCCGTCCCGCCGGAGACGGTCCGGACGTCGACGTCGTACATCCCTTCGAAGATCTCTTCCATCTCGTCCAGAAGGCCGGTATCGTAGAGGCTCGTGGTCGTCGAGATTCTGAGCACACTTTCCTGGCCTTCGATGGCCTCGTCGTCTGCAGTCGCCGCGGTGCAGACGAGGACGAGGATCAGGGCCAGACCCGATATTCCCAGATATCTTCCCTTCATAAAGATCGATAGTTAAATGGAAACGGTTACTATAAAAGGCTATGTTAGTGCTTTCGGGATGAGAGAGCTCGTGTTGGCGGATCACGAAGTAGACCAACGGCAAGAAGATCATCTATCAAGAAAGATCGCGCACATTAGCAGAACTGGCCCAAATGGCTCAACCGTTTTCATACTTCTGGGGATTGGCGTTCTCATCGATCGGTCCTGTCTTTCTCGGATCGCATCTTTTTCTCACCCTGGATAATAGATGGTCAGGTCCCTCTTTATCTCTAATTTACTGCTTACGATCATTTGGACCTTTCCTCCCCTTTCTCGACCGCCTTCACCAATCCATACAGCATCTCGTTCGCCGGCGCCGCTATCCCGTGCCTTTTCGCGAGATTCAGAACGTATCCGTTGATGGAATCGATCTCCGTCCGCCTCTCTCGGAGGACGTCCTGGAGCATGCTGGAGGTGTTGGCTGCCGTATTTTCGGCGACGGTCCGGACGAACTTTATAACTTCCCCCCCATCGAACTTCTGCCCCTCCTTTTCGGCGACGGCGACGCACTCTCCGACGATCTTCTCGACGACCGGCGCCAGATGCGGAGAAAGGACGACCCCGTTCGTCTCTCTCGTCAGGGCCGTTATCGGGTTTATGACGGCGTTGGCGAAGAGCTTCATCCACTGCTGAGCCTTGAAGTCCTCAGCGAACTCCGCGAGAAAGCCCTTCTCGGCAAGCCTGGCCCCGATGAACCGCTTCAGCTCATCGCCCATCCCAGCCTCAAAGACCGTCTTCCCCCTCCCCTTCAGCTCGATCCTCCCGTCCTCAGAGAAGACGACGCCGACGGAGGTGATCCCCT
The DNA here is from genome assembly GCA_035380685.1 of Methanothrix sp. Classification (GTDB taxonomy): domain Archaea; phylum Halobacteriota; class Methanosarcinia; order Methanotrichales; family Methanotrichaceae; genus Methanocrinis. Next base: position 25,409 of record DAOSXX010000019.1, on the reverse strand, counting down.
CAAAGATGCGGTCGTCGGGGAGGCAGAACCTTTCCCGGTTTCCCATGCCGTTCATCAGGAGGACGAACTCGGCCTCCACAAGCTTTCCATCCAGGAGGCCCGACTTTCTCAATTCCGTCAAGACCGCCGGGAGGGCGTGGGTCTTGACGGTGACAAAGACGACCTCGGGAGCGAACTCCGATTTATCGAGCTCATCGAGGTTGGTGAAAGTGTGGCTGAACCGGATGGGGAGAGGTCTTTCTCCTTCGGCCAAAGCGATTTCGAGGCCTCGTTCTTTTATCGTCTGGATGTGGCCTCTTCTTCCCAGAAGGGCCACGTTCTCAACGATGGCGGATCCCGTCCCCTTCTCATTCCCCTCCAACACCACTTCTGAGAGGAGGTAGCCAAATAACGAGCCTATCGCCCCAGCTCCGTAGATCAATACCTTTGCCATGAGATCGCTTCTGCGTATGTTTTTGCTGCCGGGAATGGCGGCAAGAACCGCTTTAAAGTACGACTTTTATTTATATATCCCCCTCCGCCCCAAGTCCGCCCGGTCTGACGAACCAAAACTCAGATAAGAATCAAGAGCGATACCTCTCAGAAGAGAGGTTGAGATGAAAGTTGCTGTGGCACAGCTCAATCCGGTGGTCGGAGACGTCGAGGGCAACCTTGAGAGGGCCGTCGAGACCCTCGCCCGATTCGAGGGCAAGGCCGACCTTTTGATATTTCCGGAGCTATTTTTGGCCGGCTACCCCCCGAGGGATCTCCTCAAAAGGGCGAGCTTCATCCGAAAGGTCCAGATCGCCCTCAACCGGCTCGTCGAGGTCTCGAAAGAGCTTCCGAGGACCGGCATCGTGATCGGGGCCCCCGTTTCCACCGGTAAGGACGAAGGGGCGGGCCTCTACAACTCCGCCTTTCTGATCAGCAAGGGGGAGGTTCTGGCCTGTCAGCACAAGTCTCTTCTTCCGACCTACGACGTCTTCGACGAGACCAGGTACTTCGACCCTGCCCCCGAGATCAGCGTCGCGCCCTTCAGGGACCAGGTCCTGGGGATCTCGATCTGCGAGGACGCCTGGAACGATCCAGCCCTCTGGCCCACTCGGCTCTATTCCTTCGACCCCATCGAGGCCCTGGCGAAGATGGGCGCAACCCTACTCATAAACATCTCAGCCTCGCCCTTCCACCTGGGAAAAGAGCGGGTCCGTTTCGGCCTCATTCAGAGGCACGCCAGAAAATACGGGACGCCCTTCGTCTACGTCAACCAGGTGGGGGGCAACGACGAGCTGATCTTCGACGGGAGCAGCCTCTGCATCGACGGAAACGGAAACGCCATCGAGATATTCCCATCCTTTGAGGAGACGGTGGGGATCGCGGACCTTTCCGTCCAGGGAAATCCCGATCTCCAGCCGGCCGATGACGAGATCGGGTCCCTACGAAAGGCGCTGGTCCTGGGAATCCGGGACTATGCGATAAAGTGCGGCTTCTCGAAGGCCGTGATCGGCCTCTCGGGCGGGATCGACTCCGCCGTCACCTGCTGCCTGGCCGCCGAGGCCCTGGGGGGATCGAACGTCATGGGGGTATCGATGCCCTCGCCCTACACCTCAACGGAGAGCAGAGACCTCTCGATAAGGCTCGCCGATAACCTCGGGATCGAGTTCGAGGAGATCTTCATATCCGAGATTTACAGATCCTACGTCGAGTCCCTGAAGGACCATCTCGGCCTGGCCTGGGGGGTGGTGGACGTCACCCTCGAGAACATCCAGGCGAGGATACGGGGAAACGTCCTCATGGCCATCTCCAACAGGTTCGGCCACCTCGTCTTATCCACCGGTAACAAGAGCGAGATCGCCATCGGCTACTGCACCCTTTACGGCGACCTGAGCGGAGGGCTTGCAGCCATCTCCGACGTCCCCAAGACGATGGTCTACAGTCTCGCCGGACAGATCAACCGAAAGGGCGAGATCATCCCCGCCGAGATCATCAGAAGGCCGCCCTCGGCGGAGCTGAAGCCCGACCAGAAAGACCAGGACACGCTGCCTCCTTACGACCTACTCGATTCCATACTCCATCAATACGTCGAGGAGGGGCTCTCGGCGAGGGCGATCATCGAACTGGGATTTGACCCCGAGATCGTGAACTGGGTGGCCTGGGCCGTGAAGAGGAACGAGTACAAGAGAAAGCAGGTTCCTCCCGGCCTGAAAGTGACCACCAAGGCCTTCGGGACGGGAAGAAGGATGCCCATCGCCGCCAGGTACGAGGACTGATCGTCATCCGGGGGGGAATTTCTCTGTTATCCAATACAAGATCGGCGATGTTCTCGGGGCGAGTGGCAGAGAGAAGGCCGAAGACCAGCATATATGCAGATCTTCAAAGATGAGCGAGAAGGCAAGCGCCGCCAGATCCTCAAGTGGGATCTCTTTAAGACACACCACCTCCGAAAAACATTTTATACCTTTATACGATAATAATTATAGTGCTACACCAAAAGATTGAAACTAACCGTCGATATCCAGAGGCCCATCTATTGGCCAAATAAGTATTATTTCTTGGGTTCAGCACTATAATTAACGAGGCCACTGCTCACCGCCTCCAATCCCTTAACTCCCCCTCTTTCATACCCCTCGCCCACGATAACCGAAGACCCCTCCCAGAAGATGGCGGCCCTGGTGGTGGCGGTGACCAGATCCTTGCTCACCCCTTTCATAGGGTCCTCTGTGAAGGTCGCCCTTCCGGCGATAGGCGACCAGTTCGCCCTCGATGCCGTGACCTTGAGCTGGGTGGCGACCTCGGCGGTCCTGACGGCGGCGATCTTCCTCGTCCCATCCAGACGCCCAGTACAACCGCTCCTTGAAAATTGGGTATGTTATTTTTTGTTTAAAAAAAAAAGCTGCGGCGAGGTCGGGCCCCGCCACCTCTCGGGCCAGAAGCTGCCCTCGTCTCGTCAGCTTTCGGCCGCCTCCCTCGTGTCGTACGGGCCGTCCACACAGATCTCGTATTCGTGCTCCGTATTGCGGGCAAACCAGAGGTAAGCCTCGCCCTCGAGCGGTTTCACTCCGGCGGGCGGGGCCATCACGTCCAGCCCCTCCATCCCCACGGTCTGGAAGTCGAATACGTAAACGATGCCCTCTGCGATCTCCTCGGGTCCTTCGACCTGCCAGTCGTTCGGAACCTCTTTGAACCAGAAGTTGTACCATCCAGGGACCAGGACGGGTCCGGAGATGTACGGGTTCATGGTCGCCGAAGGCGCCGCACCCCAGGCCTCGATCTTCAAAGCCCCTCCGGCGGCGCAGGATTCGGGGGGCTGAAGAGCTGTAGCAGCCCCCTCGAACTCCACCGCAAACTGCCTCGGCTCGCTCTCGTTGACGGCGCTCCACGAGTTGCAGCAGTAGGTGTTATACACCGCATAATCTTTATCGGTCAGACCGTCGGGCTCCGGGCTCCAGGATGTGAACGCCAGGGTCTCTCCCGTGACCCATCGGAAATCTCCATCACCAGAATGATCGCTTAGGCCTATCCAGAAAGGACCAACCCTGCCGCAGGAGGCAGCGAGCTTATCCACAAACTGGTTCTCTTCTGAGTCGCTGATGGTGACGAGATGGCCGCCCAGGGACCTTGCGTATTGATCTGCCTCGTTCCAGGTCATGGGCCTGTGGACGAAGAGGTAGCTGCTATCCCTGTATCCGGTAACTTTCTCCTCGCCGAGGGCGTAGAGGCCCCGGTCGTGTCCCACGTACAGGGTTCCGTCCTCTCCAATGCTCGGCGAGGTGCTCAGCCCGCGGAAGGTATCTCCGCCGCCCGTTATCTGCCACTTATCGTCGCCGGTCTCCGGATCGAAGGCGTATAGCACCCCATTTGAGGTGACGTAAACGGTGCCGTCACCGCCTATCGTCGGAGCGTCGCTGTTCCAGCTGGGAAGTTCAGCTCTCCACTTTAGCGATCCTTCTTTTGTCACCGAATAAAGAACGTTCCCGGTGGAGATGACGTATATCGCATGCCTGCTGCGGTCTATGGCCGGAAGGCCGCCATCCCCCTCTATGTCCACAGCCCATTCTTCGCGGCCGTTTCTGGGGTTCAGAGCCACGAGATGGTGATAATCGAAGCCTTTGGTCGCATAGATCGTCCCATCGGGGCCAACGCCAGGATTGTGCGGCACGTTTCTGAACTCGCCCGCCTCCCAGACCTCCCTTCCGTCAGCAGCGCTGACGGCCAGGAGCCTCCATCCTCCCGTATCCGCGTATATGGTGCTCCCGTCGGCGGAGATGGCCAGATGCCCTATGAAATTGTGTTCGCCGTTCTCCCATTTTATGCCCCCCTGAGGGCTTATGGCGTACAATTTGCCGCCGCCCGTTGAATAGACCGTCCCATCGTCCCCCGTCTTCGGTGGAGCGTTAGATCTTCCGATGGAGATGTTCCAGACCTCATCCCCGTCGGTCGGGCGGATTGAATATATGTTGCCGAAATCTGGCCCGCCCCGTACGTAAACGGCTCCATCCTTTCCGACGGCGGGGGCCAAGTTATCGATATTGATCGAGGAATTCCACTTCTCGGTTCCGTCGGATCTCAGGGCGAAAAGCCGGTTGTTGGCCGAGAGGTAAATGGTGCCATCTCCGGCGATCGCTGGCGGAAAATAGGCGAAGTATCCAGCCCAGAAGTCCCACTCGTAGCCGGGCTCTTCCGGCCCTGAGTACGGGCTTTTTGCCGTGCCCTGTCCGTCGTGGCGATACATCGACCAAGGGCTTTCCTCGGCCAGGGCGGCCGAGTTGGATGTGAGTAAGACCGAAACCAGAGCCAAGGAAGCAAAAATAGTTAAATAATACTTCAGTTTAATAATCAAATAAAACACCTCTCGACTGTTTCTAGAGCAAACCTCTCCAAATAACATGTTTAACAAGGTACGTTCCGTTATAAGCTTTTCCGTGGAATCCCAACGCACTCAACGCCACTTCGAAGTTTCCGGTGACGGACCCGCCAGGCAGCGGTCCGTTTTAGAATCGCTTCTGCACCATATTCATGGACTTTATCCTCTTCTTGACCAGCCCTACCTGGAAAGGTCCGAAATAGCTACACACTTTTTGTTCGCTGCAAACCGCTTTTCACAGGTTGACACCGCCGATTGCGCGCCTCCACAATTTTCAGCTCATCCCTTTCTCCTCACCTTCAGAACCATCCTCTCTTTTCCCACCACCTCGACCAGCTCGCCTGGCTCGATCGGCTCCTCAGCCTCGGCGGCCCAGTACTCGCCGTTGTACATGACATGGCCCCGGGGGTCGATCCTGTCCAGGGCCTCGGCGACCTCTTGTTCCATCCTCTCGAAATAGGTGGGCCTCCTCCTCGCCTCTGCCACCTTGTAGAGGGCGAAGACGAAGAAGGCCCCGATGACGAGAGACGGGACGATCAGGGCGACGAAGGCGTCCATCTTGTACTCGGCTGGGGTGTACCAGTCGGTCGAACCTATCGGCACGAGGAGGACCGACCCAGTGATCATGCAGGCGAGCCCCGCCGCGCCCATGAGGCCGAAGCCGGGGCTGTTCAGCTCGACGAGGAGGAGGACGAGCCCCAGAACGATAAGGAAGAGGGCCCCCAGGTTCACGGAGAATCCGAGGCCGATGAGACCGAGGGCCAGGGTGATGACGCCCACGAGTTCCGCCCCCAGGCCGGGGTTAGAGAGGCCGAAGATGAGGGCGTAAAGGCCGACGATGAGGAGAAGCCCCGCCAGGAGGGGGTCAGAGAGGACGGCCAAGACCTGGAGCCTGAAGCTCGGTACAAACCGGACGATCTCCGCGCCGCCTGTGGCGAGGGTCCTGTTCTTCGCCTCCATGCCGTCCACGTCTTCCATCAGGGACTCGAGGTTCGGGCTGACGATCTCGATGACGCCGACCTCGAAGGCCTCCTCGGCGTTGAGGTTGAGGTTAGAGAGGACAAACTCCCGCGCTGCCGTCGTGTTCCTTCCGTGGATCCTCGCTTTCTCCTCGGCCAGGGCCACCACGGCGTTGATCACCTTCGTATCGTTCACCGGCTCGGTCCCCGTCGGCCCGATCTGGACCGGCTGGGCCGATCCGATGATCGTTCCCGGGACCATCGCCGCTATGTCAGATGAGAGGAGGATGATCGTCCCCGCAGACCAGGCGGTGGCGCCGGAGGGGTAGACGTACCCAATCACCGGTAGGCTCGTCCTCTCGACCAGGCTTGTGATCTCCTTCGTCTCGGCGAGCCCCCCTCCTGGGGTATCGAGGGTGATCACCAGGGCCTCGCATTCTCGGCCCTCCGCCTCGGCGATCGCCTCTCCGACGATCTCGTCGCTCGCCGGGGTGATGGCATCATCCAGGGCGACGACCATCACGCACCCCTCGCCTAAGGCCGGGCCTGCGAGATAGAGGATGGCGATGGAGACGAGAAGGAGGACGGGCAGCAGAGGCCGTAGAGGCAAGAGAGACGGGAGCGGCCCGGAGAGGGCCGAACCCCTCGAAGCTGAGGTCCTCATCTCTCACCGAAGGCCTTGGTAAGTCCCGCCACCGCGCCCGTCGCCTCTCCGACCTCGCCGCCGGAGGTGACGACGATCAGGTTCTTCTCCCTCGCTATCTCGGCCAGGGTCTGAAGCTCCCTAAGCTTGATGGCCACCGGCGCGCCCTGGTAGAGCTTTGCCGCCTCCACCATCCTGGCCGAGGCCTGAAACTCGCCCTCAGCAAGGATTATCCTTGACCTCTTCTCCCTCTCGGCCTCTGCCTGCTTGGCGATAGCCCTCAGCATCGACTCGGGGAGGCTCACGTCCCGCAGGGTCACAGCCGTGACCTTGATCCCCCAGGGGTCGGTCTGCCGATCCAAGATCTCCTGGAGCTTGACGTTCAGCTCTTCGCGCTTCGATAGGAGGTCGTCCAGTTCGATCTCGCCCAGGACGTCCCTCAAGGTCGTCTGGGCGAGAAGGCTTGTCGCCACCCTGTAGTTCTCGACCTGGATGACGGCCCTGTCGGGGTCCACGACCCGATAATAGAGGACGGCGTCCACGTCCACCGTCACGTTATCCTTCGTTATGACCGCCTGCTTCTGGACGTCGATCGTCACAACTCGGAGGTCCATGGTGATGGCCCGGTCGATCACCGGTATGATGATGGTGATCCCGGGGCCTTTTATCCCGCTGTACCGGCCGAGCCTGAAAACTACGAGCCTCTCGTACTCTCGAGGTATCCTGATCCCCTGATATAGGATCAGCAAAACGATGAGCAGAGGTACAAAACCGACTGATAATACGTCAACCACAAAAACACCCCCAAGTAGTTAATCCTCCTCTGTTTAAATAACCGACGGGATAAAAGAGCCGATGAATTCTTCAAAAGGGTGCGGCATGCCCCCTTCCTCCCAGGAAGGGGCCACGGAGAAAAGCTCACTTCTTGAACTCGGTATATCCGCACTTTCCGCAGGCGAGCCGGTCCTTGTGCTCTCCGAGGAATACCCCGTTCCCGCATCGGGGACAGGTCTGCTTGTTCCTCTTGATGGCCTCGCCGCTGACCTCGTAAAACTCGTTTACAGCCATTCTATCCCGACTCCTCTGCCTCGGCGGCCGGTGCGGGCACGTTCCTCGCGATGACGTAAGCCCTCTCGACCTCTTTCGCCCTCTCCTCGGTCTCGTAGATCTTGGCGTATCCGATCGTCTCGCGCTTTCCGAACTCGGACTTCAGGCTGTCCACCATCACGAGGCCCACCTTGGAGTTCATGGTGGCCGCGATCTTCTCGATGACGCTCTTTCTCGAGGGCGTGGGCCCGTCGTGCTCAACGACGAACTTGACCTCTCTCCGATTCAAAATCGGGTTCTCTTTCTCTTCGATAACCTTGATATCCATCTCAATCCTCCACAATCATCTTGTCCATTATGCTCTTGGCATAATCCTTTCTTTCGGGGGTCACCACCACGGCGACGCTCCCCTCGTTCGGCTGGCCGTAGACGACCGTCGAGCCGAGAGGGGCATAGAGGATGGCGGGAAGGGTGGCGAGATCCTCCTCGCCGTCGACGACGATCTTGACCCTTCGATCGCCGGCCAGAAGGTCTCGTATCACGTCGACAAGCTCTTGGGTGAGGGTTGCCGGGGGGTTATTCACCTCGATCCTCTCGTACTCGTCGAGATCGCCTATCCCCTGCTGAACGTGATCTGGCACCGGCATCCTCTTCGTCTTGTGGTCAACGATACAGATGTCGGGCTTTCTCCCGGACGAGGAGAGGAGGCAGAAGGTGGTGACGTCGCCCACCGCGACCACCTTCGGCGAGGGAGCGAGGAGATCCTGCATGGGAAGTATGCACTCCTGGCCCCGCCCTTTGAAGAGCTTTCCCAGGGGGGGCTTCAGCTCGGAGCGGAGCTCTTCGGGAAGACGCAATATCTTCAAATCTATCGCACCTTCAGGGCGTACCTTCCAGGAAGGGTTATCCCCAGCTTCTTGGCGACCTCGGACTCTTTCGGGTCGATGATCACGACGTAACCGCTCCAGTCCTTGCTCAGGGATGACGTTCCGCAGGTGGGACAGACGAGACCCTCGATGATCCTGTGGCATTCCCTGCAAGCCTGTTCGGTCATTTCAACTCAACCTCTGCCTCTTCCCTTCGCTGAGCGGCCTCCAGCCACTCTATCTTCCCCAGGCCCGTCTGCCTCATGGTGAGGCCGATCTTGCTCTCTCGGGGCTCCTTCTCGTTGAGGCTGATGGCGATGATCCGCGCGCGGACCCTGTCGCCCTCTCCGAGAGACTTGTTCGACTCTTTGCTTGCGAGCCGCGCATTCTTCTCGTCGTACGATATATATTCGTTGGTGATCTGGCTCACGTGAAGCAGTCCGTCGAAGGGCCCGATCCCTATGAAGGCCCCGAACTTCACGATCTCCACCACCTCGCCCTCGACGATCTCCTGCATCTCGGGCTTGAAGACGATCGCGTCGAAGGTCGCATCGTAGTAGATCGCCCCGTCTCCAGCCAGGATCCTTCCTTCGCCTATGTCGTCCACCCCCAGCACCGCCACGACGGTGCCGAGGGTCTTGTCCACCCTGGCCTCGTACTTGTTGCGCAGCGCCATCTCCACCGCGTCTTCGAGGGGATCCCCCATCTGGCCAGGAGGTATCCTGACTATCCCCTCAAGCTTCATCTTCTTATACATCAGAACTCCTTCCGCTTGCGATCTCCAGCCGTCGTCTCTGGCGCAGGTGTATAACGGTAACACCTCTAGTAGATAACTTTTTCTTCAGTTCTTTATCGTTGGTGAAGACCGCCGAGCCGGTCTCCAGGGCGAGATCGACCAGACAATCGTCCGCCTCGCCAGAGGCCTCTACGATCTCACAACCCTCGGCCAGCGCGAGGCCGATCCTGGCGGCGGTCCGGTCCCGGCGGGAGTCGGCGAGCTCCGCGAGCGCCACGAGCTCCCGGAGGACGGGACGCGGCACCAGAAAGCTGCGATAGCCGAGCCTTTCCAGTTCCCCAAATACGTCCACCCCGAACTGGCCGGGGACCATGAGGGCGTTGGCGTCGAGGAGCACCTTCATACAGCTTACGACACCCCTTCGAGAAACGGCACCAGAGAAGCCGAGACCCTTTATTTGTTGATGGTGCCAACGCCGATCAGACGCCACCTTGCGCCGATCCGCCTGCTCACGGCAACCCGATCTCCCGCGGCGGCGCAGACCGGCCTTCTCAGCTGGACCTCCACCATGCCGCCTTCTCTCGCGCTGGAGACGACCCCGACGGTGGTGGCGGTGCCGACGTTAAGCATCAGGGGCTCGCTGGTGTGGATCGGCTCGACGTCCGCCTCGTCGGTGGCGCCGACGACCCTCTCCAGGAGCCTCATCTTCATGGTGAAAGAGTTCCAGACGGGGGGAAGGGTATCCGGCTCTCCCGCCACCTGGCCCACCAGGATGTCGCTCTTGGTGAGGGCCGGGTCGAGCTGAGTCCCAACTCCGATCAGCCCTCCAGGGGTGACCTCCTCCTGGGAGCCGCCCCCTGCCATCAGGGCCGTCACCTTCGTCTTGATGGGCGCCCAATGCTTCCTCCCCTCTGCCTCCACTGACCTGCCCGGCTTGATCTCTATGGTATCTGCGGGCTTGAGAACCCCCTGGGTGAGGGTGCCCCCGATGACCCCGCCGACGATCTTCTCCGGAGCGGTCCCGGGGCGGTTGACGTCGAAGGACCTAGCGATCTTGAGGAGGGCCGGCTTATCCATGTCCCTCTCCGGCGTGGGGATCGTCTCTTCGATCGCCTGGATCACCATGTCGATGTTCACGTTCTGCTGGGCCGATATGGGAACGATGGGGGCGTTCTCGGCGACGGTCCCCTTGACGAACTTCTTGATCTCGTTGTAGTGCTCGATCAGCCTCTCTCTGGAGACTAGGTCGATCTTGTTCTGGACGATCACGATCTTGTCGATGCCGGTGATGTCGAGAGCCATGAGGTGTTCCTTGGTCTGGGGCTGGGGACAGGGCTCGCTGGCGGCGATGATCAGGACTGCGCCGTCCATGATGGCGGCCCCCGAGAGCATAGTCGCCATCAGGGTCTCGTGGCCCGGAGAGTCGACGAAGGATACGGTCCTGAGGACATCGCTGGGTGATCCGCATCCAGGGCAGGTCTCCTCCACGGTGTAGGCTTCCGGCTCGGGGCAGTTCGGACATTTTCTGAAGGTGGCGTCGGCGTAGCCGAGCCTGATGGAGATCCCTCTCTTTATCTCCTCGCTGTGCTGGTCGGTCCAGACCCCCGAGAGGGCTCTCACCAGGGTCGTTTTGCCGTGGTCGACATGGCCCACCATGCCTATGTTCACGGCCGGTTTTTTATGCAATTTGGATTCGCTGGACAAATCGGGTCTCCTCGAATGATCTTGATGGCCACTAACTGGGAAAGACTACTATATAAATGCTCAGGACTAAAAGCGGGATTCGTTTTCTGCAATCGATTTCGGACGCTTCAGCCCGAAACGGCGCTTTGTCGGCCCAAACTCAAAAAATGGTCTTCGGAGCATAAAACAGTCGTTATCAGACGTATCCTCGATAGGCCTCGCTCACGCCCTGGGTGGCCTCCCGAACGAAGAGGCGGAAGGATTGGATGGAGAACTTTGACCATCCCTCAAACTCGTCGTAGAGTTCGGCGCCGAATGCGTCCTCCTCGTCGTCCTCGCTTTCTCTGCCGAACTTCTCGAGGCGCGAGAAGTTCTCCTCCAGGTGGGCGAGGAGGGCGGTCTCTGCGTAGGGTTTGGGGATGACGGGCTGGGATTCGGACAGGGATGTCATCAGCCTCTCCTCGTCGATGAGATCCTCCAGTGAGATCTTGGCCTTCTTGATCGAGGTCTGATGGGCGAGCCTGCTGATCTCCAGCTTCTCGCCGGGGGAGAGCTTTCTCATCTCTCCGAAGGCCTGCTGATAGAGCCTTCCCATCTCAAACTCGTGCTCGAGAGCGTAGGCGAGGACCCTGTCACTGACCCGCCTCAGATACTCGGAGTTGAGGGAAATGATGGAGAACCACCGGCCTTGATAGTAGTAGCGACGGTTCATCGCCACGGCGAAGTCGAGGGCGCCGGGGTTCGAAGAATCGATGGAGGGAAAGAAGGTGATGGCGTCCGTCTCCACCAGGATGTACCCTTTCGCCTCCTCGCCCCCTAGCTTTGAAATCCGGTCCGGGTCTGATAGAGGGCGAAATACCCTTTTTGGGTCTTCCATCTCTCGGTAGGCGTGGAGGATCCTGTCGCGCTCTCTCGGACCGGATTCGGCCAGATGGCCTGCCACGTCCTTTGCCACCGAGACGAGCCAGGCTCTGTACTCCCGCTCGAAGCCGTCCCGGTTAATCGCTTTCTCCTCCCTCGGAGACCTCTATCTTGTCCAGGATCGCCTTGAAGGATCGCCACTGGTCGACGGGTATACGGATGCCGTTCTTCGACCAGCCGGTGTACCTATCGCTGGTGACGTACTCCCTGATGTCGATCCCTGCAGAGCCTCGAAACTCGGTCCTTCGAACGACGAGCTCCGTCGTCTCGCTCTTTCTGATTCTGCCGAACTCCTGCTCCATAAGATCAGCTCCGGTGGATGTCGAGCGTCAAGTTATAAATAGCACGGCGTCAGCCTTATATATGACATATGCTATCGTGTGCCATGTTAACACGCAGGAGATTTACAATTGAGCGAGATTGGCAAGAGGGTGCGGATGGAGAGGATCATCGACCGGAAGAGCGGAAACACAGTCATCATCCCCATGGACCACGGGATATCCGTCGGTCCCGTCAAGGGGCTGGTGAACCTCTCAGAGATGGTGGACAAGGTGGCCGAAGGGGGGGCGAACGCCGTCCTCCAGCAGAAGGGGATGGTGAAGCACGGCCATCGAGGCTACGGAAGCGACATCGGCCTGATCGTCCACATGAGCGCCAGCACCGCCCTCGGCCCCGACCCCAACAACAAGGTCCAGGTCTGCCAGGTGGAGGAGGCCCTGAAGGTGGGGGCCGACGCCGTCTCCGTCCACATAAACATCGGTTCTGAGACCGAGGCCGATCAGCTCAAAAAGCTCGGGTCCGTCGCCGAGAGGTGCGACTTCTGGGGGATGCCCCTCATCGCCATGATGTACCCCCGGGGCGAGAAGATCACCGATCCCAACGGCCTCGACGTGGTGGCCCTGGCGGCCCGGGCCGGAGCGGAGCTTGGAGCCGACATCATCAAGACTAACTACACCGGCGATCCCGACACCTTCAAGGAAGTGGTGGCGGGCTGTCCCGTCCCCGTGGTGATAGCAGGCGGCCCCAAGACCGAGACGGACGAGGAGTTTTTGGAGATGATCCGGGGGGCGATCGACGCCGGGGGCCGGGGGGTCGCCATAGGAAGAAACGTCTTCCAGCACGAAAACCCGACGAAGATGACGAGGGCGATCGCAGCCATCGTCCACCATGACGAGTCCGTCGAAGAGGCGATGAAGATCCTGATGTGAAGCTGCCTGGATCGTCAAGACCGAGTCTCGTGTCCCTGATTCAAGCTTCCTCCTCTTTTCTCACGAGAGGGCCGGAGGCGCCCGATCCCTCGATCGGTGTCCGCCTCCCTCCGCCCGCCGAAAGGCCCCTTCCCTGTTCCCCTTCATCCCATCAGGGGATCTATAGAATCCGGAGGGGCAAAAGGGATCGGCAGGCGAGCGAGGGGGCCATCAGCGGCGAGCCTGACCAACCCCAAAGGCGATGCAGATGCACAAGCTTTATATGATGGGAGCGGGTTTGGAGTCTGTCGCCCTCAAACCGATGCAGCGGGGTGGGGTAGTCAGGAAATCCCGACGGGCTCATAACCCGTAGATCAGTAGTTCAAATCTACTCCCCGCTACCAAATTTTGCTATTATAATTGTTCGCGTTTTTAATTGCTCTGCCGATAATCTGGTGGTGCTCTTTGATTGGTTGATATTTCGCTTAGAGTTCTTAGGGGCGCTGCACAATAGCGTTTTTGAATCCGAGATGGACCATAAGGGTATCCAACAAAATCAGGATCTGTATCGTTTCTCTTTGGATATATCAACCAAATCCCGTACCACCGATAATCGATAGTAGCAAAAATACTATTAAGATTTAGAACTTTTCAGATACTGCCCTTTAAACCCCCTCGGCAACAGCTCCTCGATGGTGGCGATCTCCGCATCCCCTTTCGTATTCGCCATTATAACCTTTATCTCCTCGCCGAACTCGATCAGGTTCTGCCTGCATATGCCGCAGGGGGCGACCGGCTCCTCCGTCTCCGCCACGACCGCCAAGGCCTCAAACTCCTTCTCCCCCTCGCTGACGGCCTTGGCTATCGCCGCCCTCTCGGCGCAGATGGCCGCGCCGGAAGAGGCGTTCTCGACGTTGGCGGCGGAGTAGACCTCCCCACTTTTGGCGAGGAGGGCTGCGCCGACCCGGAAGCCCGAGTAGGGGGCGTAAGATCTCTCCAGAGCTTTCGTCGCCTCTTCGATCAGCTGATCGTACCCCCCCTCGTAGGGGTGGGGGCCACACCGGAGGGAGCCGATATACATGCACTCCTCGGGAGGAATGCTCGGAATCGTCATCTCCTCGCCGTTCTCGATGAACTTCACAGGAGCTCCCCTGATGATCACTGCGGGAACGCCCTCGTCCCCCTCGCCCATGACCACCTCCCCTGCCGAGACGAGGTTGTCGGCGACGGCCTTCCTCGTCACCTCCAGGGGCCTTCCGTAGAGGTCTTTTTGGCCCCTCGCATCCTCCACTGGAAGGATGCCGTCGCAGGCTAGGGCCACGCCGACGCAGCCGAGGCGCAATGGGTGAGTTCGGCTGTCTCCGATGACGACGCCGATCCTCTTTCCTGAAGCATTTTCCATCCTCTTTCTTATCCAGGATGCGGACCTCTGGGGATCTTCTGGAAATAATACGACAGATCCCGGGGGGGCGTTGGAGTGATCTATCCCGGCGTTGGGGTAAAGAAAGCCGTCCTTGATCGTCAAAACTACTCCGGGAATCCCGCCCATGATCTGGTCGGAGGAGCGGATGATCAGCTCCATCTCCCGAGGATCTTTTCTGTACTTCTCCGCCAGCTCCAGGGCTCGGAGAGATGGGATCACCTCCGATAGCTTCACAACCCCGCCCTCGGCGGTGGCGACGGCGCTCTCCGCTATCACCAGGATGTCGCCGTCCTCGAGGTGCAGGCCCGCCCTCTCCATCCCTTTCAGGAGGGCCTCCACCAGGTCGTCTCCCGGTTTCACAAGATCTGTCTTTATTCCCAGAACTTCCAAAGGCCTCACCAGTACCGTTTCGGATCCTCCATCCTCTCCAGCGCCTCTTCGATGGCCCCGGCCACCGCGGGCAGGTTGAAGGGCTGGCCCCTGAGGTTTTTGACGAGACCCCGGACTTGGCCTACCGTCCCCAGGACCAGAACCTCCATCTCTCCGGGATCGCAACGCAGCGCGCCCATGGGTATGGCGGCGTCCCCGCCACGGGCCAGCATCTCCTGCTTGATCACTATCGCCTCCATCGACGTCAAGCCCCGAAGGGAGAGGGCCCGGAAGGAGCCCTTGACGCCGAGGGCCCTAGAGCCGTCTTCCCCGACCCCGAGCCGCGCGAAAGTCCAGGATAGGTCCCGAGGATGGCCCGAATGAGCGAAGACCTCCACCTCAACGCCGCCGGTCCTGGACGTCGGCGGCCCGCCCCGGATCGCCTCGGCCATCCTGATCGTCTCCAGGGAGGCGGCCACGTCGTGGGTCCTGACGAGATGGGCCCCGTTGTAGACGGCAACGGCGGTGGCGGCAAGAGACCCCTGGAGCCTCTCGACGGGGTTTTGCCTCTTCAGAACCGCGCCGATGAACGACTTCCTGGAGACGGCGGCCATCACCGGCTTCTTCAGCACTCGGAGACGGGAGAGGCCGTCAAGGATGGCGAGATCGTGCCCCGGCCCCTTGGGCGGCGTCCAGTGGCCGATCCCCGGGTCGACGGTCACTTTCTCGGGGGAGACGCCGGCCTTTCCGGCATCATTCAGCCGACCCCCCAGAGACGCCACGATATCCCCCATCTCCAGGATGTCGCCGGGCCTCTCTTTTGAAGCCATTATTATGAGGGACCCGTCGTGGTCGGCGACGGTCCGGGCCATCTCCGGGTCCAGAAGGCCGGAGACGTCGTTTATGCAGGATGCGCCCATGGAGAGGGCCTCATCGGCGACCTTCGACCTCTGGGTATCTACGGAGATGGCGACCTCGCCCTCCACGCCGTCCAGGACGACCTCGAGGGCAGGAAAGAGCCTCCTTCGCTCCTCCTCCTCGGGGATGGTGGGCGATCCAGGCGCTGTGGATACGGCTCCCAGGTCCAGGACCTCCGCCCCCTCCTCTGCAAAGGCCAAGGCTCGCCCCAGAACTGCGTCCTGCCCCGCGAAAGACTCCTCGTAAAACGACTCGCGGCTGAGGTTGATCACCCCCATCACCCGGACGGGATGGAGGTCTCCCAATCTGACTTTGCCGATCAAGCCCTCGATGGTCAAGTTCAACGCCCCACCGAATAAGAATGGTCGACTTTAAAACGTTATTCCAGGGTTCGCTCCTCTCACTCAGAGAGCCTCAGCATCATGCCGGTCGTCCTCGCCCTCTCGATGGCCAGGTTCAGGATCAACAGGCTCGCCACAAAGTAGAGGAGAGCAAGCCCCATCCCCAGGAAGACCTGGTGAGACCCGTAACCGTAGGCCGACCGGTAGTACTCAAGAAAGTAGGTCAGAGGTATCGATTTCGAGAGGAGCTGGAGGGGTCCGGGCAGGATCTCCACGGGGTAGTAGACCCCGCTCACCAGCATCATTATCCCGCTGAGGCTCCAGGCCGCCACGTCCGCCCTCTGGCCGAAGAGGAGAATCGATATGCAGACCGCCATCCCGATCGACGCGGCGGTGATGAAGGTCCCGGCGAGGAAGACTATGACTGTGACGATCCCCCCCGCGAGAAAGTCAAATCCGAAGAAGCGGGAGCTGGTCGCGGCCAGGATGAGAAAGACGGCAGTTCCCCTGATCACCCCGAAGAGCATCGCTCCACCGACGAGGTGGTATCCCCGGATCGGGGCCACGAAGGTCTGCTTGATGCTCTTGGACCAGAGGTCGAAGAGGAGGATGTAGGCGACGTCGATCTGGCTGATCTGAAGGATGCTGAGGGCGATCGCCCCGACGAGGACGAAGGCCACCATATCGTCGGTCACCTCCAAAAACCGGGTGAGTAGACCGATGGATAGAAGGCCGATGAAAGGCCAGAAGACGAGCTCGAAGACGGTGAAGACGTTCCGCTTGGATATGATCCAGTTCTTGTAGGTCGCGGAGAGAAACTTGTTCAGCTCACCTCGCCAGCTCAAGGAATACGTCCTCCAGATCGGGCTGATCTATGCCTATGTCCAGTATATCTGCCCCCTCAAAAGCCTTTATTATCCTGCTGACGGCCCTCTCGGAATGGTCGAAGACCATCTCCACCCTGCCAGGAAACTCTCTGACGTCCATGACCCCGGGGATTATCCGGAGCCTCACCGGGTCGATGTCTCCCTCATACCGGACGAAGATCCGATGTCCGATCTTGAGGGCCCTCTTCAGCTCTCCAGGGGTTCCGAGAGCGATCAAGCTCCCCTCCCGGAGGAAAGCTATCCGATCGCAGAGCTCCTCGGCCTCGGGCATGTAGTGGGTCGTGAGGACGACGGTGATCTCCTGCTCCTCGTATATCTTCTTGATGAGACCTCTCGTCTTCAATGCCATATCCGGGTCGAGGCCCGAGGTCGGCTCGTCGAGAAAGAGGATCTCGGGCCGGTTCAGGATCGCCTTCGCAAGAGAGACCCTCTGCTTTGTGCCCGTGGATAGGGTCTCAAACTTCGAGTCGGCGTGAGGTTCGAGCTCGAAGGCCCCGATCGCCTCGTCCACCGACCTTGCGAGATCCCGACCGTAGAGGCCGTAGAGCATCGCCGAATGGTTCAGGTTCTCCCTCACGGTGAGGCTCCAGGGAAAGTTGGGGTTTCCGCTGCTTATGTTGATCCTCTCCCGCACGGAGTGGGTCTTTTTTAGGGCGTCGAGGCCGAAGACCTCAAGGCGGCCAGAGTCCGGCCGGATCAGGGTGGAGAAGATGGACATGAGGGTCGTCTTTCCAGCGCCGTTGGGGCCGAGGATGCCGAAGATTTCGCCCTCTTCGATGGAGAGGGATACCTCGTGAAGAACCTCCTTCTTTTTGAAAAGACCTCGAAAGCTCTTGCAGATCTTCTCGGCCCGCAACGCCTGCATAGGTTCCGATGAATGCGGAGGTTGGAGATATCAATGGCGGTTTGATGGTGGCAGGGGCGGCTACAGTGACGGAAGTCGCAATCTATCTCCGGGACCGGAGAGGACTTCGCCTGCGAAGCGATCCATTCCTCCTCGTTCGCACAAGCCAGAAGGCGGCAAGGGCTGCGGCGCCCAAAATAGCCCCGATGAGGGTGATCCTCAAAAGCCGCGCCCCTTCGGGCGGAGCGACCGCCAGAGGTACGGAAAGGGATGTTATCCCCCCGCTGTGGCTTATCTCGCAGCCGACGCTGTACTCCTGAGCCCGGGCCGATTTCTCCACCAAGAGGTCAAAGCGGGCTACTGCGACCCCTCCAGGAGATATGTCGCCGAGACGAGACCGATCCGTCAGGGGCGTGAAGGGGGATGCCGCCACCAGGCGCGCGGTGCAGTTCAGTGCATCGCTCTTGCCGGCATTGCCTACGATGATGCTGATCGAACCCTTCTCGCCAGGGGAGAGGTCGGATCTAGTCCCCACCAGCTCCAGGGCTGGGGGGTCGCCCTCTATCGATAGGATGAGGTCGAGGCTCGAGCTGGTGGGGAGGTAGAGGGGCGAGGCGGTCCCGCTGCTGAAGCTGACGTCGACCTGGTGCTCGTACTCGAGGTCGAGGCTGAGGGGGATCGGACCCTCGGCGCCGTCGTCGATTCTCAGATAAAACTCGATGGGAGCGGTCTCCCCGGGCCCGAGAAGGTCGATTTGGACCGGTCCCGAAAGGACCTCGATCTGTCCATCGGATCGAAGATCCGCCCGCAGTTTTGATGCGTCCAGGCAGCCGAACTCCGCCAGCATCTCCGAGGCCGCATCCTCCTCCGAGCCCGGGGGGACCGCTCCGGGAGCGAGCCGCTCCACCACGCCGTCGTTGGCCAAGATCAGCCTGAGGGTCCCTTCGGTTCCGGGAGCGAAGACGGGGTTGACGACGGAGACGTCGACTTTTGCTCCTCCCTCCACTTTGTAGTGGTCGCCAGCGAACTGGATCCCGCCGGGGGCAGGAGCCGCCTCTGCGAGGTTCGCGGCAGAAGGGACCAACAGCGAGATTAAGAGGAAAGCGAGGAGGGTACGGATCTGGTCTGGGTGCATGTCGATCCGCCATTTGTATCCCTTCGCGTATAAGTTTGTTGTACAAGTCCTGCCCAAAAAGCAGCCATCTCATCGGGTCAGGAGGGTGCTGGCAAAGAAGGTCCCTGACGCCGTCAGAATTATCGTCGCGCCCGAGGGGATGTTCAGTTGGTAGGAGAGGACGAGGCCGACGAGGACGAAAGATGCGCCCAGAAAGATCGAGATGGCCATGATCCTCTTGAGGCTTTGAGCGTGTTGCCTCCCGATGGCACCGGGGATGGTGAGAAGGGCGATCACCAAAATTATGCCCACGATCTTTATCAGGACTACGACGCTGAGGGCCACCATGCAGAGCAGGAGAAGACGAAGCTCCCTCGTTGGAAGGCCCACCGCCTCGCCGTAGCTCGGATCGAAGGAGAGGATCAGCAGGTCCTTGTAGAGGAGGGCGACCAGGATGATCATCCCGAGGGTCAGGACGGATATCAGCAAAACGTCGTTCCAGGATACGGCCAGGATGTTGCCGAATAGGTAGTCGAAGAGGTCGGGGGCGTATCCGCGGCTCAGGCTCACAAAGACGATACCAAGAGACATCCCAGCAGCCCAGAAGACGCCGATGGCCGTGTCCTCCGAGACCCTCGACCGGTCGCTGATCGCCCCTATCCCGAGGGCCGCCGCCACCGAGAAGAGGACCGCAAAGATGAGGGGGTCCATGCCCAGGAGGTAGCCGAGGCCGATCCCGCCGAAGGCGGTGTGGGCGATCCCACCGCCGATGAAGACGATCCTGTTGAGGATGACGTAAATCCCGATGACGCCGCAGAGGACCGAGGCTATGACGCCGGCAAAAAGGGCCCTCTGCATAAACTCGTACGCGAATATCTCGATCATCGTCAGTCGTGCTCCCTCAAAACCCGATGGGGGACGCCGTGGGCGATCATCTCCACGGGGCATTGGTATGCCTCCTCGATGTCCTCGGCTGTCAGCTCCTTTGAGCTGTGGTAGTAGAGCTTTCTGTTGACGCAGGCGATCTTCTTGACGTAGGTCGATACGGCGCTTATGTCGTGAGACACCATGATTATCGTCATCTTCTCGTTCAGCTCGCTCAGAAGCTCGTAGAACTCCCGCTGCCGAGAGCTGTCGATCCCGGTGGCGGGCTCGTCCAGCAGGAGAAGTTCGGGCTCCGAGACCAGGGCTCTTGCGACGAATATCCGCTGTTGCTGGCCCCCGGATAGGCCTCCTATCTCCCGATCCTTCTCTTCCAGCATCCCCACCGCCGAAAGGGCCGCAAGTGCAGCATCTCGATCCTCGGGAGAATAGCGGCCGAATAGGCCCCTTTTGCCGTATCGGCCCATCATCACCACCTCCAGGGCGCTGATCGGAAACTTCGGGTCGAAGAGGCTCTTTTGGGGGAGGTAGCCGACCCGCTTTCGAGCCTCCTCGGGGCTCATCCCGAGGACCAAAACCCTCCCGCGGGGTGGCTTGATCAGGCCCAGGATCGCCTTTAGGAGGGTCGTCTTTCCCCCGCCGTTGGGGCCTATCAGCCCGAGGAAGTCCCCCTCTTTCACCTCGATGTTAACATCCTCCAGGACGGTTCGGCCTCCGAGGTAGACTGAGAGGTCCTCGATGGATACCGCGCTCGCACCGGTCATGTCTCTTCACTCCCCTCCTTTTCAGATCAGCCGTCTAGGCTTGAGGCTATCTCTCGGCCCACGATCCTCATGTTCTCGATGTAGTCTTCAGCGAGGGGATCGAGGGGCACGACCCTGCCGTCGATCTCCTCCGCGATGATCTCCGCAGATTTCGGGTTGAAGTTGGGGTCGACGAAGATGGTGGTGATCCTCTTCTCGCAGGCGACCTCGACGATCTCGGCGAGGTACCGAGGGCCGGGCTCCTTTTCGCTTTCGAGGATCGGCACCTGGACGAGACCGTAGTCCCGAGCGAAGTAGCTCCAGGAGGGGTGGAGGACGATGAACTCTTTCCTATCCGTCTCCGAGAAGGTAGAGTTCAGCTCACCATCGAGCTCCCTCAGCCTGCTGAGGTAATGGTCCCTATTCTTTTGATAAAATTCGGCGTTCTCGGGATCGACCTCCGTCAGGCCCCGGCAGATGTTATCGACGATGATGATGGCGTTCTTCGGCGAGAGCCAGATGTGGGGGTCAGTCGTCAGTATATCCTCATGAAAGTCATGGGCGCCGTGGCCGTGATCGTCAGCGTCGGTCGACTCGATCAGGTCCACCCCAGAGGAGGAGTCGACGACGAGCATCTCCTCGTTGGCCTGGATTATCCTCTCCATCCAGATCTCGAGGCCCGCCCCGTTCTTGACGTAGAGGTCGGCATCCTCCACCTCAGCGAGCTTCGAGGGCGAGGGCTCGAAGGTGTGAAGGTTTGTGCCCGGCGGGACCAGGACGGCGACCGTCACCCGGTCCCCGCCCACCATTTCTGTGAAGTGGCCCAGGGGGACGGTGGTTGCGACGACGTTGACATTGCCCGGTTCCTTCGAAGAGGCCGGCCTGTCGGTGGATATGCAGCCGCAAAAAAGGCAGGCCGAGAGGACCAGCGCCAGGACCAAGACGCGCCCTGAGCTCAAAGCTCCACCTCCTTCAGGACCTTGCCGATGTACTTCGTCCGGGTTTTTCCGTCCTCCTTCCAGTAGCAGTACCAGTAGGGTCCGTGGGGACAAGTCTTGCACTCCTTGCCGCAGTATACCCACTCCTGCCGGTAGGTGACGGAAGCGTGCCTCCTCTCTTCTGTTTCTGCTTTTGAGGCTCCTTCTTCAGGGGATCTTTCGCGATGAGAGATCAGCCGGTCGAGGTAATCTCTGATCTCGATGAGGTGGGGAAGGTCCTCTTCGGCCAACTCGTCCAAGATGTATTTTGGGATCAAGGCTCCTTCTTATGTAACCTGGTCAGTTAAATCTTTTCCTCAAGTTACATAAGAATAGATGCTGGGAAAGGAGAACTGGAGAGAATAGTGGCCCGAAGATGGGATGGACCGAAGATAGGGCCGAAGAACCGCCAATGAGCCGTACGATGAATTCGGATTTTTGGAATTTCGTGGGAATCACTGGCGAAGGTGGAAAACCTTTTCATTACATCACTCGCCATCTTACTCTTGGTCAATCTTTGTAACAAAAAATCGGAGATCTTAAATGTTTGAAGAACTGGAGAAGATCAACGCCCGTCCTGAACCCTTTGAGTTTTACACGGCGAGCGATCTGTGGGCCGATGAGCACACGTCAGAGCAGATGCTCAGGTTCCACCTGAACGAGGAGATCGATGTATCGTCCCGGAAGGCAGAATTCATCGATCGCTCGGTTGAATGGATCGCATCCCGCTTCAACGTCGGAGCGGGGATCAAGATCGCCGACTTCGGCTGCGGCCCGGGGCTTTATGCGGCGAGGCTTGCCCGGAGGCAGGCGGATGTGACAGGTATAGACTTCTCTTTGAGGTCTATTCAGTATGCTCAGGAGGTCGCAACCAGAGAAGGCCTATCCGTCCGGTATGCTAACCAGAACTACCTGGAGTTTGAAACCGATGATCGCTTTCATCTAGTCCTCATGATCATGTGCGACTTCTGCGCCCTAAGTCCCGTCCAGAGAAGGCAGATGCTGAAAAAGTTCCACAGGATCCTCAGGCCCGGCGGCTCGGTCCTTCTCGACGTGTATTCGTTGGCAGCCTTCGAAGGACGAGAAGAGATGGCGATTTATGAGGAGAACCTTCTGGATGGATTCTGGTCCCCGAACAAGTATTACGGGTTTCTAAACACCTTCAAGTACCTGAGAGAAAAGGTGGTTCTTGACAAGTATACGCTCATCGAAGCCGATCGCACGCGAACCGTCTATAACTGGCTCCAGCATTTCACCCCCGAAACCCTGGAGAGAGAGTTTGACGAATGCGGTTTTGTCGTCGAGGGCTTTTATTCGGATGTTGCCGGCTCGCCGTTCAACCCGGAAAATGACGAGTTTGCGGTCGTCGCCAAGAAGCTATAGAAAAAAAAATCTCTTGATCAGACATTATTTGGTGAAAGGTTAAATGATGAAAAATCATGATCTTTACCAGCTGCTAAAGAGACAACAGATAAAAAGAGGTCGGATGTATGAGAGTATTTGAAAGGCCGGGACCCGCCAACACAGATGAGACAATTGAAATTGTGAGGAAGGCCTCTTCGCAGTATCGCTATCTTGTCGTCGCCTCAATCACCGGTGAATGTGCTGTAAGAGCTGCTGAAAGAATCCGCGACACGACCATCGTCTGCGTCACATGCCCTCAAGGAATGGGATGGGAAGTTGACCACATGCAGAGCGGTCCGTTTGCAGATATTCCTGAGCTTCAGAAGGTGCGCGATGAATGGGAGGAACGCGGCCTATCCCGGGTGCCCATGCAGATCACCCCGGAAAATAGACTAAAACTAGCAGCCTTGAACGTCCCCATCATTCAAGGAACAATTCCCTTCTTCGGCCCTAGCTTTTCAATGCGACTCCATCTTCAACAGGTGACATCCCTTGATATTCTGGCAAAGACCCTGGAGTTGATCTCCACGGGGACTTTGGTCTGTCTGGAATGTGTCTTGATGGCTGTCGATGCAGGAGTGATTCCCGAAGAGGAGCCCGTTCTTGCCGTTGCAGGGACCGAGCGCGGTCTTGATACGGCATGGGTCATCAAAAGTAGCGCCTCTGCCAATCTGTTTCATCCATCAAAAGGATGCCGATTTGTAGAATTGTTGGCCAAACCGGGCATATCGTACCAGCCCGCCATGGCCATCGATTATCTGCGATAAGGATGAGACGAGGGCCGGTTCGACTTCCGGCCCGGCCTCAGCGTTCCGCCTCAGGCATTCAGCGACCTTATGCGCCATCCGAAGATGGCAGGCTGATGAACATCGTCAGCCCACATACCTTGCGCCACCTGCACGCTGTAACCGCTTTGGATAGCGGCGTCCCGTTGAACGACTTGCAGCAGCAGCTCGGCCACACCGATCTGAAAACTACATCGATCTAATTAAAGGCCGACATCAATCACCGGCGGAAATCCTACGAGGGGTTCGGCATCTGAAGTTGCGCAGCATAAATACAGAAACCGTGATCATTTTAGGCCATTTTCACGCATGTCAGGACTCCCGAAGCATAGAAACATTTTTCGTGGATGGTGACAGTATCTTTCCCAAGAGTGTGAGGAAATGAGACTGATTTTATGCGCGCTGGCGCTGGCGGTACTGGTAGTTCCTGGGAGTGGGCAAGAGACCGCTCAAGAATGGCTAGACGAAGGCTTAGCTCTCGAAGACCTTGGTAAGTACGACGAAGCTATTCTGGCTTATGACGAGGCCATCAGGCTCGACCCTGACTATGCCAATGCGTGGTACAACAAAGGCAATGCTCTCGATGATTTGGGCAACTACACCGAGGCGATCCAGGCGTTTGACGAAGCTATCCGTCTCGATCCTGAGTATGCCAATGCGTGGTTTAACAAAGGCGTGTCTCTCAAAAATCTGGGCAACTACACCGGGGCGATCCAGTGCTATGACGAGGCCATCAGGCTCGATCCGGAGGATTCCTGGGCCTGGAATAACAAAGGCGTGTCTCTCAAAAATCTGGGCAACTACACCGAAGCCATCCAGTGCTATGACGAGGCCATCAGACTAGATCCGGGGGATCCGGTTGCATGGTATAACAAAGGCAACGCTCTTGGATCTCAAGGCGATTACAGCGAGGCCATCCAGTGCTATGACGAGGCCATCAGGCTCGATCCAGAGGATCCGGATGCATGGTATTTCAAAGGCCTCACTTTCAAAAATCTGGGCAATTACCCCGAGGCCATCCAGTGCTATGACGAGGCCATCAGACTAGATCCAGAGGATCCGGATGCATGGAATGGCAAAGGCGTATCTCTCAAAAATCTGGGCAACTACACCGAGGCCATCCAGTGCTATGACGAGGCCATCAGGTTCGATCCTGAGTATGCCATGGCCTGGAATGGCAAAGGCGTGTCTCTCAAAAATATTGGCAACTACACTGAGGCCATCCAGTGCTATGACGAGGCCATCAGGTTCGATCCTGAGTATGCCATGG
>DAOSXX010000019.1:0-470 GCA_035380685.1 Methanothrix sp. | reverse complement strand
CCTGGAATAACAGAGGCATGGCTTTCAAAAATCTGGGTAACTACACCGAGGCCATCCAGTGCTATGACGAGGCCATCAGGCTCGACCCTGAGTATTCCATGGCCTGGAATAACAGAGGCATGGCTTTCAAAAATCTGGGCAACTACACCGAGGCCATCCAGTGCTATGACGAGGCCATCAGGCTCGACCCTGAGTATGCCAATGCATGGTATAACAAAGGCTTTGCTCTCGCAGATGAGGACAAGTACGACGAGGCGATACAAGCGTTTGACGAAGCCATCAGGCTCAATCCTGAGTATGCCCTAGCCTGGACTGCCAAAGGCGTTGCTCTCGGAGATCTGGGCAACTACACCGGAGCGATCCAGGCTTTTGACGAGGCCATCAGGCTCGATCCTGAATATGCCGTGGCCTGGTATGGCAAGGGCCTCGCTCTCGAACGTCTTGGCAGGACAGCCGAGGCACACGAAGCT
>DAOSXX010000018.1:0-42089 GCA_035380685.1 Methanothrix sp. | reverse complement strand
CCAGAAGCTCTTGGCTGAGAACCTCCAGAACGAGCCCGATCGCCTCCTTGATGTTAATCAGGGCTTACTCTTTCGTTTCGCACTGGCTTATGGCCCCAGGCAGTTCGAGGCACCGGACAGTATAACCCCCCTCTTCTTGAGGTTCGAGGACGACTGTCTACTTCATCGTGAGTAATAGTTGATGAAATGCATATTTAACAATTTATAACAGGACGCTTATTCGATCCGACGGGCGGCCCGGAGCGCCTTCCGCCTCCAAGCTGGGATAAGTTTTTAGGAAGATCTTCCAAAAGGTAAGCCATCTCAGGTCCATCTCCCGAGGCGCATAAGATGACGAAGGACGCGATCATCACCCTTTCCATAAACGAGGCGGGAACCCCTCCCCAGTCCACCTACCTCTTTACCGTCATGGTGGACGGCGATGTCGTCGCCAGCAACCAGAGCCTCTCGCCCGAAGATTCCAGAGCGGTGCGTGAAATATCCCGCCGCTACAACGCCCTCTTCGAAGGTGGATGCGCTCCAAAATTGGCCGCCGAGAAGATGGCTGCCATCGGCGCGGAGCTCTTCGCCCTCTGGCTGGCGGGGTCCTGGGAAAAGATCGGAGCAAATGTGAAGTCAGGCTCTCGGCGCCTCCTGGTGCTCGCCTCGGATCTGCCGGACGTCTTGAACCTGCCCTGGGAGCTGGTCCATCCGCCAAAAGGGGATTTTCTGGGCTTAAACTCCAAGTTCAGCATACGCCGATTTCCAAGATCGGGAGGGCAAATCCCGAACTTCGATGGAGATCTCCGCCCCAGACCTCTCCGACTTCTCCTGGCTGTCTCCTCTCCGACAGATCTTGCGACCTTGGACTACGAACGTGAAGAGGAGTACCTCATCAAGGCGATCTCGGGGCTGGACGTAGCCTTCGATTCCGGCGACCTCGGCAGCTTCCAGGATCTCCGCGATCACGTCGAACAGTTTCAGCCTCACGTCGTCCATCTGACCGGTCACGGAGCGGTAGGCAAGAAGTGCCCCTGGTGCGGACGGCTGAACGGGCCAGATGAGAAGGTCTGCGGGAACTGCTCGGCATCGCTGGAGGGCGTCTCCGCCCAAGGCTACTTCGCCTTCGAGGACGAGAGCGGCAAGACCGACATGAAATCCAGCGAAGAGCTCGGAAGTTTGATGGCTGTGAGCGGCGTCCAGTGCGTCTTCGTCAGCGGCTGCGAGACCGGCAAGGCCCCGCCGACCGAGGCCCTGGGCGGCGTTTGCCAGGGGCTGGTGAGCGAGGAGGTGCCCCTCGCCATCGGGTGGGCGGCCTCGATATCTGACGACGTCGCAAACCAGTTCGCCCGCTCTTTCTATCGGACTCTGGCCAATGGTCGGCCAGTCGACCGGGCACTGATCCAAGCCCGGCAGGATGTATGGAAGAGCTGCGAGAAGAGGGGCGATCCGTCGTGGACCCTCCCAGTCCTCTACTCCGCCACCGACCAGGGAGAGATCTTCGACCTGCAAAAGCCTCCAGAAAATCCGGCCCGCCAGATCGGCGAGCAGCGCCCTCTGCCTGGGATGATCGAGGGATACGCGGAACAGTTCGTCGGCAGGAGGCGCGAGCAGCAGCGGCTCCTCGCGGCGCTCCGGGACGGATCTCTTCAGACGGTTATAATCATCGGCCTTGGCGGGAGCGGAAAAAGCTCTCTTGCGACGCGTCTCGCCTGGAAGCTGAAGGGCGACGGCTTCACCCCTATTGCGGTTCCCAGCTCTCGGGAGAAGCCCTTGACAGGGGATCTCCTGCTCCGGACTCTCGGCGACGCATTTCTCGCCGCCGACCTCAAGGAAGCGTTCCATACGCTATCCGACCCGCAAATTCCGGCCGATGCGCGGCTGAGGTATGCGGTCGGGATTCTCAACAAGAACCGCTTCCTTCTGGTTCTCGACAATTTCGAGTCGAACATGGACGAGGCTAAAAGAAGCATCCTGGACCCGAAGCTGGCTGAGTTCTACGAATACCTGCTGGCAAGCCTGACCGGAAGTTCGAGGGCGATAGTCACATCTCGATACCTTCCTGAAGTAAAGCTCCCACCGAAGGTCAAAGAGGAGCCCCTCGGCGACTTCGGCGAGTCCTCCTTCTTCAAGTTCATGAGGCGCGACGATCTGGTTGAAAACCGCCTCCGTTCCGGTGAGCTATCCCACGAGCTGATGCTGGAGGTTCACCGGCTCTTCGGCGGAACGCCCCGGTTCCTAGACCAGATCCGAAAGGTCCTGAGGGACATCCCGACCGATGATCTCGAAAAGCAGCTTAAAGCGGTGAAGGTTCCCTCCGGCCTCGAAAAGGGCGAGCTTCAGAAGAAGCTGGACGAGTACTGCGAGTCGATCTTCACCTCAAGGCTCTACGGCTACCTCAGCTCCCAATCCCGGACGGCACTGAGCCGGGCCGCAGTTTACGGCGTAGCCGTGAACCTGGAGGGCATCGCGGCCGTGACTGGCGAGCCAGTCGAGAGCCTGCGCGGCTTCGTTCGAGAGTGGCAGAACCACGCCTTCGCTTACCCCGACTCCGAGCGGGGCGATGAGCTTTGGGCCGTCTACGGCCTCCTCCGAAACTGGCTCCTGGTCCAGCTCAGCCCCAAAGACCGAAAGGTGGCGCATAAGGCGGCTGGAGACTTCCTTAGTGATCTAGTCCAGCAAAACAGAACAGGTGAACTTGGCCTGTTCTGGATGGACTGCCTGCTGGAGGCGCGTTCTCGGTACTTACAGGCCAGTGACTGCGAGAGGGCGCGAGAGGTGACTGGCCAAATATCAGGATTCTTAATGCGGATAGGTCTCTATGATGACATTATTCGGCTGAATGAGGAACTTTTCTTATGCGACAATAATCCGGATCAGATGGAATGGATCGGCAATTCTTACCTTTATCGGGGCGAATATGAAGTCGCACGGGAAGCCTTCGAGAAAGAGCTGAAGATGCAACAGGAGAGACGGGACCTTTTAGGAGAAGGACGCGCCTTACACAACCTAGCCGTAATCGACTTTAATCGATGTGATTATGAAGCAGCGCGCCAGAAGTTTGAGATCGCCCTCAAGATCAGACAGCAGATTGGGGACCGCAAGGGCGAGGCTGCGACCTTGCACAACCTGGCCTCAATCGACTTTAATCGATGCGATTATGAAGCAGCGCGCCAGAAGTTCGAGATTATCCTCATGATCAAACAGCAGATTGGGGAACGCGAGGGCGAGGCTGCGACCTTGCACAACCTGGCCTCAATCGACATCGAACGGGGAGAGTACGAATTGGCACGCCAGAAGTTCGAGGCTGTCCTCAAGATTAATCAGCAGTTTAGAAACCGCACAAGAGAGGCATCAACCTGGCACGAGTTGGGCAGGATCGACTTTAACCGTGGCGAGTACGAGGCGGCGCGCCAGAAGTTCAAGGCAGCTCTCAGCATCAGTCTACAAATCGGAGACCGTGCGGGCTGGGCTTCGACTTTGCACAATCTGGGCGTGATCGATCTCGAACGGGGCGAGTACGAAGAGGCGCGCCAGAAGTTCGAAGCGGCCCTCAGGGTCAGTCAACAGATAGGAAATAGCGAAGGTGAGGCTTCAAACTGGCACGAGTTGGGCAGGATCGCCCTAAATTGTGGCGAACATGATGTGGCCCTCCAAAAGTTCGAGATGGCTTTCAGGGTCAGTCAACAGATCGGAGATCGCGCTCTCGAGGCATCAACACTTCGCAACTTGGCAGTAATCAACCAAGAAAGGGGCGAGTACGAGGTGGCGCGCCAGAGGTTCGAGACTGCTCTCAGGATCAGTCAAGAGATAGGAGATCGCATAGGTGAAGCACAACCCTTTAGCCAGCTAGGAATTATGGCATCAGAACGCAGCCGCATCAAGGAAGGATTACGCCTCATCGTTCTCAGCGCCATGATCCTCAGATATTTTAGCCACGCAGACCTTAAGCATGTCGAGCCCTGGGTCAACGGCTTGGCATCAGAACTAAACTACACCCAGGAGCAATTCAACGCCATGCTCCAGGAAGTGGCCGAATCCTACCAGCGCGACCGGGGCTGGGGCCTCATCGAGGCGGCCTTCGCCGACCTTCCACCCGAGCCTGACAAAGTTTAAAGACGATCCCTCCCAATCCCTCCGTGCCTATGAAGAAAATAGAATATTCCAGCACCAACGGCCACCCCGAGCTCCTCGACTTCAAGGGCGCCCTCCTCCGGGGCCAGGCCCCCGACAAGGGTCTCTACGTCCCAGAAGAAATCCCTCGAATCTCGAAGGAGGAGCTGGCCTCGTTCAGCGAGATGGCCTACCCCGAGATCGCCCTACGGGTGATGCGCCCCTACCTCGGAGATCTGGTTCCCGAGGAGGATCTCGTCGCGATCCTGCGGGATGCCTACGACTACCCAGTCCCCCTCGAAAAGGTCTACGACGAAAAGTATGTCATGAGGCTCGACCGTGGCCCCACCTTCTCCTTCAAGGACTTCGCCGCGCGGCTGATGGGAAGATTCATGCAGTACTTCCTCAAGCAGGAGGGCCGATCGATGGTGATCCTGACGGCGACCTCCGGGGACACCGGAAGCGCCGTAGCCCACGCCTTCTACGACCTCGACAACATCGAGGTCGTCGTCCTCTTCCCGGAGAAGGAGGTGACCGGCCGTCAGAGAAAGCAGATGACCACCCTCGGCAAGAACGTCCACGTGATGGCCGTCGACGGCAAGTTCGACGACTGCCAGGCGATGGTGAAGCAGGCCTTCGTCGACCCCGACTTCGCAGACCTCAATTTATCGTCCGCAAACTCCATCAACGTCGGCCGACTGATACCCCAATCGATCTACTACTTCTACGCCTGGTCTCGGACAGCGGCCCCTGCCCGCGAGATAGTCTTCTCCGTCCCATGCGGCAACTTCGGAAACGTCATGGCGGGGCTGATCGCTACGAGGATGGGCCTTCCCGTCCACAGGTTCGTCATCGCCACAAACGAGAACGACGAGTTTCCCAAGTTCATGGCGACCGGCGACTATCGGCCGATTCGCCCATCGGTCAAGTGCATCTCCAACGCCATGAACGTCGGCCATCCCTCCAACCTCGCCCGGGTCTTCTGGCTCTACGGCGGCGAGATGGACGAGAACGGGAGGGTCGTCAGGGCGCCGGACATCGAGACTATGAGGCGGGAGATCTTCGCGGTCTCCGTCACCGACGCGGAGACGAGACGGACGATCTCCGATGCCTACAACCGGTTTGATGCACTCCTCGAACCTCATGGCGCCGTCGGCTGGGCGGGCCTCGCCCGGTACCTGAAGGAGGTCGAGGACTGGAGCCCTTGCGTCTCTCTTGAGACCGCCGACCCCGCCAAGTTCCCCGAGGAGGTGGTTCGGGCCGTGGGGCTTGAGCCGCCGGTCCCCGCTGGCTTGTCCCGCCTCGACGATATGGAGGAGAGGTTCGATCTTGTGGCAGGAGACTACCAGGCCTTTAAGGCCCAGCTTACCAAGCTCTTCTCCTGAAGAGGAGCTGGTGAAGAGGAGCGCTTAGAACCGAGAGTGGAGGGAGATTGGAGGAGAGTTAAATGACAGAGGAAGGAGTGGAGATGATCTTCGACGACATAGGGAGCTACCCCCTCCCGGCGAGGATGAGCCGGGATAAGCTCCCCTCGGGAAGCTCGTACCTCGCGATGGTGAGGGACGCCCTGGCCCAGAAGATCGAGGCCGGGGTCGAGCGGCCCACCTACCCCCAGTTCAGGGACATGATCAAGATGTTCATGGACCCGATAGAGGACCCAAACAGGTCCGAAAGCCCCTACGTCGTACGGACGGAAGACGCCCGGATTCTGGAGCTGGAGGCGCTGGAGATTCTGGGAGAAGAGATGGAGCAGGAGGGCAAGAGGCTCCAGGCGAGGGTCTGCGTCACCGGACCTGTCGAGCTCTACCTCGCCCGCTTCGGCGCCACCGATTACGTGGACATCCT
The DNA here is from genome assembly GCA_035380685.1 of Methanothrix sp. Classification (GTDB taxonomy): domain Archaea; phylum Halobacteriota; class Methanosarcinia; order Methanotrichales; family Methanotrichaceae; genus Methanocrinis. The sequence goes on along the minus strand of DAOSXX010000018.1, from coordinate 36,152 downwards.
CGAAAACCTCGCCGCCAGCGTTGCAACGTTCCTGGAAGAGGCAAAAAAGAGCCGCCACTTCGATCTCGCCGTCGCGTCCATCGACGAGCCGAGCTTGGGGATCAGCCCGAGCGTCATCTTCAGCGACGACCAGATCTCAAAAGCCCTGGAGATATCAGCCCACCCATGCGAGAAGATCGACTGCGAGGTCCACCTCCACTCTCCCCTGATGGCCGAGCTCTGCTCAAGCGTTCCCGGGATCAACGTCATCGGGGTCGAGTCGGCGGCAAACCCCGACTACCTGAAGCTCGTCGATCGGAAGGTGCTGGAGGATAACGACGCCTACATCAGGGCCGGGATCGCCCGAACCGACATTATCGCCATGGTGGCGAGGCTGAACGACCGCCTGGAGACGAACCTATGGCTAGATGCTGATCGGCTCGAAAGAGAGGTCTTCGCGGCCGAGTCCGCGGAGTTGATGGAGCGAAGGCTCTCCGAAGCCATCCGACTATTCGGCGACCGGGTCAGGTACGCTGGCCCCGACTGCGGCCTCGGCTCCTGGCCGAACCAGAAGATGGCCGCCCGCTGCCTCGCAAACTGCGCGAAGGCGATCTCTGCATTCAGATCTCGGCGAGACCAGTAGAGTAACGCCAACCGGCCCGTTTTTGATGCGCTTCGGGGAAGTTCGGGCCGGAAAATCCATCTCCTGAGCCTCTTTTTCAGATACTGAAGCTTTCTATAGACACCCCTCTGCCGCGGGCTTGTCGGAAGTCTCCCCGATAACAGCCAACATATTTTCTCTTGCTTATGGGCTTACGTGAATATTTTCTAAAATACGTTTTCGTTTTAATCTGCCCGGGATGGAGGAAGACAAGATAACCACTATGTATAAATATTTTAAGATCATTCTATGCATCATGAGATTGAGGGTTGTGAGCTCGAAAGAGGAGATTCCCGAGCTGAACTCCAACGAGCAGATGATCCACCTGGCCTTCAGGCCTTCGAATATGGACGTGATGACGCTGATACAGAGATGCCCGAGAATTCGGGCCGTCCAGACGCCCCCATCATACTATCGGACCATGTCCAAGGCCGCCCGGCAATTTCTGGAGATCCAGGGGGTGGAGCTTTTGAGAGGTGACGTCTGGGGTCACAGAAAGGACATCGACGAGTACTACGAGATCGACGACAGCGTCATAGAGAGATTATCAAAACTGATGTCAGAGGGGCGGAAAATAGACGAGATCGTAACTTTGGTAAAAAGAGAGACGAAGCTATCAGAAGATTTGATAAAGTACATTCTCAAGACCAGCGTCCTTCTATGACGGGCTCTTTCCCGAAGGCCGCCTCCGTCGGCGGCCCCGGCGCTTTCGTTGACGGCTTCGGTTCGCCGAGCTGGCACCATCACGATTTTATCCGATAAGAGGGGACTCGGAACCCGGAGATCTGAACGGCTAGGCGCGTCGACGATGCCGTGGAGGAGGGAGGGTCAGGATCGGCAGAGAGACCGAGGCGCCCCTTCCGAGGGCGGGACGAACTCGCCCTTGAGGGGCCGCGGCCGCTCCCGTCAAAAAATATACCTTCGATGAAAGATATTTAAGCGGCTCCTCGAATCTGGCATCGGGAATTTCGGCAGCAGGTGATGACCATGACAAAGGTAGTGCTCAACTTCAAGACCTATGCGGAGGCGACGGGCAAGGCGGCCCTAAAGCTCTCTCGGATTTGCGAGGAGGCTAACGAAAAGTATGACGTGGAGATGGTGGTGGTCCCCCAGACCGCTGACATCCGCCTCATCTCGGAGAACGTATCGATCCCGGTCTACGCCCAGCACGTCGACGGCGTCGGCTTTGGCGGATACACCGGTCACGTCACCGCCGCCTCCATCAAAGCTGCAGGTGCCAGCGGGACCCTAATAAACCACTCGGAGAGGAGGCTGAAGCTCGCCGAGATCGAGGCGAGCATCTCGGCCTGCAGGTCCGAGGGCCTTTCGACGATCGTCTGCACCAACAACATAGCCACCACCAAGGCCGCCGCCGCCCTCAAGCCCGACTACGTGGCGGTGGAGCCTCCAGAGCTGATCGGGAGCGGGATTCCCGTCTCCAAGGCAGATCCTGGAGTCGTGACGGGGTCTGTCGAGGCCGTGAAGAGGATCGAGCCTGAGGTGGGAGTCCTCTGCGGCGCGGGGATCAGCCGGGGCGAGGACCTCAAGGCCGCCCTGGATCTGGGGTCTGTTGGCGTCCTTCTGGCTTCGGGGATAATCAAGGCGAAAGATCAGAAGAAGGCTCTGGAGGACCTTCTCTCTGGGATCCAGAGGTGATCCCGATGATATGCGTCAGGGTGCGGGTCTCGGGCAGGGTTCAGGGCGTCGGATACAGGCACTTCACCACGATCCACGCAAAAGAGCTGGATGTTAAGGGGTGGGTTCGTAACCTTCCCGGCGGTGGGGTCGAGGCCCTCCTTCAGGGTGAGAGAAAGAAGGTGGGAGAGCTATTGAACCAGATGAAGACGGGACCTGCCCACGCCCTCGTCTCCGGCATGGATATATCCGAGGTCGAGTGCCAAAAGATCGACGAGTTCAAGGTGGTCTATTAAGCCATTAAGGCATCAAGCCATCGAAATTTTATCAAGGAGAGATGATCCATTGCTTTCGGTCAATCGATACAAATGCGGTTACTGCGGGGCGTGCGTGGGGGTCTGCCCTGCTGCCGCCCTGGAGCTGGTGGAGACCTGGATTGAGGTGAGCGACGACTGCACCAGGTGCGGCCGGTGCACCAAGATCTGTCCCCTGGGCGCTCTGGAGCTGATTAAAGAGGCAAAGACATGAAGTGCGATCTCGTGGTGGTGGGGGCGGGGCCCGCCGGGTCGATGACCGCGAAGGCCGCCGCCGAGGCGGGCCTCGACGTGGTCATGCTGGAGAAGAGGCAGGAGATCGGCGACCCCGTCCGATGCGCCGAGGGCGTGAGCAAGGCCGCATTGAAGAAGATGGTGGAGCTGGATCCCGTTTGGATCTCGGCCGAGGTGAAGGGTGCGCGGATCTGGGGTCCCGACGGGACGGAGATCGTGATGTCCGAGGATCGGGCCGGGGCCGAGGTGGGGTACGTCCTCGAGAGGAAGGTCTTCGACCGGGCCCTCGCCCAGCAGGCGGCGGAGGCAGGCGCCAAGGTGATGGTGAAGACGAGGGCTCTCGGTCTCCTCCACGAGGGAGGTGTTCCCTCAGGGATCTCGGCCGCGTTCGTCGGCGAGAGCCTAAAGATCGAGGCGCCCCTGATCATCGGCGCCGACGGCGTCGAGTCGAAGGTCGGCCGGTGGGCGGGGATCGATACGGCCCTGAAGCCGAAGGATATCGAGACCTGCGCCCAGTTCCTCCTCCAGGACGAGAAGATCGACGATGAGTACTGCGAGTTCTACCTCGGAAACGATATCGCCCCCGGAGGGTACGTCTGGTCCTTCCCCAAAGGGGACAAGCTCGCCAACGTCGGAATCGGCGTCCTAGGCTCAAAGGCCAATTCGGGAACGCCGATAAGGCTTTTGAGGGAGTTTGTGAAGAAGCAATTCCCCGAGGGGAAGGTCCTGGAGATGATGGTGGGAGGGGTTCCCGTCTCCGGGCCCATCGAGACGACGACCGCCGACGGCGTGATCCTGGTGGGGGACGCAGCGAGGCAGTCTGACCCCATCACCGGCGGCGGCATAATAAATGCCATGAGGGCCGGAGTGATGGCGGGCGAGATCGCCGCGGACCTGGTTCCCAAGGGAGAGGTGGACAAGAAGTCGCTTCAGGTCTACGAGAAGAGGTGGAGGGAGACGATCGGAAAGTCGATCACCAGGAACTTCGCGGTCAAGGAGTTCTTCGTCGACCTCACCGACGACGACCTGAACCATCTGATCCACTCCCTGGACGGCGTCGATGTGGCAGAGCTGGACCTGAAGGGTCTGCTCAAGGTTCTGCTTCGACAGAACCCGAAGCTCCTCTTGAAGCTCCGGCATCTGATAGTTTAGTTTAATTTAATCTAGTCCAGTCAGTCCGGTCTTCAGTCGCCCGAAAGTCGGGGCAGCCGGTCGAGGTCGAACTCGATCTTCACCCTCTCCCGGTCGGCGCCGACGGAGACGACGGTGGTGTGGAAGACGTATCGGAGGGTCCGCCGCCCGCCCGGCACCCTCACCCCGTGGTCTCGCGCGAGCTGCTGGAGGGTGCAGGCCTGGAGGACCGGGCCGGACTGGAGGAAGAGGAGGCCCGGGAGGTTGAGGTTCTGGTGCTCGAAGGTGGGAAACTTCTCTTCGAGGATCGTCTCAAGCTCGGCCCGGGTGATCTCGACCGCCCTTCCTTCGCTCTCGACTCTGATGTGATCCTCGTCGGCCTCGACGGCCTCGACGTGGGCCTTGAGGGTCGATGAGATGTAGTTATCGCCCCGGCCCCTCTTCTCCGGCGGGAGAAGCTCTTCGAGCCTTGGGAGGAAAGGGCGGAGGAGGGGTCCGCTCCCGCCGAAGAGGGCTCCCGGCAGGTTTCTCACCTCGGCGGAGAGGTTTCTCACGTCCTGCTTTGTAACTTCGACATGGACCATGCTCAATTTCGGGGGCTTAAAGGGCATGTAGTTGTCGGGCTGTTGGTTGATGCGATTAGCGCCCTTAGGTTTGAAGCTATTTTGATTTCATCTGCTATTTCTGAAGTTAATGGTTCCATTCGGCCGGTGATGCTCTTTGATTCGGTGATATTTTGCTTTGAGTTCTTAGAGGCGCTGCTATCCAACAAATTCGAATCGGTATCGTTTCTCTTTGGATACATCAACAAAATTTAGGCGTACTACTGGCCATGCTGAGTAGACAGAAATAAGATAGATTTATATAACTAAATATGTATCAGTAGTTAAGGATTTAGGGGATACGGTTAACATGTTTTTTAGAGGCTATTTTAACTCGATCGCTGATTCACTAGATGTGAAACTTCAAGGAATTCGAAGAGACGGGCAAAATTCCACAGATAAAGGAGAATTATGTGAAATGTTCATTAAAGAGGTGCTTTATGATCTATTTAGCGATAATTTTAAAATATACAGGGGCGGTAAAATAGTAAATATAAACAATTCAGAGTCAGACCAATTAGATGTGCTTCTCCTCTCCAAAAATAGTATAAAATTATTTGGAGATAAGGGGATTTATCCTGTAGAGTCCGCTTATGGCGTGTTCTCTGTAACTGCAACTCTGGATCATCCCAAGTTGTTCGAAGGTTGCATTAAAGAATTTAAGTCTATTCCAAAACAAAATCCTATGATACAGTTTTTGAATTTTATTGAAATACCTGATTTAGAACAAAAAATGCTACGGTATTGGTACGAACGATTTCCATTTAAATGCGTTTTTGGCTTTAAAGGTGATATAAACGCGAATTGGGAAACAGAATTGAATCTGTTAGCAAAAGAAAATCCAGACGCGAAATCGTATCTGCCAGATATAATTATTGTAAATAAAAAAGGTATGATTAGAAAGCTATATGGAAAAGAAAAGGCCTTAAAGGCCGATGGGACAGAATTAACAATATCGGATAAGGATTTTCATTATACAGATTTCAAGAAATATAATAATTATGGCGCTGCTATAAATATATTGGCAAAGGAGCTCTACGACTTGAGCCATTGGCAATATAATTTTGCCGTACAATATCAGTCATATTTTAAAAAAGACCTTATAGATGATATCAATTCTTTTTGACTCTAAAGTGTGAACATCGATAATCGAAACTATATCCATCCCGGAAGCCCGGCTAGTTCGATTTTCGTGGCGCGTACCCCATCTCCCCACCATCACGCCCACCGCTCGCGAAGCGCCGCCCGCCGCCCTCCGATCCGCGGCGAAATCGACGACGGCGGCAGACACATCCCCCGGAGCAAAACCGCCGGAGTCGTCCAACGACCTTCTGGAGAAAGCCGCCTCCCCCTCGCCACCTTTATAACACGAAAGGATAGCCCATGCCATCGTCGTAGTCGGAGGCGCATCGAAGTTGCACGGACATAGATCAAAGGGTGAAAAGCCTGTTTTCGGAGAGACATCAAAGACGGGCCCAGGGTCACAGAACTCCAGAGCGCAAAACCCCCGAGATCGAAAATGACCGCGCCCTCCTCTGCCAAGAGACAGAAATACCTGGGAGAAAAGGGGCTGATCGCCCTCATAACCTTTCTCAGCGCCTTCGTCCCCCTATCGACGGACCTCTACCTTCCCGCCCTTCCGGGGATGGCCCTGTACTTCAACGTCTCTTCTGACCTTGCAAACCTCACGCTGATCTTCTTCTTCGTGTTCTTCGCCGCAGGCACCCTTTTTTGGGGGCCTCTCAGCGACAAATACGGCCGCAAACCCGTGCTGCTGGTCGGGCTTACGATATACGCCGCGGCGAGCATCGGCTGTGCGGCCTCCTCGGAACTCGATCAGCTGATAGCCTTCCGCATCCTCCAGGCCGTCGGAGGCAGCGGCGCCTTTGCCGTGGCCACCGCCATGATCAAAGACGTTTACGACAGTAGGAGCCGGGAGCCGATCCTGGCCATGGTCCAGTCGATGGTCCTGATATCACCGGTGACCGCCCCCGTCCTCGGAGCGCTTCTGTTGAAGTTCGTCTCCTGGAGAGGTGTCTTCTGGACCCTGGCCCTCATCGGCCTTCTGGCTCTGGCGGGAAGCCTGGCGCTGCAGGAGACGATGGAGAAGCAGAACCGCAACTCGGGCTCCATGCTGCTGGCCCTGGGTGGTCTTTACAAGGTCGCGAGAAACCCCGGCTTCTCGTCCCTTCTCGCCCTCTTTTCGTTCCCGAGCATATCAGCGATGGCGTTCATAGCCGCTTCGTCCTACATTTACATAAACGGCTTCGGCCTCAGCCCCCAGGTCTACAGCTACTACTTCGCCATAAACGCCGTCGGGATGATCTCCGGCCCGATGATTTATATGCGCATCTCCAGGCGATACCACCGCAGATCGATAATCATCGCCTGCTTTGGGGCGATCTCAGCCAGCGGCCTCCTCGTATCCTTTTTCGGCGGCCTTCAGCCCTGGATGCTGGCCGCGGTTCTTCTGCCGGCGATGATCTCTGCTAGCTGTGTGCGAACCCCCGGCACAAATCTGATGCTGGAGCAGCAGAGTGGGGATACGGGGTCTGCCGCGGCCCTGATGAGCTGCTTTGGAATCCTCATGGGAAGCTTAGGCATGACCATAATATCCCTGAGCTGGAGCGATACGATTTTGGTCCTGGGCATGATGAACACCCTCGTCGGACTGACCTGTGGGGCTCTGTGGCTTCAGATCTCCAAAAAGCCGTATGTTACGCAGGTCCCGGAAAGGTACATCGCCACGACAAACAGGTAGACGAACCCGCGCCGGCTTCACTTGCGTTCTGATGGCGCCAGGAGGCGCACGGGGATCGCCAGCAAAATGAGACAGAAGCCACGGTTTCATCATCACCCCTCAGGCTCGCGGGCTCTGTTGTACGCTTCCTGTGCCTCGGAATTTCGGCCCAGTTTTTGGAGGGCGTGGCCTTTATTCCGCCAGGCGTTTGAACCTGCGACGTCTATCGTTGGTACCATATCGTAGCAGTACAGGGCATCTCCGTAATTTCCGAGATAGTAGTGAGCGTTGCCCACGTTGTTCCAGGCCTCTCCGTAAAACGGATCGACCTCGCAGAGCTTTAAGAATCGCGGTGGAAAAAACGCTTTATCAGAAGAGTCTGTTTATGAAAGTCCATGGATGAAGCGATCAGGAAAAAGTTTCTTGCTCAGCAGAAGAACGAAATCACCGAATATCATATATATGCTAAATTATCAAAGTCTATCAAGAGCGAATACAACAAAAAGATTCTTTTAAGCATATCGAATTCCGAGCTGGAGCATTACAATTTCTTGAAAGGGCATACCGGTGTTGATGTAGCGCCAGACAAGCTCAAGATATGGTGGTACCTCCTGATAACGAGGGCGCTGGGCATAACCTTTGGAATAAAGCTCATGGAGAATGGTGAGGAGAGTGCGCAATCAGCTTACCTCAGACTTGCCGAAATCTTACCCGAGCTTGCGAAAATCGCCCATGATGAAGATGAGCATGAAAAAGCCCTGATAGGAATGCTGAACGAAGAGCGGCTCAAATATGCAGGCTCCATAGTCTTGGGCCTAAATGACGCCCTCGTCGAGCTCACCGGCGCGCTGGCGGGCTTCACCTTTGCGCTCCAGGACTCAAGGCTGATCGCAGCGGTGGGCATGATTACAGGGATTGCAGCATCTCTCTCCATGGCCGCTTCCGAATACCTCTCAACCAAAACAGAGTCGGTGGGCAGAAGCCCATCGAAGGCGGCGTTCTATACGGGTTTTGCATATATCATCACCGTTCTGATCCTGATAATTCCTTTCCTCGCCCTTGAAAACGCCTTCTTCTCGTTGGGGGTGGCCATCATCAGCGCATTGATGATCATAATGGCATTTACTTTCTACATATCTATAGTCAAGGAGACCTCTTTCAGGGAGAGGTTTCTGGAGATGGCTGCCATAAGTCTTGGGATAGCGTCTCTCAGCTTTTTAATAGGATTCTTCGTGAGAGAGTTCATAGGAATTTAAGCTCAGAAGCAAATTGACTCGACAGCATCCGCCGCAAGCTCGAGGGCTCCAATCAAAATAAACGGCCGAGGATCGAAGGCCCTTTCATCACCGGGCCGTTTCGCCCTTCAGAGACCTGATGGGGACGACATAAGGCCTGTCCAGATCCTTCATCACCACCGCCTCGACGCCGAATATCGACCTGATGTTCTCCTTCGTCAGAAGGCTGAGAGGATCGCCGATGGCGTGTACCCTCCCCTTTTTCAGCATGACGAGGGTGTCGGAGTATCGTGCCGCCAGGTTAAGGTCGTGGATGGCCATCACCGCCGAGATATTGGTCTTCTTCACAATCGACCTCACCGTATCTAGGGCCTCGAGCTGGTGCTTCACGTCCAGATTGGACGTCGGCTCGTCCAGGAGGAGAACCTCCGGCTCCTGGCAGAGGGCTCGAGCGATTAAAACCCTCTGCTTCTGACCACCGGAAAGCTCCGAGAAGTCCTTGAGGGCGAACTCCTCGACGTGGAGTAGCTTCATCATATCGACGACCTTGTCGATGTCCTCGTCTGCGACCCTCCACCCCATGTGGGGCTTTCTTCCCATGAGGATCGTGTCGAAGACGGTGGTGGTGAGGACGCCCATGGTGGACTGGGGGACGTATCCGATGTACTTCGCCACCTCCTGACGGCTCAGGCTCTGAAGATCTCGGCCGCCGTTCAAAAGGATCGAACCCTTCGGCTTGAGGATCCGGTCGATGCACTTGATCATCGTCGTCTTGCCAGAGCCGTTGGGGCCGACTAGGCTCAGAACCTCGGAGTCGCCGACTACCAGGTTCAGGTCATCGAGGATCTTGCGACTACCGTAGCTGAAGCTGAGATCTTTGATCGTGATCTTTACCAATAGTCCTTCCTCCTTTTCAAAAACAGGTAAATGAAGAACGGAACTCCGAGAAAGGCGGTCATGATACCCACCGGCAGGATTACCGGAGCGAGGATCGTCCGAGCGACGGTGTCCGCCCCGAGAAGGATCAGAGCGCCGACGAGACCTGAGGCCGGCAGCAAGAAACGGTGGTCGCCCCCCACCACCATCCTGGTGATGTGGGGGGCAACAAGGCCTATGAACCCGATGGTGCCGGTGAAACAGATGATGCTCGCGGTGATGAGGGATGCGAGCATCATGCAGAGGATCCTCACAAACTCGACGTTCACCCCCAGGCTTTTAGCGGTCTCGTCGCCAGCCCCGAGGGCGTTGATGTCCCAGGAGAAGTACATGAGAACGAGAGTGCAGACGACGGTCACGAGAGCTATGATCCCCACCTTATCCCAGGAGGATCGGCCGAGGCTTCCCATCATCCAGAATACGACCTCGTGAACCTCTTCGGACTCGCCGACGTACTGGAGAAACGACGTCATGGCAGAAAAGAGGTACATGATGGCGATCCCCGCCAGGATCATAGTCTCCGGCGTGATCCCCTTGTACTTGGCAAGGCCGTAGACGGTGAGGGATGCGAGCATCGTGAAGACGAAGGCGTTTCCGACAATCAGGTACTGGCCGCTGACGAAGCCCGCTCCGAGGATTATGGCCAACGACGCACCGAAGGTGGCGGCGGAGGCGATTCCCAGGGTGAAGGGGCTGGCGAGAGGATTTTTGAGGATACCCTGCATCGCACTTCCCGCAACGGCAAGCCCCATCCCGGCGAAGATCCCCATCAAGACCCGGTGGAGGCGGAGCTGCCAGACGATGGTATCTATGAAGTCAGTGGTTGCGAAGTGGCCAGGAAAGAACCGGGCGAGGATCGCCGAGTAGACCTCGACGGGGGTGATGTTGGCAGACCCCAGGGTCGCCGCGACTCCTGCCAGCACCGCGATCCCGGCCAGGGAGAGGATGATGAAGAGGACCTTCCGACCAACAAACTGGGCGTACTCCTCCCTCAGCTCTGAGTTTTTCGTTGCGCTTTCGGTAGACATCGTCTCAGCTTCGCTCATAAACTTGATCCAATTTAAGTCTAATTGATCACACGGGCATCTCCGGATATATGTATATCCCTCGCAGATCCAGCCCCTGGAACCTGGTGAGGTACTCCAGATGCATGGCCGATGGGTCCAGATCCTCGAAGAGTTCGGGATGGAATAGCTTTGCGAGGTAGGCGATCCCGATGAAATGCCGGACACCGCCGAGGATGTCGTTGGAGAGGACGTAGACCTGGTCGTTCTTCACGGCATCGATAGCATCCCAGCCGGGGCGCGCCTCGACCTCGTCTCTGAGGGCCGCCATCTCGGTGGTGTCGTCCTCATCGTAGCCTCCGAAGGTCAGCCCCCCTGCGCCACAGAGCTTGACCACGATCTCAGGATTCCTCTCGATGATGCTCTCGGGATCGACGTCGGTGTAGGAGAGGGCGAGCTCGCCGAAGATGTTCTCTCCACCCGCCATCACCAGCTTGTCGTGCCAGGCCGCCCCCTGGGTTGCGGTCCTGTAGTCGACCCAGCTCTCGAAGTAGACGGTGGGCTTATCCTCATCGCTGAGGCCGGATACGACCGTCTCAATCGGTCTCAGACATTCGTCGTAAAACTCTATGAACTCGCTGGCCTCCTCCTCCCGCTCCAGGACCGTGCCCACCATCTCCACCTCGGCCACGTAGCTCTCGGGGATGTAGCAGTCCACCCGGACCACCACCAGGTTTGGGTCAGCGGACTGAAGGGTGTCCTGGATCTCGTCGGCGCTGGTGTTCATGAAGGTCCCGTAAATGAAGACTGCATCGGGATGAAGCTCCAGCACAGCTTCGAGGTCCGGAGTCCATACGGAGCCGACACTCGGAAGCTCGCTCAGCTCCGGGAAATAGGTCGAATCTTCAAGGGTGTACTTGCCCACGCCTATGATCTTATCCTCGGCCTTCAGAGACCTGATAGTCTCGACGGTCTCGCTGTTGAAAACCACGATATTTTCGAGGGGCTTGTAGACCGTCACCTCCTGTCCTGACGAGTCGACGATCTTTCGAGGATAGTTCTGGCTGATGTGGCTTATCTCCGCAAGCTCTTCAGCGATTATCTTTCCAGCCTCTTGATCCTGCTCTGCCGTCTCCAGCTCCTGCGAGGAGACTATACGGTCCCCATTGAGATCTCCAGGAACGGCGAACTCCTCTGCCGTTGCATATCCCGCTCCCAAAAATAACAGGGAGAGGACGATCATCCACAACATTTTTGTCACCATATTTTCACCACTCAAACAAGACTTCAGATAATATATTTATATGATCTCCGTATTACATATTGGACTTTGAATGTTCGATTGATCTACTAAATGTCAACAAACGATTTAATTGATAAGTATTTTGGTTAGATTAGTAATAATAAATCCGTCAACATCGCGATTCAATTATGAGATCTTAGAATGAGATCTTAGATTCCTCAGCGACGGCTAAAGGAGCATCAGAGCCAGAAAGATCGTCACGACCTTCGCCGCCATGCTGAAGAGGTATGAGACGAGGGCGATTTTGGCCCCGAACCTGCCGAAGAGCGCGAGGTACATCGAGATGCTGTACTTGACGTAGATCATCGTGATCACCCCCATGCTCCCGACGATGAGGGTGATTATAGCCTGCTTCGACGTGATGGCCCCCGCCTCCATCAGGGCCGCCACCGAGGCGTATCCTGCCGAGAAGTGGACGAACTGCATCGCCAGGGGGGCGACGCACTCGCCGGGAAGTCCGAGGGCTCGGAGGAACGGGGCGAAGGCCGCCGCCAGGCCGTCGATGGCTCCGTGGCTCATCAACAGGTCCATCAGAATCATCGTCGCCACAACCATAGGTATGGACTTTCTGAGGGCTGGAACCGATTTCGATAAGCCAGTCATCGCCGTATCCCGATCCAGCCTGAAGCTCTTCCTTCCCTCACTTCCCTCGTCAGAAGCCTCGGCGGCGTCGATATTTTCTATCGTGGTGGCACTGGCGAACCCCATGGTCCCATCGGAGCTTTGCGGCCATCTCCTGAGCCTCGAATAGAGGAGGGCCGAAAAGCTCTGGATGAAGCTGGAAAAGAGGTTCAATATCACGTAGGTCCCGCCGACGACCGGGCCGAGGAGGACGACGGCTATCGGGGCCTGGACCCTGAAGAGCGACTCTCCCAGGACGACGGGAAAGGTGCTGATGAGGATGGTGAGGAGGGTCTCGGTCTTTCCCACCTCACCCCGCCGATAAAACTCCGAGAGGGCGGACTTTCCGGCGGCAGGGCTGATCATGCAGGCGAAGATCGAGGCGGTACAGCTCTCGGGCAGCTTCGATGCGCGGGTGAGAAGGCCGATGGGGCGCGCCAAACTTGCGAGGAGGTTCGACTCCATGGCGATGTTCGCGACGATCACCCCCGCAGCCATGAGAATCGTCGTCCTGATCAGGTACTCGATGAGAGGCATCTTCCAGGAGCGATGTCATGTTCAATGATATAAACTCTTTTTTCGTATTACTAAGTGATTAGGATTTTCATAAAACTATAAATTCAATCTGAAAGATGTTCAATGATAATGGACTAATAGATGCTGAAAATTCTGGAAAATATAAATGCCATTGATAACTATAATCCGCTAATTATCATACTTATACTCTATTTATGTTCGAATGATTTTCACATAACTAATAAGACCTAAACCGAAATAGTTATTATCAATCCGGAAACAAACCATCTTGGAGGCATCTACATGAGGATAACGTCTTTATGCGCGCTTTTGGCGCTAATGCTCTTGCTTTCGCCGATTTCGTCCGTCGTTGCATCTTCGTCTGCACCCCTAGATTCATCTCCCGCCTCAGATGGCCCTGAGGCCGGATATCCGAGGACGATAACCGACTCCGCCGGAAGGACGGTGACGGTCGAAATGCCGGTTTCGAGGATCATCGTTCTGAACTCCGACGCCGCCGAGGCGGTCGAGATGCTCGGAGCCGGTGACGAGATCGTCGGGGTGACCGACACCATCTCAGGAAAGCCCGCCCTCTTCCCGGACCTTGTGGACCGCGAGGTCGTGGGTACCTGGAAGGAGTTTGACTACGAGACGATCGGATCTCTGGCCATGGGCGAGTCTGACTACATCGTCCCGGACATCGTCGTCATAGGCTACACCTATCCCGACCTGCCTTACGGCATCTACTCCGTCGAGGAGGGGCTTTCTCCCTTCGAGAACATCACCGCCGTCGGCCTCGACTTCTACAAGCAGGAGAACCTGGAGGACGAGATCAGAACTCTGGGGGTTCTCCTCGGAAGAGAGGAGGAGGCCGAAGCCTACTGCGAGTGGTGTGACGAGAAGGAGGCTGAGGTCAAATCCGCCGTCGAGGGGCTCTCCGCCCCAAGGGTGTACATCGAGTCCAGCTCCAAGGGAGGGATCGGGTCCCTCAGCTCTTACGGGAACGGATCTGCCTTAAACGATCTATGCAGGATCGCCGGAGGCGAAAACATCGGGTCTGATCTGGTGGAGTACCCCAAGGTCGAATGGGAGTGGGTAGTCTCCGAGAACCCCGACGTGATCATCAGGATCAAGTCCGTCTCAGACCTGGGGTGGGACAATGTCTCCGAGCTTGAGGCCGATAGAGACGAGATCATGACGAGGCCGGGAGCAGAGGAGGTCTCGGCGGTCAAGAACGGCGAGGTCTACGTCAGCTACTGGAGCATGCACTTTGGCCTCGACAGCGTCGTCGGCCTCACTTACTGGGCGAAGATCTTCCATCCCGAAGTCGACCTGGACCCTGAAGAGGTCCTCGGAGAGTACCTGGCCTATTTGAACTTCGAATACCCGGAGGGGCGCGTCTTCGTCTATCCGGAGATCTGATCTTTTTCTGGTGAGGTCGTAACATGCGGATTAGATCGATAACCTGGGCCAGCGACGTCGCCCTCCTCCTGGAGGCTGCAAAAAACCTCGGGGTGGATCTGAAGGCGGCGGTCGCCTCCGAGTTTGCGGGGGAAGACCCTGCCTCTCAATCTCAGGAGTTTCTCTCCGATGCGGAGGTCATCCTCCTCCATCCCTCCCACGACGGCCCCTGGGACGAGATCGCCGACGCCCTCGACGACTCGATCCCGACGGTCTCTTTCGGAAGAGACCCCTCCAACTGGGCGATCTCCAACGTCTCCCTTGATACCGTGGCGACAGTGAACCAGTACATCGTCTACGGAGGCCTCGAAAACGAGGAGAACATGCTGAAGTGCCTGGGAAAGGAGTTCCTGGGCCTCGATTTCAGTTACGATCCGCCCGAGGAGAGGCTCTGGCAGGGGATATACCATCCAGACGCCTCCGAGGCCTTCGAGTCGGTGGAGGAGTACCTTGCCTGGAGGCCGCCATCTCACGACCACACCGTCGGCCTTCTCTTCTTCCGGACCTACTGGGCGAACGGCGACCTCGACGTCGTCGACGCCTTCGTCCGCTTGCTGGAGAAAGAGTTCGACGTCATTCCCGCCTTCTGCTTCGGGATGGGCGACAAGGACCTATCGGCAAAGTCGAGCGGAGAGGTGACCGAGGAGTTCTTTTTGGGGAGGGTCGACGCCGTGATAAATCTGCAGTCGATATTTCACGCTGGAAACGTCGACGCCTCCCGCGACGTCTTGAAGAGGCTCAGCGTTCCGATCTTCCACCCCCTCACCGTCTACCACGCATCCGAGACTGAGTGGAGGTCTGACATCCACGGGATGAAGAGCAGCGAGGTCGGATGGAGCGTCGCCATGCCCGAGTTCGAGGGGGCGATAGAGCCGGTCATCGTCGGTGTGGCCACGACCGACGAGATCGACGGGGCGGAGTTTGAAAGACACCGGCCCCTCGATGAGAGGGCGAGCCGGATCGTCGAGAGGATAGAAAACTGGATCCGGCTCAAGGAGAAGCCGGTCGGCGAGCGGAGGGTCGCCTTCATCCTCCACAACAGCCCCTGCGCCTCGGTGGAGGCCTCGGTGGGGTCTGCTGCAAACCTCGACTCCCTCGAAAGCCTCGCCCGGATCATGAACCGGATGAGGGACGCCGGCTATTCGGTAGGGACGCCGCCGGAGACCGGGGCCGACCTCGTGAAGGAGATCCTGGACCGAAAGGCGATCTCGGAGTTCAGGTGGACCTCCGTCGAAGAGATCGTGGGTAAGGGCGGAGCCCTCGACCTCATGAGCAGAGAGGATTACGAGGAATGGTTTGAGACTCTTCCAGAAGGGGCGAGACAGAAGGTCTCTGACGCCTGGGGAAAGCCTCCGGGCGAGGAGAAGGACGGCGTTCCCGCCGCAATGGTCTATGACGGAAATATCGTGATCACCGGCGTCAGTTACGGTAACGTCGTCGTCTCTGTCCAGCCGAAGAGGGGTTGTGCGGGATCGAGGTGCGACGGCCAGGTCTGCAAGATCCTCCACGATCCCGAGGTTCCGCCGCCCCACCAGTACCTCGCCACCTACCACTACCTCGAAGAGGTCTTCGGGGCCGACGTCATCGTCCACGTTGGAACCCACGGGAACCTGGAGTTTCTGCCGGGAAAGTCGGTCGCCCTCTCCGACGGCTGCTACCCGGACATCGCCATCGGGTCCACCCCTCACCTCTACATCTACAACTCCGACAACCCCCCCGAGGGGACGATCGCCAAGAGGAGGAGCTACGCCGTCCTCGTCGACCACATGCAGACGGTGATGACCGAAAGCGGCCTCTACGGCGAGCTGAAGGACCTGGAGGAGAAGATCTCCGAGTACAAGAGGACGAGGGGCTCGGAGAAGGCGAGGGCCCACGCCACGGAGCACCTGATCCTTGAAGTTCTGAAGGAGACGAACCTCTCCGAGGAGATGAGGCTCGAATCTCTCCTCGACGGTGGTGTCCCCTTCGACGAGATCGTCGACCTCGCCCACGAGAAGATCTCGGAGATCTACAACACCCAGATCCCCGACGGCATGCACATCTTCGACGATCTGCCCCAAGGGGAGAAGAGGGCGGAGCTGATCGGATCGATCCTCAGATACGACTCTGAGATGAGAAAGTTCGTCTCGAACCTGATGGGAATCGACCTCTCAGAGGCGGGGGTCGAGGTGCTGATGGAGATCGATGCCCTCTCGAAGAGGCTGATATCAGCCTTCCTGGAGGGCGGAGACGGCACCCTCGCCACAAAAACGGTCCTCGGCGACCGCCTCCGGAATCGGGAAGAGGCCTCGATCGTCGCCATGAAAGACCGGGTACTCGAACTCTCGGAGAGGATCGAGGCCTCAAAGGAGATGGAGGCATTGTTCAGGGGATTTGACGGCGGCTACATCGAGCCCGGACCCTCGGGGCTCATAACCAGAGGAAAGCCCGAGGTCCTCCCCACCGGCCGGAACTTCTACTCTCTCGACCCATCCCGGGTCCCGACGGAGGGGGCCTGGCGGGTCGGCCGGAAGCTGGCCGAGGGGGTGATCGAGAAGTACCGGGAGGAGCACGGCAAGATCCCCGAGAACGTCGCCATGTTCTGGATGGCGAGCGACATAATGTGGGCCGACGGCGAGCAGCTCTCTTCGATGATGCACCTTCTCGGCGTCGAGCCGGTCTGGAAAGGTGGATCGGTCAAAGGCTATCGGGTGATCCCGATCGAGGAGCTGAACCGGCCCCGGATCGACCTGACCGTCAGGGTGAGTGGGATCACAAGAGACTGCTTTTACAACTGCATCGAGCTTCTCGACGAGGCGATCCGCGAGGTGGCGAGCCTCGACGAGAGGCCTGAAGATAACTACGTGAGAAAGCACGTCCTCGAATCCGGCGACGGGCCCAGGATCTTCGCCAGCAAACCGGGAACCTACGGAAACGGCGTGAAGCTCGCGGTCTACGCCTCGGCCTGGAAGGAGGAGAAGGACCTCTCAGACGTCTTCATCTACTGGAACGGCTACGCCTACGGCAAAGGCGTCTTCGGCGAGGAGTCCCACGACCGGCTCGTATCTCAGCTCAAATCTGTCGAGATGACCTTCAACAAGACCGCCACCGACGAGTACGACCTCTTCGGATGCTGCTGCTACTTCGGAACCCACGGCGGGCTCACCATCGCCGCAAGGGAGGTCTCGGGACGGGAGGTCTCGGCCTACTACGGCGACACGAGAGACCGGGACCGGGTGGCCGTTCGGAGCCTCGCCGACGAGGTAAGGCGGGTCGTGAGGGCGAAGCTCCTCAACCCCAGGTGGGTTGAGGGGATGAAGCGACACGGCTACAAGGGCGCAGGCGACATATCGAAGAGGGTCGGCCGGGTCTACGGCTGGGAGGCGACGACCCGGGAGGTCGACGACTGGATCTTCGACGAGATCGCCAAGACCTTCGTCCTCGACGACGAGATGAGACGCTTCTTCGAGGAGAAGAACCCCTGGGCGATGGAGGAGATCGGCCGTAGGCTCCTGGAGGCGAACCAGCGCGGCCTCTGGGATGCCGACCCCGAGGTGATGGAGGGGCTGAAGGCCGCCTACCTCGAGATGGAGGGCTGGATCGAGGAGAGGCTCGGCGAGACCGGCGGAGAATTCCAGGGCGGGGCGGTAGACGTCTTCACTTCCGGGGACGTCGAAGCCTGGAGAAAGAAGATGTCGAAGGTGCTGGAGATGTGACCGTCGATCGAGATGATGGTCGGATCGAAGTCGAAAAATATGTTTACGCTGCCGCCCGAAGACCGGCAGCGCACGACCATTTTGAGGATTCTAGTTTAAGGGTTTTCTATCCCGATGGTCCGGCCTATTTTTGTTCAGATCGCCGGGTATACGAAGAAGTTCTCCTCAGGGTAGTCGAGCCCCCTCATGCCGAGGTACTCCTGGTAAACCCCCACAGGGTCGAGGTCCGCCTCGGGATGGATCATCTCGGCCCAGTATGTGAGGCCGACAACGGCGCCGGACCCCAGGTCCAGCACCGTCTCACCCTCTCGGATCGACGCGAGGGCGATGGGGTTTCCGCATCCGAGGCCCAGGTTCGATCCCTGAGGGGCAAAAGCCAGCTCCTCCTCGGAATACCCGATCTTCTTTCCGATCTCCTGGGGCTTTGCGGTCCCGCAGCAGCTGGAAGAGCAGCAGCATGAGCTGGCCCCTCTCGCCACCCGACCATATCTCTCTTTCACGACCCTTTTGACATCCTGATCTTTCAAACTCTCACCTTCAACTTCTTCTAAAATTCGCCAGCATCCTCATCGCCTCTTCTCATCCGAAGGTCTCGGCGATCCACGCCTTTATCTCGTCTCTCACCCTCCGGAAGGCCTCCAGCTGCTCCTTTTCCGTCCCAGTAGCGGCGGCCGGATCGTCGAAGCTCTTGTGGACGACCTCTCGCGCTTTGGGCCCCCTCGTCGAAAGGTCGAGATTGGTGCTGCAGATGGGGCAGGCCTGTTTTGCCCTGTCGCAGACGGTGACGGCCAGGTCGAATATGACATCACCGAGTTCCTCGGCGCTCTTGGAGCGCTGGCCTGAGATATCGATCCCCACCTCCCTCATCACCGAGACGGCCCGGGGATCGACGACCGTCGCCTTCACCCCGGCGCTGTAGGCCTGGTACCGATCCCCATACAGAGCCCTCAAAAGCCCCTCTGCTATCTGAGATCGGGCCGAGTTGGCGGTGCAAAGGAAGAGCACCTTCTTCTTCTCCCCCTCGCCGTCACCCCCATCTTCCCTCGCCGCTCTCTTCACCATCTTCTCCAAAAGGCCCTCATCCGAACTCATCCTCGACCACCCCCATCAGTCGAAGCTCGGCTGAACGGGGCTCACGCCGATAACCTCTGCGGGGCAGGCCTCCTCCGCCTCTTTGAGGCACACCTCGAACCGATCCGGAGCCGAGCCCTCGCCCGGCTTTCCCGAGATCCTGTACCTCTCGGCCACAGAGCTTTGGCCATCATCCGGATCTTCCTCGAAGAACTCAGGACAGATCGCCCAGCACTGGCCGCAGCTGATGCATCCGTCCCGTTCAATGGTCACGATGATCATGATCAACCTCGCCATCCAAGATTAAAATGTGAAAAGATTGCCATCCCTTTCCATCGAATCCTCGACGAGCCTCTCGTAAAAGTCGTCCAGAACCTCTACCCTCACCCTCGGCACGACGCCCCGCGCTGCCAGATCCTCTTTGCAGGCGAGGACCTCACAGGATGGTGGCAGGTCCGAGGCTTGGCTCAGCAGGTGATAGACTCCGTCCCCGGCGAGGTATAGCTTCGACTTCTCTGACCGGGCCAGGAGCTTCAGGCAGAGCTCGGACCTTTCGCTTTTGGGCGGTTTTGTCAGGAGAAATACGTCCATCCATCATCACCTGTTCCCCATTCATCTTCAAACCAGGATCAGACAGTCTGAACTTTCCATCGCCTCCAGGAAGGCATCCTCGTCGGCCAGCTCCACCGTCTCGACCAGCCCTTCACCAAAAAGCCCTCTATCCATCACCGAGGGCTCGTGGGCCAGGACTCTGATCTCGGAGTAGGCGCGGAGGATCTCGGCGAGGTTTGGGACCCCGAGCCCCTTTGAGTCCTGATCTGTCAGGGCCAGGTACACCCCGTCTCCGTAGAGCCCCACCGTCACCTCCATCTCGCCGAGGCTCGCGGCCGCGGCGTTCAGGAGGCCGAAGGCCTTCTCACTCCCGTAAGGGGCGGAGTCGAGGAGGTAGAAGGCCGACCTCATCGGCATAGAGAGATCACCCCGTCGCTTCCTGAGATCATCTTGGGGAGGTCGTAGAGGCTTGAGATCTTTATCCCATCATGATAATCCTGCGATGATCCGTCTTCTTTTGCAATATAGCCCCTGGCTGCGGCGCACCGTGAGCAGGCCCTTATCACCGCCCCCCTCTCCGCCAGCTCTTTGAAAAGCTCGCCCTCATCGGCGAAGAAGGCCGGGTTCTGCCCTAGGTGGGGGATGTGGACGGCGTCCAGGTAGAGGAATATGTTCACCTGGTACCGTTTGAGGGCAGCATCAGCTATCCTGAAGACCATCTGGGCGTCCTCGGAGATGTAGGGACCGCCGGTGAGGATGATGGTCAGAGTCTTCAAAGGAGCCTCCGGCTCAGATGTACTCGGCCAGGACCTGGAGGTGCTCAAGGTTCTGTCTGTACTTCGGATCTTTGAGGGGAGGGCAGAGGTCGAGGGAGACCTCGCCGCTCATCAGCCTGATGGCGAAGGAGTAGCAGCTCTGCTCGCCGCACTCGCCGCAGTCGGTCTGGGGGAGGTATTTGCGGATCTCCATCGGCTCGACTTTCATCTTCACCCGGGGTGCAGGGGCCACGCCCTTTGCTATCGCCTCGTTGATCGTCTCCTTCAGGCTATTCAGCACCGACCCGGCCTCAGCCTCATCTTTGATCATGGTCATGGTGACGTTACCGGTCCCATAGATGGTGATCAGAACGTCCCCCCGCTGGATAATCAGGGCACCTATCCTCTCTGAATACCTTCCTCTCGCAAATAGCGGTTCCAGGGCCTTGAGGGCTCCACCCAGCGGCGGAGCCATGTTGGCGATGATCCGAAACTTGGTCGAATCGGCTATGCAGGGCAATAGCTGCCTCACCTCAGTGATCTCCACCGGCTTTGCATTGGAGAGGTCTGTAGCCTTCGTTGGCTGCCTCTCCGACTTTTCCTCCATGAAGTTCTTGCCGAACTCGGAGAGCTTCACTTTGCCCTCCTTCGTCTCGATGAGACCCGCCCCTTCCAGGATCTTGAGATGGTAGTCGAGCATCGATTTTCCGACCGCCTCCTCGATCTCTTCCGCCGTCTTTTCGCCACCGGCGAGGAAGCTCATCATCTTCCTCCGCGGCGCGTTAGCCATGGCGTTGCTCACCATCTTGATATCTTCCGGCTTTCCCGGCAAATTCACCACCTACCACAGTTTGTAACCGAAGTATCGGGCCGCAAAGACGAGACCCGTGACTATTATCATCACCCCGAAGAATTTAACAATCCACTTACCGACGGCCAGGTACTCCTCGCCCATCTTTCCCCCGAAGGACCTGCTGAAGGTGGCGATGGGAATTATGGGAACGCCGTGGCCCACCCCGAAGACGAATAGCATCAGACCTCCTGTCAGTACCGATATATCCTGAGACATCAGCCATATCAGGGCCGGAAATACGAGGGAGACGGCGCAAGGAGCCCAGCCCAAGGCGAAGAAGACACCCAGGGTGAAAGCCCCGATGAAAGTCGAATGTTTGAAGAGGCCGATGGATAAGTTCACGGCCCTCTCCATGAACCCCTGCTTCTCCCTGAACTCCTCTTCTCCTCTTGAAGGAAGTCTGGACGTGACGGGCTCTAAGATCTCGCCTATTGGCTTGAAGACGTTAATTCCCAGCACCACCAGCAGGACTCCGGCCGCGAGGTCGAAGAACCGAGAGTCCCGGACGAAGACACCCATGTTCGATATGAATAGCCCCACCACGAAGAATACCAAGGCCATACCGAGAGTGAAGGCTATCCCGATCAAAAGCCCCTCTCTCGACGAGGAGCCGTAATCCTGGTCATCGGTCAGAACCCTCTTTCTTCGAGATGTCATGATATAAGAGAACATGGCTATGAGGAGGGCGAGAGAGCAGGGCGAGAAGGACGTGATTATCCCCAGGGCAAACATCCCCAGAAACGTGACCTTCTGAATGGAGACGCTCCCCTCCATTCCGGCCCATTCGCCACGCTCCAGGGACTCGACCTTTGTCTGGAGGGTCTGGGCGTCCTGGATACCGTCTATCTCTCCTTTGCCCAGCTGGTAGACGTGATAGACCCCAGCCACCATTCCATTCCGATCGATCAGGAGGATCGTGGGATTTGAGAACCCTCCTTCGAAGTTGGTGTAGTCGACGTACTTGCCGGCGATATTGTAAGGCTCGAAATCCTCGGCCCAGATCCAGCCGACATCGGCATTCCACCAGCTCTCGCAAAGGGTCTTGCCGTCTTTGGAGAAGGGGTTCTTCCTCAAGTTCAGGGTTATGAGGTTGACGTCTGGCTTATTCTCCACCAGCCGCTGAAGCTGGCCGATCTGGGCATTCAGGGTCTTCTCACACTCGACACATAACGGGCTTTCTATGTTCGTTATGTGAAGGACCACGACTTCTCCATCGAACTCGCTGAGAGAGAAGTTAGCGCCGTTTAGGTCAGCTGTCGTGAAGTCTGGCGCAGGGATCAACTCTTGATCAGACCCCAATGTTGAACCATACGAAAATAGAGCGACCAGAGCGATGATGAGTGTTAGGGCACCTACAATGAAAAAGTTTTTGTGATCAGATCTCATCCCCGATCACGCGTCCCAGATCCCGACGTTCTCCTCGTGATTATCGATGGCTTCCTCAATGTACTCCCCGATCCACTCTTTGCCGGTAACCTCTTCAGTGCTGTGCCATGCGACATCAGCCCCTCCATCATCTCCAGGTACCAAGGTGAGGATGACCGTCAGGGGGACTAAAGATGTACCGCCGTTCGGATCATAGGCTGCAAGGACCTCCTCGCTCCTCTCGTCGCTCCCGTCAGCGGATATATCATAGAACTCGATATCGTCGCCATATTCGTCCACTATCTCATTCACAGCGTCCGTCTGAGGTTTGCAGTAGCTGCATCCCAGATGGGCATAGATCAGGACGGGCTTATCTTCAAGGGCATCCAGGACCCAGTCGGGGTGGATCACATCGGAGCCCGAGGCCGGAGATTGATCGGGATACAAAATCCACCAGTCATCGGGTCCTGACCCGACGGAGCATTCTGCTGCCGAGACCGCGGCGACGAGGCCGGTCGCGAGAACGAAAACTGCAACCAGGGCCGCAAGCTTATTTTTGACCAGATGCGAAATATCTACCAACTCCCACTATCGCTTTCTTTTCCCCTATCTCTTCTCACACCACAATCCATAGATTAAGCCAGTTGCATTTCTGGCGTAATTCAATGGCCATATATCCACAAAGATGGATTTAGAACATCCCAGCATTTCTCTCTTCTGGCCGGATTGCTCTCTCGGTGGATTAGTTTGATATTTAAAGTTGTTGGATTGCCGGAATAATTATCCACAAAAAAACCCATTAGAACTACCTTTTCAGTCTGGTAATGCTCCTTCCTAAATTAAAATAACATCTGAACAAATCATCTTTTAAAGGCAGCAGCAAGACGGTCTAAGAGAGTCGATACACTTATATATCGAATAAGATTGATCCGAACATCGTGATATCTCGGGGACGGCGTCCGCAGCGAGAATTTGGGCCACGACGGGAACTTTCAAAGATCTGGACAAGCATGAGTGAAGTGCCGGTTTGGGGGCTTGAGGAAGATGAGGTGCGAGATATGCGGCAAGGATTCTGACTCCCTCTTCAAAACGAAGCATCGGGAGAGGGGAGGGGTGAAGATATGCGAAGAATGTTTGAAACGGGAGAAGGAGATGCTCCTTTCCTCTGGCGGGTGCTCCTGCTGCTGAGCTGATAGAGATGACGGAAGCGGTTGAACCTCAGGACCCGTGTGTTGAGAGGCTGGCGAGGCTGACGGGAGACCTGTGCAAAGCCAAGAGCGCTAGCAGGAAGCTTCAGACTCTCACCGACAAAATAGACGAATCAGAACTTGCAGCTGAGGCCGAGGTCTTCAAGGCGATGTCCGATCCCTTCAGGCTTGCGATTCTCAAGCTCCTCAGAGAGGGCGAGCTCTGCGTCTGCGAGATCATGACGGCCTTTGACAAGCCCCAGTCCTCCACGTCTCACCATCTGTCCATTCTGAAGAGGGCTGGCCTGGTGAAGGAGCGGAAGGATGGAAAGTGGTCCCGCTATCGTCTCTCCGATGGGGCGGTCATCGAGATGATGAACCTGGCGGAGCTTTTGACGGGAGACTAAGAGCACTGAATAAAATAGAGAATGATAAAATAAATGGATTTGATCTTGATGAACGATGAAGAGAAGGTCAAGCTTCCGCTTTTGAGCAGGTTTCTTACGGTCTGGATCTTCGGGGCGATGATCCTGGGGATCGGGATGGGCTACTTCTTTCCCCGGGTCTCGGAGGTGATAACCGGCTTTCAGGTGGGAACGACATCGATCCCCATCGCCGTCGGCCTGATCTTGATGATGTACCCGCCTCTCGCCAAGGTGAAGTATGAGGAGCTGGGGAAGGTCTTCAGAGACACAAAGGTCCTAGGCCTATCCCTCTTTCTGAACTGGGGCGTGGGGCCGGTCCTGATGTTCTGCCTCGCAGTCATATTCCTTCGAGACTACCCCCACTTCATGGTCGGTCTCATCCTGATCGGGATCGCCCGGTGCATCGCCATGGTGATCGTTTGGAACGAGCTTGCCTGCGGCTGCACCGAGTACTGCGCTGGCCTTGTGGGCTTCAACTCCATCTTCCAGGTCCTCTTCTACTCCGTCTACGCTTACGTCTTCATCACCGTCCTGCCGCCGATCCTCGGCATAGCCGAGGGGTTCGTGGTGGCGATAACGATCGGAGAGATCGCCAGAAGCGTCTTCGTCTATCTCGGAATCCCGTTCCTTGCGGGGATCACCACCCGGTTCGTCCTGATCAGGAGGAGGGGGAAAACCTGGTACGAGGAGAGGTTCATCCCTCGGATATCTCCCCTGACCCTGATCGCCCTTCTCTTCACCATCGTCGTCATGTTCTCCCTCAAGGGCGAGTACATCGTCGAGCTTCCCTTCGACGTGGTGAGGGTCGCTATACCCCTCATAATCTACTTCCTGCTGATGTTTCTTTTGGGCTTTTACGTCTCCTACAAGATGGGCGTCAGCTACGAGAACACCGCGGCCCTCTCCTTCACCGCCGCCAGCAACAACTTCGAGCTGGCCATCGCCGTGGCCGTCGCGGTATTCGGCATCAACTCCGGAGAGGCCTTTGCGGCGGTGATAGGGCCCCTGGTGGAGGTTCCAGTGCTGATAAGCCTGGTTAACGTGGCGCTTTATTTCAAAGATAAGTATTTCCAAGGAGGATATACGGAATGCGATGTAAACTAGCGAAGTATGGAGCGCTTTTGATCGTTGTTGTCGCTCTGGCAAGCAGCGCAGAGGCGGGGTGCAGCTGTCGTGGAGGCGGTGGAGAGGGCACCTGGGACGGACCGGCCTGGATCGAGGCCAATCTCGGCGGATCTTCGGACGAGGCTGCCATATCGAGCGGGACGGGAGCTGGGTCCGGTACCGAAGATCGAACCGGTGCTGAAGCTGCACCCGAAGCCGGGACGGGTGTCGACGACGAGATCCTCTCCACCTCCATAGCCTCCGAGGAGCTGCAAGACCGGCTCGAAGGCGACTCAAAGCCGGTGATCGCCTACGTCAGCGACACCCCGATTCAGGGCACGTACATTGAGGGATCGATAGCTCTTCCGTCGAAGAGCCTCGTCCAGGCCAACGGATCTCTAAAGTCCGTAGATGAGCTGGCCGCCGTC
The DNA here is from genome assembly GCA_035380685.1 of Methanothrix sp. Taxonomy (GTDB): domain Archaea; phylum Halobacteriota; class Methanosarcinia; order Methanotrichales; family Methanotrichaceae; genus Methanocrinis. The sequence continues at coordinate 10,345 of DAOSXX010000018.1, read as the reverse complement.
CTCGGGAACGCCGGGATATCAGAGGATGACGATCTTGTCATTTACGGCGACTGCTTCTCCTGCGGGGACTTCACCTTCGTATACTGGATCATGAAGTACCTGGGCCACCAGAACGTCCAGATCCTCGAGGGAACGGAAGGAGATTGGGACGCTACAGGACTTCCCAGGACGGCAGCTCTGACGACGAGACCTGCTGCCACCTACTCTCCCGACCCGGCCACCGAGCTTCTCGCAGATTACGAAGACGTTGCCGGCGGCGAGGTCCAGGTGGTGGATGCGAGAGCTGCAGATCTGTTTGCCGCAGGCCACATCGGCGGAGCGATCAACATCGACTACAACCGGGTGGTCGAGAACGACTGGATCAAAGGCGATTCAGCCCTCACCGAGATCTTCGTCGATCTCGACAAGGACCGGCCCGTCGCCGTCTACACCAAAAACGGTGGTCAGGCCTCCATCGTCTGGTACGCCCTGATGCTTCTGGGATACGATGCCAGGCTCTACACCTGGAACGACTGGCTCGGCCATCAAAGTTAGGTGAGAAAAAAACGGAACAGATCTGTGTCAAAATGACCCGCGTCGAAAAAGACGGCTAGCGCTGCCGCCTGATAGGCCGGCAGCGCATGCCAGTTGTTGGTGCCAGTTTTGGGATTTTCGTCCCGATGGTTCAGCTGATTTTGTTCAGATCGCCGGGTACACGAAGAAGTTCTCCTCTGGGTAGTCGAGCCCCCTCATCTCCAGGTACTCCTGATAGACCCCCACCGGATCGAGCTCCACCTCGGGGTGGATGATCTTGGCCCAGTAGGTGAGGCCTACGACGGCTCCCGTCCCTAGGGTTATGTCCCTGAAGATGACGTAGACCCTGTCGTTCGTTACGGCCGGCAAGGCATCAGCGCCTGGACGGCTCTCGAAATCTGCGATGAGGGCCTCCATATCGGCGGTGTCGCTCCAGCCGAGCTGATTTATGCCCGTTGGCGTGTTGATGACGACCTCTGGCATCTGTACCAAGACGCTCTCCCAGTCGATCCTGATGTCGGCGGTTTGGTTGATGATTATGTTCTCGCCACTGGCGAGGGTGATCATCGTGTCCAGAGCCGATCCCTGGCCGTAAGTCCTGAGGGAACCAAGATCGCCGGTGTAGCCACCTTCAACGTACACCTTCGGCTTGTCGAAGCCTGAGACCGCCTCCACAACGTCGGCTTTCTTCTCGCTCACCCAGTCTTTGTAAGCTTCGGCCTCAGCTTCGCGGTCCAGAACCATCCCGAGGGTCGTCAACTCCCCCTCCAAGGTTTCGGCATTGTAGAGGTCCAGGCCCACGACGTCGATCTTCTCGAAGGGGGCGAGGTTCTCCTCCACCTCTCCGGCCTTGTTCGCGTAGGAGATCACCAGCATTCCTGGATCTATCTCGCCGGCATCGTTCTTGGCGAGGTCTGCGATCATCTCGTAGTTGAACTCCTTCCATGTCCCCACGATCTCCCAGTTGTCCATGACGTCAGAGAAGTAGTAGGCCTTGTACTTGGGAACGCTGTCGGTCGCCCCCACGATCTTGTCGGTATCGCCGAGGATACTGACCGCCTCGGCCGCATCGGAGTTCAAGACCACGATCTTCTCGATCGGGGCCTCGATCGTCACAGCTCTTCCTGCAGAGTCGGTGACGGTCAGGGGATAATCAACAGCTATAGCCATCCCTAAGGTCAGGCATCCGCTTAGGGTTAAAAGCAAAATTAACGGTATCTTATTCAAAATACGACCCTCCTTCTGTTTTTTAGACGTAAATGTTGAAAATACTTGTTAATTAATAAGAATTACGGTCAATGTTTTGTAATTCTCTGGAGAATGGAGGATGAGCTTTCTGGTCTTTCGGCTCGATCGAAGCAGGACCGAAAACGGGATTAACGGGGCCGAAGGTTACTCCCAGGAGTTTGGAGATCGACGACGATCGGCAAGTTCAACTTCAAAAGAGATCGATCTTGATGGACTGGGAGATCATAGGTTATGCCGCCGCGGCTCTGACGATGTTCGGGTTTCTGCCGCAGCTGGTGAAGATGGCGCGAACGAAGTCGGTCGACGACGTGAGCCTGGTCATGATGGTCCAGATGGGGCTCGGTGTCTTTTTATGGCTGGTCTACGGCCTCCACCTGAAAAATTCGCCTCTGATTGTGGCCAACGTCGTCTCCCTGGCGATCCTGATCCTGGGGCTTTTTGTCTACTTCAGGTACACCACCAGAAGGTACTTCAGATAAGAGTATCAAAAATATGTGACGATCAGGCAAAGCTCTTCGACGAGGAGCGAGCTGGAGAGGGGATTTCCATGATGGAGAGGCTGACTCGATTTCAGAACGCGGTTCTTATGGTTCTGACATGGATGATGGCCCTGGTGGTCCTTCTGGCCACGGCGGAGCTATTTTACATCATCGTCTCAGACATCGTCACCCCGCCCCTGGTCCTCTTGGATATCGACCAGCTCCTGGAAATCTTCGGCTACTTCCTTTTGGTTTTGATCGGCATCGAGCTTCTTGAGACCTTCAAGATCTATCTCGAGGAGAACGTCATCAACGTCCAGGTGGTCCTGCTGGTGGCGATCATCGCCATAGCGAGGAAGGTGATAATCCTGGACGTCAAGATCCTTCCCAGCATGACCCTCATCGGGATCGGGGTGATCATCGTCTCCCTTTCGGCGGGCTACTACCTGGTGAAGAAGAGCCAGCAGGACGAGAAGGCGTGCAAGCTTTAGATGCGTGATCCGATCTCCTTATGCGAGATCCGATCTTCTTCTTTCATCTCGAATTCCTTCTGGCCGTCTGCCCGGCCCGAGGGAACCCTTTAATCCGATTGGGGCGCAATTTCGAGGGAGGAGGAGAGACGAGATGATAGCCGATCAAAATTCGACCGATCCGCCCGAGAGCGTCAAAACGGCTCTGGAAGAGGTGGCTGACCGGTACTCAAACCTGGCCCGAGACCTCCAAGCCGACCTCGACGCCGCCGAGGCGGGAGAGGAGGTCCTGGAGCTGGCCGAGAGGTCAACCTTGGAGATGCTGGCGTACCTTCCCCTGAGCCCGGTCTACTGCCCCTTCTGCAACCTTCACCGTCCGGGCTCCGAGGACTGTCTGAACTGCAAATACGCGGCACGGTACGGCCGGTGCACCGAAGCAGGGTCAGTTTACGACCAGGCTCTTGAAGCTCATTATGATCTGGTGAGGGTGGTGCAGGACCTCCGGCAGGGCAGATTCCAGGCGAGGTTCCCGATCTCGGCGGAGGAGGTCCGGGCCGTCCTCGGAGGTCAGGCCGACCGAGTGATCGACCTCGCAAACCGTTTCGGTCGGAGCGTCAGAGAGGCTCGATCTTCGGAGGAGGTGATGACCTTGAAGACGGAGTTCATGGCCGATCTTATACGAAACCTTCCCGCGGAGAGGATCTATAGCCTCTGCGGCTTCGAGCACCGCGACCTCTTCGAGGCGAAGAAAGAGGCCCTTCTCGGGTTGAGCCGCCACTGGGCAGCGGCCTGACTCGATCAAGCTCAGGCCGGATCTGCCTTCATCGAGCATCCGATCCGATCACCTCAGGGTCTTCGTCCTCGGCCGCTCGCAGCCGAAGCCACCAGGACCGCGAGAGGGATGAGGCCTATGATCAGCACCGCCTCGGGAGAGAGATCCAGGGCGACGGCCAGGATCACCAGGATTATCCCCAGAAAGACGACGGTCCAGGATCTGCGGGCGCCGAGGGAGCAGGCGCAGGCGGGCCTTGTGATCTCCGACTCGCGTTTGTCGGTCTTTTTGTCGTCCGGGTTCATCATTCTACCACCAAAGACGATATTTCTCACCGCGGGGATATATTTCTAATCTCGGAGCCGATCCGATCGGTTCGGCCTTTGTGCAAATTATCCCCGGCGTCCCTCCTCTCGTTTCTCTATCCAGAGGCTGATCAGCCTGTCAGATCTCGCCAGGGCCTCGTCCCTCCCCTCGAAGTGGTCGGCGGCGGATCTCATGGCGTCCATGAAGCCGGAGAGGTCGCCGTCGTTGGCGAGCTTGGCAAGCCTTTTGCACTCATCGATGTAGGTCTCACGCACCCGCTCTGCCTCGGGGTTCTCCTGGATGCTGGCGTAGAGCTCCGGGCCCTGGGCGAGGATTCTGCCGACGAAGTCGATCATGATCTCGTAGACTGGGCTCATGAACCGTCTTGAGTGGGCGACATCGAAGTCGAGGGACCGCAGCGTCGAGCCTATCGAGATGTAGGCGAAGTGGGTGAGGGCCTGGACGACGGCCATGATGTGGTCGTGCTCTTCGGCCCCAAGGACCTCCACCCGAGCGCCGTCCTCCCGGAAGATCTCCTCCATCGGCAAAAGCCACGAGTCGCACCTTCCCTCTGCCGGGACGAGGATCACCGTCTGGCCCCGGATGGTGGAGATGGTTGGGCCGAACATGGGGTGGGTTCCCAGGACCTCGACCCCTTCGGGAGCCCACCTCATCATCGCCCTCATCGGCTCGGACTTGAGGCTGGTGACATCCATGAGGAGGCTTCCCGGCTGCATCCGGGGGGCGAGCTCTTCGACCACCTTCGCCGTCTCCTTGATGGGGACGCTGAGGAGGACGATGTCGCTATCCGCCACCTCCGCCAGAAGGTCATGAGCGAACTCGACCCCGAGCCGTTCGGCGACATCGACCCGGCCGCTGGGGCCCCAGACCGAGACGAGAAAGCCGTGGTCCTTGAAGTAGCGGGCAAACCAGCTTCCAGTCCCGCCGGTCCCCCCCACGATCAGCATCCGGTTCTTCGTTTTCAAATCGATCGTCTTCATCGTCTTCATCTGTTCCTCAGCTCCTCCCGAACGGCCTGCTCCATTACGTCGACGGGGGCCTTCCTGCCGGTCCAGATCTCTATCGAGAGTGCCCCCTGCCAGACGAGCATCATCACGCCGTCGAGGACCCGAGCCCCGGCGTTGGCCGCATCCAGCAAGAGTTCCGTCTCCCGGTTGTAGACGATGTCGAAGACCGTCTGCCCCTCCCGGAAGAGCCGGCCGTCCACGAGCCTGGGGTCCCCGGCCCTCATCCCGACGGAGGTGGCGTTGACGACCACCTCGGCCTCGGGGACGAGTTTGTTCAGGTCTCCAAGGCCGTAGCCCCTCCCCCCGACGGCGGCGGCGAGATCGAGCGCCCGCCGAGGGTCCCGGTTGGCGATGGAGAGCTTCGCGCCGGAGAGAGCGAGCTGGCGGGAGATCGCCTTCGCCGCCCCTCCGGCGCCGATGATCAGGACCCGCCTCCCCTCGACCCGGACCCCGGCGCCTTCGAGAGCCAGCTGGGCTCCGAGGCCGTCGGTGTTGTAGCCGAGAATCCTGCCGCCCCCCTCGTCCTCGCCTTCGCCCTCCTCGAAGGCGACGGTGTTCACCGCCCCCATCGCCGCGGCGTTATCGTCGGGGACGACGACTTTCAGCGCCTCCTCCTTCAGGGGTATCGTCAGGTTCAGGCCGCCAAACCCCATCGCCTCCGCGCCGAGGATCGCGTCCCGCAGCCGCTCCCGCCTCACCCGGAAGGCGAGGTAGCGGGCCGAGAGGCCCATGGCCGAGAAGGCCGCGTTCTGCATCGCCGGGGAGAGGCTGTGCTCCACGGGGTCTCCAAAAACGGCGTAGACTAACATCCGAGGTAAGTTGTTCTTTATGGGTAAATAAGGGTGGGTTTAACGTAGGTTTACTTCAGTCCAAGCTCTCGATTGCTGGACGCGGTGGCGTCGGATCCTCCCAATAAATGGATTGGTTGCGTAGATGAGATAATTTTAAACGTATTGTAGAGCAGACAATCAATTGATCTCAAGAGGAGGGCTCCGCATAACAGATCCGATTCGGCTGGCGATGCTATATTCTGCGCCTCTGGTCTGGCGCGATGAGTTGAGAGATGCACATCCGATCGATATGCTGGACTTTGAAGCTGAACGAGATCTGATCTTCGAGAGCCTCAAGGAGACCGGCCGATCGATAGAGGTCCGCACCGAAGCTGCCACTGCGGACAATTTCAGCACATTGGTCCTCCTGGGATGTAGAGCCCTCCACTACAGCGGCCATGGCCATCCCGACTTTCTCGCCTTCGAGGACGGAAGAGGAGAAGCCCACCCCCTCGATCCCGAGACCTTGAAAGAGCTTTTTGCATCTGGGGGCCCCAGCGGCGTAGAGCTGGCGTTCGTCAGCGCCTGCCACTCGCGAAAGGCAGGAGAGGCCTTTGTGGAGGCGGGTGTGCCTCACGTCGTCTGTGTCCGGCTGGAGGAGCCAGTCTACGACCTGGCAGCCCGAAAGTTTGCCCGGACCTTCTATCTCGCCCTGGCTGCTGGAAAGACTGTTCGGCAGGCCTTCGACTCCGGCCGCGCATCCGTCAAGGCGACGCCTAATCTGCCGGGATCGGAGCAAGAGGCGGAGAAGTTCTTGCTGCTGCCCGAGTACGCCAAGCACGATGTCGCGGTCTTTGGGGATGCGTTACCAGGGGAGTTTGTTGATGATACACAACCAATGCCTCCGAAGAAGCTCAGGACAAGGGCAAAGCCAGGCGCTTTCATTGGTCGGAGGGAGATCATGCAGGAGGTCGTCTCGGATCTTTTGGACGACCGACTAGTAACAATACACGGCGGTCCAGGGATCGGAAAGACAGCTTTAGCTAACGAGGCCGGACACTACATCAACGAACGTCGCATCTTTCCGGACGGGACATTCTTCGCAGATCTTCGTGGAGCGGCATCTACCGATGCGGTTCGATTCGCTATAGCCACAGCTTTGGAGATCGAAGTGAAAGATGACACAGAGCTTTTCGCCGCCCTCAGCAAAAAACGTTGCTTGTTGGTGTTGGATAATTGCGAGGATCCTTTGCATCATATATCAGGCGGTTTCCGGAAGTTCATCACCGAACTCCTCCAGCAGGCCGACGGCGCTAAGCTCCTCCTAACCTCTCGCCATGCCCTGGGCGGCGGAATCTCGGGGGCCGCTGAGAAGGTTCATCACCTCCGCCAGCTCGATAGAGGTAGCGCTGCTCGCCTATTTGTCAAACTTGCACCAAGAGATCTAAAACCCTCTGAGGTTGGGACTGATGATCCCAGCAAAGTTCTCCGTAAGCTTATGGATCATTCGATACTGGATTTCCTATCTGGACATCCTCATGCCATCTCCCTTGCTGTACCTCTTCTCCAGGATAAGACACTCTCCCAGCTTTACGAAATGCTAAAATCGCAACCCTTGGAGACCCTGGTGATTCCAGACGTCCCCGAGGAAGAGCTGGACGCGGCCAGGAGCTTTGCGGTCTCTATCGCGGTCTCGGTCGGCTACATGCGAGAGCGAAAACCAGAGGCTATCCGTCTCTTTGCGGTGATGGGGCTTTTGCCCTCCGGCGCTCTGCCGCCCGACCTAGACGCGATCTGGGGCGAGGAGTGGCAACCGCTGATGGACGCCCTGGTTCGGGCTTCATTAGTGGAACGCGAAGAGTTCGGAGAGATCGAGCACTTCTTCACCTTCCCATTCGTCACCGCCTACGCTGACCGTCTATTAACTAAAGAGGACCGTATTCAGTACACCATTAGTGCTTGTGAACACTTCGTTGGAGTAATCAAATCACTTTACGATATGATGACTACGGAAAAAGCTTCAAAGGCTCGAATACTTTTGTCACTTGAAGAGGATAATCTTTGGGCCTGCCTGGATTTAAATAGGGTAGAACAACAAAGGGGAGCAGAAACAGAGTCATCAGCATCCGAAATAGCAACCTATTTACCACTCATATTGCTATTTGCCTCTCGTTTCCACGATGGTATACAAGCAGCTGAGTTAGGATACAAATTTTGTAAAGCTCTAGACGATTTAAAAGGCGAAGGTGGAACGCTTTTTGCGCTTGGAAGTTTGAAAAAGTTTTTATACGACCGTGAGGGTGCAAAGGATGCATTTGAACGCGCCCTACCTCTTTATCAGAAAATACGCGATAAACATGGTGAAGCCAACATATTATTTGAATTAGGCCAGGTAATGCTATTATTTGGAAATTTCAGTGAGTGTCGAGAATATTATTTGAAAGCTTTGTCGATCTATCAGCATTTACCTGGTATTGAGGGCAAGATGGGCAAAGCTAATTGCCTCCAAAGACTGGGTCACCTTCTGATTGTTAGGAATAAACCCGATTCAGCCATTAAAAAACTTTATAATGCATTTAAAATTCACATTGAAATTCAGGAACCGCTAGGTATAGCTGCAGATCTTGGCCATATAGGGCAAGCTTTAATGGAAACTGGTCAACACGGTCAATCTGTAATAATTCTTGATATGTCTTTATCCATCCATAGAAATATTGAAAGCTTGCAAGGGCAAGCTACAGACCTAAGACTTCAAGGGCAGGCATTTTGGAATGTTGATGAACTGGTTGCGTCGATTGCTGCTTTATGGCAAGCACATGAGATTTTTAATGCTATTGGCAGCCCGTTTTCAAGAGAGATGAAAATCGATGAGATATTTGAAATATTTAAAAATAAACTGGGAGATGAAACATATCAATCAATAATGTCACAAATAGGGAAGAATACGGAAGAATGGCGTAAAAAGCCATTAGATAGATTACAAAAGGATTTTGCTAAGGATCCTTTAATTAAAAAAATCATGGAGGATTTGAGTAAACTTTCATATCAGCATAAGCAGGAAAAATATAGCATTCCAACTCGGCTTATTTATTATCGAACAGGTCTTTTACGATAGATAATTTGTAATAAGGTTGTGGAACACCCCTCTACCCTTCGTCGCCCTGCGCCGGAAACCGCCTCGCCACCGTCTCCCGTACCTCCGCAAGCCACGCCCGCCTCTCCTCCGGCGTGCTCGTCACCACCACCGAAAAGGTCCTTCGGCGGACGTCGCCGACACCGCAGAGCCCGAAGACGCAGCTCTTCCAGAGCGTCTCCAGGGGGTCGCCGAAGGCCTCCATCTCCCGCTCCTCCGGGGTGTTGGCGGTGTTGAAGACGAGGGCGCACTCTGCCTTCAAAAGGCCGACGGGGACGCCCTCGCCGCCGTCCCCCTCCAGGAACTCGTAGGCTACGCCGGGCCTGATCACCCGATCGACCCAGCCCTTCAGGATCGCCGGAGGCTGCCCCCACCAGTTTGGGTGGACGATGACGATGCCGTCAGCGACCGCGATCTCGTCGCAGTGCTTCTGAACGACGGGATCGACGGCTGCGCCCTTCGGGATCTCGGGGCCGGGGAGGATCGGGTCGAACCTCTCGGCGTATAGGTCGTGAAAGGTGACGTCGTGGCCGTTTTCCTTCAGCGCCTCAACCGCAGCCTCCGCTATGGCGTGATTGAAGCTTCCGGGATCGGGATGACCGAGGATGATTGAAATTCTCATGGGCTTGAAAAATGGACGGAATTATTCTTAAGCCTTGTTTCTGGGTGGAGATGCCTTTGATGTTGGTGGAGACCTCAGACTTCGGCGGCGTGGGCGGGCTCGGCGCCGATCGCCTCCGGGCCCGCGATCCCGCCCATAATCGCCCTTAACTTCCTCTCGGGAGCCTTCGCCTGCTCGTGAGCTAGGATCGATGCCTTGGCGTGAACCCGCACGAAGGGGCCCTCGTCCTCCTCGGCCGCCCTCTTCAGGATCTCCAGGGACTTCTCGTCCATCATCTCGCCGAGGACCCAGGCCGCGCCGCCCCTGATCTCCTCGTTTGTCTCCTTGTCGGTGAGGAGCTCCACCATCCTGTCCTGGACCAGGTCTTTTCCCATGGCTGCGAGGCCCACCATGGCGCCGGCCTTGACGACGTCCTCGGGGTCCTTCAGGGCGGAGGTGTAAGCCTCGATCGCCTCCTTGATGTTCTCTATCGCCTCTTCCTTCGTCTCGCCCTGGCTGATGCAGCCGGGAAGGCTGGGACATTCCGCCACCCAATATCCATCCTCGCCGGGGTAGATTATGACCTGTCTCATGGTATCGATCTAGAATTTCTATTATATGCATCTACGAAGATCAAGATCAGGCTTTCCATTTCCATATCCTCTTCGTCTCAAGAGGATCGATCTTCGAACTCTCAACGCAACTTCTCAGTTCCTTTTTGAATTGAGCCTGAACCTAATTGAATCCCTCTATAAACCGAAGATCTGATGAGGGACGAAGGGGCGATATTTTGATCCAAAAAGTGAGGCGATGCTAAAATCGTGGGAATGAAGAACTAGAAGGCTTACCTAAGAGAAAATCGTGGATATGGTCGCCAGGGGGGAGGTTATCCTCCCCCCTCTTTCTCTAGGAGGGAACCTGAGCGAGAGCAGGGATCGTTTGATCCTCTTGCTGACGACCGATACAGGCGGTGCCAGAGTTCTGTTGAGGTTTTTGGCTGCCATTTTCGGTGGTGCGAGGGCGGT
>DAOSXX010000017.1:0-43544 GCA_035380685.1 Methanothrix sp. | reverse complement strand
CGATAGGCGACGCCAAAGCCTGGAACGTATCTCTCGATAAAACCCAGAAAAGGGTTGGCGGTTTCAACATACAGAACCCAAGCTATCAGATAGACATCTACCTCCGGAACACGCCGCCAGAGTGGGCGATTTTGACAAACGGAAGTCGCTGGAGGCTTTATCACCAGGAGACGAGCTACCGACTGGACAGCTACTATGAGATCGATCTCTTAAACCTCGTCGAGAAAGGGTCTCGGGAGGAGTTCAAGTATTTTTACCTGTTTTTCAGGCGTAATGCTTTCTTGCCTGGAAGGGATGGCAGGTCATTTCTGGATCGGGTGAAGGAAGGGAGCGTAGCCTATACCCAAAAGGTAGGTGACGACCTCCAGGAGAACGTCTACAGGGCGATGAAAGTTCTGGCCGAAGGGTTTTTGCAGAGCAGATCACTGGGACTCGACCCGACAGAGTCAGCCCAGCTTGTTGAGGAGATCAGGGAGAACGCCCTACGGCTCCTCTACCGTCTCCTTTTCATCTTTTATGCAGAGAGCAGAGACCTTCTCGATGTTGAAAACGAGCACTACAGGCAGCTCAGCCTCCAGAGGGTGAAGATGGAGGTGGCAGAGAAGCTGAACGGTCGGAAACCTCTGCTCCCGATCAGCACGGCCTTCTGGGATCGGCTCTCAAACCTCTTCCGGCTGATCAACGAGGGGAGCGAGAAGCTCGGGATTCCGAGAGATGAGTTTTACATCCCGCCTTACAACGGCGGCCTCTTCGACCCGGAGAAGAACCCCTTCCTCAGCGAAAAGAGGATCGGCGACCGGTTCGTGGCAGAGGCGGTCGACCTTCTCGCACGCTCGGACGATGGCGAGAAGAAGGTCTTCGTCGACTACTCCTCCCTTGAGATCCGCCACCTGGGGTCGATCTACGAGGGGCTTCTCGAATATCGGTTGAGGGTTGCAGAAGAGGATATGGTGGCGATCTCCGAGAAGGGGGCGGAAAGGTGGCTTTCCGCGAGCGAGGCCGGAAGCAAGGCGAGCAAAAAGGCGAGCGACCGGGTCTCTGCGGGCGGGGTCTACCTCGTGACCGACAAGGGCGAGAGAAAGGCGACGGGCTCCTACTACACCCCAGACAGCCTGGTAAAGCACCTGGTGGAGAGCGCCATCGACCCCCTGATCAAGCCGAAGATCGAGGAGTGCATGATGAACTCCGGCGAGGAGTTCGTCGATTACCTTCTCTCCCTGAAGGTGATCGACCCGTCGATGGGAAGCGGCCACTTCCTAGTGGAGGCGACCGACCACCTGGCCCGGTATCTGATCCAGGCGAAGATGACGGCGGCCCCTGAAGGTGAGGACGAGGAGGAGGAGGTGGCAGAGCACGACATCCAGTGGGCGAGGCGGGAGATCGTCCGAAACTGCATTTACGGCGTGGACCTGAACCCGATGGCCGTTGAGCTGGCAAAGCTCTCCCTCTGGCTGACCACCGTCGCTTCGAACAAGCCCTTGAGCTTCCTCGACCACCACCTCAAATGTGGAAACAGCCTGATAGGTGCCGACCTGGGACCCGAAATGAAGGGCGTCCTTCTTCTCCCAACGGCGAGGGGGCGAGTCGGGAGGGGCACAAGCGGTATCATCAGAAGCAACAAGAATAGCAGGGCCGACAAAAAGGGCGCCAAAGGCGCGAACGGCTCCGACGCCGTCCAGTCGGCGCGGTGGATGCAGTTCGTCTTGAGGCGGCACGGAGAGATTTACACCGAGAAGATCTCGGGGCTCACGGCGAGGGCCGACGACGACCTGGAGACGGTCAAGTGGAAAGAGGAGGAGTACAAGAGGCTGAGGGAGTCGGAGCATACGAAGCGGCTTGAGGAGCTGGCGAACGTGTGGCTATCGACCTACTTCGGAAACGAGGTGGATGAGGAGGAGTACGCAGACCTTCAGCATCAGCTGAGCGAGGAGAGCCAACCCGACTGGAGCACCATCAGGGGCTTGGAGTGGTTTGAGAGTGCCCAAAATATAGCAAAAAAAGTCCGGTTCTTCCACTGGGAGTTGGAGTTTCCGGAGGCCTTCTTCGGAGACGACCGGGGCTTTGACGTAGTCCTCGGAAACCCGCCCTGGGAGAGGATCAAGCTCCAGGAGAAGGAGTTTTTCGCATCCCGCGACCCCGAGATCGCCAAGGCCCCAACCGCCGCCGCCCGGCGCAAGCTCATCGGCCAGCTTCCACAAACAAATCCCACCCTGGCGGCGGAGTACGAGGCGGCCCTCCAACAGAGCCAGGACGAGAGTAACTTCATCCGCAACTCAGGCCGCTACCCCCTCACCGGCGTCGGGGATGTCAACGTCTACGCGGTCTTTGCGGAGCTGGCCCAGTCCCTGGTCAAATCTAATGGAAGGGCCGGGATCATCGTCCCAAGCGGGATTGCGACAGATTACACATATAGGAACTTCTTCCAGGATCTTGTAGATAGACAGTCTCTTGTGAGTCTCTACGATTTCGAGAATCGGGAGAAGCTATTTCCTGATGTAGATAGCCGAATGAAATTCACTTTACTGACTACGACCGGCGGCGCACAATTTCCCATAGCTGATTTTGCTTTTTTCCTGCACAATATGAAAGACTTAGCTGACGAAATACGTCACTTCACTTTAACCCGAGAAGACCTAAATCTGATTAATCCTAACACATTAACTTGCCCAATTTTCAGAACAAAAACGGACGCAGAAATAACCCGCAAAATCTATCTCACTGCACCTGTAATGGCCAACGAAAAAAATGAAACAAACTCGTGGAGTGTGCGCTTTGCGACTATATTCCACATGGCAAATGACTCGTACAGATTTCGAAAACCTGAGGACCTAATTGAAACAGATTTCAATTCAAATAGAAATATATTTATTAAGAATAATGAGGTATATTTACCACTCTATGAAGCTAAGATGTTCATGCCTTATGATCATCGTGCTGCAAATGTTGTTGAGGATAATTCGAGATTATTTCGTCCAGGTCAACCTGATGTCACCTCAATCGAAGAGCATACGAATCCCGAATTCGTTGTAATGCCTCGATATTGGGTTTCGAAAGATGAAGTACTAAATAATGTACCTGAGAATTCATCACATTCATGGCTTTTTGGATATAAAAATGTGACGAGTTCTACGAATGAACGTACTTTCTTGGGAACAATCCTCCCATTTGTTGCAGCAGGGCATTCGATACAATTCATAGTTTCAAATAAGCGATCAATCGAAAAATGTGCTTTAGTTGCAAATCTCAACACGTTCATCTTCGACTTCGTGGCCAGACAAAAACTTGGAGGCAATAATTTCAGTTATTTCGTCCTCAAGCAGCTCCCCGTCATCCCGCCCGACCGCTACACCCCAGAGCTCGTCGACTTCATCGTCCCGAGGGTGGTGGAGCTGACATACACCGCCTGGGACCTTTTGCCCTTCGCAGAGGATGTGCTGAAGGAGGTCGGGGAGGAGACCTGGAGCCGCTGGTTCCCGGAAAATCCCCTGGACGGCGAGGGAAAAACTGCGCCCTTCCGGTGGGATGAGGAGAGGCGGGCGGCCCTCAGGGCCGAGCTCGACGGTTTGTATGGTCATCTCTACGAGCTCGACCGGGAGGACTTCGACTACATCCTCGACACCTTCCCGATCGTGAAGAGGAAGGACGAGGCGAAGTACGGCGAGTTTCGGACGAAGAGGCTGGTTTTGGAGGCCTACGAAAGGCTCGCGCCGCTGGGGTCCTGAAAGCGGCTTTAGATCAGAGCTCTCGATCTTCAGCCGATTCACTTTTCAGCCGTCTCCTCCCGTCCCTTCGTTGCCCGGCCCTTCGCCCTTGCCGAGGAACATCTCGGAGTACTTCTGTTCGGACCCGCAGCTTACGGGACGGGTGTACTTCGCGCCCCTATGTCCCAGCATCGCCGATAAGGGCCGCGCCCTTTCGAAGTCCATGTCCCCCTCGTCGTCGAAGAACCGGTCGTCGGCCTCCAGACAGACCACCTTACCCACGATCAGGGAAAACCTCTCCCTTGAGATCTCCTCGACGAGGGTGCACTCCATCCAGGCGATAGAGCCCTCGATCCCCGGAGGCTTGACATTGGACGATGGATGGGGAAAGAGACCCGCCTCTTTGAACTCGTCGACCTCGGGAGGATAATTTCTCGAGCAGACCTTGACCGCCTCCGCCATATCGGCGGTGGGGACGTTGACGACAAACTCGCCAACGTCCCGGATGTTATCGAGGGTGTCCCTCTTCAGCCAGCTGGCCAAGACGATCTCATCCAGGGGCCGGAGTATCGGGGTTATGTTCGACCAGGGGGCCGCGTTTCTGACCCCCCCCTTCGATATCGTCGATATCAGCACCACCGGCAGGGAAAAGACCTGCTCCCTTTTGCTCGGGTTCAGTATCAAGATTCGGCCACCTCAGATTATCCATCCTGCCCGACGAATATGAGCTTGTTCAGAGGGATCGGTATGCCGTTGGCGACTCCGTCCATAGTGTAGTAGAGGTTCACCTGGCCGTCGTGAGCATAGGCAGATTCTGTGTAGAAGAGAATGATCGCCGGAACGTCCTCGGCGTAGAGGACCTGAATCCTGTCAATGATATCTCTTCGGTCATCCTCGTTCGTCTCGGTCACCTGCTCTTCCAACAAGTCGTTCAGCTCCTGATCCTCGAAGTATCGATCGCTGTTGAACTGCCAGCCGGAGTTCATCTTGGCGAGGAAGTTGGGGTCGCCGATCGCACCACCGTGGCCGCTGACAGCGAGGTCGAAATCCCAGTCTTCGACCTTGGAGTCAAGAGTCTTGGAGTCCATGGCGCGGAGGTCGACTTTGATCCCCACCTCCTCCAGATCCTCTTTTATGAGCTCGCCGATCCGCTCGTACTCGACGCTTCCACCCTCGGTCAGAAGCTCGATCGTCTCTCCGTTGTAGCCCACATCGTCAAGAAGCTCTCTGGCCTTATCGGGGTTGTGCTGATACTCCTCGACGTCAGGGTTGTACCAGGAGTGATAGGGCGGCACAGATCCTTGGTTTCCGGCAAGACCCCTCCCACGGCCGACGATCTCCACCAGCTGATCTCGGTCGATAGCGTAGGCGAGAGCCTGTCTGAACCTCTCATCGGACATGGGCTCTTTCTGATGGTTGATCATCAGCTTGTAGGCCCAGCCGTTGGCGGAGGATGTCAGTATCGACAATTCCTGGTTTTCGAGAGACTCTATCATGTCTACGGGGATCGAGACGGCGTCGACGTCTCCCTGGGCCAGGGCCGCAGGTGCCATCTCCGAAGAGACCTTCACGATCCTCAGCTCCTGAACTCTTGGCGAGCCGCCGTAGTAGTCGTCCCGGGCGACGAACTGGTAGGTCTCCTGAACCTTATCGTAGTCGGCGAGGGTGTAGGGTCCGGTCCCCGTGGCGGCTGCATCGTCCTGGAAGTTTTCAGGGTCGTCCACGCCCTCGTAGACGTGCTTTGGCAGAATGGGGAGGGTGCCGCCGACCTCATCGATGAAGGGGGCGTAGGGATCTGAAAGCTGCATCTTCACAATGTAGTCGTCCACCTTCTCGGCGCCGTCCACCATGGCGGTGGAGGCCCAGACGTAGGGGTGATCTTTGGTGTAATCGATGGTGAAGACGACGTCGTCAGCGGTGAACTTCTCACCGTCGTTCCAGGTGACGTCATTCCTCAAGTGGAATACGTAGGTTTCGTCTCCTTCCATCTCCCAGCTCTCGGCGAGGGCCGGGACGTATCCGGTCTCGTTCTTCCAGATCAGAGTGTCGAAGATGAAGCTCATGTAGACGTACCCGCCACCTCTCGGGTAGTGAGAATAAGGTGCAGGAAACCCGGAGTCTCCGCCTGCGATCGTGAATACCGATACCTGGTCATCCTCTTCGGATGCCATGGTGCAGCCTACTAAAAGAAGTAGAAGGGCAAAAAGCCCCGCTGTAAGCAACTTTCCTGAAGCTATCTTCAAAATCAAACGCCTCCTAAATCCAGAAAATCCCCAATTTCCACTGTTTATCATCTCCAAATCATAGTGATGAGAATCGAGAGCTCTCCGGCGTCTGCCGCCGACATCCGGGATGGATATAGGCGGGACCGAGCTCGTTGTGTTTCTTCGTCTATCTGTTCAAATCGTATGGGGGTGCGAGGACGTCTCTCGCTGCCCCCAAAACCTCTCAAGATCTACTGCGAGTTCAGGTACTCCCTGGGCCAGACCAGGTAGTCTGAGTACTCTGTAAATACGCCGTCTACGCCGAGGAACGCCTCGAAGATCCCGTTCCCCTCTGCCTCAAGATCCACGTCTTTGAATTCCTCTGGGTGGAGGACCTTGGCCATGTAGATCATGTTGAGGAGGCTTCTGTCTGGAGGTCTCCCCCTGCAGTGAGGATAGAAGCAGTTGTAGACGTTCCCGGTCTGGACGGCGGCTATCGACTGGAGGTCGGGAGACTCCATGATCCAGTTGATGACCTCAGCGTCCTCCGGTGTGCTGCAGGCGACGAAGATATAGTCGGGGTTCCATGCTATGATCTGCTCGACGGCGACGTTGATCTCGTAGCCTTCAGCCCCCTCGGCTACGTTTTTACCGCCGGCTATCTCTAGGGGGTCGTATTCTGTAAACGTCCTGGTGAAGTCCCGCCCCTCCTTCGGGTCATAAAATCCGAGCTTGGCGCCACGGGGTGCGAAGTAGACCTTGGGCTTATCGTCTTCGGCGATGCCGTCGGTCACCGACCTGATCATATCGATCTCCGACTCGATGAAGCCGATCAGATCTTCCGCCTTCTCATTTCTATCCAGGGTGTTGCCTATTGTCTCGATCTGGCCATAGAGACCGTCATCACGGCTGTAGATCCAGCCGTCTCCTCCGGCGACCACGACGGGACAGCCGATTTTGCTCTCGAAGTCTTGGGCGTTGGTGGCGCTGGAGGTGATGATGACGTCAGGGTCGAAGGTAGCCATCAGCTCGTAGTATATGTCGTACCTTGTGCTCGTCTCCGGAAGGTCCGGCAACGTCCCGCCGAGGATGGTGTGGTAGCAATCCAGACACCCCTCGTCGAAAATCTCGAAGTTGGTGGGGCAGAGACATGATTTGACGGCCTGCTCGGAGGCGACGACTTTCTCGCCCTCGCCCAGGGCGATGACTATGCGACAGGTGTCAGGCTCCCGGGTGATGATCCTCTCGATCGGCTTGTAGAACGTCACCTCCCGCTCCTCGGTGTCGACGATGGTCCGCGGGTAGTTGTCGTGGATCTGCTCAATCTTCTCCAGCTCCTCGGAGGTGATCTTCCCATCGTCGCAGGAGCTTTGGGCAGTCTCCAGCTCCTCGTCTGATACTACAAAGTCGCCGTCAGCGTCGCCGGGGACCACCAGCTCGTAGGCTACCGCCGGCGAGATCGCGAGCGAGACCGAAATCGCCAACAGGAAGAGAAGGGGCGATCTTATGATTTTGCTTGTAATTTTGCGTATTTCTCCCATTCTTATACCGCCAATTTTATGATCAAATTCTACGAAGCTAGGATTAATTAGCCCTATTTATCATTATTGGTGAAAATGATGTGAACAAAATCATTAGAGGATTGTTATAATGATTGTAAAAAAGGCTGATTGGATTCGACATCCCATAGGTATTGAAAATGGTGCTGGGTTGCGAAACTTCTGCCCTCAGCTGTTATTCAGCTTCCGTTTTAGAATTTAGATAAGTTTATCGCTCGGTTCGATATCTTGAGATATTTAACCAAGGCATAAGATCTTTCTCTTTTCAATAGCTGCTAAACGCTCATGTAAGAGATGGAATCAACAGCCACCATTTCAACGAGCTAATCTGCCAAAAGCCTGACCGTCCATTTAGATCTGTCATCAGGCGGCTCAGAACAGGCGGGGAGAGCGATTTGTGCTTCTATCCTTCCATCGATCTTCTTTGGGGCAACCACTACGTGATTTCTCATGTAACACAAAATCCAGACCACCCTCACAGTATCTCTTTCTTATCCGACTCGCAGTTGACTTGCTCACCATTAATACATCCGAAAATTTCTTCGTCGTTTCGTCCTTCATCGGCAAGATGCAGTATACTGGTCCGGGTGAGACTTCTTGAAGACGATTTTCCACGACGGAGGCAGCTGGTTAGTTCCTCTCGTTCACCTTCCTTAATGTCTGACAAAGTATAATTTTTTCGTGAGACAATCCGCATGGTGTGGCAAGTTATAAGACTTGAAATTATGTTACGGAGTACTAGACGGTGGTTACAGGGAAACAAGACTGTTAATTGATTAGAAAATGTGTATGTGTTTAGCTCATCTCAATCAGCATCATCAAAGCCATTTCTGGTATCTCGCGTGGCCTGTTCCAGGGAGTTAATTTCGAGTAACTGCGGCGATAGATGTTGTTTCTCGACTTGCCACAAGTCGTTTGTCGGCATGAATTCAGTGACCAAAACCAGCATCATGCAATCGATTCGGGGAGAGCTAAACACGTACGAAAATGTTAGGCAAAACCTTGCAGAACGCCAATTTGGGATAATCGGAGTCCTCTTCATTCGATCATATCCCACATGATTACCTGATCCTTTCGAATCTGAATTTTCGCCTTTTTACCCGTGATAAATTGGAAATATTTCGGATTTATCCCAGTACCGGGTCTTTTGATCGTAAGCACGCTCTCTGTCAGCCTATCTCCTGGATGAATGTCAGTTTTTGCGACGATACTCCGTCGTGCAACTCTCTTTATCGCCTCCTCTTCTACGCTCGGACTTTTAATTCCACTTCCAAGAGCGCGTTCTACATCTCGGACCGCCTTAACCATAGCTTGAAGCTCTTGAGGCTCGAGAGATGCCTGGTGATCGGGACCAGGTAGTGACCTGTCCAGGGTAAAGTGTTTTTCGATGACCACCGCCCCCATAGCAACAGCGGCAATGGGGATTGTAATCCCTTCAGTATGATCCGAATATCCCACGTGGGCCTTAAATGCACATCGCAACGTTTCCATCGCACGTAGGTTTACCGAGTGTAGCGGTGCGGGATAGCTTGTGGTGCAGTGAAGGAGGATAACATCTTGAGCTCCATGTGCCTTTATGTACTCGATTGCATCTTCAACCTCTCCAAGCGTCGCCATCCCGGTCGACAAAATAATCGGCTTCGCCATTTCTACAATTTTTTTTATCAGTGGGAAGTTTGTAATTTCGCCGGATGGTATTTTAAACGCAGGCACGTCGATCTGATCAAGTAGATCGACGCTTTGCTCATCAAACGGGGTCGATAAGAAAATGATCCCCTGGCTATCTGCATATTCTGAAAGTTCCCAAAAGATACTATCGGAAAGTTCCAGATTCTTTATCATATCATATTGGGACTCAGTCGATTTAGTTGTTGATTTTTGATATTCGGCCTTTTCGGCAGTTGTGGAAACGACACTCTCTGCATGAAATGTCTGAAATTTTACTGCGTCCGCTCCTGCCGCTACTGCTGCATCAATTAGCTGCTTAGCGAGGTCCACGTTGCCGTTGTGGTTAACTCCCGCCTCAGCAATTATGAAACAAGGATACTGCGATCCTATCCTTTTGCCTGCGATCTGTATCGAATTAATCATGATCTGCACCATGTTTCAGTAATACTTCAGCAAACAACAAATCAAACTCGCTGTCGATATCCAAGCTCCTTTCGGCGGGCATGATATAAGGTTTTGTTTTGGGGGTATAAAATGAATGTGTCTGTTTTAGGGTTTCAGCGGATGCGATATAAATCGCACCATTAGGAAGATATGTTTTCGGTAAATCCTGCCTCCTCTTTGTCAGGTATTCCTGATTGAATAAAGGTTTTAGATATGATCCTTCTAGTACCATATTCCAATAAGGTGGATGAGTCGTCTCTACCAAGCTCACGACCGAATCACAATCGTTTTGTAAAAAAATATCTAATGCTGCATCAATATCAAATGATGTCCGAAATGGTGATGTTGGCTGAAGTAAAACGACTAATTTCGGTTCAAGACCCCGTCCTTTATACTGACTTAAAACGTGAAAAACAGCTTCGATTGTAGATGCATCGTCACCTGCTATTTCTGGAGGTCGTTTTATGACTTGAGCTCCATCTTTCAATGCTACATTTGTTATTTCATCGTCATCTGTAGATACGATGACGTGATCGATATATCTTGAATGCTGAGCAGTATGTATAGTATAGTGGATAAGTGGCTTGTCTGCTAGCAATCGAATGTTCTTTTTTAAGACACCTTTGCTGCCTCCTCGAGCAGGAATAACTGCAATAATTTCCATAGATCTACTCATCTCCAAATATTATATTAGACTATGCCGAAGTTCAATCCGGATAAATCTCCCTGAATGAAGAGTTTTTTGGCTATTCGCCATTATTTCATGTGGCTAACTTCAAGATAGCGATAGACGGACTCAATTATAGCTGTTCCGATTCCCGACCGTCATGGAGTTGTTACGATCGATCCACAGTATTGTGATCCCTTAAATCCACCCAGAGGAACCCGTTTTTTTGCCGCCGTCTTCGTCGCGCCATAGAGGTACATCGTTTGAACCGCTTTGTCGGGTGGTCTAGCAACATCACGCAGTATCCATACCATTCATGGGGCGTATGGCCTTATCTATTTATCTATATTACGCACGTCTCCAATTAAGTGCTTGGAGTACTTCGGTTATCCGCAAATTAGCGTTCTCTGCGAGGTTTTGCCTTAACATTTTCGATTAGAATGCGCACTAACTTTCGAGTACTATATACAGACCTTGTTAGGATTGCCGGAGTGGTGGACAAGGATGATGGATATTATTAATTTTAAATTGAATGTACCACAACAAGTTCCGTAGTATTCGAATAAATCAAATTGAGTGCGGCCGCTCCGGCCTAACTAACGGTCGGGGCGCTCGCGTCCCACCGCGCTCTGGAGTAATACGTATGCAATTTCTCTCTCTCTTATTCTTGTCTCGATCTTAGACGGTCAAGGTCAAGGTTTATCTATTTTGGCGGAGATCTCCCTGGCCATGGCAGGTCTTACCCTCTCTGAGAAGATCTTCTCCAGAGCCTCAAAGAAGGAGGTGAGGGCTGGCGAGTTCGTCATGGCCGAGATAGATCGGGCCATGGTCCACGACATCACCGGCCCCCTGGCGGTGAAGGGGTTTTACGAGATCGCAGGCGAGGACGCGATGGTATGGGACCCCTCAAGGATAGTGATACTCTTCGATCATCAAGTCCCGGCAGACAGCCTTGCTGCCGCCGAAAACCACATCATGCTCAGAAAGTTCGCAAAAGAGCAGGGAATCCTCAACTACGACATCTTCGAGGGCGTCTGCCACCAGGTGATGCCCGAGAAGGGGCACGCCCTCCCCGGCGACCTCATCGTCGGCTCCGACTCCCACACCTGCACCTACGGCGCCCTGGGGGCGTTCTCGACCGGCATCGGGAGCACCGACATGGCCTCGGTCTTCGCCACCGGGAAGCTCTGGTTCATGGTCCCCGAGACCCTGCGGCTCAGAGCCGATGGGAGGCTCTCGAAGCTGGTAACGTCGAAGGACGTCGTCCTGAGGATGATCGGCGACATAGGGGCCGACGGCGCCACCTACAAGGCCTGCGAGTTTGCGGGCTCTGCCGTCTCGAAGATGTCAGTTCCCGAGAGGATGACGATGACCAACATGGCGATCGAGATGGGCGGAAAGGCCGGCCTCGTCGACCCGGACGATACGACCTACAGCTACATCAGGGAGAGGGTCGAGGACTTCGACGAGAAGGCCGTCCTCCACGGCGACGATGACGCATCCTTTGAGGAACGAGTCTGGGAGGTCGACGACCTTCCGCCCCAGGTGGCCGTCCCCCACAACGTCGACAACGTGGTGCCCGCTGGAGACCTCGCCGGGACGAAGATCGACCAGGTCTTCCTCGGCTCCTGCACCAACGGGAGGTTTGAGGACCTCCTGCTTGCGGCCCAGGTCATGAACGGCGAGCCCCTGGCCCCGGGCGTCCGGATGGTGGTCATCCCTGCCAGCAGGACCGAGTACATGAAGGTCCTTCGGGCCGGTCTCGTCGAAAAGTTCATGGACGCCGGTGCCACCGTCGAGTCGCCATGCTGCGGCCCCTGTATGGGCGGTAGCTTCGGCCTTCTCGGCGACGGCGAGGTCTCCCTCTCCACGTCGAACAGAAACTTCCAGGGAAGGCAGGGTAGCCCCAAGGCCAAAGTCTACCTCTGCTCGCCTGCGACGGCGGCCGCCGGAGCCATCACCGGCGAGATCACCGACCCGAGAGAGATCTGACCTTGAAAGTCGCCTTCAAGCTCGGCTACCTCGGCGGCCGATACCACGGCTTTCAGCTCCAGCCCGAGGTCCTGACGGTCCAGGCCGTCGTCAGGGAGGCGCTCCGGGGCCTGGCCCTAAACGATGGGAGCTTCTGCTATGCCGGGAGGACCGACCGAGGGGTCAGCGCCCTCGGCCAGGTGATCGACTTCTTCATCGATTCGAAAAATGCGGACCTCGCGATCCCGAGGGTTGTAAACAGCAGGCTTCCCCCCGACGTCTGGGCCTGGGCTTGGGCGACCGTCCCCGAGAACTTCAGCGCCCGCCACGCCGCCCTCTGGCGCGAGTACAGGTACGTCCTCCCCAGGGACGGCCTCGACATCGACCTGATGCGGGAAGCAAGTCGCGAGCTTCTCGGCGTCCACGACTTTCGAAACCTATCCACGGAGAAGATAAGGTCCACCACCAGAAATCTGATGAAGCTCGATATTTCTGAGCAGAACGGTTCGATAATTCTGGACGTCAGGTCCGACGGCTTTCTCTGGAACATGGTGAGAAAGATCGCGACCGTCCTGGAGATGGTGGGATCCGGCCAGCGAGATCTCGAATGGGTCAGTCGCCTCCTCGATCCTGAGATCAATCAGGGTGTGAACGCTGCCCCCGCCGAGGGTCTGATCCTGATGGACGTGGGATACCAGGGCGTCGAGTGGACCGTCGAGCCCTACTCCATGAGGATGGCTCAGGAGAGGTTGTCCAAAGTTTGGAGAAGAGAGATGGCCCTGGCGGAGGCCACGGGGATCCTCGCCAGGGCGATGTTCGTCTGAGGCGCTTTTAAAGTTCGAAGCTCAAAGGATTATCTCGATCCCCAGCTCCTCGGCCAGCTCCTTGTAGCGGTTCCGGATGGTGACCTCCGTCACCCCGGCGACGTCCGCCACCTCTCGCTGGGTCCTCCGGTCGCCGCAGAGGATCGAGGCGATGTAGATCGCCGCCGCCGCAACGCCAGTGGGGCCCCGGCCGCTGGTCAGCTCTTTTTCCGCCGCCTGGCGTAGGATCTCTATCCCCTTTGCCTGGACCTCGCCCTTGAGGGAGAGGCCGGAGCAGAAGCGGGGTATGTAGTCGATGGGGCTTGTCGGCATCAGCTTGAGGGAGAGCTCCCTCGATACGAACCGATAAGTCCTTCCGATCTCCTTTCTGCTGACCCTCGATACCTCGGCGATCTCGTCGAGGGTCCTCGGGACGTTGCACTGCCGGCAGGCCGCATAAAGGGCCGCGGCTGCGACGCCCTCGATGCTCCTTCCTCTGATGAGGTTCTTGTCGACGGCCTTCCTGTAGATGACGGCGGCCGTCTCCCTCACGTTTCGAGAGAGGCCAAGGGCCGAGGCCATCCTGTCGAGTTCAGACAACGCGAAGGCGAGGTTTCTCTCTGTGGCGTTGCTGACCCTGATCCTCCTCTGCCACTTTCGGAGACGGTATAGCTGGGCCCTGTTCTTGGAGGAGATGGTTTTTCCGTAGGAGTCTCGGTTCCTCCAGTCTATCATCGTCGATAGGCCCTTGTCGTGGATGGTGTAGGTCATGGGAGCGCCGACCCTTGACCTCTTCATCCTCTGGTCGTGATCGAAGGCCCTCCACTCAGGCCCCTGGTCGATGAAGTTCTCGTCGATGACGAGGCCGCAGTCGCTGCAGACGAGCTCCGCCCTCTCGTAGTCGTGGACCAGGGCGTGACTTCCGCACTCGGGACACTCGACGATGAACTTCTCGAACTCATCTACCTTCTCCTTCTCTCGCCTGAGCTTGATCTTCTCCTGGATCTTCTCTTTCTCAGACCGTTCGATCTCCCTAATCTTTTCTATTTCTTCCACCGAATCCGCGCTCCTCGAAATAGAGTTTTTTTCCCAAGTGAACTGCTGCATCGACGTTTCGATAAGGCTTGACGACGATGTAGGGGCGATCCGTCGGACCCAATATGTCAAAAACCCGGCCGATCCTAACTTTCTTCTGATCTACAACTACAGAATTGATCTTCGGAAGCTCTGCATTTTTTCCGCTCAACGGCTCTGTGCGCACAATCAACTTCTTCTGAACTAAATGCTGGGTGGTGCCCAACCTCTTCAACCGGTCACCTCACCCCAGCTAGTTCGGGGTTATCATATATAAAGGCTCCGCAAACATTTTATTTGATGAGTTTTGCCCCGGACTCAAAGTTTATCTCCTCGGAGGGACGTCCATAGCGGTTATGTTCGAAAGGCTTCCAACCGTCCCCACCTCCCAGGAGCTGGTGGACCGGGCCTTCAGAAGGTCGACGAGGGCGGCGACAGGTGAGAAGAAGGACGAATCGATGCTGATGACCGCCGGAAACATCCTCTCAGACAATCTAACAAACCTGGTCCGCAAGTACCCCTCCTTCATGAACCTCCCGCCCTTCTATCACGACCTCGCCGACGCTGCGGTGGGGGTGGACGAGATGAGGATCCACCTCTCCAGGGTCTCCTGGGCCGGCACCCAGATCAGGTCCATAACCCGGGATCACCTGATGAAGATGAAGGGTGCCACAAATAAGCCCTCCGTCAGGAAGGCCGCCTTCGGCAGGATGGCCTCGGTGATGAAGTCGATCGAGCCAGACCTCCTGTTCCTGAATGATGCCCGCCAGAAGCTGAGATTTATGCCCACGGTGGACCCAGACGTTCCCACCATCATCGTAGCAGGATATCCGAACGTCGGCAAGTCGAGCTTCATGATTGCCGTCACCGGGGCGAGGCCAGAGATCGCAAGCTACCCCTTCACCACGAAGGGGGTGGGGGTGGGCCACTTCGTCCGCGGCCATCAGCGCTACCAGGTGGTTGACACCCCGGGACTTCTCGATCGGCCCCTATCCCAGAGAAACGAGATCGAGCTTCAGGCGATAGCCGCCCTCCGCCATCTCCGGGGCGTGGTCCTCTTCATCCTGGACCCGAGCGAGTACTGCGGCTTCTCCCTGGCCGACCAGCTCAGACTCCTGGCCGACGTGAAGGGTTGGCTTCACCTCCCGGTCCTGGTGGTGGCGAACAAGAGCGACCTTCTCGCCTACGAAGGCGCAGACATGGTCATGTCCACGTCGACCGGAGCGGGGGTGGCGGAGGTCCTCGATCGGACGGTGGATATGCTGGAAAAAGTCGATGATGGGGAGGGCGGCTCTGGGGATATCTGACGCGTTTGCTTCGACCCTCCCACAAAATCAAATTGCGCGCGCCACGGTTTTTGGTACTTTCATGAGCTATGATGCGTTGTTGAACGCGGATGGTAATTCACTCACATTATCGGATCTTACCGATTTATTTATTCGAATACCCACAGCTTGTTGCAGGGTGCGCTGCCGCAGCTTGACTTGGGCTGATCGCCAAAGGTATTATCGCGCCGATCACGAGTTTGATCATATCCAGCGCCGGACCTTCCTTTTGTAATCCAGGTACTCCTTTCCGAAGGCTCGTTCGAGGTTCTCCTCCTCCATCGAGATGAAAAGAACCTCCATCATGACCGCGAAGATCAGGGGAAAGGCGAAGGTCGCGAGAGACCCCCAGGAACACCGCCTCGCCCAGGAGGATGGCGGCCATCCCGAGGTACATGGGGTGGCGTCTGATCCGGAAGGGCCCCGAAACCACCAGCTTCGAGGGCATCTTTTGGGGCTTGACCGTGGTCTTGTTCTTCTTGAAGAGAGAATCCGCCCAGAGGTTCAGAATCGCCCCGAAGGCGATAAGCAAAAGTCCCAGGTAAGCGTAGGGTGGCTCGACCACCTGTTGCACGGGGTATGCGAAGTGCGACGCTCCGGAGAGGATGAGAAGCGCTGCAAAATAGGTCGGCGGCTGGATCTCGCCTTTCATGCAGTGTGGATTTTCTCGGTTTGAGATAAATATTTCTCCATAATTCCACAATGATTTTCTAAAGCTTCCTTCCCACGTCCAGATCGAGGGGGCCCACGGGGCTATCTAGGGTCCTGGAGGATATCGATACAAAACCCGCCCTCTGCATCGAGGCCGCGATCTCTCCCCGCTCGAAGGCCAGATCTCTTCCCAAAAGCTCTGCGGGCAGCCAACCGAGCTTCATCTCCTCGGGTTTCGTCTTCTCGGAGACGAGCCCCTCGTGAAGGCTCGCAAAGACCCCGCCAGGGTTGAGGGCGGAGTGAACCTTTTTGATCATCGAATCGAGGTCGTGCCTGCAGGAGTAAAGAGAGGCGGAGGCGAGGACGAGGTCGTAGTTTTCGCCGATCGGTCCAGAGCAGAAGTTCCCCGCCAGAACCTCCATCCGGTCCTCCATCCCGGCCTCAGATACGAACTTCTCGGCCACCTTCGCCACCGGCGGAAGGTCGAAGACGACCCCTTTCATGGCGGGGTGGGATGTCACTACCGCCATCCCGATGAGTCCCGGCCCTCCTCCCAGGTCCAGCATCTTCTGAAAGGACGGAAACTCCGGAAGCTCCCCGATCGCCCCGGCCACCATCTGGGCGATCCCGGACCGCTCGTATTCGGCGACGGCCGCGGCCCACCGGGCCGTCTCATCTTCTGGTTTCCTTTCAGGCCCGCCTTTCAATTCCGTTGGCCCCTTCTTGACCAGGCCCAACAGATCCTCAAAAACCGGTTCGATATACCGCCACTCCTCGACTAGATAATCGCCCACGAAGGCGGGGCTCGTCTTGACCAGAAAGGTCTCGGCCATCGTTGAGTTCGCATAAAGGCCGTACCTCTTCTCGACGAGGTCGAAGGATGCGAGGCCGTCGAGAAAGATCCTGGTGTTCTCGGGGTGGGTGCCGAGGATCTCCGCCACATCCTCGGATGATCTTGGCTCCGTGAGCTGGTCGAAGACCCCGAGCTCGATGCCGGTCAACAGGAGTCTGGTCTTGATCGGCGCTATGACGAGCTTGTAAAGCTCGGCGAAGCTGAGGTAAACCTCTGGCAGTTTGCCGGGTCTGGGTTTGGGGCTCATCTCAGCACACTCATGAAGATCGTCCTCTCGTCGTACCTGATCCTCGACACCCCCCGAACGGGAGATCTACTGGATGGATCGGACCGTCGCCCTCTGCGACGAGCTCCTTCTCGGCTTGGGGGGCCTTCGTCCTGGTTTTTCCGTCCTCCTTCCAGTAGCAGTACCAGTAGGGGCCGTGGGGACATTTTTTGCACTCCTTGCCGCAGTAGACCCACTCCTGCCGGTAGGTGACAGACCCCGGCCTCCTCTCTCCAGTTTCTGCTTTTGAGGCTCCTTCTTCAGGAGATCCTTCGCGATTGGTGATCAGTCGATCGAGGTAATCTCTGATCTCCAGGAGGTGGGGGAGGTCCTCCTCGGCCAGCTCGTCCAAGATGTATTTGGGGATCAAGGCTGCGTCTTATGTAACCCATCCAGTTAAATCTTTTCCCCAAGTTACATAAGAACGAAAGCTCTGGGGAGGATGGCTGGAGAAGAAAGGGTAATAGAGAGTCATACAACTAAAATATTAAGTTTGGTCTAGTTTGAGATGAGCTAAGTTTATTAAGGCAGAGTATGAATTAATGCACTCAATGCGAATTTTATCTCTTCCCACACGTGAAAATATTCCAGCTCTTAAACAAGGGGTTTACACTATTTTGGATAAAATCACAATCTTGCTGTTGTTTTTAGCATGGATGGTTATTATCTTTCTTTTTGATCCTTTAATTAGGTTGATTTCTGATTTAGTTCCTCCGTCTCAATATCATTTGCCGATATTTATATGGGCAAGTGGAGATAATGCTAGATATATTCTAAGTGCTCTGAGTCAGGCACAGGCTGCAATTTTCGGCCTATTTTTCACTTTAATTTTTATAATTACACAAATACAAGTTCAAAATAAAGCTGCCTCACCATTTGATATGAGGAAACAGATAAAGTCCAAAGAGTTGTATTTTATATTTATATTATTTATTATATCTATAACTGTGGATCTCGTATTACTCAGATATGCCCCATTAGATGACACTATTAGTATAAATATTTCAGATGTTTTGGCGCTGTCAGTTATTTGCATCCTGTTATTACTCGTATATATGCGTACATCAATAATAAATATATTTGATAACTCTATAAGAGAAGAAATACTAAGTGGAAATGCTAGGTATAGTTTGGCTGGTGCTAACTTAGCCAATATTAACAAGCCGAATGCCGCATTGGAACATAGAGATTTAAAATTAGCCAAGCTGGTGAGGGCGAACCTGCAGGAGGCAAACCTGAAGGAAGCCAATCTTTCTGGTGCCGAGCTGGAGGAGGCAAACCTTAGGGGAGCCAGCTTGGAGAGAGCCAACCTTATGTTAGCAAACCTGAGGAAAGCAAAACTGGGGGAAGGCAACCCGGTTTTATCCGATCAGATGAGGAGAAACTTGTATGGTGCCGAACTGGAGGAAACTGGCCTGGATTTGGCTGACCTTGTGGAGTTCGGTCTGGACAGTCTGAAGGGAGCAAACTTGCAATTCGCCAACATGATGTTAGCCGACCTGGTTGAGGTCGACTTAAAGGGGGCAAACCTGCAGGAGGCTTTGCTGGTGTTAGCCAATCTGGAGAGAGCCAACTTGGAAGGGGCTTATCTGGGCGGAGCCGACTTAGAGGGGGCAAACCTGAAAGGGGCTTATCTTGGGGGAGCTAACTTAGAGGAGGCTAATCTGAAAGGGGCTCATCTGGGGGGAGCTAACTTAGAGGAGGGGGCAAACCTGAAAGGGGCCGATCTTCAGGAGGCCCACGTGGAGAAAGCCAACCTGGCAGGGGCCAACCTGGAGAAGGCAAACCTAAGGGGGGCTAACCTTGGGGCGGCCAGCTTAAGAGAGGCCAACTTGTCGTGGGCCAACTTAGAGAAGGCAAACCTGGCGGAGGCAAACCTGGAAAAAGCCAACTTGAGAGGGGCCAACCTGGAGAAGGCCAACCTGGTGGGGGTCATCTTGGCGGAGGCAAACCTGGAGAAGACAAACCTGAGGGGGGCTAATCTGGAGAAGGCCAACCTGGAGAAAGCCGACCTGTCGTGGGCCAACCTGAGGGGAGCCAACCTGGAGAGGGCCATCCTGGTGCAGTCCAACCTGGAGAAGACCAGCTTGAGGGAGGCAAACCTGAGGGGGGCCAACCTGGAGAGGGCTTCCCTGGCGGGGGCAAACCTGGATGATGCCAATCTAGATGATGCCAATCTCGATGGTGCCAAATATGGGGGAGGATGAGTGGGGTTTTTGCTTATGGGGGCCGGCATCATGGCTACATTCGAGGTGTAAGCTATTTCAGATAGAGACTCTTACGGTTAGACTATGAGGCACTAATAGGCTGCGAATCATAGTTATAAGGACCAAGTTCTGAAGACAATATAAAAAATACTTTTTAACCTAATATTTTATGCAAGGTTTGGAAGTATAATAAATTCCATCCATCTATTTTGGCTAACGTTCGATCCTAAAAACACTGCGCGTAAAAATCGCCATGCTGAGACATCACCCCACATTCCGCACCTTAACATCCTAAATCGAGTATTTTGCTAGCTAGCGATTCTACTAATATAATTATAAATCTGACTATTCATTTACGTTAATATTGTGTCTGCTTATTGCTGACCCCCTGGTGAGCGAGTATCTCATCGAGTCATGTCTAATGAAATAATCAACATAATGTTAACTAAATCAAATTGAAAAATCATATTAAATTAAAATGGTTGAATCGGAGGTTACAAATCGATAGCAGTAAAGATACCAATTTCAGAACACAAGGTGCGGAATGTGGGATCACCCCCCTTCAGAGTACTTAAGCATCTCGTTACCCATGTAAATCGGAGACAAGAGGAGGATATTCCCATAGTCTATGTTTTTGGCGAGTTAACAAAAGAGGAGGCAGACGCCACCGAGGCGATCCCATCACAGTATGCATATTTGGGAGCTGGGAAGACGCGCGAGCTAAGCAAATTTGGCGTAATATTGACGAGGCGAGCCTTCTTGATCGACGCGATGACGAAGCTCGTAACGTTTGCCAGGTTTGGACCTCACCTCATCTCCCTCACGAAGACCGTCCTCCCGTTGTACCTGATCCTGAGGATCCGGTGGTAGGGTATCATCGTCTCGCCGTAGGTGAAAAAAGACCTGCCGAGGGAGATCTCGCTCCCCCTGATGTTGATCCTGTCACCGGGCGCTCCCCGGTGGAGGACGTCGATCTCGCACTTCTCCATCTCCAGGCCCCGCCACTTGATCTCGTTTAAGATATGCCTGGGGTGTCTTCCCTCCAGCTCGAACTCCGCCAAAATCAGATCCCCTCGTTCTCTTCTCAGTTTTCTCTTCTCCGATTTCTCTTGCCCTCTTTCTCTTCTCCCCGTACTCTTCTTCACCCTCTCCTTCTTTTCCTCCTCCTATTTTTCACCAGCCCTTGAGAAAGCCTTTTAGGGAACCGGGCCCTTCGTCCTCCCATTCCCTTTACATCGGACTTGATCGACATGTTCCCCGAGGACGCTTACAACCTGGACTTCTTCAAGGAGGAGGGCTTCATCCGCAAGACCTGCGAGAAATGCGGCGGCCGTTTCTGGACGAGAGATCCGGCCAGGAAAACCTGCGGAGACCCTCCCTGCGACCCCTACACCTTCATAGGTTCCCCGGTCTTCAAGCGAGAGATCGAGCTGGACGAGATGCGCGAGCACTACCTCTCCTTCTTCGAGGAGAAGGGCCACACCCGGATCAAGAGGTACCCGGTCATCGCACGGTGGAGAGACGACATCTACCTCACCATCGCCTCCATCGCCGACTTTCAGCCCTTCATCACCTCGGGGCTCGTACCGCCGCCAGCAAATCCCCTCACCGTATCTCAGCCCTGCATCAGGCTCGACGACCTCGACTCCGTCGGGAGGAGCGGCCGCCACCTCACCACCTTCGAGATGATGGCCCACCACGTCTTCAACACCCCCGAGCATGAATTCTACTGGAAGGAAAGGACCGTCGCCCTCTGCGACGAGCTCCTCCTGGGCCTTGGGGCCGACCCCCTCGCCGTCACCTACAAGGAGTCTCCCTGGGCCGGAGGCGGAAACGCAGGGCCGAGCGTCGAGGTGATGATGGGAGGGCTGGAGCTTGCAACCCTCGTCTTCATGGACATGAAGGTCTCGCCTCGGGGCGAGTACGAGATCAAGGGCGAGCGGTACTCGAAGATGGATAACTACATCGTCGATACCGGCTACGGCCTGGAG
Source organism: Methanothrix sp. (assembly GCA_035380685.1). Taxonomy (GTDB): domain Archaea; phylum Halobacteriota; class Methanosarcinia; order Methanotrichales; family Methanotrichaceae; genus Methanocrinis. Next base: position 22,161 of record DAOSXX010000017.1, on the reverse strand, counting down.
AGGTTCGTCTGGGCTTCGAAAGGCTCGCCCACCATCTACGACGCCATCTTCCCCGACGTCGTGGCCACCATTTCAGAGCTTGCTGGCCTTGAGTCCTCGGTCTCCGACGATGAGCGGGCCCGGATCCTGGCCGCGAACGCCCGCCTGGCGGGGATGGTGGACCTGGAGGACGCAAGCCTCCGGGACCTCCGGGCGAAGATCGCCTCCGACATCGGGATCTCGGCGGAGAAGCTCGACGAGATCATCACGCCCCTGGAGCGGATCTACGCCGTCGCAGATCACACAAGGTGTCTCGCCTACATGCTCGGCGACGGGATAATCCCCTCCAACGTCAAGGCCGGCTACCTCGCAAGGCTCGTCATCAGAAGGACCCTGCGGCAGATGAAAGACCTCGGGATCAGCGTCCCCCTATCCGACCTCGTATCGATGCAGCTATCCAGGCTCGACTACTCCGACCTCGACGAGAGGCTCGGGACCATCGTCGAGATTCTCGACCAGGAGGAGGAGAGGTACGCCGAGACCCTGGATAAGGGCCGCCGCCTCGTGAAGAGGATCGCCGAGGGCTACGGGAAGAAGGGCGAGAAGATCCCCCTCTCGGAGATGATCTCCCTCTACGACTCCCACGGCATCCCGCCGGAGATCGCCCAGGACGCGGCGATGGAGGCGAATGTCGAGGTCGACCTTCCCGACAACTTCTACTCAAGGGTGGCAAGCACCCACATCAAGTCCGAGAAGGAGGAGAAAGAAGAGGTTGCGATCGACCTTCCCGAGACCCGCCGGATGTTCTACGAGAGGCCCTTCGAGAGGAAGTTCAAAGCGAAGGTCCTCGAGGTCGTCGACGGCAACGTGATCTTAGACCAGACCCTCTTCTATCCCGAAGGGGGTGGCCAGCCCGCAGACCACGGCCTTATCCGGAAGGGGTCGAAGGCTTTCCGGATCGTCGACGTCCAGTCGGCAGGAGGAGTCGTCCTCCACAAGATCGCCGAGGACGAGTCAGCAGAGGCTGCCGCCGAGATCAGGCCAGGCGACTCGGTCGAGGGCGAGATCGACATGAACCGGAGGCTCGCCCACGCAAGACACCACACCGCGGCCCACATCATCCACGACTCGGCGAAGAAGGTTCTGGGAAGCCATATCTGGCAGGCCGGAGCCCAGAAGTCGGAAGACAGAGCGAGGCTCGACATCTCCCACTACAAGCGGATCTCTCGGGACGAATTGAAAGAGATCGAGATCATCGCCAACAGGACGGTGATGGAGAACGTGCCGATATCCACCGGCTGGCTGGAGCGGTCCGAGGCGGAGAAGAGGTTCGGCTTCGAGCTATACCAGGGGGGCGTCCCGCCGGGGAAGTCGATCAGGGTCGTCCAGGTGGGGACCGACGTCGAGGCCTGCGCCGGGACCCACTGCACCAACACCGGGATGGTCGGGCCGATCAAGGTCCTCAGGACCGAGAGGGTCCAGGACGGTGTCGAGAGGATCGAGTTTGCGGCCGGAGAGGCCGCCGTCCTGAGGGGGCAGGAGAGAGACGACCTCCTCTTCGGCGCCTCAGACATCCTCAGCGTCCCGGCCGAGCAGCTCCCCAAGACCGCCACCCGGTTCTTCGAGGAGTGGAAGGAGCTGCGGAAGGAGACGGCCCGCCTCAAGGAGGATCTGGCGCGGGCCCAGATGGAGGGGCTGACGAGCAAAGCCGTCGAGGCTGGCGGGCTCAAGGTCGTCGTTGAGATCGTCGAGAACGCCGACGTCGAGGAGCTGATCAAAGCCGCCTCTATGATCTCCGGGAAAGACTACGTCGCCATCCTCGGAAGCGAGAAGGGCGGAGCGAAGATCGTCGCCGCCGTCGGGAAGACGGGTTTGGCCAGAGGCCTCAAAGCCGGGGAGATAGTGAAGGCAGCGACCAAGGTCGTCGGAGGCGGGGGCGGCGGAAAGCCCGAGATCGCCCAGGGCGGCGGCCCTCAGGCGGAGAGGCTGGCGGAGGCGCTGGAGGCGGGACTGGCGAAGGTCAGGTCCGCCTCCGGGGCCTGAAAATCCTTTTTTTACTTTTGCTCCCCCTTCTGGGGAGCGGCGCTGCCCAAAGGTATTGGAATAGGCCGAAGACTCCCGGTCTTCGAGCGAGAGCCAAAGCTGAAGGAGTTGGCGAAGGTCCAAAGTCATGACGAAAAGTTGTGATTCGCTGTCGTTATCTACGGGCTGCAGCGTAGGTGAAGGGGTCCCGGTTCCGCCAGGACCGTGCCATGTAAATCAGATCGGCCTGCATCTCCGAGTCGTCGACCCCAAGCCTCATCATGAGGGTTCTGATTTCCCGGCGGCTGTAGCTGCTGCAGCACAAGAACTCGGCGACTATCTCCATGAGGTCTTTGTAAGATAGCTTCGCTTCATCCGCAAAAACGTCTGCGAGAAGGGAAAGGACAGGAGGGCTTAAGGAATCGCAGTTGATCCTGATCCCCGTCCCTTTGCTCACCACATTCTCCAATCTTCTAAGGTCTTTCACATCAATGCTGCCCTGTGGCACTTTCATGCACCCCCGAAATCCACCATTTCGGGTCGTGGGGTGCGGATCTGCATCTCCGAAGATCCGCATAAACCATAATCTAATGGCGTCAAGTTATTTATAACTTTCTTATATACATTGGTATCAGCTTATAATATCTACAATGATTAATAATTATTATCAACAAATATCGATAATTATCGATCGTCATTTCGACGCACGTTGATGTGGGATAGTGCCAACCAGCACCATGTCGAAAAGGGAGAAACGGCGGAAGGAGTAAAAGAGCAAACAAGGGGCTGAAGCTAAAAAAAAGCGGAAGAGGCTGAAAGGAGAGGAGAAAGGCGGAACTATCAGACATACCCGACGTTGTAGTCGATGGGCGTCGAGAGCCTCGCGCACTCCGCACCGTGGGAAAAGCCCTCCACCACCATCTTCTTGAGAGGGGAGGGATACGCGGCCCCCACCATCTCCTGGACCGGCCTTCCGCCGCATAAGAACTTGAAGGTCGGGGTGGCCATGACACCGTACCTCTCGGGGGTGAAGGAGTTCTCCATGATGTTGATCCTCACGAACTTCACCTTCCCCTTGAACTCGGTGGCGTACTCCTCGAAGTATTGCATCATCGCCCGGCAGTGGGGACAGGTGGGGGAATGAAACATGGCAAGGATGGGCTTCTCCGACCTCTCGACAACCTCTTCCCAGCTGCGATCGGTAACGTCGACGACGTCGCTCATACTATCACCATTAATAGGTTGAGATGGGGTAGTCATGCGATTTATCCTTTGCTCTGAATCCGAAATCTCGAATCACCGTTGAAACCGATGGCAAGACTGGACCGATGAAATGAGCCAATTCGATCGGCTCCGGGCAACCGCCTTCCTTAACTCAGGAGGTCAGCATTCCCACGTCCCGACCGATCTCGATCCAGGCCCAGGCCCAGATCACCGCCTCGAAGGCCCTGATCAGATCGCCTTGTTCCAGAAAGTACCTGCTATCGGATATGTAGGCCGCGATGTTGACCCGGAACCTCTCGCCCTCCTCCCCTCGGGCCGAGATCGTATCGAGAGCCTTCTCGGCTTTGAGGAGCCACTTCGCCGTCTCGGCCCTGAGATCCCCCTCCAGGCTCAAAATCGCTCACCACGATAAAGCAAGACCAGGCTGGCGGACAAAGTCGCTTGGCATCTATTCAAGGATACTGACCCCGAACTCGTCGGCATCGACCTTCAACATAGTCTTGATCTGATAGCCCTGGCTTTTCAGCCTATCTGCGCCTCGACCTCGCTCTATCACGGCGACGAGGTCCACGACCTCGGCTCCTGCCGCCTTCAGCGCCCCCAGTGTGGCGAGGGCTGTCCCCCCGGTGCTGATGACGTCGTCGACGACGATCACCCTGTCCCCGGGAGATATGCCGTTTAAGTAGAGCTGTCCCTTGGAGTAGCCGGTGACCTGGCTCACCTCGATCTCGCCCGGAAGGCCGTACTTCCTCTTTCTGATTATCACCAGGGGTATGTCCGTAAAGAGGGAGAGGGCGGTTCCGATGTGGATCCCCATCGCCTCGATGGTCACTATCTTGTCCACATCGAGGTTTGCGGTCCTGATTATGTGGGTTACGACCTCTCTTATCAGCTCCGGCCTCACCTCAGGGACGCCGTCGGTTATCGGATGGATGAAGTAGTTGTAATCGCCCCGCTTGTAGATGGGAGCCTCCAGCAGCGATTTCTTGAGCCTTTCGAGCAAACGAGATTCCTCCTCAACGGATCATGCAAGACGGGGGCTGATTTTAAATGTTATGGCTGCAGATTTGTTTGTATAGTCCCGAAACCTTTGACTTTATATACTCAACTTTCCCGCATGGGAAAGCGAAATAAGGTTGTAAAGCTAACTGATAAAAAGATCAAATATATCATCCGAGCTAAAACCAACAACATCAGCACCAAACGCATCGCGCTTGAGATGAAAGTAAGCGAATCTACCGTGAAGCGGGTCTGGATGTATTGGATAAAAAACCGCAAGCATTTGCCCATTAGTCAAACAGCGCACCCCGCACCAAGCAGCTGGGCATGTTCGCGCCGGTCATCAGCTATTCGAATTCTAACAAATTCATCTGCTTGTAGCCTTCCTTCTCTTCGGGGGTTCCTTGTGTCTCAACATAATTGCGAATTATGTCCGACATTATACCATCTCCAACAGTTCCGATGTACCCTCCATCACTCCAAAATTCACTTCCCCAAAGCTGTTTCTTGATCTCCGGAAATTGCTTAAAGAACTCCCTTGCTGTTATGCTTTTTATTATCTGCATGACCCTTGACGGCGAATATCTTGGTGCAGCCCCAACAAAGACATGCACATGATCTCCATCTGTTCCTATTGCATCAAAATCGAACCAATATTTTTCACCTAGTTCATAACAGATGTGTTTAATATAATTAATACGATCGATATCTCTAAGGAGCTTTCGCCTATATTTGACACAAAAGACCGAGGATTCCTATTTACCATTACCCATTCTTTAATTATCTCCGATTCATCCCTTATTTTAGCTCGATCCCCGCTCTTAATCGATTTTCGATCAGTTTCCTCATTTTTCGTCTATAGCTACCGCTATTTTGAGACGATTCCAGCATTTTTAAGTGTACATAGCTGGTATAAATCGAAAGCGAAGGCAGCAAATACCATTTTGACGTGAACTCTCGGGATCGTCGTCACCATGACATGTGCACATCGAAACACTCTCTTAATAACAGCAAACTGACGTTCGCCCGGAAATCTCAGTTTGCTGATCAAATGGTTCCGCAGCTGATCGAGATCGTTTAGAGGATGACCAGCTGTTGCGCGCTTCATCGTGAAGTCGTTTCCCTTTGCCGGAACGCCGAAATATCCTTTGTCCCTGAGGACCACCTCTCCTTCAACCGATAGATCAACCCGACTATCGTGAACCGATGCAGTTGTGGATTCGATGCTCCTTATCAGACCGTAATCGATATCGACTTTGGAATGAAGCTTATAACCAAAATGGAGTTCGTCACCCTTCTTAGCCCAAGTACCATCCCTGCACCGACGAGTTCTGGCGTTCTCTCCGCGAGGTTTCTTGATATTCTTCCGCCATCGCTTTCCCTCTCCCTTTGTCCCTAATGCCACCTCACCTCGACCCTCGTAGGTCCTGTACCCCGACCGAATACCCCCTCTACTTTGCCAAAGGCGTTGTAACCCCAGCCTTCACCATCACGAGGCCAGTATAGACGATCATAGAGCCGTCGTCGCCCATGAACCTTTTCTTCGGGACATAGAACTTCGCCCTCCTCTCCTCGCACATGATGTTCAGCATATCGCGGAGGCGGGAGCTTGCGCCTAAGCCGCCCGCCAGGAGGCCTCCTTTTTCTCGGCGTGGGCGAGGGCCCTCTACCACCACGTCTACAAGCATATGGCGAATGACGGGCTACGTCGTCGAGAAGGCCCTCAAGGAGGCCCTCGGCTTCAGCCCGAAGGGGGACGTCTACTCCATCGGCGGGCTGCCCCGTCAGGAGGGGAAGGCGAAAAGGGTCTTTTACAAGAAGGCGGGGGAGGATGAGGTCGGGCGGGGCGGATGACCGGCCTCGGAGCATACGTCGTATATTTCCACCAGACGTATCCATCAGTTACTAGGATTCGTTGCCTGGAGCCCCGGCATGCCCGGCATGGTGGCGAGGGCGGTGCTGCCGCCGATGGAGCTTGCCCGGCTGTAGGTGAGGGTCTCCCCCTCGGTGAGGTCGAATTCTGCCTCTCCCGAGGAGGCCGATGGCGTATACGATGGCTGCGGGCTGGCGGCGGGCATGGTCTCGGTGGGCTCTCCCGACGGCGGGCTGCTGATCGAGCTCTCCGGCTGAGCCTCCTCTTCGGGCTCGAAAGGCGAGTAAGGCGCCTCGACGGCGAGGGCCGAGGCCGAAAGGATCACCACGAAGGCGAGTAAGATGCAGATTGATCTATTCGATTTCAACTATATCCACCCCGGTTTTAATTTGTTCAATCGGTGATTTATATATTTCGTCGATCGGCGTTGTGCGGATTAACGACGTGGTCGGGGCTGGGGTCGCGGGCCGCATTGACCGAAAGAGACCCGAAGGAGGCTCTCGGCTTCAGCCTCATAAGTGTGACTCAAAATGAATGGGTACTAAATTATCACAGATTTTTAGTCTTAGCTGGGTGAAACTGCATTTGAGAGTAAAGGCCGTAGCGGCAAACCCTCAGCAATCATTCCGATAGCAAAAGCTGCAGCAGTATCTGCAGCCCAAGGTTTCCAGTTATCGCGTTCTTTGGTGCCTCGTTCCTCCTCACTTGAAGCGGTACGAGGAAGATCTGAGATGCCACGCACCATTAGAAACCCAGTAATATTTGAACCACGTTCACGCCATCGTTTGACATGTTCTGTTGCATGGCCTACTCCGATTCCTTCCATTTCAACGGCTATTATGTCTGGCCATTTTTTTAGGACTTTTGTAAAAAAGGGGTCTGATGGATTGTCAACCACTTTATCTCCCGAAGCAAATTCGCCATTTATAACCTTTGGTTCACATCCAGAGGGTAAGGATAATTGAATATATTTGAGCCATTCAGATGATATTGAGAAATCGATTGCGCTTCTGAGCAATTCGGGTTCCGTGCAGTAATGCCAATCATCCCTTGGAATGAATCCATCATCAATCTTCCCATATTCGTAACCACGGATCTCTTCCGCTATAACAACATCTGCTTTACTGAGGCCAGAAAATCCACCTGCAACACCAACAAGAAAAATATAGGAAGGATTCCAGAGTATTGTTGCTTCAAAGGCAGCCAAAGCGCTTTTAATTGTCCCGGCTGCACCTATCTTTCCCACAATGATTGTATAAACACTTCTATATTTTGTACAAGGGACTTCCCCGAATCTCCATGAATATTTATTTTCATCAGGGCCAATTTTAGGGGGCAATCGAAGGTTTGATAGCTTATCAGTGACTGCCCTATATTCTTCTTGTAAGACTGTTAAAATGACAATATCAGCAATACATGGGTCATAACTCTTGACAGAAGATCCGATTGATATCAAAGTTTTTTCAATTGATTCGGGGTTGGATTTGATCGCAATTTCTTGTATTCTTTTGGCCTTATCATGGATTTCGTCGATAATTCCTTTTATTCTATTCTCAATAATAATGTTGCCGCTTCTTAGCAACTTAATAGTAACTGGTGCCGTCTCCTCTACAGACGCCATACGATTAGCGGCATCCTCGCAGTATTGTCTATGAGCATTAAGGTTCTCGATGATATCATCTTGGGAACCACCTTTCAATTTTTGCGCATTATTTAGGGCTTTGGCTAAATCATCTATAACTTTTAGTAGATCTTCTTTGCTTTTGGAACGTCCAACTGCTTCTCTTGAATCTGTTAAATATTTCTGAACTTCATCATCGGTTGCCTTTTGAAAGACGATGGAGTAGTAACTGCGATAAAACGGATAACAGAACTTGGCAGGATTTAGTCTCGGATCCTCTTTTGACGCACACGAAAAGTAATCAACAGCATGTTCAAGTTCTTTTTTTAAGTCTTCCAAGTTCGTCGTTTCAGTCGCTTTGAGTACTGAAGCTCTGCCTAGAGAGTGATAGGCGTTCATCCTTACATGGCTGTCAATGTCTTCGGTTAGCCTAATCAATTCTGTCCAGGCCGAATCTCCATCAGGAATCTGAGAAAAAAACGATCCAATAGCTGCTGCAATACCTGCTCTCACAATTGCATCTTCAACCCTTGCAAGTCGATCTATGTCTTTCCAAGCTTTGTTTTTATCAGGAACTCTAATGAATGCCAATCCTATCGCATCAGTTGCAGGTCCTCTAACAAAGGGATCTCGGTGTTCGGTAAGATCAACAAGGTCAGCCCAAGTCACTTCAATTTCGGATACTTGACCAACCACATATTTCAGAGCGAACGCAGCATCACTCCGGACGATTTCATCTGTGTCATTAGTAAGTTCAAATAAGTCCTTCCAGGCTTGGTTTTTATCAAGGACATAAGGAAACGAAGATTTTAGGGCATCAATTGCAATTTTTTTTGTACCCAAAGAACTATCTGTTGTTCGTTCTACAAGTTCTACCCATGCGCGAGTTCTGTCGGAAACATAGCGAAAGGATAGTCCGAGGGCTTCCGTTGCCATCCATCGAACTCTCATGTTTTGATCATGTATCAAATTTATTATATTTTCAAAAGCTAGGACTCTATCAGGAGAATATTGAAAAGCTAATCCAAGCGCTATCGCTGCTCCTTCTCGAACAAATCCCTCTCTTTCTTTTGAAAGTGCGTAGATAATTTGGCATGCTTCATTTATATTAGGTGTATAAGGTATTGCAAATCCTATGCCTATTACTGCACCATTTCTTACCTCTGGGCGGTGTTCCCGTGAAACGAGTCTCCTTAGATCTCGGTATGCCAGATCCTTATCTGGAATATAAGAAATAGAAGATCCCAATAATATTGCGGCCGCTCTTAGAACGGTTGTATCGGTATCTTGAGTTAGCTTTAGAATAGCATCTTGAGTGGATTTCAATAAATCGTACCACGTTGGATCATTCATCGGGATAAGTTCGAGTGAAGATTTAATTGAATAAGCAACATGCATTTTAACTATTCTGTTATCATCTTGAGCAAGTTCAAGGAAGTAATTCCATGCCCGTTTCTTATCAGGAATCTCACAAAAGGCCGCAGCCAGAGCATCAATCGCGGCAGCTCGTACCTTCGGCTCAGGATCTTTGAGAAGTCTTGACAGATCTTCCATGGCTTGAACCCTATCTTGAAAATATATAAACGAGGACTTTAATGAGCGTGCAGCTTTCATTCTATCCGTTGCCTTTCTGCTGACTACCAAGCTGTGAAGCTCATCTTGATCCAAGATCAACGCCACCATTGCCAGTGTATCTAAACATTTATTAGAGCCACCTTTGCTACTATTAAGTTGATATCTTTATCTCGGCCAAAGGCTGAGGCTCTTTCATCAACTGAGAATCTACTTACTTCTTTCAGCTCTTATTGCCACGTCACCTCCACCTCGTCCGTCCGATACCCCGGCCGGACCCTCGACTCCACCAAAGGCGTAGTGACCCCGCTCTTCATCATTATGAGGCCGGTGTAGGCGATCATCGAGCCGTTGTCCCCCATGAACCTCTTCTCCGGGACGTAGAACTTCGCCCCCCTCTCCTCGCAAATGATCTTCAGCATCTAGCGGAGGCGGAAGTTGGCGCCGACCCGCGATCAGTCCCCTCCCATCTCTCCCACCACATCTCGCAGAGTCCCGGCCTCGGTCTTGACCGTCTCGACCCCGGCCTCGGCCAGGGCGTAGCCCGGACCCTTGCCTTCGAGGCTCTCGCCCGCGACGACGACGTCGGGCTTGTGGGAGAGAAGGAAGCCAGCGACCTTCAGCCCCTTTCCCTTCTCCATGTCTTTGTAGGGGTTGGCAAGGATCGTCTGTCCATCGACCCGCCGCGCTTTCAAGTCGAAGCCGACGAGGGCGAAGTAGGGAGACTCGCCGAAGTGGGAGCTCACCTTTCCGTCCAGATCTTCAAGAGCCACTGCATATCGGAGTCGGGTCTTGGGCCTCGGCTCGTAGTGGATCAAAACTCGGTCGACGTTGGGAACCGCCTCCCTTATGTCCCGCTCGATCCTCTTGCTTGCTTGATGCGCCCGCGCAAGATCGGTAATCCTGAAGGCCACCTTCGCCTCGACGAATAAATAGCGGCCGGAGTTTCTGCCCGTAACCTCCTCCACGGCCGAGACCTCGGGGTTTGCCTCTATCGCGGCCTCGATCTTCCTCAAGGTGGCCTGGTCGATGGAGGCGTCCAGGAGGACCTTCATCCCCGATACGAGGATTTCCCAGCCGGCCTTGACGATGAGAACGGCGATTATCGCTGCCGCCACTCTATCGAGGGGCAGGCCAAACCACTGCCCTGCCACTGCAGCGAAGACGACAAGCTCGGTCAGAACGTCGGATTGAAACTGCCGGCCGTCGGCGGCGAGGCTCGGGGAGCTGTACCTCTCGCCGACCTTCTTCTCGTAGGTCCCGAATATGAGGGGTACGGGGACGATCGCCGCCACCGCCACCAGGACCCAGCCGCCGTAGGGGGCTTGGGCGGTGGCCCCGACCGCGGCCTCTCTTGCGATCTCGTAAGCGGTGAGAAATAAGAGGATGGAGATGATCACCGCCACGAGGTTTTCCACCTTGTAGAGGCCGTAGGGGAAGCTTCTGCTCTTCCTCCCGGATATGAATATCCCGAGGATCAGGGCGATGGAGCCGAAGACGTCCACCAGGGAGTGAACGGCGTCAGCCTGGAGGGCGAGGCTTCCGGATAGGTGGGAGAGGACGAGCTTGATCCCGACGAGGGATAGGTTCACCAGAAGCGAAAGGAGGGCGAGCCTCGATACCGGGTCGCCCCCTCTCCCCGCCCCGGCGTCGCGGCCAGCACGGCCGGACCCGTCTACAGCTTTCGATCTATCTTCGATCCGATCCGCGCCGCCGTCGCTCTTTCCATCCATGCTCAAAACGCCCTGGGAAGTTTCGCCTCGTCGAGTTCCGGGATGATGGCCGGACCCCCAATTTTCTAGGTCGGCTCTTAAGATCCACGTCTCTGAAGCCGTCTCTTAAGCGATATCTGGAACTCTTCCTATAGATCAATTTCTCGGGATCACTAATTTTTCGGGATCTCTATGACCCTTCCGGCCCCAGCCACCAGGCACTTTTCTGGATATCTTCTCAGGATCGCGGATTTGTGAAGGGTGCAGTGGGCTGGGCAGATCAGGTCCAGATCCTCTATCCGATGGAGGTCGGAAAAACCGTGAAGCCCTCCGATGAGCCCTTTCACCCCTCCGAACTCGGAGGCTACCTCGAGGATCTTTCCGACGCCGGGGTGGGCGCAACCCGTGATCACCACAAGGCCGAAGGCCGAATCGACTATCATCGACTGCTCTATGCCCGCGAGCTCACCGGTGGGGATGAATCTCTCCGGGTTTTTCAACCCTCACAACCTCAGCGTTCCGTGGGGTCGGAGAGGAGCTGGGAACCACGCCCTGGTGTTTTTGATCCTTCGCTCCGGTGTCGAAGAGAATCCGTCTCCCCCTCGCCTCGACGAGGGCGGAGAAGCCCCAGTCGGCTCTGAGATCCTCTCGAAGAGATGCGTTGTCGTAGATTATGGTGATTCTCATGGTGAAGCCTCCTGAAATTTAGATTCAGATGACGTCGTATTCGATGATGCCGCGATAAGACCTCTCCCCCGGAAAACTGGCCGCCACCTGACCCTTGCCCCTCGATAGGACCGCCTCGCCACTGAAGATGTCGCCCTCTCCAGAGAGGGTGGTCCAACTTTCACCGTTGATTACCGCCACCTCCTCGCCCCCGGGGACCAGAAGCTCAAACTCGTTGAGGGTCCCAGCATCCAGCCTTCCCTCCATGGGACGGCGAAGGCTGGCCCCGATTTCAGCGAAAGTTCCAAAGGTCCTGGGATACGTCGCGCCCTCGATCCCGGCTTCGGCCACGATGGCGTACTCGATGGCAGAGGTGTAATCACCGGGCTCGCCCTCTAGCTTCGCATAAATCCGGAGGGTGTAGTTTCCGGCCTTCGGGAAGGCTGCCCTGACCACGTATCCGTCATCCTCCCTCTGGGCGAAGGTCCGGTAATCGGGAAGCTTTCGCCCCTCCTCGTCCAAGAGCCTTGCCAGGAGGAGGACGTCCTCGGGAGCCGAGATTATCACCTCCAGCTCCGGCCCCGCCTCGATCACCCCTTCGGGATGGCTTTCTGCTTTTAGGCCCATATCCCAGAACGAATCCCAGACCACAGGATATCCCGGTTGGACCTGGGCGTCTGGCCCGGCCTTGATCCGATAGTCGAGGGTCCAGTCGTACGCCTTCTGATCCTCGCCTCCGCCCCTCCTCGAATAGATCCGCAGGGTGTAGTCACCGGTGCCTGGGGATGCGACCATCACCAGAATCTCATTATCAGACCGCCGGACTGAGGTTAAACGGCTGGGAAGCCTTCGTCCCTCCTCGTCTAGGATCTCGGCGATGACGCCGACGTCTTCGGGAGCCGATAGGGTGATGTTCGCACCCTCGTCGGCATCGATGGTCCCCCCGAGAGGTCCTTCTATCCTTATCTCGTTCATGAAGAAGGCGGGTTTTGCGTAAACGAGCCCCTCAAACTCCTCCGTCGAGATCGAGGCGTTCAGAAGCTGCCAGGCAGGATCTTCCGGCAGATGGGTCCAGACGAGTTCTTCGGGCGGGGTTAGGAAGTAGAACTCCTCGAACCTCCGGACGAAAACCCCTTCTGGGTCCTGATGGCCCGCGCCCCATGTGGAGTCGACCAGCCTCCACCTCCCATCGATCCTTACGGCGTTCCAGGCGTGGTTGCTTGACTTCGTGATCTTCGAGCCGACTTCGTAGCCGTATCCTTTCCCGAATCCTCGGATCACCACCGCCTCAAGGCCGGAGAGGTCGCAGAGCCGTTTGAATAGAGCGCTGTACTCGCTGCAGACCCCCCGCCTCTCCTCCAGCAACTCTTCAGCGGTCCGCTCCCTGCGGACGCCCGCCGTGGAGCCCTCGAAGTCGTACTCGATGCTGGTCGCGATCCACCGATAGATGGCCCGCGCCCTCTCCTCGTCGCTTTTCGCAGACCCTGATAGATATCTGGCTAGATCTTCGAGAGAAGCCTCCGCCTCGGCCGGGACGTCGAGGGCTTCTTTGTCGATCCGCCGGTAGAGGTTTTCGCATCTCCAGTTCTGAAGAACGGCATCTTCATCTCCCGAAAGCCTGGTCCAGATAGCGTTGTCGTTCCTCGTGTCGTTCAGGGTCGGGGTCTCGTCGACGACTCTGCCGGATTCGTCCACCAGAATGATCGACTCCGAGTCGGAGAGCGTTTGACCTTCCTCGTCGAACCTCACCCTGAGGGCTTTATGGGCTGGCACGATGGCATTTGCCGGGAAGGCGACTTTGGCGCTGCTCTGGACTGCGGTGACGCTCCAGCCACCGATCTCCGCATCCTTCTCGCCGGGGTTGAAGAGCTCGGCCCACTCCCGGCCGCCGTCGTCTCCGGGAGGGTTCGGCTCCACCCGGCAGATGACGACGGCCGGGATTTCTGTCCTCGCCTCTTCAGCTCCAGCCGTCGGCATCCCCATAAGATGGGAGAGGAGGAGAACCCCCACCAAAAGCCGCCTCATATCCGCCTTCGAACTCAGGAAAAGGTTCAGGCCTCCTCGATCCTCTCCACGCGAATCGTTTCGAGGAGCCTCTCTGTCGTATCCCACCAGTAGCTAGAATCGATCTCGCACCTGGTCATTCCGAGGACGGCACCCTCTTTCGTCTGGACGTGGTCCGGCCAAAAGATAGCGACGTAAAGGATCTGGTGGTCCTCGTCCTCACCAATACCGAGGACCCCTGGCTCACCGCCGACCGTCCATTCGGATGCGTTGTTTTTTGTATATCCCCCGCCCTGGAGGGCCGCCTCGGCGAGGAGCCGCTCCGTCTCAAGGTTCACGATGCTGAGGTTGTCGTAGCTTGTGATCACGATCGAGGCAGCTCTATTCACTCCGTCAAGAATTATCCTGTGCCGCTCAAGGCCGATATCTTCCTCGCCCTCGCCGAGAAGAGGACCCTCCTGGATGATGGTGTAGTTCTTGCCCCCGAGGTCGAAGGATACTTGGTAGGGTCCGACGGTCACCGTCTCATTCGTCGAGGGCTTCTGAGCCACTCCCTCCTTCTCGACATGGACTGAATCGATCAGCTCTTCTGTCGCCGTCCAGGGAAGGCTTGAAGATACCACGCAGGATGTCTCTCCCAAATAATCGTCGGGGGCCAGGTACCTGTCCAGCCAGTAGGCGACCTGATGGAGCTCTCTCCCCGAGACCTCCTCGAAGGTCGTCAGAAATCCAGCGTGCCGGTCCACGAGCCTCTCCCGGGTCTCGATGCCCACGTAGCCGATCGTCCAGGGCGCTTTTCTGCTCAAGGCCCTGGTCTCACGATCCCCGGCCGGGACTGGGCTGTGATAGTTCGTCACCTTGATCAGGGCCCGGCCTTCATCGCAGTCCAGATGGATCGAGCGCTCGGCGTAATCGGTCCCCGAAGGCGTCCTGCTATATGCCGGCACTCCAACCTCGATGCTGCAGTTGGCCGAAGGCGCCAGGCTGAAGGATACCTGGTAGGGGCCCAAGTTCACCATCTCCTCTGCTGCAGAGGCCGTCTGGCCCAGGATCAGGGCCACCACAAAAACCAGAAGCGTTTTCGTCTTCATGATGCTAAACTCCTCTCGAAAGCGGCTGAACCGCAGTTTTTCTAAAGCGTTCTTCGTTCTTAAAGGCTGCGTGATCGATCGGTCGTCACCCGAACTTTCCGACTCGATTTTATAAGGTAGCATCCACCGTCCTCGGCGATTTTGACAGTCACCTTCGGTTTGCAAGCGGACTCGGCAGCGGCCGTCCAATCTCCGTCGTCGGGGACGTGATCGTAATAGCCCTCCAGGTAGTCTCCGAACCCCGAGAGATGGTTTAGGAGGACCAGGACCTCCTCATCTCCCGAGCACCATCGGTTGATTTTGGCCTTGTTCTCTTCCAGGCTTGCGTGGTAGTTTCCGGAAGCTATGATGGTGTTTGTATCGAGGACGATGCAGGCTGGGTTCCGCAGGTCCGGATTTCCGGCCACCTGGTCTTCCATCGATTTGAAGTCGCCGGAGACGACGACGTTTCTGAATCGAGGGCCATCTTTTTCCCGCTCGGAAGAATCGGATCGCGCCTCATCTGATCCGACCCTGAATATGAATAGGCAGGAGCCAGGAGCGTGTTTCGAATGGCGGACCGGGAGGGGCTTGAACTCCAGGGGGAAGACGTCTTCGGATCCGGCTTTTGCCCCGCCGGGCGAGATCGTCCCGTCCCTTTGGACCGAGTGCCATACGTCGTAGCCGGAAATCGGCGTCCAGGAGACCAGCCCCTCCAGGTAGCCGAACCTCGCCCTGACGCCGTCCTCTGGGTGGCTGAGGCACTCCTCGGTCCCGACCACCGTCAGCGGCCGAAAGAGGCGTTTTGCTCTTTCAAAATCCCTGATCCCTCTCCGGACCATGAGCCCCCTCATTCTGCTGTTTGCGAGTCTGTCGAGGTCCGAGACGTGGTCGAAATGCGGGTGGGTGATAAAGAGGAGGTCCGGCGCCGAGACCCCCTTCTCGATCATCGTCTCGACGCAGGGTGCCCCGGCGTCGACGAGGACGTGGACTTCGGCCCCGGGATCTGTGCCCTCTCCCGATATTATGATCGACGTTGCCGTATGTCCTCTCCGCCTTCTCCCCGGACTGACCCCAAGCTCCCTTCCGAAGGGCCCACCCGTGCCCCAGGTCCAAACCTCGATCTTCACGATGTCACCCGCAAGCCACCTCTTCTCGTTCTCGAGTTATCCCTCGGATCGTTGGATTCCCTCGAAGCTCCAAAGCCCCTCTCGCCTTTAGGAGTTTGAAGGATTTAAGCCATCCGAAACGACACATTTTTTATTAGGAAGCGAAATATAGAGACTCAAAGGAATCTGGCGGGGTAGTGAGGACGAAGGGATTAGCGATAGGCGCGTTTTTGCTCATCGCCGTTCTGGCGATGGGCGAAGCTGCTGGAAGCCCGGCCATCACCGAGCCGGCCCAAAACGAGGACTTCTACAACAGGGTTAGGGCATCGGGAACCGGCTACTTCGAGGTGGGATCCTCCGTGGTGGACAGGAGGATGGGGCTTGAGTACTACAGCATCATGTACGGGGACGGCCATCTGGAGATGGATTCAAAGAGCGTCGTATCGAACAGGGCCGGAAACGTCCAGGGAACGTTGAACGGCACCAGTGTGCCCCTTAACCTCCTCGAGGACGTCAAGATGAGCTACTCCGGCAAGACCCCCATGGTGGGGATGAAGTACATCCACTCCAACGACTTCTACGGGGGCATCGGCGCTGAGGTCCAAGAGTTCTTCGAGGTGACGGAGATGGAGAAGGTCCAGACCACCTACTTCGCCTCGACCGACCCGGCATCTCAGGTATCGGACCCCGCGGGCGCTTCCGCCCTCAGAAGATCGAGCCCCGCCCATATGGTGGGGATGGACCTCGCGACCAGCTTCAACGGTACATTGCAGACCGACTATAGGTGGCACAAGATCTTCTACAAGGACATGAAAGAGCACCAGACCTTCTCCGGCGTCTTTGACGTCGAGAGGACCTTGAGGTTCCACGAGAACCCCACCTTTGAGGGGTTCAACGGCCTCTGATCGGAATCGCCGCAAAAACCGAATGCTCCGAGACCGGAGGTCCAGAACGACCCAAATCTGGACCTCAATCCTCCATTTGATAAGTCGCTTATGGTGCCTCTATGATAGTCTCTTCTATATCCGAGGAAAAAATAAATGAAGAAGTAGTGGGCAATATAAACGATCTATAAGAGGTGATCTTCTTGGTAAAAATCGGAAAAACGATGCATGTCGCAGCCTTGACCCTGCTATTGACCCTGCTCGTCGTTGGAACGGCTCTGGCCGATGGGAGCGAGGGGGCGATCCCGCCGGAGGTGGCGGACCACACCGAGGACTGGCCCCTCCCGAACAAGGATTATGAGAACACCAGGGCCACCGTCGATTCCGCGATAAGCTCGGAGAACGTTCTGGAGCTGGGGGTGGCCTGGTCTTTTTCCATCCCTGGGATAGGCGCCTACGGAGCCGCTGCGAGCAACCCCATCATCGCGGGGGACGTCGTCTATTTCCAGGACCTCAGGTGTAACGTCTTCGCCCTGGACCTCGAGACGGGCGATGTCAGATGGTCGAAGTTCTACAACGTCACCGATGTCGTCGGTCCCAACGGCCCCGCCATCGGCTGGGGGAAGGTCTTCGTCGCAAAAGACCTCTACAACGTGACCGCCCTCAATGCCGAGACCGGCGACGAGATCTGGTCGACCCGGATCTCGGAGATCAACACCACGGGGATCGATATCCAGCCCGCCGTCTACGACGGCCTGGTCTACGTCTCCACGGTACCGGGGACCGGTGACGTCTTCTACGCGCCGGGGGGCATAGGCGTCATCAGCGCCCTCGACGCCGAGACCGGCGATGTGGTCTGGAACTTCTCCACCGTCGATTCGCCCGACCTCTGGGGGAACAAGGGGGTTAACAGCGGCGGAGGATGCTGGTATCCGCCAGCCATCGATATCGAGTCCGGGATTACCTTTTGGGGGATCGCAAACCCGGCACCCTTCCCGGGAACCGAGGAGTGGCCGAGCGGCACCAGCAGGCCTGGGCACAACCTGTACACCGACAGCATGATGGCCCTCGACCACGCCACAGGCCGGATGGTCTGGTTCCGTCAGGTCCTTGCCCACGACCTCTTCGACCACGACTTCCAGATCTCGCCGATTTTGGCGGAGCTGGATGTTGGTGGCGCCAGCCAGAAGGTGATCTTCGGAGCAGGGAAGATGGGCAAGGTCTACGCCTTCAACAGGAGCTCCGGCGAGGTTCTCTGGTCGACGGTGGTAGGAGAGTACGACGAGACGGCCCAGCTGGACGTCCTCCCGAACGGGACCACGAGGATCTATCCGGGGGTCTTGGGCGGGGTTGAGACGCCGATGGCCTACGCCGACGGCGTCCTCTACGTCCCCGTCGTGAACATGTTCACAGACTGGACTCCGACGGCCTTAGATTCTTCGACCATCGACTTCAACAACGGGACCGGCGAGCTCGTGGCCATCGACGCCTCCACCGGCAAGATCCTCTGGATCAAGCTCCTTGAGACGATGGCCTTGGGCGGAGCATCGGTGGTAAACGACCTGGTCTTCACCGCGGAGTACGACGGCACGATCCGCGCCTTCAAGGTCGACTCTGGCGAGGAGGTCTTCGAGTACAAAGGGCCCGCCGGCATCAATGGGTGGCCTGCCGTCGCAAAGGATACCATCGTCTGGCCCGCCGGAGTTGGCGAAAATCCGTCTCTCTTCGCCCTCCGTCTCGGCGCGGCTATGGAGACGCCAGCCTATCTCCAAAACGAGACGACGGAAAACGAAACCTCAGTTGAGCCCGCCGAGTTGGTCCCGTCTGAGCTGGCCGTCTCCGCCGAGCCCGGCGCCGGAGAATGGATCCCCGACGGCGTCATATCTGAGGGCGAGTACTCAAAAGACCTCTCCTTATCCGGCGGGAACTACATCGTCCACTGGAAGAACGATGCCGAGAACCTCTACATGGCCCTGGAGGGAAGGGCCGAGGGCTTCGTGGCGATAGGCTTTGAGCCGAGCCAGGCGATGAAGGACGCCGACATGGTCATGGGCTGGGTTTCCAGGGGCAAGGCTACGGTCCTCGACCTCTATTCGACGGGGATCTACGGGCCTCACCCCCCCGACGAAGATCTCGGCGGGACCGACGACATTTTGGAGTTCGGCGGCGACGAGGCCAACGGCTGGACGGTGATCGAGTTCAAGAGGAAGATGGAGACCGGTGACGGTTGGGACAAGGCCTTCAAGCCGGGCCAGACCGTCGATATAATCTGGTCGATGTCGGGCTCCGACTCCCTGGCGATCAGACACAACGTTGGACGAGGAACGGCCAGGCTCGCTTTTGAGCCGCCCGGGGTCTGAAGCCGAAGCCTTCGCTTCAGATCGTCTTATTTTTCCCATGTAAAACCCTATTAAATCGACACCAGGGGCTGTTATCCTCCAACCCTTGGTGCTCTCTTTCGCACTTCATACCCCGCCTTTGTCACGTGTCGAATTATATCGTCCAGAGATATCCTCTGCCCTGGAATACTAAGTTCTTCTACATCAGTATCCCTGTCCGCTTCCTCCTGGTACATCTCCTGTACTGTGAGGAGATGATGCAGTACGCATAGCATCTTTCTTGCGAGGGCAACGGCTGCGAGCACCGACAAGAGCCTGATGCAGTTCGAGTCGAGAATGTGATGAATCCTGTTCTTAACTCTGGTCTTGTCGTCGATGTGACGCTCTCTCGCCCTCGTAAGATTTCTCAGATCTCGGGCATCTTTCGGAAATATCCTTGAAGGATTGATCTGACCGTTGCGGCAAAGTTCCGCGATCCACTCAGAGTCGATCGTATCCGTCTTCCTGCCGGGAACGTTCTTGATTTTATAGGCATTGGCCACTATAAGTTCAACGTGGCCCTCCAAGGCGCGATAGATAGGAACCCAGTAGCTTCCTGTAGACTCGACAGCGACAGCCTCACAACCGTTTGCATCGATCCAGTCTCTGAACTCAAAAAGTGATCTGAGGTCCATGCTGAACCTTTTGGTGAGCTATCGTCCCATCCAGAAGTAAGATCGTCGCAACTAGGAATTTCTTGTGGATGTCGGCCCCACAGCAAACGTTATACCTTCGTTGGTCCATCTTCACCCAGTCCTGATATGGGCAGTTGTAAAACCCTTCACGGGTGCAAATTCCCATACGCGTTCCAAGACGCATTCTGGCATCCGCCTGGGCAATGGTCAGTTTTAAAAACGGGATCAAAGTCCCAAAAAAAGATCGACCTTCACTGCCCATATCATGATAACAATGAGCTATAGCCGATTTTACATCCTTCGGGCATGAGCCTACGGGTCATGAGGGTTTTGCTATTGGTCATAGGTTGTTCGGGTTGTGAAGATCTTATGAATAATTCAAACTGTATGAATCTCAGAAGGGCACGAAATAATTTCAGGACTCCACAAACCAGTATCGGGACTTCAGCCAGTGATTTGAGATCAGCCCTCTGATCGTTCCCATTCCAGACCGCAAAATAAGCTCCCTCGGCTGTGCAGGGCTGTTGGACCAGGCTGAACCAATTTCGGGCTTAATCCCGTGAGAGAGCGTTATAGCTGCAAAAGGAGCAATCCGGGATTTCCTCCAGAGGAACCGTCTTTCGTCTTGTTTTTCTACATGGTTTTAACGAATAAGTTCATAAATAAGACCCATAGATTTCTCCATCATAACAAGAGATCTGACTATTCAAATAGAGGTGTTTCAAAGTGCTAAAACCCTTGATATTTGGACTGGCGTTGATTTTTCTCGTGCTGATGGCGACGGGCCCTGCCAGCGCGGCCGCCGACCATGAGGTCGCCGAGTACACCATCGCCGATGCCACGGGAGACTGGGGCTTTCCCTCGCCTTACGCCCACTACTCCCGGGGCCCCGGATACGTCAGGATGAGCTTCGTCTTCGACACCCTCGTCTGGAAGGACGACAAGGGATACCTTCCGGCCCTGGCCGAGGACTGGGAGTTCGTCGAGGACGAGAACGCCTATCTCTTCGACCTTAGAGACGACGTCACCTGGCACGACGGCGAGGCTTTCACCGCCGACGACGTCGTCTTCACCGTCGATTACATCCAGGATCACCCCTACCAGTGGGTCGACTCCGGCATAATCGACCGGGCCGAGGCTGTCGGCGACCGCAGCGTGAAGCTCTACCTATCCGAGCCCTACGCTCCCTTCATGGACCTGGTGGCCTGCACCCTCCCGATCCTCCCCGAGCACGTCTGGGATGGCGTCTCCGACCCCGCAAGCTTCAGGGATGATGAAGCCCTGGTGGGGACCGGCCCATTCAGGCTCTCCAACTACAACAAGGCCCTGGGGACTTACCTCTACGAGGCTTACGACGGCTACTATCTTGGAGCCCCGAAGGTCGGAAGGATCATCTTCGACAAGATGAGTGACCAGACCACACCCGCCGCCCTGAAGCAGGGGTCTGTGGACGCGGCCTCCGTCCCGCCCGAGGTGGTACTACAGCTGGGTGGCGAGGGATTTGAGGTGATCGAAGGCTCCCACGACTGGAACGCGAAACTGATGATCAACCACCAGAAGGAGCCATTCTCAGACTCCGAGTTCAGGCGGGCCCTCGCCCTCGCCATCGACCGCGAGGCCCTGGTGGATGTAACCCAGCGCGGCCAGGCCCTGGTGGGCAGCCTTGGACTCGTTCCCCCTGACAGCGAATGGTACAACCCTGACGTCGAAGAGTACGAGTACGATCCCGACCTGGCCCGGGAGATGATCTCTGACCTTGGACTTGCGGGCGAAGAAGTGGAGGTACTGGTGGCCGAGCGCGGAATCGTCGGCTGGCCCGGCTCCCGAGTGGCAGAGCTGATCGAGGAGCAGTTGGAGGACGCGGGCCTTGACGTCACCCTCCGATCCCTGGACGGCGCCACCCAGGACACCTTGGTGATGGCATGGGACTTCGACCTCGCCCTCCTCGGCCACGGCGGCCTCGGCGCAGACCCCGACTACCTTAGGAGGATGACCCTGGACGAGACCCTCAACAGCGCGAGGTACTATGAGGACGGCGATCTCGTCGCCCTCCTGGAGGAGCAGCAGAGCGAGACCGACGAGGACGACCGGGCCGATATGATCTTTGAGGCCCAGGAGCTCTACGCCGAAGATCTTCCGGCCATAACCCTCTACTACCCCAACTGGTACTGGGCCCACAACGGCGAGGTGGACCTGTTCTTTACAAAGGGCGGCATCGCCATCGGGGTTCCGATACCCCTGAACAAGATGGCTTTCCTCTAGGCGAAAAGGAAAAGGCCGAAGCAAGGCAGGGACAAAAAAGATGATGCTCCAACTCCTGGGGCATCATTTTATTCGAATACCCAGCAGCTCTGCTGCGCTAAGAAGGGTGACAAACTCCATTTTGGTTATAAGCTTCATTCCAAAGTCGATA
>DAOSXX010000016.1:0-45770 GCA_035380685.1 Methanothrix sp. | reverse complement strand
AGATGAAGAAGTGGGATACCGTCGGGATCGACTGCATGGCGATGAACGTCAACGATCTCCTGGCCATCGGGGCCGAGCCCCTGGCCTTCGTCGATTACCTCGCCCTCGAAAAGGTCGACCCGGAGATGACCGCTCAGATCGCCGTCGGCTTGGAGCGGGGCGCAGAGATCTCGAACATCAGCATCGTCGGGGGCGAGACCGCCTCCCTGCCCGAGATCATCCGGGGCTTCGATCTTGCGGGAACCTGCATCGGGATGATCAAAAAGAAAGACATCATCTCTGGCGAGAAGATCAAGAAAGGCGACATGATCGTGGGGCTTCCAAGCAGTGGCCTTCACAGCAACGGCTACACCCTGGCAAGAAAGATCGTCGAGGAGTCGAGCTACACCTACTTCGACCGGATGCCCTACTCCAAGAGGACGATCGGCGAGGAGCTTCTGGAGCCGACGAGGATCTACATGGAGGCGCTCGAAGTTATCCAGAAGGCCGATGTTCACGGCATGGCCCACATCACCGGAAGCGGCCTATTGAAGCTCCACCGGATCAGCGGCTTCGGCTTTGAGATCGACGACCCCATCGAGCCCCAGCCGATATTCCGCTTCCTCCAGGAGGAGGGGGGCGTGGCCGAGGACGAGATGTACCGGACCTTCAACATGGGAATGGGATGGGTCTTCGTCCTTCCCGAGGACGACGTGGACGCGGTCCTCAAGATGACCGACGGAAAGCTCGTCGGCGAGATCACAGAATCGGGCCTTATGCTCGGGGATATGGAGCTGAAGTAAGGGCGACGGGGAGGCGGGGTGCGAGAGAATTTTAGGGGATCACAAGATAACCCTTCCCCCTTCTGAAAGCCCGACCCAGACGACTCCGTCTTCGACGAAGTACTCGAACCTGTGCTCTCCAACCCTAAACCGATAAAGGTCGTGGGACTTGCCTTTCAGCCTCTTGATATCTGCGCAGCTCCTGGAGGTGAAAGGGTCCTCCCCAAGCCTTCTCAAACTTTCTTTGAGCCTTTCTTTCTCTCCGCTATCGTCGAGTTATCTTTTGACCTGAGGATGAAGCCGGACCGCCATCTAAAGATCTTCCAGGGGGATGTAGTCCTTCGTCTCCCTACGGAGCTTCGACCATCGAGCTTGGAGGATCTCCTAGACGTCCTGATTTTTTAGTGAGTCCTGTAATCTTTGAGGATCTTATTATTGCACACAAATGCGACAGTAAGCGCTTTATTTTTCGACTTCTTTGACGATCTTCGAATTCGCATTTAAATAACTATGATGTTAATCTGATTATGTTCATTTAAGTCGATGAGAAATTATAAGTAGGTACAGAGAAGATATTGAATTTACTGAAGGGATTGGGATATGAACAGGACAATATCGCTATTGATGCTCGTGATAATTTTGTGCATGTTATCTGCCTCCGGCAGCCCAACAAATTCAGCTAATGCAAAAAGAGTCTTGTTTCTTTATGGTGATGGTCAGGTTGGGGGAGATGAAACTAGCAATACACTATCAATATATAATTCAGAATGGGATGGTTATTCTGATTTGGCTCAATTACTTCTAAATGATGGGTTTGAGATAAGCGAGCTTAATGTTGAACGGATATCAGTTGATACTTTAAATGATGTCGACGTTATAGTATTTACAACTTTCTGGCGACATAGATATTTGACAGATACTGAAGCATCAGTTTTGTCCAATTATATCTCCGATGGTGGGGGGATGTTTCTTATTGGCGAACTGTCGCGCGATGATTTGGGAAATTATCATCGAGTTTCCGTCAATAAAATAGGCAAATTTCTCGGATTAGACTTCCGGCACGATTTGATCTGTGATCCTGGGAGCAATGATGGAGACTATGATACGCCTATAATCAGAGACATCTCTTCACATGATGTAACATCAAACATCGTATCGTTCCTATTAAATTGGGGCAGCTCACTTGATGTATCAAATCCTGCACAGGCTATTGCTTTTACAACGTCTCAAGCCTGGAGCGATACAAATGCTCGTCATGACCGCGCAACAAGTACTAATATATTCGATAAAGACAGCAATGAGCCAAATGAGAAGTTAATTGCACTGGCAGCTGGGCAGTACGGAAGCGGACGATTTGTGGCGATCGGTGATGCAAGTTGGATGTGCAATACCTGGATTAATAGAGAGGATAATACAATATTAGTTAAGAATATATTTAATTGGCTATCGAAGATTCCTATCATTGAGAATCAACCACCAAAAGCGTCTAAAATCGAGCCATCTGATAAAATAGACATTGTTGTCGGCGAAGAGATTACTTTCAGAATCAAAGTAGAGGATCCCAATGATGACGCAGATCTACATATGGTTCAATGGTTCATCGATAACAAATGGTACGTGACAAGCCTCGTAGATAAGACCACTGGAGAGGCAAGTTTTTCATATACGTTTGAAAATCCAGGCACGTTTAGCATTAAGGCTACAGCATATGATGAGCATATGGGAGAGGATTCGGTAACTTGGACCTTAATCACAAGACAAAACACAGCCGATACGATGAAATACGATTGTAACTCGTTTATCTATATTAATGATGAAATCGCTGCTTGTATTAAAGCGGAAGTTGTAAATGAAATTTTACGTATAGATATATACCCTCAGGAAGGTTGGGGTATACCCAATAGAGCCTCATTAGTAGAAATGATGGGTTTGGAATTAAAACCAGTTCCAGTTGGACAAGTAATTCTTGGATACGATGAGGATATATCTGTGTTCGTTGAAGACATACAAATTTTGTATGCTTACGAAGGCAATAGATATCATTCAGTCATTACCGAAGGAACTAGCGAATTGCCAACGTACGTAGATCCGTTGATAAGCGATTTAATGAGTTTGGGTAATGTGTGGATCCCAACTAATATAATATTCTCATCATGGACTGGGTTTACTGATCAGTCTACCAAACCCACTGAAGATTACTTTACAGATGATAATGAATACGATGCCTGCATAATCATTTGGCCTGACCAATCAGTGAAATTTAGTGGAGATATAATCGATAAAGCGTATGTTGATTCGCCAAATTATATCAGTTTGGAGGTTGGAGTAGATCTCGATAATGAAGCAGATACTGATGATAAATATATCTATATATATGTAAAAAATTTAATAACTAGGTTGCACGATTATGGTGGCATCAGGGTTGGTGATTATGCCGCCTCGACATATGCAAACTGCGAGGTATTTAAGGTACCAATCAATTAATATGTCAAGTTTTTTGCTATTTTCATGTCTAAAGGGTACGTAGTAATTCTATTTCGTATCTAATCGCTGAATACGAATCGACAAGCTTAAGCATAATTTCAGTTCTTCTCTATTTTTCTCAGGAATATATGTTTACCCGACTTTTCGGCAGGGTCGAGCACGAATCTGAATAATTCTCTTGAAGTTGGTCCAGATTACTAAACTAACGATGAAGAGGCGAACGTCCTGTACATCAAATTCAAAAAGGCGAGCCACGCCTACGACGCCGAGCTCGCTGAGGACGACGACATAATCAGGCGCGAAAGGGACGAGGTAGTAGGGATGGCCTTCCTCAACGCCTCCGAAAGGCCCAGTGCCACCAAGAACCGAACCTAACCTGTGACTTAGAAGCCAGCCTAAAAAAAGGCGATGAGCAAGAGGAGAAGAACCTTTTCAGATTTAGCATCACCCGCACAAGAGCCGATATTATACTAAAACCGGCCTTATTTCTAGCTTGATGAGGTCCTTGAGCTATCGAGTCCTGCTCAGAAAAGAGCCAGAGGGATGCTATAGCGCCATCGTCCCCACCCTTCCCGGATGCGTCACCTTCGGGAAGACGATAGACGAGGCGATCGAGGCCTACGTCGAAAGCCTCGTGGCCCGGGGCAAAGAGGTCCCCACCGAGGAGGGCACCCTGGAATACGCCTTGACGATCGAGGCCCAAGCCTGATCGTTCTGATTCGGATTTTATAGAGCTGAAGGATTCTCCGCCGCCTCATTCTTTGTTGTCCCGAAGAGCTTTTCGACCTTCATCTCGATACCCTTTATCGCCCCGACCTCAAGCCCCTCGCCCATGCCCGGAGGCGACCTGCCACGATATATTTGAACGAGAAGAACTTTGAGATTTCTGGTTGGTGAGCATGGCCGGGAAGGATCAGCCATCGGATAACGAATCCCGCTACGTGGAGATGGAAGGGGAGGCGGAATACCAGAGGCAGCTGAAGCTCTTTTCGGACTGCTCTCAGGAGAAGAGCATAGAGCTGGTGTTGATAGGCGAGGTGATCTCGGGGCTCAGAAGCTCGGAGAGGTTTCTGGACATCGGGGCGGGGACCGGGAACCTCACCGTCAGCGTCTCCCAGTTCTTTGCCGAGACCACCATCGTCGAGCCCAACGAAAGGCAGGCGGGCGTCTTCCGGAGGAGGTACCCCCGGTTCAGCGTCTACGACTGCAGGTGGGAGGACGCAGATCTCGGGTCCGACCAGTTCGACTTCATCCTCTGCTCCCACGTCCTCTACTACATCCCGGCGAGGGACTGGCTGAAGACGATCGAGAAGATGTACTCCCATCTCGCCGTCGGCGGGACGATCGCCATCGCCCTTCAGTCTCCCGTCGGGGAGGTGGCTGAGTTCTTCAGGGATTTCTCAGAGCACGACGTCCCCGTCATCGAGCTCTGGCGAAACCTGACCCTGACCTACGGATACCCGTCCGCCCAGGCCAGATACTTCGTCAACGAGATATTCGCGGAGAGGATAGAGGATATGGTCGACCTGGGGCTCTTTCTCCTCCTCGATAGAAAGTACAGAGAGAGAAAAGAGGAGATCGAGAGGTACTTCCTGGAGAGGCACAGGGTCGATGGCGGGTACCGCATAACCCAGGACGAGATTCTGCTGACGATAAAACGGGAACGTTGACGCGGCTGCCTCTTCTCAAGCCGCGCCGAAGGATTTTGGAGGCATTTTGGAGGCGGCCTAAGCGGCCTTTCCGCCCTTCTCTGCCGCCTCCTTCGCCATCGTGCCGAAGAGCTCCTCCAGCTTCACCTTGATATCCTTTATCGCCTCGACCCCCGGCCCGCCGACGTCCAGGGGCGACTTGCCCGCCAGGTCCGCGTCCATCAGGCTTCTGTCGAAGGGGATCATCCCCAGGACCGGGACGTCCATCTCCGCAAGCTTCTCCCTGATTATCTTCTGCTCCTCGGGAGCCTTGTTGATGACGGCCATCACCCTCCCGATCCCGAGGTCGCTGGCGAGCTTCTTGATCCGCTCCAGTGTCTCAACGGACCGGAGACCCGGCTCGACGACAGCGATCATGACGTCGACGCCCCTCGTCGTCCCGCGCCCCAGGTGCTCGATCCCCGCCTCCATGTCCAGGATCACCAGATCCTTCTCCCGCAAGATGACGTGCCTGAGGAGAGCCCGGAGGAAGGCGGTCTCGGGGCACATGCAGCCGCTCCCGCCGGTGTCGATCGTCCCCATCACCGCGAGCTTGACGCCGTCGGGGCCGACACAACCGCACTTCTCGATGACGTCGTCGACCTTCGGGTTGAGCTTGAACATCCCGAACTCGGCGCTCGCCCTCTCCTGGACCATCTCCTTGTAGTCGGTGATGGGCCGGGGGTTTTCGGCGACGCCCAAAGCGGAGGCGAGGTTCATGTCGGGGTCTGCGTCTATCGCTATCACGTTGTACCCGTCGCGGGCGAAGAGGCGGGCGAGGGTTCCGGCGAGGGTGGTCTTGCCGACGCCCCCTTTTCCAGAGATGGCAATCTTGATGGTAAAACCTCCTGGACTTGACTTCGATCTCAAAACTTCAATCTTCAGATATATATGGGAAGATCACAGTTTATATCGCTTCTGGAGACTTTGACAGATGGGCGGATCAAATAATGGGGAGAAGGTGTGGAGTGTGACAAATCGCGCGGCCAATAAGAAGGACGATGTCGAAGATGGGGGACGAAGACCCTTGGAAGAACAAAAACTCGGCCTCGGCCCTCACGCACCGGAGCTTCTCCGGAAGAGGTATCTGAGGAGAGACGAGCGGGGCAACGTCGCCGAGACCCCGGAGGAGATGTTCAGCCGGGTGGCCCGGACCGTCGCTCGCGCCGAGGCGAGGTTCGGCGGCGACCGGGGCGCGGCGGCATCGAAGTTCAGAGACATCATGAGCCGGGTGCTCTTTCTCCCCAACTCCCCGACCCTGATGAACGCCGGCCTCGCCCTCGGGCAGCTCTCGGCCTGCTTCGTCCTGCCGGTGGAGGACTCGATGGACGGGATCTTCGGGGCCCTGAAGGAGATGGCGAAGATCCACCAGAGCGGCGGGGGGACCGGCTTCTCCTTCTCGCGGCTCCGACCGAAGGGCGACCCCGTCCGGGCGACGGGGGGCGTCGCCAGCGGCCCGGTGTCCTTCATGGAGGTCTTCGACGCCGCCACCGAGGTGGTAAAACAGGGCGGCAGGAGGCGGGGGGCGAACATGGCGGTCCTGCGGGCCGACCATCCCGATATCCAAGAGTTCGTCCGCGCCAAAGAAAAGCCCGGCAGGCTCCAGAACTTCAACCTCTCGGTGGGGATCACCGACGATCAGATGGCTAAGGCCCGACTGGGAGAGGAGTTCGACCTCGTAAACCCGAGAAGTGGCCTTGTCACCGAGACCGTCGACGCCTCCGGCCTCCTCCGAGAGATCGCCGCCAACGCCTGGAAGCGGGGCGATCCCGGGGTCCTCTTCCTGGACAAGATAAACGAGGGCCACCCACTTCCGGGGACGATCGAGGCGACAAACCCCTGCGGCGAGCAGCCGCTCCTCCCCTACGAGTCCTGCAACCTCGGCTCGTTGAACCTCTCAAAGTTCGTCGAAGGGGGCGAGGTCGAGTGGGACCGGCTCGCGGAGACGGCCAGCCTCGCGGTGCGGTTCCTCGACGACGTCATCGAGGTGAACCGCTTCCCCCTCAGAAAGATCCGGGAGGCGACCCTCAGGAGCCGGAAGATCGGCCTCGGAGTGATGGGGTTTGCCGAGATGCTGATCGAGCTTGGCGTATCCTACAACTCCGATGAGGCGATCCGGCTCGCCGAGGATACGATGAGCTTCATAACGAAAACGGCCCGAGAGGCGTCCCAAAAGCTCGGCGAGGAGCGGGGGTCGTTCCCTCTCCTGGAAGAGAGCAGCCTCGAATACGACGCCATGAGAAACGCCACCGTCACCACCATCGCGCCTACTGGCTCCATCAGCATCATCGCCGGGACGAGCCCCGGGATCGAACCCTTATTCGGCCTCTCCTTCTCCCGGGACCTCATCGGCGACGAGATGGTGGTGACAAGCCCCCTCTTCGAGAGGATGGCGAAAGAGAAGGGCGTCGGCGAGGCCAAAATGCGGGAGGTAGCGAGGAGAGGAAACCTGGCGGGCGTCGACGGCGTCCCCGACGATCTGCGAGATTTATTCGTCACGGCGATGGAGGTCCCGCCCGCCCAGCACGTCCGGATCCAAGCTGCGTTCCAGAGGTTCACCGACAACGGCGTCTCCAAGACCGTGAACCTGCCCCCCGAGGCGACGGTCGAGGACGTCCTCGGCATCTTCACCCTCGCCTTCGAGCTGGGGTGCAAGGGGATCACCGTCTACCGGTACGGCTGCCGGGATCAGCTCCTCTATCTGGGAGATCGCAGGAAGTGTGACGAGTGCGCTGGAGATTGAACATTTTTAAGTGAGACTTGAAGTGATCCGATTATTAAAGATCGACATCAGCAGATCGATCAACAATGAACGATTGTTATTAACTAACAAATAATTTAAATTATATTATTGACACATCCTGGCAGATGGATCTAATAGTATACGATAACGTTAAGATCCGTTTTTATTATAAGTTAGCTTGACTGAGTAATGGCGGATCGACTCAAAGCTTCTTTTCGCTACGACCATGAGCTATCAAAATCGACTTCTAAAGGCCAATTAGAGCATAGATACTCTGATGCTTCGAATGTGGTGGAAAGAGGGATTTCAGGGAGGTCGTTCGATCGCATAGATCCACCGCTTGCTGGAGTTTCATCGCAAAACCGCGGTTAATTAAAATGGCTATAAACATATTGATATCTAAATCATTGTTCATCGAAAAATTTAAATACGCTTAAGAAAAGAATTGGGCAGGCAACTTATGTTATCATAGTGATAAGTTGCGCGAGATGAACTTGAGAGGTACAGAATATGACAGACACAAAGTTAGAGAAACTGGCAGAATCCGTGAGCAGCGACATCCTTTCCAGGGCGGGCATAAGTGATGAGGCGGCAGAGAAGCTTACTCGACTGCATGAAGAAGCGCTAGATCTGGGCGGTACCGTTGACCAGGACATAACGGTTAAGATAACAAATGGACGTGGATCTGGAGAGACAAAAAAAACTACGTGGGGAGTAACCATCAAAGGTTATTTCGAAATAACAGAACCGAGCAATGGTACCTGGACCATCACCGCAAAAGACGGCGGAAATACCGTTTTCAGCCGCAGCGGCATTAAAAAAGGAGATAAAGTCGATTTCAGCTACAAGACCGGCTTTACGCTGGACCTAAAAATCGAGGCCGTCTGGAGCGAGAGCGGTGATACGACCTTAAAAGCACATATTCATGCCACATATTGATGATATGAGGATGCATCGGCAATTTTAGCGCTGGCGCTCCGATATACCGTCCTGCGGGTGGCACAAGCACAAGGGTCTGAAGTGAACTCCACCACCTTGTGCCACCCCCAGGATTCCTCTTTTGGGCATCCTCCATTTCATCAACAATAAAGCTCGACCTTCGATGGACTTCGATGAACCATCGATGGACCTTCGATTAACCCTCGATAAACCTTAAACATCCCGGCGACCAACCACCACCTCATGAAGATCGGGATCGCCGACACCAACTTCGCCCGATACGACATGGCGAGGGCCGCCATCAAGGAGCTGAAGCGGGGCTGCTCCGCCGAGATCGTCCGCTACACCGTCCCCGGCGTCAAGGACCTGCCGGTCGCCTCCAAGATCCTGATCGAGGAGCGGGGCTGCGACCTGGTGATGGCCCTGGGGATGCCGGGGCCAAAAGCCATCGACAAGACCTGCGCCCACGAGGCCTCCACCGGCCTGATCATGGCGCAGCTTATGACGAACACCCACATCATCGAGGTCTTCGTCCACGAGGACGAGGCGGAGTCTGAGAGGGAGCTCGCCTTCCTCGCAGAGAGGCGAACGCGCGAGCACGCGCAGAACGTCATCAAGCTCCTCTACTATCCCGAGCGGCTCACCCGGGAGGCTGGGACCGGCCAGCGGGAGGGGTTTGAGGACGCGGGGCCGGTGGGGTATTGATCATAATAAAGGCTCTTACCCATTTCGAGTTGGTAAATTCGAGATAGTGATGAGCGGGCTCAATCATACAAATGCCTACCATGAGTCCTGCTCTAGGTCGATTGGTAGCGAAACATCCCAGAGCGTTCCGATTCCAAAAAATCATGTGGTAGCCAGGACCGGACTACTGGATCTGAGATCTCTTAAATTTGCCCACACAACCTTGCAGAAATAGAGAGTTAGATGCCACTCTTTTTGAGCTTCAGTCTGCCAGTCTTCTCGATGGCTTCGATGTCCACACCATCCGCAACTTCCAAAAACCCCATCTCATTGGCGATATCGAATAAGCCCTTACCTTCTGGGGTTCTTACGATGACGGTGCTCATGCCTGGAGCGCTTCCGGTGCTGCCTATAGAAATATCTGATAGCTTCGCTGTGAAGTCTTCACAGGCTTTGCAGCCGGGCTTGACATGTTCTGCGAGGGCCCGCAGCGAAATGGACCTGTGGTTGCCATCACGCAGTTTTATGGACATTTTTCCCTCGCTTATGTTCATTTTATGCAAATACCACGGCTGGATGCCAATGAGCCTGGAGACCTCTGGTATCAGTGAGTCATCATACGCCTCGAAGCAGAACAACCCTATTACAAATCGCACTCTCTGGGCGACTCTTGCAGCAAATTCATTGGTGGATTCTCTCATCAGTCCCACCGCTTGTACAGAGCATGGCGTACCGATAAGTGCAATATTTTTTGCGCTTTTCATGATATCCTTTATCGGCTCCAGTATCGCATTGCTTGTATATTTGCTCCCGGCACACTTTTTTAGATCTTTCGAGTCATGGACGATTCGTGGATACGGCTCTTGTGACCATGGGTCTAGGCCCATTACTAATGCGCAATCGATCAAATCCTCATCAAGAGCTGCTGCCAATAATGCAGTGGCTGCACCGCCGGTTTGGGTTCTTGCATAGTCTGTCTTCGACCTGGCGTTCATAATAGCTATGTAATGTCCAAGGATTTGGGACGAGAGGGCATTCTGACCATTGGCTGGAAGGCGAGGGCAGACTTCAAGGCAGGCTCTGCAATCCACGCATGGCAAAATCTGATACGGGTGATTTCGCCCAATCTCATACTCAAGGGCGCCAACGGGACATATCGAGATACAGGCCCTGCAACCGGAACAAGCATTTCTCTCCCAGACATCTTTCTCAAGTTCCCCAACTGGGGAAAGCAAAGGCTCGGCGTTCCCTTGCTGAGGATGTGCATCTAGATCTGCTGTCGATTCTGCGCTCCTTTCCATGGTAAGGCTCCTGTCGTTCACTTGTAATGCAATGGGGTTTAAGAATGTTTCTACATGTGTTTACTATTATAGCATAATGTAAGCACAAACGTTTACCATGGCTGCTCGCACATGCCCCAAGTTCCCGGCGATCTCTGATTTCCCGTATCATGTTCTGTCAAGTTGGCGGCGGGTACAGAAAGCTAGATCATACGCTACACCGTCACCGGCGTCAAGGACCTGCCGGTCGCCTCCAAGATCCTGATCGAGGAGCGGGGCTGCGACCTGGTGATGGCCCTGGGGATGCCGGGGCCAAAAGCCATCGACAAGACCTGCGCCCACGAGGCCTCGACGGGCCTGATCATGGCGCAGCTCTTGACGAACACCCACATCATCGAGGTCTTCGTCCACGAGGACGAGGCAGAGTCCGAGAAGGAGATCGCCTTCCTCGCCGAGGGGCGGACGCGCGAGCACGCCGCAAACGTCATCAAGCTCCTCTACTATCCCGAGAGGCTCACCCGAGAGGCTGGGACCGGCCAGCGTGAGGTGTTCGAGGATGCGGGGCGGGTGGGAGATTAGAGCCGTCATTCCAATTTATCGAATTTTAGTGAATCAGTCAAAAGTTGGCAGTATTCAATAGCTTGCACCAACCAACAAAAATCCTTATTCTGCGAATTCGAGCGGTTTTGAAGAATCAAGCCATCGTTCTCCAAGGGGGATTAGCACCCCTACAAAGCGAATTGTCAATCTTGCGAGCCACTGTGGATAAGGTTGGATGGATCAGCCGACTCGTCTTATCATCGCGCTATCGTTCACTTGGATGGCCCTCACCAGATGGTTTAGACGGAAAGCACGAACTCGGAGGAGGTGGCGGGATGCCACGGTGCCGAAGAGATCGGGTACCTTGGGATGGGTGAATCGATACCTCCTCGGTTCGTGTGCGACTAAGATTTGTAGGTTAAAAGTATTAATTTATCAGTGATTCGTATGTGTCAGAGTATCAGTCTAGTCTATCGTGTGTCGTTCTGGCGGGTTCGGTTCTGGCTCTAGCATATGATTTTTGTTCTCCTCGTTCTCTCGACACCGCGACGGTTCGCCACGGTCCGTTATATTGAGATATGGGGGCAGAAAACCGTATCTGAAGTCGTTGTTTTTACATATGCGTTTTTCTTATGGAAATGTTACATAAGCTTTCATCTTCTTCTTTGTCAGAAGGTCTGGGATAAACAAGAATGTTTCGATCCTTAATTATATTAAGTCTATGATAATACATTGGATGAATGACACAAAAATTCTCATATGGAAGACTATCGGTCATTTGATATTGGAATTTTCCTTCTATAATTGTTTTCTCTTTTTGCAAGTCATAACGTTTTGCCTCGAATCCCAAAGCGCCGCAGTCAATCAATAGTTGTTTTACTTCGTCTGAGTTAAGATTCCCTCTAACAGACTTTGTTTTCTTTATCATCGGGTCTACGTCTGAAAAATCGAAAATTTGGGGTTGACCAGATAGGGCCCTTTCAACTATTTTTCTGGTATTTGGATATATTCGGTTATATACACGGTATGTATTTGTAACAAGAGCATCAACATACATGAATATAGCGCTAGTTATACATTGCTCTTTAATATTATACCAATTTTTATTTTCGTCATATGCGCAAGATAAAATTGCATTAAATAGATAAATAATTTGTCTAGGTTTTTTATGTGTGTGCAAAATGACATATGAAAGTGTATCAAATTCAATATTATTATATGTGCATAAGACCTTTTCAGGGAAATGCTGATAAAGAAATTCCCTTGCGGCCTTGGAGGTGTCAAGATCAACGGGAATATTTTTATTTTTATTTATTAATTTATAATATCGCTTTGCTATAATAGCGACTAGATCACCATAACTCCAATAAATGTATATTATATGAGGAACAATTTTTTCTGAGTTGGGACTACTGTCCAACAAATAAGATGCCACTTCGGACGGAAATACCACCTTAATATCTATATGTTTCTCAAATTCCCTCTTGTGAAAATCCCTTGCGGCCTCCATAAGCGCTACAGAAACCAGTTTTACGATATTATTTCTAACATCGTAAGCGTCTAGGCTGTCAACCATAACGAGGCATTTTTTATTATATTTTTTTAAAATATTAAATAGTGCTGTTTCTGCATTTGCATAGCTTGGTGTGAAAAGTTTGTCGAGTATTCGCGCAAAAACTGATGCACCTTTTAGCTGCCATACATTTACATTCTCAAGTTCATCAGATATTATTTTAGATAACCTTCTAATAGGTCGGACATCCTCGCCCACATATAAAGAATCTTGTGATTTTAGATAATCTTTTATTAAATTCAGATCGGCGCTCGGCACGACACTGGCATTTACAGCTTTAGTAACTGCATCCATAGCGGAAACTGTAAGTATCCAAATCCATTTCTCTTTAATGTTATTAATAAACGTACTATCGGGCAAATTTTGTAGCGGAGTTAAAGTTATACTAGTTATCAAATCATTATATGCCTCTTCTTGATCAATTACTCTCGCAAATGCGTAATCTTTTATTTTATTGTTTTTAATCTCATATTCTAACATCTTCAATATCGCTGTTTTCCCAGACCCCCGATGTCCAAACATGCATAAGCACTCGTTTTTGCAAAAAGCATCATAGCTTTTAGTATGTAAGAATACCTCCACAGATCTTTTTTCAAATTTCCTCCACTCATCACTTGCATTTCCCTCGCCAAGATATCTAGTAACTGTAAACTCTGTTGGGCTTTGCGGCTGATCTTCAATAAACCAATGTTTTCTGGACATGTATGTTATCTCCACTCAAATTTATTAGATATAAATTTACCGTTTGATCGCTTGGGTGGATTACGGGTGCATAGAACTGCTTTTAAAGAGTATTTTCATGCAGTCATCTAATGATCTGATATTTTAAATTGATCATATATTTCGTAGCTAGATACATCTCCGGCTCATTCGTTGAGATTCCCCAAATCATGTGCATAAAATCGGTTTTATAGATCTGGTTTAATGGTCTGCACCCACGACCAAATATGGCATTACGCCAGATAATGCTCGATATGATGAGTGGACCCAATTTAAATATCTTTAGTAAATGATGCAGGGGGCGGGATTTTCGCATTATTTTGCCAGTAATGCAGATTTATTTGCGTACCGTTATAGGCAATAATAAACCTTCGAAAACATTTTGTTCATTTAACTCATCCGACCACGTCAATTTTATATTCATTCTGGCAGGATCTCCCACTCCATAAAATAATGGGTATTCAATTTCTGACCCTGCTCCCAACTCTTTAATAATATCATTTTCGCTCAATCCACCCCATCTTGCTGCTCCCCAAATGAGATTTTGATATTTTGTGGCAGGAGTTCCGTTTATTAGAATTTTAATGTCTTTTGCCACGGCTTTTCCTCGATTCATAATTTTCAATGAAAATTCGAATCTGTCTTCATCATCGATTATTTTCTTATTTAATTGCGCAGCGAGTGTGGCCGTTCTGATCTCCCTTTGGCGATCTTGTTCTGAGGTTTTCGATATCTGATAGCTCTTACCAGAAATCACTAAAGCAAAAATAGAAAGAATGATAGAAATTATAGTTGTAACAGATAGGCCTAGACTGTCCATTAGGCTAGAGTCATCTGCAATTGAGACGTTCTCATTTGTCATATTATCAGCAAATGCTGTCACACCTACTGCTACCGCTAATAACTGCAGAAGCAGAGATATCAAAACCAGCCCAATTTTCAAAGACCAACCTCAATCACAGATATCAAATCACGTCAATAAATAGGTTTCTTTAATGAGTAAATGGATCGTTCAATATGCAGTTCAATGCCTAGCTTCATATCCCACTTCACCAGTCCAAAGCAACCGGATCAACTGGTCACTTCAGCGATGGTCCACGCCACAATTTCCTCGTCTATCCCGCCCGACCTTGCCACACACCAGGGACGAAAGGAGCCGTTCAATCCTGGCCGTTTTCAATATCTCACCTCGCTTTCAAGTCGTGTAGCGTTTCATGTAGCAATTTCAGCAACGACTCTGTGATCGTGTCAAAGTTGCACACCTCTTCCAGCTTTGATCACCTCCATGAAGTCCAAAAGAGTTAAAATCGGCCGCACTTTCGGCTCGGGGACCTCACCTCTAGCCCTTCAGCCTTTGTAGACGCGATTCAAGCCATTTGATAATGGTCTAATATTATATGGCCGCAAGGATACAAATCCCTGATAGCTCAGTCAGCGAAACCCTTTTCAACCAAAATCGCCCTCCGTCGATCATCATTGTATATTATCGTACATGATTGGAGGAGAGATCGATTTGATTCCAAGAGACCTTGCACCGACGTACCCTAACGCTCACAATTCCCCGACGCGGAGGCGGACCTGATGTTCCTCGCGCCGACGCCGTACCTGGCCCTCATCGCCTCGATGATAATTATGCTCGCGATTACCTTCTTTGTAATTTTGAGGAGATCCGATGATTAACCAGATCCTTCTCGTCGCCTACGTCGCCGTCATCGTCATCCTCTCCATAAGGCTCCGGCAGGGGACCTTTGCGGGATTCGTCATCTCCGATCGAAACGTCATGTACCCCGCCGTCATCGGGATCGCCTTCACCGCCGCCTACTTCAGCGCGGCCTCGTTTCTCGGCGGCGGCGGGTACGGCCTCATCGCCGGCTTCCCCTGGGTGATCTGGGCGACCTTCATGCACGTCGCCTTCGCCTGCCTCGCCTGGCTGATGGCCCCAAAAATCTGGGCGATGGCCAAGTCCTACGACGCCAAGACCGTCCCGCAGCTTCTTGAGAGACGGTACGGCTCGCCGAGCGGCCGGGTCCTCCTCGCGATGATAATGCTGGTGATGTACACCGTCTACCTGATCGCGATCTTCAAGGGCTGCGCCCACCTCTTCGAGGGGCTCCTCGGGATCAGCTACATCCAGGGCCTCCTCATCGCCGTCGTCATCGTCGCCATCTACTACGCCATCGGGGGCCTGCCCGCCATCCTCTGGATCAGCTTCATCCAGGGGATCATCATGGTCGTCGGGGCGGCCCTCCTCTACGCCGCCCTCCTCTACAACGGCGGCGGGACGGAGATCTGGGCGAACATCCCCGCGGCGGTGACGAGCATGTCCGGAGACCTCGTCCCCTGGCAGAAGACGGTCGGGACGGCCTTCTCGATAAGTTTGGGGCTTCTCGCCCTCCCAGACCTTCTCATCATGATCTTCTCGGCGAAAGACGGCCGGGTGGTCCGGTTCGCCGGGATTTACAGCCCGATAGCGATCGCCATATACGCCCTCTGCATCTTCTCGATAGGGATTCTGGCCTACGGCGTCTTCACCGCCGAGGAGCTGGCGCCCTTCATCGCAAACCCCGACAGCCTCGTCCCCTTCGTCGCCACGTCGCTATTGCCGCCCGGCTTTGACGCAATCATCCTCCTTGCGGCGATATCGGCGGCGATGTCGACGATCAGCGCCATCGTCCTCGTGACGACGACGTCCCTCACCGCCGATACCCTCCGGTACCTCCGGCCCGAGATCCCCGACGACCGGGTCCTCATCCTGACGAGGGTCGTGGGCGTTCTGATCATCGTCGTCTCGGCCCTGATGGCAAGAAACGTCCCGGAGCTGATAGTGCCGCTCGTCTCCCTCAGCATGGGCGTCATCGCCTGCTGCGTCTTCATCCCCCTGATATTCGGCCTCTACTGGGACCGGGGGACCTCGGCGGGCTTTGTCACCGGCCTTGTCGCCACCTTCGCCTCCATCGTCATCTGGAACTTCTACGGCAACCCCCTGATCCACCCGGTGATGGTCGGCATCGTCGTCGGGACGGTGGCGTACCTGGCGGCAAGCCTCGCAACGAAGCCGCCAGACTCCTCTCAGATAATTTCGGTCGGAGGCGGGAAAGAGTAGCGCCAACGGCGGTCGCCGGGGCGGCAGCCCGCCAGCTCCAGCCGCGGCCCGGCCCGCCGGACCGGACTCCGGCAATAAGATATAGCTCGACAGAGCCAGTTATTTCATGGTCGTAGGGAGTTTGAAGAGAAGAACCCGATGCGGGAGGGGCCGGAGATGCCCACGATGAAGATCCGGGGCGGGGACCTGGACCTGGTGGAGTACGAGTTCAGCCCCTTCTCCCCCGGCGATAAGGTCAACACCCTGGGGATCAAACCGGCCCAGAAGCTTTCGCCGGTCGAGGGAAAGGTGAGGGTCACAACCCCAGGAAGGATCCACCTGACGGTCCTGGACATGAACCGGTTTGCGCCGAACAGGCCCGGCGGCGGCGGGGTCGGCTTCGCCCTTCAGATTTATTGCCTCGCCGAGGTGGAGTGCACGCCGGAAGAGACGGTCGTCGACTACTCGAGAGAGCCGATCGTCCGCCATTTTGTCGAGGTATTCAAGAAGACGACCGACTACTCTGGCGGCTTTAAAATATTGGTCCGAGACCACGAGCAAAAGCACGTCGGCCTCGGGTCGACGGGCTCGGTCCTGGTGGCCCTGGCCACCGCCATGAACGAGGCCGTCGGCTCACAACTGACAAAAGATGAGATCAGGCTATTGATCGGGAACAACTACGTCGAGGAGACCGAGGACGGCCGGGTCACCCTCGGCTTTGAGACCGGCGTCGGCCCCGCCGCCGTCACCTACGGCGGGATGGCGGTGACCGGCGACGAGCTGGCCCTCGCCTACCACCACCCCTTCGCCGAGGGAAAGAACGTCTTTGTCATCATCCCCCAGACCACCGTCTCATCCTCGGGGAGGGAGGAGTTCGACCTTCTGATGAACCGGGCTCGAAACCTCGACTACCAGGACCGGGAGCTGAAGGCCTACTTCATCCTGATGGACCTGATCCCCGCCCTGGAGCGGGGAGACCTTCGAAAGATCGGAGACGTCATCTGGGAGATCGAGTTTCGGGGGTCGAAACGGGCCGAAGTGGAGCACCACGGCTTTGAGATCTACGAGCACATGAGCAGGCTCCGGGAGGCGGGCCTCGAGTTCGTCGGGATGAGCTCCGTCGGGCCGTCGATCGCCGTCGTCACCGACAGATCGGAGACGGAGATGGCTGAGATCCTTAAGCCGATGGGCCTGAAGATTGCGATATCGACGAAGGTGGATAACGAGGGGCTGAAGGTCGAGCGGATCAAGTAGATTTAAAGATGTGGAGATTCTACCGCCAATCAAACTGGTAACGACATACTATGCAACAGGCTTAGAGGCAGTCACATTTAATAAGAGAGTTTAAATTGTATTTATTGGTATAATCTTCATAATATTTTCTGGTGGTATCATATGCCCGTTTCCACCAAAAAAGCGATTGTCATAAGGCCCTATTCTCTTTTGGTGGATAATTTTATATAAATATATAATTGCATATCCTAAATGGCGTGCTTCGTGTTCATCGGATTTGAACTTAATCACATATTTGTGAGTATTATTTAGATATCGTCTGAAGAGATCTATGTTATAAATCCTCTCAAAGCAAGTACATATATCTCTGACAGTCTCTGGTGCATCCAAATAATCATTAGTATCATAGCCTCTCGGCATTAAGGAGACATCCTTGATTAAAACAGCAAAAG
This sequence comes from Methanothrix sp., assembly GCA_035380685.1. GTDB lineage: Archaea > Halobacteriota > Methanosarcinia > Methanotrichales > Methanotrichaceae > Methanocrinis. The sequence continues at coordinate 27,591 of DAOSXX010000016.1, read as the reverse complement.
GGCCCTGACAAGCCTGACAAGCACGGTTCATTTTAGCTGTATATAATCGGTATGACTGTGAGCAGGGGGATCGAAGTTGACCGCTTTCAAAGGCGTTTTTAAATTCGAGCCATTTCTGTTTTGGAAATTCACTGCGTATACATAAATACAAATCATTCCAGATAGTACTTATAATATCACCCAAGGGATATATGCCCTTTTTGAAGTCCTCTGGCCTGGAAGTTCGAGTCAAATGAAACCAACATGTAGCATCAAATGAAGGCTTAATTTTAAATTTAGTTATCACTTCTTCAAGTAAAACAGTTTCTATACAATTAATATCAAGAATAATTTTAGATTCTAATCGATTTGTATCAAGATCAAGTAAAAACATTTTTAGGTTTCGGATTGGAATGTTCAAAATAGATTCCAACGAACATTCCAGGGACTCGATCGTTTCGCAGTCTAAGACGCTCATCAGGTGGCCATCATATCTAACTACCTTAAACATTTCGGTTACGTGTACTCAGATCTAAGCGGATTAACTTCAAAAGAATTGTTACTACCGACCGATATTCAGATCAGCAATAAGTATTTTCACCCTCCACCTAGTCCAAGGGCTCTGGCAGTTTCTCCTCCGGCCCGTAAGGAAGCGTCGCCCTGTGCATGACTAGGCCGGACTCGAAGTGGAGCGCTCGATTGAGGACCAGCCGCTTTCCCGGATCGGTCAGGGCGTAGACGGGTATCGCGATCCCGATCTGGAGCTTCGCCCGTTTTCCGACGACCTCCCTGACCTGCCTTGAGGCGCAGGCCCAGACGACGTCGCAAGTTTCGGCCAGGACCTCCGCCTGATCCTCGGCGACGTCGAGGTTGTGGACCGCGAATATCATCGGCCCCTCACCCATCGATTCGCCCGCAGAAGTTGAAGCCGTCTTTCGGATCACCTCAGCCTCGAAGGCCCTCCTTCCCGTGATGGTGACGACGATCTTTTTGTAGCCGGCGGCAACGGCCCTCCTGTACCCCTCGACCTGATTGATGGTGCAGAGGTCGTCGAGGAGGATGCATCCCCGCTTCCGGAGGCCCGCCTGGATCTCACCGATCGGCTCTGTCTTGACAAGGCCCGTCATGTGGGCGCCGAGGGCTGCGACCACCTCGGTTCTTGTGGCGACGACCGTTCCCGCGCCCTCGCATACGACGACGGCAGCATCGACGAGCCCCTCCTTCATACCGTCAGAGATCATCTCGGAGGCGCCAAAGCTGACGGGCCGCTCAGCTAGCTCTAGGACCCGACGGGGGCCATACATCCCCAGCTCCTCGATGTGACTTTTGAGGACCGATTTGACGGTCTCTCTCGACTCGGCCTTGAGGCCGTAAAGGCCGCTTCGCAGGGGGCACCACCTAACCTTCGGGTCAGAGAGAACTTCAACTTCGCCGTCCTTCACCCTCACCAGGGCCCCCGCCATCTCCACGATGTGCTCCGCCAAAGAGATCCTCCTTCCAAAATCGCTTTTTCTTTTATCCCGTTTGGATCAGATCTCGTCCTCCGGGATGAACTTCAGGGCCGCCGAGTTGATGCAGTACCTTTTGCCCGTCGGTGGAGGACCATCCTCAAAGACGTGGCCGAGGTGGGAGTCGCACCTCGCACAGACTACCTCGGTCCTGACCATCCCGTAGCTTCTGTCCTCTCTCTCATCGACCTTCTCCTCGGATATCGGAGCCCAGAAGCTCGGCCAGCCCGACCCCGAGTCGAACTTCGTCTCCGAGGAGAATAGGTCGTTTCCGCAGGCGACGCACCGATAGATCCCCGTCTCCTCGAAGCGATAGTACTTGCCGGAGAAGGGAGGCTCCGTCCCCCGCTTCCTGGTGACGATGTACTCCTCCCGGCTGAGGATCTTCTTCCACTCCTCGTCGGTTTTGACGACCTTTTCTGCCATCTGCCCCACCACCGCCTCGCGAAAGCCCCCGGAGTTCTATCCAGATACCCTCATTTCCAGCTCTCGAAGGCGACGATCTCATCCATCTCCTTCCTCGGCCTCGGGAAGGGCGACTCGTCGGGGTAGCCCAAGGGAAGGAGCGCCACCACCCTCACCTCGGGCGGTACGTTCAGGACCTTCTTAACCTCCTCCTCGTAGAAGGCCCCGATCCAGCAGGTCCCGAGCCCCTCGGCCGCGGCCTGTAGGACCATATGCTCGACGGCGATGGCGAGGTCGATGGGGTAGGTGAGCTGGCCGCAGGTCATTACGTAATCGGTCACCGTGGCGCAGGCGGCGATCACCACCGGGGCCTCGCCGACGAAGGTCTGGCCCTTGGCTGCCTCGGCGAGCCGTTTCCTCCTGCCATCGTCCCGAACGACTATGAACCTCCACTCCTGGAGGTTCCTGGCAGAGGGGGCGAGCCTTCCCGCCTCCAGGACCCTGTCGAGCTTGTCGTTCTCGACCTTCCGGGCCTGGTACTTTCTTATGCTCCTCCTCTTCTGGATCGCCTCGGAGACGTCCATCCCGATCACGCCCTCTTCTTCAGCTCTTTTTGGACCTCGATCCCCAGGTCCGTGAAGTTCCAGACCCCATCGTTCTCCTTTATGAGCCCCTTCCCCGATACCTCTTCCAGCACCCTTCCAGTGGCAGGGGCCGTCAGGTGGCTGAACTTGGCGATCTTGGCTGCAGGCTGGGGCCCCTTCGACTCGATGACCTCCATCACCCTTATCCTCTGCTTGTTTCCCATCACAAACCCTATCATCTCTTCCATAATCTTGCGCCTCCTTGTTCAAATCATGGTTCAAATAGCAAATTAACTCCGGATCAAATCCCAGCTCAGATCTTGGGTCAAATCTTGCGTTAGGTTTATGTTCCACCAGATGACACTGAATGTCGCGGGCTAGTCCGGGTGGCTCGGCGTCACCTGTAACCCGAGATCGCCGATATGCGGGGGACGAAGCTGGTGGACGACTGCGTGTGCTGCAGGTTCAGTCCAGTTGCCGACTGTGATTCTCCGCCCTGTGGGGACAGCATTGATGTCCGGGCCTGCCGGAGGGCAGATCTGTTCATCTCAACTGCGGGGACCGGTTCAGGCCCGGAAGGGAGCAGACCTACCGCGGATAACTGTCGCTTGCAGACTTGCGGGGAGGAGAACGTTTCTGGGTCAACTGGCCTGTGGTGTTGCAGGCAACCGCCGGCGCGCCCGCATTAAAAAATAGATTTTATCAGAGTATAAATCTATCCGAGATAGATTTACTCGATCTTGATCTCCTTGCCCTTCTCGGCCTTCACCTTCTTCTCCAGCTCGACGGAGAGGACGCCGTTCTTGTACGACGCACGCGCGCTGTCGGGGTCGACCTCGGAGTCGAGGTTGATGGTCTTTGCAAACTTCTTCTCGCCGGTCGTCTCGATCCTGACGGCCCTCTCCGTCGAGTCGAGCTTGATCGACTCCTTCTCGACTCCGGGAAGCTCGGCGAAGATCTTGTAGAGGTCGCCATCCTCCATCACGTCGACGAGGGGCTCCCTTCCGGCGCTCGGCTCGATCCCGCCGAGGCTGGGCCGGATGTTTCCGAACTCTCTGAAGGTCGGCTCCTTTCCTGGCTCTGCGGTGTAGCTGAAGCCGTAGACGAAGGGGCCATAACGGCGGGCGGTCCCCGCAGGCGTCTCCTCCTCCTTCACCAGCTCCTTGAACTCCTCGGGGATCCCCTCCTGGAACCTCCTGATCAGGTCCTCGAAGGGGTCTCGGTACATCCCCTCCTCGCGCTCCTCCTCGAAGGGAAAGCCTCTCATGAGGCTCTCGAAGGCGTCGAATATGGATGGGTATCTTCTCTTTCTCATGGACTTTTTCACCTCTTTTTATCGGTCGAACTCATTATTATTGTGGCGCTGAGATATACGCTTTTTGGTGATCGGACTGCGATCGGCGAAAGGTCCGATTAGGTCAAATGGGAGTTCCTTCACCCCAAAGAGAAAAGGCGAAACCCAATCCCATGTCGTCAAAAGTTATATCTCTCAAACGTTCGTATAAATTGTCTAAAGGGGAATTATGTCCCAAAACCTTGGAAAGGAGGAGACTTGAAATGAACAGATCGACTACGACGAAAAGATCCATTTTGGCCATCTCGATCCTGATACTGGTGGCTTTCATCTCTGCGGCCCAGCCGGACGAGATGCCCCCAAACGTCGGACCCACGAACTTCGGGCCGGACGCCGGGACGAATGCCGCCCCCACCACCACCCGACCTGCTACAGGATCTACGCCAACGACCGACCTCGCCGCCTCCACGGGCGCCACTGCCTCAAACCTCGGCCAGGGCGAGCCGATCACAGAAAGTCAGATGATGAGCGCAGGTAGCATCGAAGGCGGGGCGAGAGACCTATTGGGCGCCACGGGAACGGGCGCCGTCGGAGCGACCGGGTTTGGCGGCATCAACTACTGGGTCCTCTACAATGGGGCCTGGTCTTACGGACCTGCCGCGATTTACCACGGCCAAAGAACGAACTGCGTCGTCTCCAACAGCCAGGCCCAGAACATCTGGTCCTACGAAGAGTACCCAGGAGGGTACGAGGTCTGGAATTACTGGGGCTACTGGCGACCCGGAAACTACAACACCTGGTTCTCGGGCGATGCCAACGGCTGGCACCTGATCGCCATCTACGGCGACGTCTCCGGCTGGAGCAACCCCATCTGGATCGACGTCGTGCCGTACTCGCCCTACTACGTCAACGGCCAACCCCATCCCGACTGGCTCGGCGGGAAGGATATCGATATCAGCGGCACCGGTGGGGAGATCGACTACCAGGGAAGCGGCGACGTGGAGATACACGAGTCGACAAACGTGGGATAGTTGGAAGATAGCGGGTTTCGGTCTGGGGCTTCGAAGGGCGGCGACTTTTGCCGTCCTTCGGTTCGGCCTACATTAAATATGAAGTTGAAGCCCACCCAGTGACATTCTATTCTCAAAAGAAGCTCGCAAGCGTCGTCTGGGCTGAACCCCTGGCGAGGAGGGCGAGGCTGGCGGCCACCGCGCCCTGATTTGAAGCTCCTACGTCGCCCTTCAAGATGTATTTCGATCCATCAATCCGCCTTTCCAAGTTCCTTCCTTACGGCTTCGAGAAACTCCTCGGCAAAATCTATCACAAATTCGGCCTCTTCAGGACTGACAAGACCACCACCATACTGCACGTTGTGACGGGAGAGCCTTATTTTGTCCCACGTCTTGATCAGATCAACGACAGGACCGCTGTAAAGGGCTCTGATGGCTAGGCCGAGGCAGTAATGGCTCCGCTCCACGTACCCTCGAGCAAAGAGAAGAGATCTTGCCGAATGGAAAGCGCTGTTGTAGGCTGCGATCTCCACCATCTCATACTCCTGGATCTCCAGGTTTCGCTTCGAAGACGAGAGGAAACGCTCTGCAGCGTCGAGAGAGAGAGGTATCAACCCGCACTGCCGCCTTGGGATCGCGTTTGATCATGCCCTTCTCGACGCACTCCTCGAACCTCACAGCTCGACCCCCTTGACCAGGACGTGATCTCTCAAGACGCTCTCCGCGAAACCGTCGCCCTCCTTCTTCAAAGCCTCCCACCGATAGTAGGGCAGAACCGTCAGCTGGACGGATATTCCCAGCTCCTCCTGAAACGCCAGAACCCGATCTCTCTTCACATCCGCCTCCTCGCCTACCACCAGAAGGTCGAGATCGCTCTGCTCGTCGAAGTTGCCGGAGGCGAAGCTGCCGTATATGGCGAAAGATGTGCACCCTTCAACGAGTTCCTCGATCCCCAGCTCCTTGAAGAGGAAGAGGTGGCATGCCGTCATCATTCCTCGAACGGCGAAATCGTCTCGATTCAACCTCAAAATGCGGAGATTCTCCAGAGCGCTCTCCTGGATCAGACCGGCAGCCACCAGGTCGTCGCAGTACTTCTTCACGCTTCCCGGACTGATCTCCAAAACTCTGCCGAGCTCTTTAAGGTGGATCTCTTCGGAAGGATGGGTCAGAAAGTATCCCAGCACCTTCAGGCCGACGAACTTCTCGGACCAGATCATCTCAAATCATTAAACGATCGTTCGATGAAATAAAACTATCGTTCAGTAGATCAATCTTTGCGAAGATCCTCGACCTGAAGAAGAGCGTGAAACGCTACTCTGTTCATGAAGGAGGTGCCGCCTGCAATCCAAGCTGCTACTTCAGGCGCTCCCACTATGCGCCCCCTCAAAAGAACTTCGCGAGCGTCGTCTGCCCCGCTCCCCGCACCAGCTCCGAGTGCGGCCGCCAGTCCCGCGCGGGCGTTCTGATCCGCGTGGCTATGTCGGCCAGCGCCGCCTCCAGCGTCTCGAACTTCTGCGGCGGATTTCTCAGGGCCTCCCTCGCCGCCTCCCGGACGACCCAGACCCCCAGGGGCGCCCAGTACTTCTCGGTGATCTCCCGGACGAGAAGGGCCGAGGCTTGCCGCCTCACCTCGGCCAGGCGTTCGAGAAGCGCGAGGCGGGCCGCGTAATACCCTCCGGCAAGATCGCTGTACCCCTTCTTCGGCCCGGGGCCCTCCCGATCGGCGCCGATCCAGGCCTCCTCGCCGGACCAGACAGACCTCGGGAGCCAGATCTCGATCAGCTCGTAGGTAAACGTCCCCGGCGCCAGCAGGACCTCGAAATGGTTCCCGAGCCTCTCGCCCGAGAAGAGAAGGTACTCATTTACCGGCGGCAGGTCCTGGATCGCGGCGGCGAGATGCTTTCCCGCGATGTCGTCGGAGGCGGTGATCGACCACCTCGTCGGAACTAGCTTTCTTTTTTTGCCTAGAAGCCCCAGGGAGAGAAGCCTCGATATCCCGTCCACCTCGACCCCTGAGGCGTAGAGCTCGCCGACGGCTCTGGCGGCCAAGAGGTCTGAGTCTTCAACGACCGCATCGACCTTCCGTGGGATCGACGGGTTTGATGTGATCTCCATCTCCTTGACCGATCCCGACGGTCCCGAGGGCATCATGAACCCGTCGAACCTCAGGCGGCCTCGGGGGGGCTTTTCGAAGGTCACCTCCGTCCCGACGGGGGTCGATGACATGGCGATCTCCTGAGCCATCTCCAGGAGCCTCCCAGGGTTCCGGGCGTCAGCGACCTCCACCTTCGACCCCGACCTCACCATCGATGACCGAAGGGCTACGATCTCGCCCACGTCCATCCTGGCCAGATCGGCAGGCCGGGAGAAGAGGAGGGAACCAAGGTCGGGGGCTGAGCCTGTGCCTGAGCCTGAACTCGACCCGAGATCGAGGCCCCCTCTCTCGTCTGCCGGGACCAGGGGGCCGGCGGAGACCCGAGGGTAGCCGAACCTCCCCACGAAGACCTCCGGCGGCGACGGCCCCTCGATCGTCGTCCCGAGCTTCGGGAGCTCTGATGCCACCCGGAAGCTCCTCAGGATCGGACATACAGGCCTTCCGCAGAGCCCCCGCCCCTTGCACCGAACGCACCGAGTCATCTCGAATCAAAACTGCTTTTATAGGATATAGGCCTATCATCGAGCCATGATGGAGATCAATGGCGACCTCGTCCCGGCGATCGTCCAGGACGCACAGACCGGCGAGGTCCTGATGCTCGCCTACATGAACCGGGAAGCTCTGGCGAAGACCCTGGAGACGGGGAAGGCCCACTACTGGTCGCGGTCTCGAAAGAAACTCTGGCTGAAGGGCGAGTCCTCGGGCCACTTCCAGAGGGTTGTGGAGGCGAGGATCGACTGCGACCAGGACGCCATCCTCCTGAAGGTCGAACAGGAGGGAGGAGCCTGCCACACCGGCTACCGGTCCTGCTTTTACAGGGACCTTGAGGGGAAGGTGGTGGGAGAGAAGGTCTTTGATCCGGACGAGGTCTATAGGTGAAGAACGAAACAAGCGAAGCTCCAAGGTACACCCTCGCCTCTGGCCTCCTACTGCGAGCCGAGGCAGCAGTCGAGGACGACAAGATCAGGCTGAGAGCTTCGGGACCCCTGGCCCATCTTCCCTTCGTCAAGTCAGCCCTCAAGGTCGCCGACGGCCAGATCCCGGTGGCGACAAAAGATAGGCTTTATCTCTCGACCTGGTTTCCGCCGATACCGAGCAGGGCCTTCGACCGCCTCGTGAAAAGCTACCTCAAGTCGTCCTTTGGGATCCGGACCCCAGACCAGGTGACGATATCGATCACCGAGGAGTGCCCCAACCGCTGCCTCCACTGCGCCCTGCCCGACTCGGGCAGCCACCACCGTCTGGAGCCCGACGAGGTCGAGGACGTCGTCGGCCAGATCCTCGATTTGGGAACCACTCTCGTCATCTTCGACGGTGGAGAGCCCACCACCTACCGAGAGCTTCCCGACCTGGTCCAGTCCGTCGACGACCGGGCGATCTCCACCATGTTCACATCGGGGGCGGGTTTCACCCCCAAACTCGCCCGGGAGCTTAAGGATGCGGGGCTCTATGCCGTCAACGTCAGCCTCGACAGCGCGAGGGAGGACGAGCACGACCGGATGAGGGGGAGGTCTGGCGCCTTTCGCGACGCCATGAAAGCTGTAAAAAACGCCCTCGACGCCGGACTTCTTGTCGACCTCTACGTGGTGTTGAGGTCTGATAACGTCTCCGAGATCGAGGATTTCCATCGGCTGGCGAGAGAGGTTGGTGCTCACGAGCTGACCTTCTTCGAGGTGGTGCCGGTGGGCAGGTGGTCCGACAAGGGTGGTATCACCCTTTCAGAGGAGGACCACGCCCTTCTCGACGAGTTCGTTTTAGGGGCACCAGCCCCTCGAATATTCTCCGTGCCGGCTGCCTTCCGGGAGTTCGGCTGCTTTGCCGGGAGAAATTGGATGCACATCACCCCGGAGGGAGACGTCTATCCTTGCGCCTGCCTTCCCATGACGATCGGAAACGTTCGGAGCGATTCAATCAAGGAAATTTGGCGGAAAATGGCGAAATTGCCATTTAGCGGCGACAAAACCTGCCCAGCGCGCAAATTTTAGCTTTTTAGTCTAATATCAACATGTATATATAGCCGATAATCATGAACGACCTTCCGATCAGGATGGAACTTACACAGATACAGAGAGAGATACTAACTGCGCTGATAAACTTACAACGCCGAGAGGGCAGGGCCATAAAGGGCGAGGAGATCGCCTCGATCATCGACCGAAACCCTGGCACCATCAGAAACCAGATGCAGTCTCTGAAAGCTCTCCACCTGGTGGAGGGAGTTCCCGGACCCAAGGGTGGTTATCGGGCCATAGCTGCAGCATACGAAGCGATAAACCTGGACGGCAACGACGATGTAGTGGACGTGCCGGTGATGAGGAACGGATCGTTCGTCGAGGGGGCCACCGCCAATGAGATCACCTTCTACACCGTCATGCGCCCCAACCAGTGCAGCGGCATCGTCCAGATTATAGGAAACATCAGAGAGTTCAACGTCGACGACGAGATCGAGATAGGGCCGACCCCCGTCAACAAGACCCACATTAAGGGCGTGGTGACAGGAAGAGACGACACCACCAACCGGCTGATATTTGATATAAAAGAGATGGCCTCGATACCGAAGATCCCGGTGAAAAACCTGGCCCGTCAGGCGATCACCTTAGATCCCGAGATGTCGCTTTTGGAAGCGTGCAAGAAGCTGAACGCGTCGAAGGTCCGGGCGGCCCTCGTATCGCAGAACGGCGACCCGCGAGGTCTCATAACCCTGGAAGATGTGGTCAGAGGCATAGCCGAGGGGAAGGAGAACCTAGCAGTGAAAGAGTCGATGGAGAGGGAGTTTCCCACCGTCGAGGCCGATGAGCCGCTTCACGTCGCCATAAGCAAGCTGGGGAAAACCGGAGCCTGCCAGGTCGTCGTCGTCAACCCCGACGCCCCGAGCGGGATGCTGGAGGCGACGGACCTCATACGCTGCATGATCCGGTATTAGGAGAGGATCGGGGGCATAAGCCCCCCATTCAGGATATCTCAGTTCCAGAGTGGCCGCCTTCGGCCGCTTTTTTCAGGTTTCCGACGTCCCCGCCGTGAACGACGACGGTGGGGATGGAGCTTCGCTCGATGATCTTCGCGGCCAGGGGGTCCACGGGCGATCTCGACCCCGCCGATAGCGTCGTCTCCATGGAGAGGCTGGCGAGCTCCCGGCAGGTCATCTTCGTGTACTTCTTCGCCTCTGGGTCGACCTCGGGGTCGGCGGAATAGACGCCGTCGACGGAGGTGGCCACGATCAGCTTATCGGCGTGGACGAGCTCGGCCAGGAGGGCCGCGACGGCGTCGGTGGTCTGGCCGGGGGCCATGCCCCCCAGGACGACGATCTTGCCCCTCTCTCCCAGCCGAGCGGCCAGGGCGTAGCTGTCCGGGATCTCCTGGGGCGCGGCCTCGCCCAGGGCGGCGATGAGCAGCGCTGAGTTGAGCCTGGTGGCCTCGATGCCGATCAGGTCGCAGAAGGCCTCGCTCGCCCCCAGGGCGCGGGCCTTTCCGATGTACTCGCGGGCGATCTTGCCCCCGCCCACGACTACGAAGATCTGGTGCTCTTGGGCGAGGTTCTTTAAAGCCGTGGCATACTCCTTGAGGCTTTCAGCATCGCGGCCCGCCAGGATGGAGCCGCCGAGGGAATAGACGAGTATCATGGGGGAGGGCAGGATTATGGGCGGATAAAAAGGTTCCTTGTGATCTAGCCGCCCCACTCGGCCAGCGTTTTGCGGACGGTCTCGGCGTAGGGGCTTTCAATCTCTTCGTAGATAGCAAGGGCGGACTTGGCCAGAGAGACGGACTTCTCATTTTGGTCCAAGGCGTGAAGAGAGAGGCTCATATTGAAGAGGTGGCCTCCCTCGCCCCGGCGGTCGCCGATCTCGCGGGAGATGGCAAGAGCCTGTCCGTAGAAATCAATCGCCTTCCGGGGATCGCCAAGATAAAAGTAAGCATTCCCCAGGTTGCCCAGGTGAACACCTTCGTTCCGGCGGTCGCCGATCTCACGAGAGATGGCAAGAGCCTGCTCGTAGAACTCGATGGCCTTCCGGAGATCGCCAAGAAGATAGTAAGCACTCCCCAGGTTGCCCAGGCGGTTTCCCTCGCCCCGGCGGTCGCCGATCTCACGGGAGATGGCAAGAGCCTGCTCGTGGAACTCGATCGCCTTCCGGGGATCGCCAAGATGACGGTAAGCAAGACCCAGGTTGCCCAGGCGGTTTCCCTCGCCCCGGCGGTCGCCGATCTCCCGCGAGATGGCGAGAGCCTGCTCGTGGAACTCGATCGCCTTCCGGGGATCGCCAAGATGAGAGTAAGCAAGACCCAGGTTGCCCAGATGATACCCTTCCGCTGCTTTGTCATTTGATTTCCTGCACGCCGCCAATGCAGTTTCAAGCCAGAGAATCCTTTCACGGGGAGAGAGGCGCAGACCGAGAACATAGGCCCCGGCATTTGGATAGGATTTGCAGAGATCGATTGCAGCAGAATAATTTTGATCCAGATTTTTCTCTGCCCAGGACCGTCCGGCCAGGATATTCGCCCTCTCCTGGTCGAATAGCCGCAGGCCCTTCAGAACGCCCTCCTTTCCCTTCAAGAACCATTCATCAGCTTCGGAGAGCACATCCTTGTAATGCTCGGCATGTCGTAGAAGAGCTGGCTCACGGAGAGCCTCATCCAGGCGTGATCCGGCGAAATCGCGCGCCAGGTCGTGCAGCCGATATCGTCCCCCGTCGCCGGTGGCAGATGGCAGGAAGTCCACCAGGCTCCACCTGATCAGCTCGCCGAGATCGTCCTCAGTGAGGTTTTCTTCCATCTCCCAGACAGCCGCCGCTCCGGCCAGGTCGAAGTCTGCGGGGAAGGCGGAGAGCATGGACCAGAGCCCCTGCAACTTCGGGGGGAGAAGGTCGTAGCTCAGGCTGAAGGAGGCTTCTACCAGCTCCAGGCGCTCCGTAGCATCTCCCAATCGTTTGATGTAATTGGCAACGTTCAAATTCGGCTTCTCTTTCAGGATTGAAGCGGCGTTTCTCAGGGCGATGGGAAGGCAGCCGCACAGAGTTGCCAGCTTTTCCGCATGATCGCCAATGCGCTCGCATATCTCCAGCAGGAGTTTATTGGCATCATCGAGGGGCAGGACGTCCAGATCCTTTTCCGTCAAGCCTGGGAGTGCAAACTTATTGCGGGAGGTCACCAGCAGGGCGCAGTAACTTGGCGGCAGGAGCGGCTCCACCTGCTCTCGGCTGGCGGCGTTGTCGAGCAAGATTAGGGCTTTCTTGTCAGAGAGGACAGACTGATAAAGCCCACTCAAGCCGTTCAACTCCTCCGGCACTGAGGCATCAACCCCTAGGTAGGAGCGAATGACATGAGCCATGGCATCTTCGGGTTTCAGAGGGCTCTTGCTTGTGCCCTCCATGTTCAAGAAGAGCTGACCGTCTGGAAAACGATTTTTGAGTCGATCGGCCAGAACCAGTGCCAGAGCAGTCTTGCCCACCCCGCCCAGGCCGCGCAAACCTGTGATGGTCGCACCCTGGCCGAATATCTCAAGAAGGGCTTTGATTTCGTCCTCACGGCCTGTGAAGTCCGCCGGTTGAAGCGGGATTTCCTGAGGAACTGGCAAAGCCGGGGCTGAACCAATGACCACCTGACCAGCATAGTCAATGTTGGTCTGTGTGTTTACAGATTGGCCTTTTTGGTCGAAGTCGGATGGCCCCGTCATCTTCGTCATCTCTATTTGGTGCCGATATTTACTGAGCCTTGCACATTTCCGATATTGGTCTGAGTATCAACGTTCTGTCCACGCTGATCAAAGACAGTGCGGTTTGAGGAATCCTCTTTATTAATTTCATCGAATAGCTTTTTGACCTCTTCAGCAAAATCCGGGTCTTCTTTCATCTTCTCAGCTAAGATTCCTTTGAGCGCCATCTGCCGGTCTTCTGATTCAGGCATCTCTTTGGCGCGGGCCAAGGTCTGCTCAGCGTAGGAGTCACCTTTGAATTTATTGGCTGCATTCTGACAAAAATCAACCATCTTCCCGCCCAATTTCTCTCCAGCAGTCTTGGTGAAAGCTTCTGCGCCTTTGGCTAACAGCGGTGCGGCAAAGGCAGCCAAACTGACCGGATCAAGTACCATTTCAATCAAGAGATTGACTGATGAATGAAGATAATAAGTTTTTGGAGGTCAAACAAAAAGAACCAAAAAAAGAGTTGTGAAGAGACTCTTTAAATCTTATCCAGAGCCTCGGCGACCTTCCCGAAGATGGCCTTGATGTCGCCCACTCCGAGCACCGTGGCCACGATTCCCCTCTTGTCGTAGTAGTCGATGAGGGGCTGAGTCTGGGCGTGATAGGCCTGGAGCCTCTCCTTGACCGTCTCCTCGGTGTCGTCCGCCCTCTGGTAGAGCTCGCCGCCGCAGGCATCGCACTTGCCGGCAACCTTCGGCGGGTTGAACTGAACGTGATAGGTGGCGCCGCACTTGCACATCCGGCGGCCGGTGACCCTCTTGACGAGCTCCGCGTCGGGAACGTCGATGTTCAGGACCACATCGATCTTCTGGCCAAGATTGGGCAGGATCTTGTCCATCGCCTCGGCCTGGGGCATCGTCCGGGGATAGCCGTCCAGCATCCAGCCGCCCTTGACGTCGTCTTTTGCCAGCCTGTCCTTGATGATGTCGATGAGAAGGCTGTCGGGAACGAGCTTCCCGGCTTCCATGAACTTCTTCGCCTCCACTCCCAGAGGGGTGCCGTTCCTGACGTTCTCTCTCAGGATATCCCCGGTGGAGATGTGAACCACGCCGTACTTCTCTGCGATCATCTTGGCCTGAGTGCCCTTTCCGGATCCTGGTGGACCGAGTAGTACTATATTCATAATATCCCTCCTATCTCCTCTCGATGAAAAGCAACCTCTCGACGCTGGCGGCCCGGCCCTTCTCGCCGGGGGCAGGAATCGCAGTTTTCGTTGAAAGCTGAGAATATCTTTCCCCGGAGCCGGACGGTGCGGCAAGCTGCAGTTGCTTCGCTCTCTGGGAAGTTGACTCTCCCCAGCGTTAAAAAACCTTTCTGCACGAAGACGATCAGATCAGATTTAAAGTCAAAGAATGCTTGCGACGAACATCGCCGACCCCGAAAGGACGGGGATCGATAAGTTGTCGTCGATGACCCTTTTGCGAAAGGATAGAGGGACGGCGTCCGCAAAAGTGGCCGTCGCCGCGCCGATGAGATAGATCGGAAATGAGAGCAACTCGGGTCCGGGAAAGAAGTTCCCCTCGAAAAAGTAGGCGGCGTAGCCCACCAGAAGGCAGACGGCGAAGGTTCCCGCCACCACCGGAAGAGGCTTTGGCCTCCAGCTCTGGCCCTCCATTATCCCGGTCCTGACGGCCGAACCCCTGACGATCGAGCCGATGATCCCGCTCGCCGCATCGCCAAGCGAGAGCATCAGCATGGCGGCGATGGCGATGGCCGGGGGAAAAAGAAGGACCGCGAGGAAAGCCCCAAAGATGTAGTAGATGTAGCCCGCCACCCTATCCGCCTCGTGGCCCCTGACTGCAGGAAGCCCTATCTTTCCAGATAGACGCCTTCGTTCCAAGAACAGCGCCGCCAAAAGAGCGACGGCGACGAGGCCGATAGTAACGGCTTTTCCAAATAAGAGGATCGACGCCGGGACCGAGAGGCCTGAAAGATGGATCCCCTTTCTCTTCACCTCCATCACCAGAGAAGCACGCATCTTTGACCCCATCTTTCATACCTCCAAATCAAATTATTCAATGAGCCCAAAGGGGAGTTTTCAGCTCCGAAGGGACGATCCCGCCTCGGAGAACTCCTTCTCCTCCCTCAAAAGGGCAAAAACCCTCTCGGCGACATCGGACCTCGCGACCCTGATCTGGGACATGGAGTCCCGGTCCCTGATGGTGACCGTCCCCTCCTCCAGGGTCTCGTAGTCGACGGTGACGGAGTAAGGCGTTCCCACCTCGTCGTTTCGCCGGTATCTCCTGCCGATGGACCCCGAGGAGTCGTACTCGACTCTGAGGTTCAGATCTCTCAGCTCCCGGGCTATCTCCTCGGCGGGCCCGATCAGCTCGGATCGGTCCATCAGGGGGAGGACCGCCACCTGGATCGGGACGACCCTGTTTTTCAGGGCCAGGACCGCCCTCGTCTCTCCTTCCACCATCTCCTCCCGGTAGGAGTGTTCGAGGACGGAGTAGAGTATCCGGTCTATCCCGAAAGAGGGCTCGATGACGTGGGGGACGACCTCCTCGCCCCGGATCTCCTCCTCCACCATCTCGAAGGAGACGAGGGCCGGATCGATCTCCTGCCTCTCGCCGTCCACCTCGACGACGATTGGGTCTTTCTTCAGCTCCTCCATGGGCAGGGCCTGTAAGGCGTCGGCGACGGCCTTCGCCCCTTTCCGAAAGAGGGGGCCGAGCTTCTTCATGTCGGGCTTGACGACGAGCTTATCCTGCTTTATCGGCTCGTCGAAGGGGAGGAAGACGGTGAGGTTCGCCTGGCTCTGGGCCATGTGAGACCGGAGGTCGTAGTTCGTCCTGTCGGCGACCCCCACGATCTCGATCCAGCCGAACCGATCCAGGAGCGCCTCAGCATCCCAGCAGTCGGCGGCGTAGTGGGCCATCTCGTCGTCCTTGTGCTGCCTGAACCTGAGCCTCTCCTTCGAGAGGCCGGCCTCCATCAAAAACTGGCAGGTCCGGGCGACGTAGTAGGCGAGGGTCTCGTGGGCCATGATCCCCTTCTCCACCGCCTCGCCGACGGTCATCTCCACGGTCTCGCCCCGCTCTTGGCCCTGCTTGGAGTAGAGGGTCATGACCAGGTCTGCCACCTCGCCGAACCTTGGGTGGCTCTTGTCCTTCGGGTTGATGAAGATCTCAGCCTCGGCCTGGGAGAACTCCCGGAGCCTTATCACCCCCTGGCGGGGCGAGATCTCGTTTCGGTAGGACTTTCCGATCTGGACGGCGCCGAAGGGGAGGCGGTCGCGGTAGTGGCGGAGAAGCCTCTGGAAGTTGACGAACATCCCCTGGGCGGTCTCGGGCCGGAGGTAGCCGGGCTGCTTTCCGCCGGGTCCGATCCAGGTCTTGAACATCAGGTTGAACTCGTAGATCTCGGATAGGTCGCCGCCGCACTCGGGACAGAAGACGTCGTTCTCCTGAATCACCCGGTATATCTCCTCGTTCGCGAGGGCGTCGGGGACCTCGATGATGTGCTTTATGAGGTGGTCTGCCCGATAGATCTCGCCGCACTCCTTGCACTCGGTGAGGGGGTCGGAGAAGCCTGAGAGGTGGCCTGAGGCCTTGAAGATATCCTCCACCCCGATGGTGGGGCACTCGATCTCGCAGAACCCCTCCCGGATCACGAAGAAAGCCCTCCAGAGGTCCTCGATCCCTCTCTTCAGCGGGGCTCCCAGGGGCCCATAATCGTAAAAGCCCGCAGCTCCGCCGTAGAGCTCGAAGGCGGGCCATATGAAGCCGCGCCTGCGTGCAAGCTCGATCACCTTCTCGTACATGTCCATAAGCCAATCCTCGCCTCACCTAGACCGCGAGAGATCATTTAACCTTTGTCGTTTGGGCCGGAGGGGTCGCTGCAATGAAATGGGCCGAAGTTTCTGGAATCCGCTTACAGCACCTGATCTCATTTAAAATCACCGCGATGGATTTTCTGTAGTGCTCTTAGATTCGGTTTCGTTTCATTTGCAATTCCTAGATGCTTTGCGCAACAGAACTTAGTAATATAAAATATATTTAAATAGGCAGCTGCAAAATCGGGACGATATCCAATCTATTCGGATACATCAACCGACTCCATGCTCACTGTTAGAAAACTTATAGATATGGATCTTACATTATGCCAAAAACGATCGTCTTTCCAACTGAAGTGTGGGATTAACCTAATCACAATCTGCAACAGAAGTTGATAAGAGGTTCCAAGATTATGGTCGGCGTCTGGAAGGAAGTGCCTGGTGGTGCTACAACCGATGTAGGTTTGAGAGCATGTCGTTTTGGTGATAGAGTTTGGCTTTTCCTAAAAGGCTACGATTTTCCCAAAGGCCAAAATCGTCGAATTTATTATAATTCCGTAGACATGCAAGGGTATTGGGGCAGTTGGAGGGAAGTGCCGGGATCTGGTTCAACGAATATGAGATTGGCTGTATGCACCTTCGAGAAACTTAGGCTCTTTCACACCGGAGATGATAGCAGCATTTACATGAATTCCATGGACTATGAGCAAAGATGGAGCGGCTGGCATAAGGTTCCTGGAGGGGGTTCAACTTCTTACCCCTTGGCCGCAGAATTGCATCATGTGCCATATAGCTCGATGAGCACTTCCAAAGTCTACGTATTCCATCGCAGAATCAAATTAGGTGATAATTATATATATATATATATTATAATTACATGATGCCCGATCGAACATGGAGCGAATGTGTTAGGGTTCCCGACTCGTGGGCCATGTGGCCTCCAGGGGCTCAACGCTTTTGGGGTAAGTTATACCTCTTCAGTTCCGAACCGAATTCCAAACGCATCTACTATAACGTGCTAGAACGCGCATGAAATAGCAGCACTGAAACTTGGAGCGGTTGGAACTAAGTAAGTGGCGGGGGCGTTACGGCTAATCTTTTGACGTCAGGAATCGGGATTCCTTCAAAGGGCAACGCCTCAATTTATCTATTCCACACCGGGTTGAATAAGCGAGTATATTTCCAATCTCTGGAGGCTCAGAAAAACGAAGAACTGATTTGCTGAAATATATTATTCTCTATTCATTTTTATGCTGGGGCTGGTTTGGTCGAAGCGAGATGCCATTCTGGCCTAGCCACCCTGGGGCCTCGAAGAAAGGACTCGGCCCCCATACTCTCCGCATCCTCACAGAGTGTCCAGACAGAGATTTGGAGACGTTTCAAGGCAAGAAGTGCCCTCCCTCGCCCGCCCCGATTTTCGTGCCAGGCACAGATCCCGATCCGACAGAGTTTTTAAGGAGGTGTGCGTATCGGCGACCGGTGAGTGATAACTCATGAAAGAGATTGTGATATTCGGGTTGGTGATAGGAGTGCTGCTGTGCGGCGCCATAGGAGCGGCCAGCGCTCAAGAGGAGCCCTCTGAGGAGTTCATGGAAGGGTACAAGGCCGGCTTTTATGAAGGCGGATTGGCCCTAATGATGGCGTATATGGATGGCTCAGGCCTCGAAGACCTATACAATTATCTGGGTGGAGAACCGACAAACGAGACCATAGTTTTTGAGAATAAAACCATGACGTTGTCGGATTACTATAACGATCAAGCCACCTATTTTAACGAGGTGACGGCTAATAATTTAAACGGGTTCATTTTGCAAATCTTCGGCTCTGAAGACAACCGTACCGAGCAGCTAATCCTGCCGGAGCTTCGCCTCATACCCTGATTCTGAAGCAGACGGGGATGACCGGGACAACGCAAGGCGGCTCCCGGATCTCTTTCTTCTTTTTCTTTCTTCGGCACCGAACTTCTCCAAACCTCGTTGAACCCGGCCATCGAACCCATCAAAAGTTTAGCAGGGTCGATTTCGGCGGCCCCGGCAACCGGTTTCCGGCTGGACCTCGCGCCCTTCGCCATCCGATCCCGTCGAAACCTATTTAGATGACCTCCTTACTTGTGGTGGCGATACTATGATCGGCGTCTTAGGGTTGGAAGACGGCACCAGGGTCGAAGGGGTGGGCTTCGGAGCACCTGGCGTCGTCTCTGGCGAACTGGTTTTCGTGACGGTCATGTCCGGCTACGAGGAGGCTCTGACCGATCCCTCCTACAAAGGGCAGCTTCTGATGTTCACATATCCCCTCATGGGAAACTACGGTGTGAGCGGCGACAACTTTCAGTCGGACACCATCGGTGCTACGGCCATGGTCTGCAGGGAGATCTGGGACAGGCCCCTTCACTACAGATCCAATAGAACCATCTCGAAGTTCCTGGAGGACGAGGGGGTTCCCGGAATCTCCGGCCTCGATACGAGGATGCTCACAATAAAGATCAGAAACCAGGGGGCTATGAGGGCCGCCCTCGCCGTCGGCGAGAGGTCGGAGGTTGAGGGCATCGACATCGTCCAGCATGCCAAAGACCAGCCCAACATCTCAAGCCTCGACCTGATAAGCGCCGTCTCCTGCAAGCGAGCTTACAGGATACCAGGAGACGGGCCGAGGGTCGTGATGATGGACCTGGGAATCAAGAGGAACATCCTCGATTCCATGGCCTGCCAGGGGTTCGACATCGTGGTGGTGCCATCGGACGCGAGGGTATCGGATATCGAAAAGTACGAGCCCGACGCCATCTTCTTATCCAACGGACCGGGCGACCCCGAGCAGGCGACGAGGGCCATCGAGGCTGTGAAACACTTCGCGGGCGAGAAGCCGGTCTTCGGGATATGCCTCGGCCTGCAGGTGATCTGCCTCGCCATGGGGGCTGAGACCTACAAGCTCAAGTTCGGCCATCACGGCGGAAACCAGCCTGTTAAAGACCTGGCGACTGGGATCGTCTACATCACATCCCAGAACCACAACTTCGCCCTCCTCCCCGAGTCGGCGGAGGGTACGGGCCTCAAGATCACCCAGATAAACGCCAACGACGGGACGGTGGAGGGGATCAAAAGCAACTACCTGGGGATGGAGGCAGTCCAGTACCATCCCGAAGCAAGGCCCGGCCCCCTCTGCACGAAAGAGAGGTTCTTCACATCGGTTGCAAAGCAGATCGAAGCGAGGAGGAGGTGATCAGAGTTGCCGAAGAGACCTGAAATTAAGAAAGTTCTTCTCATAGGATCGGGACCGATCCAGATCGGCCAGGCTGCAGAGTTCGACTTCTCGGGGTCCCAGGCCTGCAAGTCCCTCCGGGAGGAGGGGGTCGAGGTGGTCCTCGTCAACTCCAACCCCGCCACCATCATGACCGACCCGGAGATGGCGGAGAGGATCTACATCGAGCCCCTCGTCCCCGAGATCGTCGCCAAGATCATCGAGAAGGAGAGGCCCGACGGGATCATCGCCGGGATAGGCGGCCAGACCGGCCTCAACATAACGAGCGAGCTCGCCGAGATGGGGGTCCTCGATAAGTTCAACGTCGAGGTGCTGGGCACATCGGTCCACGCCATCCAGGAGACCGAGGACCGCGACCTCTTCAAGAGCGCCATGATCAGGGTCGGCGAGCCCGTCCCCAAGAGCCGGGCCGTCGACTCCGTAGAGGAGGCGAAAGAGGCCCTGAAGGAATTGGGGCTTCCCCTCATCATAAGGCCCGCCTACACCCTGGGCGGGTCGGGCGGAGGGTCCGCCGAGACCGAGGAGGATTTCTTCAGGATCGTCGAGATGGGGATGAAAAGGTCTCGCATCCATCAGGTCCTGATCGAGGAGAGCCTCGTCGGCTGGACGGAGCTTGAGTACGAGGTGATGCGCGACTCAAACGACACCTGCATCACCATCTGCAACATGGAGAATATGGACCCCATGGGGATTCACACCGGCGAGTCGATCGTCGTAACCCCCATCCAGACCCTCACCGACGAGGAGGTCCAGATCCTCCGGTCTGCCGCGATAAACATCATCAGGGCTCTCAAGATCGAGGGTGGCTGCAACATCCAGTTCGCGGCAAAGGACGGCGAGTATAGGGTGATCGAGGTGAACCCCAGGGTCTCGAGAAGCTCGGCTCTCGCCTCCAAGGCGACGGGATACCCCATCGCCCGGGTCACGGCCAAGATCGCCATCGGTATGACCCTCGACGAGATCTCAAACGACGTCACCGGCGAGACCCCGGCCTCCTTCGAGCCGACGGTCGACTACGTGGTGATGAAGATCCCGAGGTGGCCCTTCGACAAGTTCGTACGGGCCGACAAGACCCTCACCACCTCCATGAAGTCGACGGGCGAGGTGATGTCAATCGGCAGGAGCTACGAGGAGGCCTTCATGAAAGCGGTCAGGTCCCTGGAGATCGATATGGACCTCGGATACCAGGGGAAGTACACCACCTGGACCGACGACGATGTGAGGCGGCTCCTCATCACGCCGACGGACGAGAGGCTCTTCGCCATCTACCAGGCCCTCCGGCGCGGATTTTCCGTCGAGGAGATATCGGATCTGACCAAAATCCACCCCTACTTCATCTGGAGGATCGAGAACATCATCTTCATGGAGAAGGAGATAGCCGAGAGCTTCTCCGTCCCGGTCCTGAGGAGAGCGAAGAGGACGGGGTTCACCGACGACAGGATCGCAAAACTCCTCGGCAAAAAAAGGACGGAGATCACAGACCTCCGGATCGAAAACGGGATCGTTCCCACCTACAAGATGGTCGACACCTGCGCTGCCGAGTTCGCGGCCAAGACCCCTTACTACTACTCATCCTACGAGGACGAGTGCGAGCTTCTTCCCACCGATAACAAGAAGGTCCTGATCATAGGGTCCGGACCCATCAGGATCGGCCAGGGGATCGAGTTTGACTACTCCACCGTCCACGCGGTTCTCGCCCTCCGGGAGCAGGGGATCGAGGCCCACATCGCCAACAACAACCCCGAGACCGTCTCGACCGATTACGACACCTCGGACAAGCTCTTCTTCGAGCCTCTCACCCTCGAGGACGTGATGAACATCATCGAGAAGGAGAGGTACTTTGGCGTCATGGTCCAGTTCGGTGGCCAGACGGCGGTGAACCTCGCCGTCCCCCTTGAAAAAGAGATCGCTAGAAGGGGCCTCGCGACGAAGATCCTGGGGACGACCCCCGAGAAGATCGACATGGCTGAGGACAGGGAGAGGTTCAACCTCGCCCTCCGGGAGATGGGGATACCCCAGCCCGAGGCCGGCTACGCCACCAGCCCTGACCAGGCCAAGGCCGAGGCGAAGAGGATCGGCTACCCCGTCCTGGTGAGGCCGAGCTACGTCCTCGGCGGAAGAGCGATGGAGATCGTCTACGACGAGAAGGAGTTGGAGGTCTACATGAGGGAGGCGGTGAGGGTCTCGCCGGAGCACCCGATCCTCATCGACGACTTCCTCCAGAACGCCGTCGAGATCGACGTCGACGCCGTCTCCGACGGCCAGGACGTCCTCATCGGGGCTATCATGGAGCATATCGAGGAGGCGGGGATCCATTCCGGCGACAGCGCCTGCATCATCCCGCCCCAAACGATCCCCGCCGCCGTCCAGGACACCGTCCGGGAGTACGTGAGGAAGATCGCCCTCGCCCTGGAGGTTAAGGGGATCCTCAACATCCAGATGGCCTACAAGGACGGGATCGTCTACGTCCTGGAGGCGAACCCCCGGTCGAGCAGGACCATCCCCTTCGTCTCGAAGACCGTGGGCCTCCCCCTCGCCAAGATCGCCGCAGGGGTGATGGCGGGAAAGACCCTCCAGGAGCTCGGCTACACCAAGGAGCCGACCCTCCCTTACGTCTCGGTGAAGGAGGTGCTCCTCCCCTTCGACAAGCTCCCGGGGGCCGACACCCTCCTGGGGCCGGAGATGAGGTCGACGGGCGAGGTGATGGGGGTCGATTACGTTCCGGGCCTCGCCTTCTTCAAGGCGGAGCTATCTGCCGACAACACCCTTCCGACGAAGGGGATCGTCTTCATCTCAGTGAGGGACGAGGACAAGGGGCCGATCGCCGAGGTGGCGAGGAAGCTCGTCGAGTCGGATCTCAAGATCATCGCCACCGACGGAACGGCAGACTTCCTCGCTGGTATGGGGATCCCCGTCGAGAAGGTGAAGAAGATCTACGTCGGAAGCCCGAACGTCCTCGACTACATCAAGAGGGGCGAGGTTAGCCTGATCATAAACACCCCCACGACGAAGCAGTCGGTGAAGGATGGGTTCCAGATCAGGCGGAACGCTGTGGACTACCGCGTCCCCTACATCACCACCGTCCAGGCGGCGAGAGCTGCGGCCCAGGCGATCTCCATCGCCAAGGCCGGCGAGATCACCATCAAGGCGCTGGGTGAGTATCACCAGGAAGTGCGGTGAGGCGAGACTAGACGAAGGGGTGGGGAGGTGAGACGAGGAGAAATGAGGCGGGGCAAAGCTGAGGGTCTCTGCCTCTCGTCTCATTTCGCATCCCGCCATCTCCGGCCTGACCGAAGGATTTATCTCCGAAAAGCTCACTGGGAGCATCCGTCAGCTGTGGGCTCGTGGTCTAGCTGGTTATGACATCGCCTTGACATGGCGGGGATCATGCGTTCGAATCGCATCGAGCCCACCTAACTTTGCCCAGGTAGCTCAGTCCGGGAGAGCGCCAGACTGAAGATCTGGCTGTCCCCGGTTCGAATCCGGGTCTGGGCACTAATTCGCCTGTAAACTGAGAAGAGCGCAGACCACTCAGAGGTTCTCGCTCTACTCATTTTAACCTTCATTACATTAAAGCAAAGCATATTTCTGAATCCCATTCGAGATAGTGGCAGTATGATCCGATAGTGGCAGTATGATCCTGCAGTGAATTGGAGAGTGCCTTTTATTAAGATAAACTCGGCTTTCCGCATCAACCCGGCATTCCGCAGTAGGCTATGCAAAAATGAGAATTTTTGGCTTATCTTGATGTGCACAAATTCAAATCCAATTCCTAATCTTTGCCAATAATAATTTTGATTAAATTTGTTAATACGGTATCAACAATCGATATTTTATAAAATTGTGTATATTATACTCTTTATCGTTGTGGCGCGGATCCATCTAAGCTCAACATAGCTTCGGAGGATATCGATTCTCAAAAAATCGATAGCCGGAAAAATGGTGAGCGTTCAAACCGTTAATGCGAAATGCCGGATCTACCATTCGGCACGCGGGGGCGTACGTAGAAACATTTTTCATAGATGCTGACAGATTCATCCCACCAATAGGGAGAGTAGAGGAGATGAGAACGAAATTTGCTTTGGCCATATTTGTGCTGGCGACATTGGTAACCGAAGTTGCAGCTGACAACGTCAATGATCTCATACTGGATCTGAAGGACGAAGAAGGAGTCGTCAGAGCGAATGCTGCCTATGCACTAGGTGATATAGGCGATCAAAGGGCAACCGAACCACTAGCCGAAGCTCTCAAGGATGAGGACTGGAACGTTCGAGAGCTTGCCGCCTATGCACTAGGCGAGATAGGCGATCAAAGGGCAACCGAACCACTAGCCGAGGCTCTCAAGGATTGGGACTGGAACGTCCGAAAGGCCGCTGCTGAGGCTCTCGGCAAGATAGGAGACCCGAAGGCTGTTGATCCTCTCATCTCAGCTCTCAACGACGATAATGAATATGTCCAATTGAATGCTGCTGAGGCTCTTGGCAAGATAGGAGATCCAAAGGCCGTCGATCCTCTCATCTCAGCTCTCAATAAGATCTCGTTTGTCATAAATAATCCGGTGGAACCCCGCGAGAAAGTCGCCTGGGCTCTCGGCGAGATAGGCGATCCGAAAGCCGTCGGTCCTCTCATCGCTGCATTGGATGATTTTTTCTTAACCGTCAGAAGCGAGGCTGCTAAAGCTCTTGTCAAAATTGGTGAACCAGCAGTCGATCCTCTCATCGAGTCTCTCGATGTTGGGACTCAACGGGCACGAGAACATGCTGCCTGGGCTCTCGGCGAGATAAACGATACAAGAGCCGTCGATCCGCTGATAGAGGTGTTTGAAAATTGCTCCTCAGGCGCCCAAAATGGGGCTGCAGGTTCGTCGATGAAACTAGGAAGAGCAGCGGCACTTGAAGATGATTCCTCGGGCGTCCAAATGGCGGCTGCAGGTTCGTTGGTTAAACTAGGACACACAGAGTATCTCGATCAGATTATTGTGAGCATCGAGAATGTAGACAGCAATGCCCGAGCAAATGCAGCCTATTATCTAGGCGATGTAGGTGATCCACGGGCCGTTGACCCTCTGATTGTAGCTCTAAACGATTGGTATGGGCGGGTTCAAATTAACGCGGCTTGGGCTCTTGGTGAGATAGGCGACCCGAAGGCCGTCGATCCACTTATCGTTGCTCTCAAGGATGACGATGAAGATCTTCGATTGCATGCCGCCGAGGCTCTTGGCAAGATAGGCGATCAAAGGGCGGTAGCCGCTCTGATAGAGGCGCTCAAGGACCAAAACTCGGGGGTCCAGATTAACGCGGCTTGGGCTCTTGGCGAGATAGGCGACGCCGAGGCCGTCGATCCTCTCATTGTAGCTCTGAAGGACGAGGACTTAAATCTCCGGCATTATGCTGCCGAAGCTCTCGGCAAAATAGGTGATCCAAAAGCTGTCGATCCTCTTACCCTGGCGCTCGAGGATGAAGCTATGTGGGTCCGAGAAGCAGCATCAGAGGCGTTGGCTAAAATCAGGGGCTAACCCCCCTATATCCCTCTTTTTCGTTCGTGTTTAGCTGGCCATGCCTAAAACCGCAACCGCAATACTCCTTCATGGGACATTCTGGGCACTTCTCCCTCTTGCAGAATCTAAGATGGAGCCTGACGAGGGCGGCCTCGACCCGCGAGAGCTTCTCGCCCTCGAACTCCTGCAGGTCTATTTCCAAACACCGAGCGGCCTCTTCTGCCCTTTCCGACGGCTCTGGAGCCACGTCCCAAACGCCCCTCAATTCTCTCAAGAAGATCTGGGCTGTGACCGGACCGATGCCCTTGAAATCCTGGAGCCTCTTTTCCAGGTCCTCTGTATCGGACGATCCTGAATGAAGACCCTCCAGCGATCCGTATCTCTCCATCAGATCCTCCATTATGTTGAGGAGGTTGGTGGCGGTGGATTCGTCGTAGCGGACGTATCCACCCTCATCCAAGATTCTGACAAGCTCATCCCAACCGGCTGACAGGATCTTCTCTGGAGCGTCGACCCCAGCCTTCTCGAATTCTCTATAAGCGTTAGCTGCTATCTTTTCGCTGATCCGCGCTCCGAAGAGGATGGATGCGAGAAACCACCTGAACCTGCCAGCAGGCATCGTCAGGTCTATCCCCAGCACCTCAGAGTAAGGAGGAAATTCGGCGAGAAGTTTATCTATCTTATTCATAATATTTACTATTAATTAAATCAACTGCATTATACGTGGCGGTCAGCTGGCGTCGAAGAAGAGCATAAAGTCCTGCCGCATCAGTTTTTAAGTCCTCTCGGTCCGGGATCTTGCTCGTTCCGGATGGACGGGCCTGCATCTCCTGATGCCGATTAGGTTCTCCGATCGGTTTAAGGCTTTAAGCCCCGATCTTTTCCGGCGGATTCGGGACGACCGGGTGGGGCAGGCGGTTCTGCTGGATTCTCGAAAGGCTTTTATCGACGGCTAGCATCACCGGACGCCAAGGATAGTGTGGGGTTTGTCTATGAGAACGGTTATGGCGTTATCCTTCCTGGCCCTTCTAGCGGCCGGGGTCACGGCCTTCGGGGCGGGGATGGTGAGCGTCGGAGGCGACTATGGAGCGGCGTGGCTTGCGGGTCAGCCTGAGAGGCTATCCACCGACAATGGCGGTGGCCTGTGGACCTGGGGAGGCACCCCTAGCGGGATGAAGGTGTTGAATGGTTCCCTGGTTCCTGAAGAAGACGATGAAGATATCGATTATGACGACATCGGGTGGCTCGGGACGGAGTTTAAAGGAACTCCAATAAAGCTAAATCAAAGCGCCAGCACCGGAGCCGCGAATTTCCTGTATCCCTTTTACTCAAACGACCCCTGGTTCTTGTCTCAGCACTACGAGAGGCCGATTCTAATTCCAGCGGATTATTACGATTAGGTTGGCGAAATCGGGGAGACCCGATCGCGGGGGAGATTTGAAGGATCGGGCCCGACCCCCGCCCAACCCAGATGTCCATAAGGCTGTAGGGTGACATAGGGTGATAGATGGAGGTGTCGGCGGCACCAGTGAAAGCCCAAAGCCGAAGGTGGAGGCGTTGGTGCATTGAGATTGAGGCATCGCTGACCCTCTTTTTGGCATCGAATCGCATAACCTGCCGGGGCGTTCGGCGCATCCCGAAGGCGCCGTCCCGTCAGATAATTATACCCAAATACTTAATCATACCTTATACTAAATTAGTAACACCAAAGCAGGTCCGCCTAACGCCGATCCGCGTCCTCACCGAACGCTCTCGGGTGCAGCTGTGATGTGATATCCGCCCTACAGGTCCGGCAACTCGTTTGCCCGGGAGTCGGGATTGAGGGTCCGGTTAGAGCGGACGAGGATGACCTGGGAATCCAATCCCGACTCGCTCGCCCCGCCTCGAAAGCCCTCTGGCGCGTCATAAAATCCCTCGACATCGACCTAAGTCACCTTCGCCAGAGGACCGGGGACGCGGGGCTGGACTTCGAGGAGATCGCGAAAGCGTAGGTGGCGACAGCGGATAGGGGAGCGGGGGTCTCGCCGAGTAGGCTGCCATATATCGGATTGTTAAAATAGATTTTTAAATATATCCCGTGCGGCGGGGACCGCCAGGCCGCGCCCACCGGGCGGCGCGGATCACCCGGCTGCGGCCTCCTCGACGATGGCGATCTCCTCCTCAGGCGGCCCGCGAAGCCCGTGGACGAGGGCGTCGATGTCGATCAGCCGGTCCGCCATCGATCCAGGCGCTGAGGATGCCAGCTTCCAGCCGATATGTCGCCTTCGCCATCCGCCCGCCCGGAGCGAGCATATTCCCGGCGGGGCTCCATCGAAGGGTGGCGGGAGAGGCCGCCGAGGACATATTGAGTTGTTAAAATATAGTTTTAAATATACCCAAGGTGGCGGCGACCGCACAGCTGTCCGACTCCAATCTGAAACGTACGCCCCCGGTTCAC
>DAOSXX010000015.1:0-47060 GCA_035380685.1 Methanothrix sp. | reverse complement strand
TATGATAGCTATAAGGACCTCTTTGTCCATAGCGGGTTTCAGTATCAGTTCTGATAAAAGAATATTTTGGCCTTGACATGCCGAGTAATTTGGCGCTGTATCGCCAGAAAAAACTGAATTCAAGCAAAAATCTGGTAAACGCTTATCCAAAGGGTTGGATGGATTCCCATTCACTCCAGGGGCCACTCGCCGACGGCCGAGTCGATCTCCTCCATCAGCCGGATCGTTTCCTTCAGGGCGACGATCATCTTCTGATAGTGGGTGAGGTCGTCGTAGGAGAGCTGCCTTCCCCGCCGGTCCTTCAGCCACTTATCGCAGACCTGGCGGCCGCCGACCTGAAACTCCCAGACCTCGGGAAGCGTATTATTACCTGGGCTTGTTTATGGAGAGATCATGAAGAGCCAGGTCAAGTGGGGGATCGCGCTCATCGCTCTAGGCCTCGCCATTCTGCCCTTTGGCCGTCCCCAGATGCTGATCTACGCCGCGCCTCTGGTGATCATCGGAACGGCCCTCATCATCTTTCGGAACAGAGAAATTATCATCGAGGAGGCAGAAACGAAAAGGCAATGATCGTCACCACCACAGACTTTATTCCGGGCTACGAGTTGGAGGTCCTGGACGTCGTCTTCGGGAATACCGTCAGGTCGAAGCACCTCGGAAAGGATATAACGGCCTTTTTGAAGGGTCTCGTCGGCGGAGAGCTTGAGGAGTACACCGACATGCTGACGGACGCAAGACGAGAGGCGATGAACAGGATGACAAACGAGGCATCACGGCTCGGAGCAGATGCTGTGGTCAACGTCCGCTTCACGACCTCGACGACAGGGACGAGAGCCGCCGAGCTTTTGGCCTACGGGACGGCGGTCAAGCTGAAAAAGGTGTAGATATTGGATAAGAAGATGAGACCTGGACAAAAGAGTCTCCGTAACCTCCGGTTTTGATGATCACGATTTCTTCCCGTCAAATCCCAAGCCCTCGATCCAGCCCAGCAGCCCTTGCCAGGGTGACGGCCTCGGCGTACTCCTTCAAGGTGATGGGCCTGCTCAATTCTGGGTAGCTGTAGGCCTTGTAGCAGGGGTGGTACTGGGCCATGACGTTCAGATACGTCTCCGGCGAGACCTCCTCGGCGAGGAACCGCACCACCTCGGCGGTCCCGGCGAGGCCCTCTGGCAGGACCAGGTGGCGGACGAGAAGCCCCCGGACGGCGACCCCGTCCTCGTCGATCTCCAGAGGACCCACCTGCCGGTGCATCTCTCGGATCGCCGCCTTCATGATCCGGGTGTAGTCGGGGGCGTCCGAGTACTTTTTCGCCGCAGCGTCGGTCCCGTACTTGGCGTCGGGCATGTAGATGTCGAATATCCCGTCGAGGAGCCGGAGGGTCTCGACGGAGTCGTAGCCTCCGGAATTGTAGACCAGCGGAACTGATAGGCCCATCTCCCTCGCCTCGACGACCGCCTCCAGGATCTGGGGGACGAAGTGGGTGGGGGTGACGAAGTTGATGTTGTGGCAGCCGCCACCCTCTAGGCAGATCATCATCTCGGCGAGCTTCGTCGGTGAGACCTCACGCCCCTCGCAGAGCTGGCTGATGTCGTAGTTCTGGCAGAAGACGCAAGAGAGGTTGCACCCGGTCAGAAAGATCGTCCCCGAGCCGCCGGAGCCCACCAGGGGCGGCTCCTCGCCGAAGTGGGGGGTGAAGCTCGAAACCCGAGCGAGCCGGCCGCTCCTGCAGTACCCAAACTCCCCCGCCAGCCGATCGGCACCGCAGGCTCGGGGGCAAATGTCGCATTTTTCGAGCCTGCCGAGGGCGATCTTTGCCCTCTCCCGCAGGGTCTCCGGGGGCATCTGGTTGAAGCTCGCCAGCGGATCTCACCTCAAAAATGGAATCGTGAAATTACTTCATCTCTGATGGTAAATACTTTTGGCGGTGGTCTAATGGTGGCTCAACATCTCGATCCATGATGTCGAATCCGAGAGAGAGAGGCACCACCATCCGATCGAAACCTGAGACCAAGAATGGAAACCAGGTATGGGAATTTCGCTCGCCTTTACTTAATGTCGATCGCCGAAGTAAACAAAATTTCCTGCGAATCCCTCGTTGCCTTATCCGCTAATCGGGATAATTTAATGCGGGAGAACTCACCCCCGCACCTGGCGCTATGCGTCCTTCATACCACGAATCCGAGTTCTTTGGCCTTGGCGTAAGCCTCGTTTGCCTCGGCTGTCTTGCCAAGATGTTTGAGAACAACGCCTTTGCTAAACCAAGGATAGGCATATTCAGGATCGAGACGGATGGCTTCGTCGTACGCCTCGATCGCTTCATCGTAATTGCCCTGCATTGTGAGAGCATTGCCTTTGTTATTCCAGGCTTCAGCATATTCAGGACCGAGACGGATGGCTTCGTCGTAAGCCTGGATCGCCTCATCGTACTTGTCATGTTCATATAGAGCATTACCTTTGTTATACCAGGCCCCAGCAAATTCAGGATCGAGACGGATGGCTTCGTCGTACGCCTGGATCGCTTCGTCGTATTTGCCCTGCATCCCGAGAGCATTGCCTTTGCTAACCCACGTATCGGCATCTTCAGGATCGAGCCGAATGGCTTCGTCGTAGGCCCGGATCGCTTCATCGTAATTGCCCTGCGTCCTGAGAACATTGCCTTTGCTAACCCACGTATCGGCATATTCAGGATCGAGTCGGATGGCTTCGTCGTACGCCTGGATCGCTTCATTGTGCTTGCCCTGAATCCCGAGAGCATTGCCTAAATTATACCAGGTCATTGCCTCCTCGGGATCTAGCCGGATGGCTTCGTCGTACGCCTGGATGGCCTCAGCGTAATTGCCTTGTTCATACAGAACATTGCCTTTGTTAATCCAGGCATCCGCATACTCGGGATCCAGTCGAATGGCCTCATCATAAGCCTGGATTGCCTCATCGTACTTGCCCTGGTCCACGAGAACCGTGCCTTTGTTATACCAGGCAACTGCGAGCTCAGGATCAAGCCTGATGGCCTCGTCGAAAGCTTGGATTGCCTCGGTGTAATTGCCTTGCATCCAGAAAGCACGGCCTTTATTATTCCAAGGCACAGCATCTTCAGGATCGAACTCGATAGCTATGTCTAAGTCATGGATGGCCTCGTCATACTTGCCAAGTTCATCGAGAGCACGGCCTTTATTATTCCAGGCCTCCGCATACGCGGGATCTATCCTGATAGCTTCTTCGTAAGCTGGGATAGCATCAGCGTAATTGCCCTGCATTCCAAGAGTAACCCCTTTGTTATACCAGACCGTTGCATCTTCAGGATCTAGTCTAATGGCCTCGTCATAAGCTTGGATAGCTTCGGTATAATTACCCCGCTCAAAAAGAGCATTGCCTTTGTTATGCCAGGCGGCGGCAAACTCAGGATCTAGCCTGATAGCGTCATCGTAAGCCTGAATAGCCTCGGCGTAATTGCCCTGCATCCCAAGAGTAACCCCTTTGTTATACCAGGCCATTGCATCTTCAGGATCTAGTCTAATGGCCTCGTCATAAGTCAGGATAGCTTCGGTGTAGTTTCCCAGCTCAGATAGAGCATTGCCTTTGTTGTACCAGGCCATTGCATCTTCAGGATCGAGCCTGATGGCCTCGTCATAAGTCAGGATAGCTTCAGTGTAGTTTCCCAGCTCAGATAGAGCATTGCCTTTGTTATACCAGGCGGCGGCAAACATAGGATCTAGCCTGATGGCTTTGTCCCAAGCCTGGGTAGCTTCGTCGTATTTGCCTTGGTGATAGAGAGCAAGTCCTTTGTTATTCCAAGGCCAAGAATTATCTGGATCGAGCCTAATGGCCTCATCAAAACAACGGATTGCCTCGGTATAGTTGCCCTGCTTACCGAGAGCGAGGCCCTTATTATTCCAGGTAGCTGCTGACTCAGGATCGAGCCTGATAGCTTCGTCGTACGCCTTTATCGCTTCGTCATATTTTCCCTGGTAATCGAGAGCTAAGCCTTTGTTGTACCAGGCATCCGCATCTTCGGGATCAAGTCTGATGGCCTCATCAAAAGCTTCTATAGCCATTGTATAGTTGCCTTGCATTCCGAGAGCGATGCCTTCATCTAGCCATTCTTCCGCAGTCTGCTGACCACATACGGGCAAAGCTAGCGCCGTTGTGATCAGCAGGCCTAAAATAAGCTTCAGGCTCGTCTTCGCCACCATCTTGAAGATAGATAGAAGTCTACTAACTAAAATATTTTTCGGTATTTTCAGGCCTGAAGTGAACCCACCACTCCAGCGTACCTTCCCTCATCGCTACCTTCTATCCTCCCATATCGATATGCTCAGTATGACACCTGGCCGCCCTGGTACTCGAACACCGAATATGGAGGATTGTCGTCTGCGGTCTTTCATAGTTCAAATCCTTCGTAACTCTTTCGTCGGTGGTTAATGTCTGCCTAAAGATATACCACGTTCGTCTTCAGGTCGGTGACGGCCGAACTGAATTCTTGAAATAGTTGGGTAGTATGGATATCATCGATCTCTTGGAGACATGCGGTCTCGAAGTGAGGACAGAAAGATTCCTCCTATTTACTCGTAAATGATCCGGGGACCTATATCTAAAATCAGCATGCTGCGAGGCAATTTTATGCAGGGGATGGGACTCAGAGCCCCATCCCCTCCTTCATCAGATAAAATATCTCGGTGTTATCGATCCGTCCTCTGCAAAACCTCTCGGCTCCTGGACCGCTGGCCATGAGAGGCACGTCGACGGCCGTGTGGGTGGACATCCCCGTCGATGTGAGGTTATATCCCGGACCGGAACTTCTGGCAAGACCGCTGGCGAAGACCGGCTCTCCTGCAGAGTAGTTGTCGAAATCCACGGCACCGAGGACCAGCCCGCCAGCCTCATGATCCGCGGTCACCACCACCAAGGTGTCGCCGGACCGGTCAGCGTAGTCGAGGGCCACCTCCACCGCCTCGTCGAAGGCCAGGGTTTCTGCGGTGGTGTTATCGAAGGACCTGATGTGGCAGGCGTGGTCGATCGTCCCACCTTCCACCATGAGGAAGAAGCCGTCGTCGTCCCTGGAAAGGACTTCAATGGCCTTCTCGGTCATCTCGCTTAGACTGGGCTGGGGATCGATCTCGCTCATCCTCCTGAACTCGAAATAGAGATGAGAACTGCCAAAAAGCCCCAAGAGCCTCTCCGTACTTACCGGATCGACGCCCAGAAGTTCGGTCCGGTTGTATACGAAGACGTATCCAAGATCCTGCGCTTCCTGCAGGAGGTTTAGGTCGTCATCCCGAGAGCTCGTCCCGCCGAGGGGGTCGGTCTCGTTCTGGCCTACGAAATAGCATAGGCCGCCGCCCAGGACCACATCAACGCCGCTCGCCAGAAGCTGCTCTGCGATCAGGTCCTCCTTGTCCCTGTCGTTGACGTGAGCGTAGAACGAGGCGGGCGTGCCGTGGGTTATCCTCATGTTGGTGACGATACCCGTCGCCTTCCCTTCGGACTCTGCGAGCTCCAGGATGGTGGTGAGGTTCTCGCCATCCTGCACCCCAAAGATGGCGGTTTCATCCTGACCTATTATCCCAAGGTTAGTCTTGTGGCCGGTGGCAAGGGCAGTTCCAGAGGCGACGGAGTCGGTTACAAAGCTATCGGATGAAGAGGTGGAGGAGTATCCCGCATACTCCATGCCGTCCATAAAAAGCTCCGCGTCCATATAATTGGAGAGGTTCTCGTCCGCCTTCGCCCATCGGGCGGCGGTCATCTGCGCAAACCCCATCCCATCCCCGATCAGAAGGATCACGCTTTTTGCCTCTTCTGGCTTTGCTCTGTTTTCGGTCTCCGAGGCGATTGCGTAAAGAGAGAACGAAACTAAGAGAAGGATCAAGGCCCCGACGGCCGTATGTAGCCTGTTCATATGCCCACCTCAATGTATATACTAAATAGTTAACCGCCCATGGGTTAAAAAACTTTGGATCAGTTGTCAGAAATTTCATGAGATGGTGCCCGAGCCATTAGAGCCTATCATAGGCCGGTACTTATCGAAATTGGAGGCGTAACTCGGCGCATTGGCGAGACGACCGCTTCTCTAGCGTCTAAATTTCCCTCCAACCAGTCTGCGCCGCAACTTCAAGGATATCCGGCAGCAGATCGCTCGGGAAACCCTTTAAAGATCAGGGATACAAGAAAATTAGAAATCCTAATCCCGTCATACATGATACGTCAGAGCACTTGGCTTACAGTAATCCACACCGAGAGAGGATCATGAAGACGAGACAGCTTAAGAGAGAGGAGTTCGAGGGCCACTTCAAAGACGAGGTCCTGGAGAGGGGACGAAGGTACTTCGAAGAGGATCGAGTGGACGATCCAATCATCGTCGACGGCGTCGTCCGGGCGAAGGTTCACGGCACCGCCACCTACAGCGTCGAGTTCGACCCGGAAAGGAGGATGCTTCGCTGCACCTGTCCCTACTTCGACACCTATGGCAACTGTAAACACCTGGCAGCCCTCCTCTACAGGCTCGCCGACGACCCCGAGGTCGAGTCCCTCGACGAGACTATCAGAGTCCTCGAGAAGAAGTCCAAGAAGGAGCTCGTCGCCCTTCTGAAGAGCATCATGCAAGCCGAGCCGAAGTTCAGACATCTTCTGACCGGAGACGTTGGCGATCTCAATAGAGAGGTCCGGGGGCTGAAAGACGGGTTCCTGACCGCCGACCCGGACCTGTTCGTGGAGAAGGTGGCCTCCATGAGACGACTTATCAACCTCTTTGAACGGCCGGAATCCCTGAAGCTCTTAAAAGACCTCTTCGTCGAGCTTTATCACATGTACTACGACTTCGGAGGCGTCGAGTTTCTGGAGGACGAGATGTACACGATACTGGAGACGATAGCGCCCGAGCTTGAGGAGATGGACGAGGCGGACCGCGATGGAGTGATGAGAGAGATCCGGGCGATTTACATGGTGGATGATTCGGTCTTGAAGAGCTTCATGTACGAGCCAGTGGAGGAGTATCTGTAGCTTAAAAGATCTAAAATATGCAGCAAGATTCGAAACTCTGGCGATCCATCCGCTCCTGAAGTCCCACCCCCACCACTTCCTGGCGGATATGATTGTAGCTCGCTAGGCTGTCGTGGATGCGGGCATTGAATCAAGTCTTCAAAATCGCCTTCATAAACCGCATTTATCGGATCTTAGCGAATTATCTACACCGATGCGAGTTCCAATGGTACACGCAACCAACTTTTGAGATCACTCGGAAGATAAATTCTTATCTTTACAACTAAAGGCTTGTAATGGGGAGAAAATTGCTCTCCTTGATGTGGCTGGTTGAGCATAAGATACAAAAGGTGAGCCCGAAATGAGTAAGATTCTTTTATCCTTCGTCCTCATCATATCTTTGATGAGTAGTGCCGCTGCATGGGATGTAGAGACGCAGCCAGGGGAAGCTGCGGCAGAGGAACGATTTGAGAGAGGTATTGGTAGTCCGTGGATCGGAGGCGATTCACCGGTTTTTGGTTCATCTGATCAAAAATCTAATGAGTTGTATATCGTCCAGGGGAATTTATCAATAAATGAGGCTGTGGATCCTCTGCCATCTTGGAACGAAGGGTCGGCAAAGAATGCCATCCTCAGTTTTGTGACTAATGTCACCAACAAGAGCCATCCGAACTATGTAGATCCCGAAGATAGGATAGCCACTTTTGACAACGACGGCACCTTATGGTGCGAGTATCCGGATGTCGTCCCGGGCATCTTCGTGTTAGATCTTGTTAAGGATATGGCACCAGAGCACCCCGAATGGAATTATACAGAACCATTCAGCTCCGTCCTTTCTGGCGAACGATCGGAAATTGATGACTTCAGCGCAGACGAAGTCGTTCAAATTTATGTTGCCACCGGTTCAAATAAGACTTCAGAAGAGTATATGAGCCTGGCAAGGGAATGGCTCGATAGATCCACCAACCCACGCTTCGGGCTCCCGTATACCAAGTGCGTCTATAAGCCCATGTTGGAGTTGTTGGACTATCTACGGGCTGAGGGCTTCAAGATCTACATAGTGACGGGAGGAGACGAGGATTTCGTACGTGCCTTTTCTGATGAGGTTTATGGAATCCCCCCTGAACAGGTGATAGGTTCGGCCTTTAACCTGCAGTTCATTGAAGATAACGGCAGCACCTATCTGATGAGGATTCCTGAAATCCTGGTATGGAACAACGGTCAGGAGAAGGCCAAGGAAATTCAGCAGAACATTGGTATTCGCCCAATCTTCGCCTACGGCAACATGGATGGGGATATCCCTATGCTTCAATTCGCCACCGGAGGCGATAGTCAAGGCATAGGTTTACTGAACAACCATGATGATCCAATCCGAGAGTACGCATACGTTGAAGTCGCCGGTGGACGACTGGAGGAGGGGATTAAGATGGCTGGAGAATGGGGATGGCAGGTGGTCAGCATGAAAAACGATTGGAGATATATTTTTTAGAGGTTGCACAAATCTAAGCGAGGTAGGCGATGGGGAAATTAAGTGAGGGCATCATAGGAATGCCCTCCTCATATCTTCCAATTCGTTCCATATATCCCTCATTCGAACTTTATGGCTCTATCGTACACGATCTCCGAATAGGATGGCCCTGTCTTTGTAGCCTCTTCAAGATACATCCTCCAGGCAATGAAAAGAGGTTGATCCAGATCTATGCCGTAGCCACCCATACCATAGGGAAGCTCATAGCAGTGTGGATCGCCTTCACAATTCCTGGCGACCTTATAGACGTAGAGGTATTTCGCGTTGGGATTGTCTGGAAGGTATTCCTCGGCAGATCCAGTGAAATCCACATCAGTGATCATTCCAACGCCATTCCACACATCCGCTCCATATAGAGCGAAGTTAGAGTACGTGCTCTTTCCTGTGGCTACATGGTTAACCCCATAGACGATTATGAACTCGTTGGTATCGTTGCCCAGAGTAATTGGCGAATCTTGCAAGTAACTATAGTACTGTGAGAGATCTGCGAAAGGAGGCGTCGGCTCTGCTGCAGTTTGGCTTGCTGACCATAGATAGCAGGCATCGTTGGAAGGGCCTAAGCCATCGATTCCTCTCTGGATAGCATCAGTCCCTATTGGGACTCCAATACTGGTTGGAAGCTCCGTAGGTTTCAACCCGTTGTATTTGTCGAGAATCGCGATCCTCAGCTCTTCGAGATCATCCATAAGGTCGAACTCTGTCGTTCCCGTTCCACGGACCCTTATCTCCGG
This sequence comes from Methanothrix sp., assembly GCA_035380685.1. GTDB lineage: Archaea > Halobacteriota > Methanosarcinia > Methanotrichales > Methanotrichaceae > Methanocrinis. Next base: position 37,829 of record DAOSXX010000015.1, on the reverse strand, counting down.
CATATTATATGGATCTAGTTCCGCGGATTCGTTCGGAGTTATGCGAAAAACAGTTGCCGGTTTATTATCGATGTAGTCGTTGCCAGCTTCCTTGTCTGCGAATAGAGATGGACGGAAGAATACTGCAAAAGTATCGGAGTTGTCCTCCACACCCAGGTTCAACGCATCTGAGGGAAGCACTAGGGTGTTAATTATGCCATCAGAGTATCCCGCTGATTGGGCAGCCGCACGGATGCGTTGATCAATGCCTTTATCGGCTGTGCTGACTACTATGGTGGTTTGATTGTAGGGATTTCCAGGAGATCCATCAGGGGTCCCTTCAGTTTTTATAACCAGGTTGTTCACTGTATCGCATAAAGGTGAAAAGATCCATCGTGTCTCATTTCCATACGTCCTGTCCATCAAAAATTGGTCAAAACTGAAGTATCTGCACTCCGGGGGCGTTTTTCCTACGAAAACGACTGCTTCATCTGGGCGAAGGCTCCAGAAAGGAGTTACGTTCGCGGTCACTCCAAGGGCTTTGATTATCTCGGAAATCTTTCCAGTGACCTCATGACCTGATGCTGGTGGAACTAGATACACTAAGTATTGTGTGGCGGGATTGTTTCCGTATGCAGAAGGCAAAATCCCCATATCATATAGTTTCATAAAATCAAAAGAACCTAGTCCACCTTGCTGTACGGTGAAGCCATCCTGTTCCAAGGCTTGCTTAAAAGACTCCAAGTCACCTATTTCTACGTTCTCTGCAAAGCTGGTTCCTATCAATAAGGCGAGTCCAACAGCTAGAAGTATATAATCTCGCATATACTAAATCCCTCCACCCCATATATTACCAGTTCTATCTATAATAAGCGTTCGTAGAGATAGAATAACATCACTGGTGAATCAGGTTCGAGGGTTGAAAGACGGCTTCTCTACCACCAATTCCGACCTATTTCGCGGAGAAGAGGCCTCCATGAGACGGCTGATCATGCTTTTCGAAAAGCCGGAATCCCTGAAAACCTCGAAAGGCCCCTTCGTCGAGCTTCGCCACATGTACCGCGACTATCGGGGGCGTCGGGTTTCTGGAGGGCGAGGTGCGCACGATCCTGAAGACGATCGCGCCCGAGCTGGAGAAGATGGACGAGGGGACGCGCGAGGATCTGATGAAAGATATCCGGGCGATTTACATGAGGGATGATTCGGTCCTGAAGAGCTCCGTGTACGAGCCGGTGGTGGAGTATCTGTGTAACAAGGATAATAAAATTAGAGGAGAGCATCCCCATGATGCCCTCTTCGTCAGGCCCAATTTCGTCCTGACCCTTTAGTCGAACTTTATAGCCCGATCATACACGATCTCCGAGTAGGATGGCCCTGTTTTTGTGGACTCTTCCAAGTAGCTCCTCCAGCCGATCCAGAGCGGCTGATCCGACTCTATGCCGTAGCCACCCGGACCATAGGGAACCTCATAGCAGTGTGGATCGCCTTCACAATTCCTGGCGACCTTATAGACGTAGAGGTATTTCGCGTTGGGATTGTCTGGAAGGTATTCCTCGGCAGTTCCATTGAAATCTACATCTGTGATCATTCCAACGCCGTTAAACGCATCTGCTCCGTATATAGCGAAGTTCGAGTACGTCGCTTTTCCTGTGGCTACATGGTTAACCCCATAGACGATTATGAATTCATTGGTATTGTTGCCCAATGTAATTGCAGGCTCTCGTAAGAAATCATAGTATTGCGATGTGTCAGGGAAAGGAGGTGTCGGCGAAGATATCGTTTGGCTTGCTGACCATAGATAGCAGGCATCGTTGTCGGGGCCTAAGCCATCGATTCCTCGCTGGATGCAGTCACTACCTATTGGGACGGCTATACTTGTTGGAAGCTCTGTAGCTTTCAATCCGCTGTATTTTTCGAGAATCGCAATCCTTAGCTCTTGGAGGTCATCCATGAGGTCAAACTCTGTCGTTCCAGTTCCACGGACTCTTAGCTCAGGATAACCATACGGATCTAGTTCCGTAGATTCATTCGGAGTTATGCGGAAAACGATCCCGGGTTTATTATCGATGTAGTCGTTGCCAGCTTGCTCATCTGCGAATAGAGATGGACGGATATATACGGCAAATGTATCGGAGTCGTTCTCCACGCCCATATTCAACATAGCTGAGGGGAGCACTTGGGTGTTAATTATGCCATCTGAGTATCCCGCTGATTGGGCAGCCGCACGGATGCGTTGATCAATGCCTTTATCGGCTGTAGTAACTACTATCGTGGTTTGATTGTAAGGATTTCCAGGTGACCCATCTGGAGTCCCTTCAGTTTTGATAACCAGGTTGTTCACTGTATCGGCTAAGTTGGAAAAGATCCATCGGGTCTCATTCCCATATGTCCGATCCACTATATAATGATCGTAGCTTAAGTATCTGCACTCAGGGGGTGTTCTCCCCACGAAAACAACGGCTTCATCAGGGCGAAGACTCCAGAAAGGAGTTAAGTTCGCGGTTACTCCGAGCACTTTAGTTATCTCGGAAATAATCCCCCCTACCTCCTGACCGGATGGTGGTGGAACAAGATATACCAAATATTTTGTGGCAGGATTGTTTCCCATTGCAGTAGGCAACACTCCGCTATTATATAACTTCATAAAATCATAATAAGCAAGCCCACCTTGCTGTACGGTGAATCCATCCTGTTCTAAGGCTTGCTTAAAAGCCTCCACGTCTCCAGTCTCTACATTCTCTGCAAAGCTGATTCCTATCAAAAAGGCGAATCCAACTACTAGAAGTATATAATCTCGCATATACTGAGTCCCTCCACCCCATATATTACCAATTCTATCTATAATAAACGTTGGTAGAGATAGAATAACATCACTGGAGAATCAAGTTCGAGGGTTGAAAGAAGGCTTCTAACCACCAACAACGACCTATTTCGCGGAGAAGAGCCCCCCATGAGACGGATGATCCTGCTCTTCGAAAGGCCGGAATCCCTGAAGCTTTCGAAAGACCTCTTCGTCGAGCTTCGCCACATGTACCGCAACTATCGGGGGCGTCGAGTTTCTGGGGGACGAGATGCGCGCGATCCTGGAGACGATCGCGCCCGAGCTGGGGAGATGGACGAGGCGGACCGCGATGGAGTGATGAGAGATATCCGGGCGATTTACAGAAAGGACGATTCTGTCCCGCAGAGCTTCATGTACGAGCCGGTGGAGGGGTATCTGTAGCTGAAGAGAGATCGGTGGGTATGTAGCTTGATGCCCTGGCGGGTCGGCCGCCCCTGAAACACCCCTTGCTACTCTTCCAGCTTGCTGGCAACGCAAGCTCGGGGCAACGTCAATGCATGAGTGGGCGATCTTAGCCCCTTTCCAAGAGCTCTCCGGAGCCTTCTGGTTATAGCTCGCAAATGAGAGCCCCCTCTAAATATCGGTTTAAACGTTATTTCGCCTGTGGCACTATAACACGGTTGACATAAATATGCTTTGCTGAGTAAACCATATTAAATTAGAGTGAACTATTTGATTAATATTCAATTCAGTTATTGCTTAAATAGCTTTTTGATTACATATTATAGAGATTTATTCGATTAGACAGATAGTTAAACTAAAACCAACCATATGAATAAGGATAAGAAATATATAGAATGAAATTTGTACGTGGTTAGAAGATTTTGTCGGTCAACATTCAAGAGAGATGGTGGGAAATTGGATGATATAGATATTAGAGATCAGCAAGTATTTCTTATTGATGCTATTTTAAAACATAAAAACGAGTATACAGAGAGTTTTCTCAAAGAAAAGGGTCTTCCACACACATATAAAAAGAGCATATTAAGATCGAAGTTAAAAGAAGGATTGGATGATAACGACTTCACAGAATTAGAATTGATAAAATTACTTGATAGGATCGAAGAATTTGGGAATCAACATATATATTTATATAATTGTACCCCTGAATACTGCGATACCTTAAAACGTCCGGATTATATACAGAATATATTGGATGATAGCGATCTTGGGGGGTTGTACAACAAAGAATTCGGAGTAATCGTCCCTGAACGACCAATGTTATGTTCAGTGATCCATAACGAGAAAACTCTGAAGTTTAAATGGATTGAAAAAAGAGTTTGGAGAGAACTTATAGATAAAACGATAGAGGATGATAAATACATAGAAACGTATCAGATGCATGTTTCTAGAGGTATTACAACATTTAGAATTGATCTTGTTTTAGGATATTCTGAGCTTATGATTCAAAGGCTTCCACGCGGGACTAAGTATGAAGATATAAAAGATACATATATAGATAAGCTGAGTAACTTTATTGAAATTGGTCCATTTAGCAAAGTAGGCCTAGGAAGAGCTATTAAAAATATTGAAGCATCACATGAAGTAGAGAAACGACAAATAAATCTTGAAAGCACTGCCGGTGGAAAAGTCACCTTTAAAAGCAAAAAGAAAGGATCAGACTACAACGAAGACCCTCATTTAAACAGTGCAAGAACTGCACTAGCACAGAATGTATCTGGTATTTCAGGTAATTTTTATTGGATGCCAAATGATATATTACGAAGGGATATACATACCCATATATATGCCAAGGATGACCGGGTCGGCATTTTTAAAGAATGTGATGAAAATGAGGTAAATTATGTACTTTCAAGAATCAGACACTTTGCTTCTCAGTAATCCTGCGTACAAGGGCCCAATTGAAAGAATAGATGAATATCTTGGGACGAGGAGGCCTGAAGAACAAATAGCCCTAAATATAGATGTAGTTGCAGATATCACGGGGATTGATGCCAGGGTGATACGAAATATATTTGATGAGTATTACTCGCTGGGGCTGCTAAGCAAAAAGTATTATATTACATGCCCCTACGAAGATGACATAATAGAAGAAATTGAGGAAGATGATAATTCACAATCTCCTTTAAGGAGATTTTGTGATATTTGTGGAGAAGAGCATGTATTTTCCGATAAAGACATTACATGTCGATATTCACTGACAAATTTTCGTAAAGAATCTAGATCAAAAACTATAAATCAGGAGAAATCCCCTAATACAATCGTGCCAATAACAGGAAAAGAAGTGATAGCGTTATCAGAGACGATGCCACTTCTAAGTTATTATTCTAATATTATAGAGGGTAAACCATTAGAGAATAAGCGATTTATTATTATTTTACATTTCTTAAAGGATCTTATACCATTCATACATGCGTGCGAAAAATTGGGTATGAATCCCAACGAAACATTATTATATTATAAGGAATATTCTTATCCGCATAAAGAAACTATCATAACGTATCTACAAAATCGGGGATATTTGGTAAGCTCTCTAGACTCTTTAGATACAACATTGCTGGGCTTTCAAGATAAATGTAAAAAGATTGAAAAGGAGATTATTATAATTGAAGATGGTGGCTACTTGGTCCCTAAAATTCATGAACCTGCGTATGAACTCCTAAAAGTTCATACCATCGGTGCTGTTGAGCAAACAACGAAGGGCGAACGAGAGGATTTGAAAGTAGTACCATTATCATTTCCAGTATTAAGCATTGCCCGATCTGAATTAAAAACGAAATACGAGCCGCCCCACGTGGCACGTGCTGTCGTAAACAACATTCAAAGATTAATACCACATATCGATTTTAGTTCACGTGATACCCTCCTAATCGGTTATGGTGCAATCGGTAAAAAGATTGCATCACAATTGAAAGACAATCTTAAGATGAAGGTCGAAGTCTACGACTTGGACCCCACTAGATTAGTTGAAGCAACAGGAGACGGAGTTAACCCTTGCAACTATCTTCCGGCATGTGTTGCAAATAAATTCTTAATTGTCGGTGCAACAGGTGAAACATCAATCGGCAGAACAGAATTACTACACATGACTCATAATACATATATTGTCAGCGCATCATCTGATCAAAAGGAAATTGGTTTAAAAGAACTCCAAGCACTTTCCTCCCGTCAAGAGGATATAATGTCGAATGGAAATAAACTGGGCACAAAATATATAATTCGTGGAACGGATAAGGCGATTAATCTGATAGCAGATGGATACCCAATTAATTTTTGGTCAGAAGAAAGCATGCCAAACAACGTCAGCGACTTAATTATGAGCTTAATATACTTATCTGTAATTCATATTTCGTTAGATTACAGCTCTCTTGAGATATACGTACACACGGAGAAAGTGAATGAAATATCAAATTTCCATGAACTAAGTAAGATCTACTTAGAGCAGCACGAATCATAAAAAAATAAAATTGTGTTGGCAGGTTCTGCGACGCTATTTTCTGACCATCACAGGAACCTGATCCCCTTCGGCATCTCGCCGAAACGCTTCCGGAAGGCCTCGGGCCAGTTCTCGGGGTCCAGACCCTTCTGGCCGAGGAAGGCGCTTGTCCACCGCTCCAGGCCCACGCCGGAGCAGCCGCTCCAGAGCTGATCGCCGGACTGGGCCTTGACGTTGAACCCCCGGGGGTACTTGTCGCCGTTGATGGATAGGTTCTGAAACTCGATCCAGTCGCCGCTGTAGGGGAGGATCGCCTCGTAGTCGACGGTCCCGGCACCGGTCATCTCAGCAAGGCCCGTCTTCCCCTCCTGGGCCATGAACCAGGGCGTTACCCAGGCCATCCGCCACCGCAGCTCCAGGATCTCCTCGAAGATCTTCTTGTAGCAGGCCTTCAGCCGCTCGGCCTCTTCTTTCACCTGATCCTGGGTTCCCATCCAGACGATCTCGATCCGATGGAACTCGTCGACCCTCTCGATCCCGTGAATCCCGCCGCTCTCGTACCGATGGCTCGTCCCGGACCGGTCGAAGATCCTTATCGGTAGATCCTCGTTGGGAAGGGTCCTCCCCTGGAAGAATACCCAGGAGGGGGGGCACTGGGCGTAGCACATCCCGCCGATGGGGTTATCGATCTTCTCCTTGACAAGCTCGACGGGAACCTCGCGCGTCACCTTGTAGTGGTCGATCACTTCTTCCCAGAACTCGGGGTCTCGGGTCTTGGGGGGGCAGACGTAGTAGATCTCCGGGTATACGCCCATGGCGTGGCCGCTCTTCTTCCACACGTCCCAGGTGACGAGCTTTGGAAAGATCATCTCTCGATAGCCCAAAGGCTCTATGATCTCCTCGATGACGATCCTCTCCAGGACACGGAAGAGATGGGTCCCCTCGGGACCGTAGATCCACTGGCCGCGGCTCGCGCCGTGCTTTATCCAGCCCCGATTGACAAGCTCCTCGGTGGGATCGTTTTCAAACTTCGGCACCCTCGGCTCGCTCTCCCATAAAAGCTCCCAGTGCTCGGCCTTCCCGCCGTAATCTTCGGCCTGGAGCTTCTCGTCCAGGAGACTCACTATCCTGTCGGGGACCTGGTTTTTGATGTCCGACTCGTCGACGTCCAGAGAGAGTATCAGGACCCCGCCTTCGAAGGTCATCTCTTTGACGTGGGGTATCTTGTGGTCTATCGACCGCTCAGATTTGACCTCGATCTCGTACTTCGAGATCTCGATGCCTCTGACCCCGACCCTGTACTTCTTGCCGAGAAGATCGGCCAGAGGCCTTCGGAGCCTCAGGACGGCGTCGTGGGCCCTCACGTAACGGTCGCTATCGATGACGACGGATATGCTGGCATCGCCTAGCTTCCAGCTCTTAACCTCCGCCCCCTTGCCGTCGGCAGCTCCCTTCTTCAGAATCTCAGCCGCGTCGCCGAAAAACTCTTCGAGGTCCTTTTTGGCTTCGGCCGCGTCGGCGCTCAGCCTGAAGCTCGCCTCCAAATGAAACTTCAAATCCCCACCTCTCTATTCAGCATATCCTCAGCGATCTTGATATTCATAATCAGGTCGTCGGCGGTGGCAAGAAGCGTCCCCACCTTCTCAGCGGAAAACTCGACCTCAAACTCCCCGTCTCTCACCTCGACATTCATCCCCGGCAGGTTGTCGGGGTCCAGGGAACAGGCGACCTCTCCGGCCACCTCGCCCTCAAACAACAGCTTTGCTCGCATCATCTTTTTCGGCCCTCGGAGAGCTGCCTGCCCACGACCTGATCGACGTGCTTTATGAACTCCTCTTCGGTCCCGATGGGAACTGACGCTCCGCTGGCGACGCTGTGGCCGCCGCCGTTTCCGCCCACCTTCTGTGCCCCCTCCCGCAGGGCAACGGAGAGGTCGAGGCCACAGAAGACGAGGACCCTGTTGCCCCGGGCCGAGACTTTGACGATCCCCTCGGACCTGTTCATGACGATCATCGGCTTGTCGGCATAAAGGTACCGCACCAAAAGGCCCGAGACCACCCCTGCGGCATCCATATCGTCTAGGAGGACGTACCGCATGTTCTCAGTCTCCTGCAGCTTCTCCTGCGCCAGCCGGACCTCCGAGAGGGTCTGGGCCCTGTAATCCTGGTTGATCTCTCTGCACTCTGAAAGGGAGGTCTTATTCCTCAGGCAAAGGGTGAGAGCAAGCCCGGTCTCCTCCATCTTGCCACAGGAGTTGAGGATCCACATCAGCTCGAAGGCGTTCTCGACGACCTCTTTTTTCAGCCTGATCGTCTCCCCGACGACCGAGTCAGCCGCAAAGCTCCCCTGCATAAGAACCTTCAGGACGAGGGACGTCGAGAGGCGCGAGAGGTCCTTCTGCCCCAATTTTGGTAAGTCGCCTGCGATCCCCACCTCTTCGAGGAAGGCCCGCGTCTTCTCGGGGTCGCCGGAGAAGTCCAGAAGAGGGTCGAGGGCGCTCGCGAGGACCGAATCCAGGGGCCCGTCGTCCATCTTCAGCCCCGGCCTCACCTCGACGATCCCGGCGTTCGCAGCCTCCTCGAGGATCGTCCGGTTCGCCCCGATCATCATCTGCCGGTCGCCCAGGGCCCCCACCAGGGCGAGCCCCGCGAGGTCCACGTTATCACCCATCTCGCGAACGACGGAATAGACCGTCCCCGAGGCGGAGAGCTCGAAGGCACCGTCCACCCCCACCAGATGAGGGTTTACGTGGACGCAAGTCGGGGATCCGACGGGGGTGTGATGATCAAAGACGAAGACGTCTCCTTCGATCTGCGATACCAGGTGAGGCTTTCCGCTCCCCATGTCGCAGAAGACAACCGGCGGCTCGACCGAGTCGACGAGCGCCTGGTCCAGCCTGCTGACCAGGGTGGCGTGAAAGGGGATGTTCGCCCTCTTGAGAGCGGTGCAGATCAGGCCTGCCGAGGTTATCCCGTCGGCGTCGTTGTGGGATATGACCCTCGCGGTCTCGCACTCCAAGAGGGAGCTGGCGGCGGCCTTCGCCAGCTTCTCCAGCCGTTTCATGTAATGAGCATCTCAGCGGTCTCTGGCCTGTACTGCCAGTTCGAGGGCAGCCGTCCAGTACCGCGGTAGTACTTTGCAAGACGTCTGATCTTGTTCTCGGTGAGCTGGAGCCACCTTCTGTTGTGAAGGTCTTTCTTGTTGCTGTCCAGGTGCTTTCTCATGCCGATCGCCTTTCGCATCAGGTTTGCGAGATCCTCGGGGATCTCCGGCACCTCGGCGTTATCCCTCAGGTACCTGGTGAGCTTCGTTCCCAGGATCGGCTTGACGCTCGGAACCCCGTACTGGTCTCGAAGGGTTATTCCGATCATGGTGGGGGAGACGCCGTTCCCGTAGAGCCTGAGAACGTGCTTTTCCAGCTCCTCTTTGTTCATGTCGCACCACTCGGGTGACGTTGATCGAAAAGGCGGCCTCGATCTCGAGGACCCCTTTCTTCTGGTGTGCATTCTGGCCATATCAAATCCTCATTATAATCCAAAGTCAGATAAGGGCGAAGGTAAGCAACCCATCGTACCATGCGATAAAAAGGTTGCGGCCTTTGAGACCGATCTCCTTTCGTCCGGATCTCTATAAACCTTTCTCCAGGCTTCATCTCGGCTCATGATGCCGATATTCTTCTACGAGATCGGAATCCTCGGATCCTTGAGCCCTTTCATGGTATCAGGATGTGGAGATCTCTCGATCCGGTCGCGAAAATTTCGGCTGATCGCAGACGGCCTCTCCTTATATATACATCGTCCCCATCTTGGATCATGCTCCCCCCGCTCTTGGACCCTTTCTTCTACCTCTTGGGAAAGGCGGTCTTCGTCCTGGCAGCAGGCGTTCTCGCGTCCGCCGTCCTCGGCGCGGCCCTCATCGCCTACTCCTTCAAGACCGGCCACTTCTTCATGGCCAGGATCATGCTGATCTTCGTCTGCTTTCTCGAGAGCCTCATCAAGAGCATCTTCAGGACCTTCCGGGCCGACGACGCCATCGTCGACGAGGTGGGGATAAGGCTTCGTAACTACATCAACGCCGAGAAGTTCGAGGCGGTCCCCATGGACGAGCGGGCCATCTTCCTTCCCCAGTGTCTCCGGAGCGTCGACTGTCCCGCAAAGCTCACCCCCGAGGGGCTTCGGTGCGTCAACTGCGGTCGGTGCGAGGTCGGCCCCGCCAAGGTCTTCGCCGAGAGTTTGGGGTACAGGTTCTTCGTGGCTCCGGGGTCGAGCGTCATAAAGAGGATGATCAAGAAGTACCATCCTCGGGCCATCGTCGGCGTCGGCTGCAACATGGAGATAAAGGAGGGGGTCGACCTCTGCCACGGCCACGACATCCCGGCGATAGGCGTCCCCCTTCTGACGAACGGCTGCGTCTCGACGACCCTCGACTGGGATCGGTTTTACGACGTGATCTCCGACGGCCTGGGCTGCACCCTGGTGGATGAGGAAGAGGATCTGACGATCAAGATATATGAGGGTGGGCCCGGCAGAACCTGAAAGATTGGGGTTTTTCGAGCCACCTCTTTTAACCCAACTTTTTGATCCCGCCGTCTGTGGGCTTCAGGACCCCGTCCCCGTCCTCTCCTCTAAAGCCCTGATGACTTCTCCCAGCCTGTCGATATCCTCGCCGTAGCCCGACCAGTTCCCGGCCCGGAGCTGGTCTTGGGCGGACCTGTAGAGGTCTCCCGCCTCACCGATCAGCTCTGCGGTGCTCAGGTCTTCACCTCTTCCGGCCGCTGTCCCCGGTACCGCCGTCTCAGGCGCAAACTCGAATATCGTCGCCAGAGCCTCCTCCAGCGTCTCCTCCATCGCCACCTGGCCGTCGTAGGCGACGATCACCCTTTTCAGCTCCGGAAGCTCGCTGTTTTCAGCCCTCAAAAATAGGGGCTCGACGTAGAGGAGGCTTCTCTCGATGGGAATGACGAGGAGGTTGCCCCTGATGACGCTGGACCCCTTCTGGCTCCAGAGGGTGAGCTGCTCGGAGATCTCGGTGTCCTGGTCGATCCTAGCCTCGATCTGCAAAGGCCCGTAGATCAGCTGGTCTTTGGGGAACTTGAAGACGACTATGTCGCCGTAATCTGGCTCGTCGGACTTGGCGCACATCCAGGCGATCATGTTGTTCTTCGACCGGGGCGTGAAGGGCTGGATCAGCATGAACTCCTCGCCCCTCTCGCTTCCGGGGGTCTTCATGATGACGTAGTAGGGCTCGACGGTCTGTCTATCTCCCTCGTATACCTCCGTCGGGATGTCCCAGGCGTCCTCCCGGTTGTAGAAGACCTGGGGGTCTTTCATGTGGTAGTTCCTGTAGATCCCGGCCTGGACGCCGAAGAGGTCGACAGGGTACCTGAGGTGGGCCCGGAGCTCTTCGGGCATCGAGTCGAGGGGGAGGAAGAGGTCCGGGAAGATCGCCTGGTAGGCAAGGACCATCGGCTCCACCTCTACGACGTAGTACCGGACGGTGCCGTTGTAGGCGTCGATGACGACCTTCACCGAGTTTCGAATGTAATTGAACCCGCCCGAGGGCTCGGAGTAGGGGTAGCGGTCGGTGAGGGTGTAGGCATCTACGACCCAGTAGAGCCCCCCGTCTGCGAAGACGATGTAGGGGTCCCGGTCGTAGGCGAGGAAGGGGGCGAGGGTGTTCGCCCGGTCGATGACGTTTCTATAGATCATCACCCTGCTATCGGACGTAACGTCGTCGCTGAGGAGGATCTTGAGGCTTGCAAGCCTGTAGGCCATAAGAAGCCTCATCAGTGGATCAAGCTCCATGCCTCCGGTGCCGTTGTAGGTGGCGTAGACGTTCTCGTCTCCTCGGGGGTAGTCGAACTCGGAAAGCCCCGTCTTCACGATGATATAATCTTTCCGACCCTCACCGAAGTAGATCTCGGGCCTCGCCATCTCCCCCAGGGCCGATTCGGGTGGGAGGTTTTTGACGTAGAACTCCGGGAGCCCCTCGGGGGTCACGACGTTGGCGGGGCTCATGCAGATCCCGTAGCCATGGGTGTAGAATAGGTGGAGGTTCTGCCAGGTCTTGGCCTGGTCTGGAAGCTCGTCGGGGGATAGCTCTCGTGCCGAGAGCATAACCTGCCTCTTCTCGCCGTCGATGTCGTACCTGTCCACGTCGACGTCGAAGAACTCGTAGTAGAGCCGGATCTCCTGGAGCTGCTTGTAGGTGTTCAGGAGGGGACGCCAGTCCCAGAGCCGGATGTTATCCACGGTCCCGCTATTCGCCAAGAGGTCATCGCCCGTCAGGTTGTAGTCGACGGAGAAGGGACGCTCGTCCACTCCGTCCAGGCCGTAGGCAAGGAGGGTGTAGTTGATGTTATTGGCGATGAAGGGCGACTCCATCACGATCTCGTTTGGGGCGACACTGTACTGCTGGACCACCGCCGGGTATACCACCCCCAAGACCGCCGTCGCGACGACGATGACCCCGATTATGGGGATGAGCCGGCGGGGCCTCCTTCCCGCCGCGAAGGCGAAGAGTAGGAGGGCAGCGAGGAGCGCGACCCCGGCGTAGAGGTAGAGGAAGGGGAGGCGGGCGTTGACGTCGGCGTAGCCCGCGCCGTAGACGACCCCCGTCGCCGAGTACAGGAGATCGTACCGGTCCAACAAGTATCGGAACGAGAAGAGGAGGGCGAGGATCCCGAGGAGGGCGCTCAAATGGGCGAGAGCCTTTTGGGGGATCGACCTTGCGATCTCGGCGTAATCCCTCTCCTCCGGGCCGAAGATGAGCCGGTCGGCCTGGAGGAATAGGTAGGCTCCGGCGGTGACGGCCAGGTTGATGAGGACGGCGAAGAAGATCGCATACCAGAGAGCCCACAGGAGCGGCAGGGTGAATACGTAGAACCCGACGTCCATCCCGAAAAGGGGGTCAGACACCCCGAAGGTCGATGCGTTCAGGGCCAAAAGGACCCGCTCCCAGCCGAGCTGCGCCACCAGGCCGAAGAGCGCCGACACCAGAACTGCGACCCAGGATAGATATCGAGGTCTCTCGCCCACAAATTTCAGGTTCGCGAGGGTCACGGCCAAAAAGGCGAGGGCCGAGCCCAGGAATAGGAAGATCCTCGCCGTGATCATCGTCTCATAGACGCTGGAGAGTCCGAGGGTCGCAAACCATCGCCATTCCGTCAGCATATAGGCGATCTGACCTGAAAATATCAGAAGAAGTATCAGGGCCGCAACTAGCCCACGTTCAAACCTCATAATAATCCCCTAAACTCCGCGGGCCCAGACGAGCCCCTTCATAAATCGCCATCGAGAACTCCTCCAAAGCCGTCCAAATCGGCATATATAAAGACCGAGGGATTTTGATATATATTTTTCGTCGATCAGACCGGAGTGCAGTGGTCCAGCCGATCCAGATCAAAAGAGGAATGAGCAGCTTGGATCGATCAGCACTCTCCAAGATACAGAGACAAAGCGGTGGTGCCTATCGTCGCGGGAGACAAAAATGGCGCCCAACAACGGCACATGAAAAATTTTAAAAGAGGGTGCGCTTACTCGATGGAGATGGCCTCAGAGGGGCAGGCCTCGACGCAGGTGCCGCACTCTGTGCACTTGTCGGCGTCCACCACTGCTATTTCTTCGTCGTCCAGCTTGATTGCGTCTTCGGGGCACTCCTCGACACAGGTTCCGCAACTTACACACTCGTCTCTGTTGACTACTGCCGGCATTACAAATTCCTCCAAAGTTGCCAAAGTTGGCAAATTTACAGTCCGGGATATACGATATATAACTTTCGTTAGGGGCTTTGATGAAGAAAAGAATCAAAAATGTGCCCTCCGGGCGGGGAGGGCATCGTCTCGGATCGAGAAGAAGGATCAGCTCAGGTCCGAATACCTGTTCCTGTCCTTCAGCTCCTGCTTTTTCGCTTCGTTCCATCCGCTCACCGACTGGAGGTAGCCGGTCACCCGAGAGAGGTGCTCCAGATGGTCGGACCCGCACCGCGGACACACCTCCTTCAGGCCGGGGGCGACGTTAAAGCAGCTGAGACAGACGGTCATGTCCCGCGTGAAGGCGAAGTAGCCTATCTGGGTGCTCCTCGCCAGGTTCATGGCGAAGTCCATCAGCCCTTCGGGATCGGGGGCCGACTCTCCCAGGAAGATGTGGAATATGTTCCCCCCATCGACGATGGGGAAGAAGATGTGCTCCAATTTCGCCCTCTCGAAGATCGAGACGTCCAGGGATGGGGGCACGTGGGTCCCGTTGGTGTAGTAGACGGGAAGGTCCCGTGTCGTCTGGATCCTGGTCATGGCGGTCTCGAGGTCGCCCTTGACCACCTTCGTAGCGCAGTCTCGGAACTCCTCGTGGAGGAGGTCGGATACCGCGAACCTCTGGACCACCGTCTCCGCGGGGGTTCTGGCGAGGGCGATCGTCATCCCGTGGCGGCTGGACAGCTCTTTCGCGTAGATCTCCATCTCGGTCATAGCCCTCACCGCCAGCTTCCAGGCCTCCTTCGACTCGTGCATCTGAGATCCGGTGTGGAACTGGACCATCTCGTTGACGCCGACGACGCCGATGGTGTAGACGAGACCCTCCAGGTCCACGGCCACAGTCCCCTTCTTTCCGGTCTGGGGGTCTTTCGGCCTCTGGGTGGCGAAGGGCATCCTCCGGTTCTTGACAACCTGGTTCATCCATTCCCGCTTCACCTTGAAGATCTCGACGGCGGTGTCCATCAGACCCCGGAGGTACTCGAAGAGGAGGTCGTCGTCGCCCCGGGCGAGGTAGGCGGCCCGCGGGCAGTTGAGGGAGACGACCTGCCACGAGCCCATGGAGAAGTGCATCCCGTCCTTGAAGTAGAGCTTGTCGTCGAAGGCTGCGTCGCTCTCGAAGGTGGCGGCGAACTGATACGCACAGCATTGATAGCAGCTAATCCCCTTGCCAGCGCCTCTGTAGGCAGGAAGCTGGTTGTCGTAGTAGGGGGTTCCGAACTTGGAGGCAAGCTTGAAGGTTAAAAGGTAGAGGTCCCGATACGTTGGCAGGTCCGGATGGGCGGCGTTGAACTCGTCGTCCTCGGTCATGAAGTCCGGCTCGATGGAGATCTCGGGCTTGGGGAAGTTGAAGGGCTTGCCCCAGTAGTCCCCCTCCAGCATAACCTCCATCAGAGCCTTGAACCCGAGGCGGACCTCCTTCTCGAACTCGCCGTAGGTCTTGAGGGTGGCGCTGTCGCCGTCCCAGACCTTCCCCTTGTAGACGACGGGTTTGTCCCGCCAGAGCTTGGGGACTCCGGGGCTGAGCTGGACCGAGGAGAAGACGACCTGGCCGCCCCGGGCCACCATCATCTGGGTCATCTCGTAGACGAACATCTGCATCAGCTGGCAGATTCCATCGTAATCGAGCCCCTCAAGGTACGGGGCGAGGAAGGTGAGGAAGTTGTAGAACCCCTGGCCTCCGGCGAAGTTCGTCTGGGCTGAGGCCAGCGCCTTTACGGCGTGAAGCATCGCCACCTCCGGCTTTTTCGCGGGGCCCGCGACGGACGCCTTCGTCCCCGAGCCGTCGGGCATGAGGCCGTAGTAGAAGAAGTACCGGAGGTCCCAGTCCTGGCAGAACGGACGAGTTCCGAAGTACTCCAGGTCGTGGATGTGGAGGTCGCCTGCCAGGTGGTGGTCTGAGAGGTAGGGCGGGATGAGCAGGAGGTACTGCTCTTTTGAGATCTTGTCGGCCTTCTTCTTGTGGCTCGTCTCGGCGTTCTCCTGGAGGTTCGCGTTCTCGTGGGCCTCGAAGCCCGAGCCTACATCGATGAGATGGGCGTCGTAGACAGGGGTTCCGACCCGGGTGCAGATGTTCCTCCACTCCAGGTGGTGCCGCTCGAGGAGGATGACGTTAACGATCTCCCTCACCAGGGGGCCAGAGAGGAACTTGACGTCCATCCACCGTATCCTCCGCTCCACCTCCCGGGCGATCTCTCTCGCCTCCTCTTCGGAGATGCCGGGGATCCGGTAGAACTGCTCTGAGAGCTTCGTCTCCCGCAGGAGCTGGTTCATCACAGCCTCCTTATTCCACCTCATCAGGTGGCCGTCGGTGGTCCTGACCATCGGCATCTCCGATAGGGAGACGCCCTCCAGCGTTATCTGCTGGGTTTTGTGTCCGTTAACCCTCCGACTCAATTACAGATCCCCCCGACGAAGCAAGGGCAAAGCAAAAGGCGTGACAAACTTGTTATACCCCCTGATGGTACGATCTTCAACCTGGCTAATAAGGGCTCGAACGTTATTAACACCTTCGGCCCATTCGACCAAAATTATATACTAAGTTCATTCAGGATTCGATCTTCTTACCAAAGACCAGTTCCCAACTCTCCTTTCTATTTAAAGCTGCGGAAAAAGGCACGATATACGGCGCTTTGACCCCTGTAAACGTCGAATTATGGGCTTATCGCCCCCCGCGAAGTTATATCGCCAGCCCGTTGGAAGATAGCCCATCTCTCCATCCATCGCGAATGCGGAAGTGCAAGTCTTTCCCGATTTTTGGTTATAATGAACCAATGAACCTCAGGATTGGGCATCTTTCCCGCGGCTGAGCGCCTCGGCGTACTCGGCGAGGACGGCCAAGAACTTATTCGCCCTCCGGTGGTAGGCCTCCTTCGTTATCGCCCCGGACTCGTCGAAGAGGTCCTGGACTTTGGGGAAGTAGAGCACCTCGCCCGAGGGGAGCATGTGGAAGCGGACGCAGGTTGCGACGAGATGCTCGATCATCCGGGCGCCTCCGAAGACCCCGGAGGAGACGCCGCAGATCCCGACGGGCTTTCCGAAGTACTCCTCGTAGAGCATGTCCAGCATCATCTTCAGCTCGCCGGGGTAGCCGTGGTTGTACTCCGGCGAGACGATGACGAGGCCGTCGGCCCTCAAGACCTTCTCCATCAGCCTTTTCGCCTGGTCGGAGGTCTTGGTGTTGTCGGTCGCCGGGAGCCTGTAGTCGCGAACGTCGATGATCTCGCTATCGAGGCCGAACTCCAGCGCCTTCTCCAGCATGAACCGGGCGACCTTCTCGGACTCGCGCCCCTCCCGGGCGGTCCCGAGGATGATCGGGATGTACATGGGACTCTATATCTTGTTCAAGATATGAATAGGCTTGTTTGGGCCCGGAAGGCCAGCCACAAGCTGGCCGCCCAGGAAAGAAAACAAAAAGGAGTATTCGAAATATGAGAGACTCAGCTCGCGGAGAGGTCCAGCACATAAACCCCGAGGGACTTCCCAAAAGCCCCGCCTTCACCAATGTGGTCGTCGTGACCGGCCCGGTGAAGACGATTTACGTCGGGGGTCAGGATGCGGTAGACGCCTCGGGAAATATAGTCGGAAAAGGCGACATCGGGCGGCAGACCGAGCAGGTCATGGCGAACATCCAGACGGCGCTCGAGGCCGCAGGCGCAGACCTTGCGGACGTCGTCAAGTGGAACGTTTACGTGGTCGCCGGACAGCCCCTTCAGCCAGGCTTTGAGGCGTTCAGGAAGGTTTGGGGCCAGCGGCCCAACCCGCCGGCGATCACCGCAGCCATCGTCTCGGGGCTCGCCCGCCCGGAGTTCCTGGTGGAGATGGACGCCGTCGCCGTGGTGGCGGAGTAGGGAGAAGGGGAGATGAGGGTGCAATTTGTGACGTGGGCTCCGGCTCTGGGCGAGGCCCTCTTCAGCAGGAACCGTGCGACCTTCCCGCCCCCTGGCCTCCGATCAAAACAGCTCAATGGAAAACCGGCCTGCGTTTGTACTTCCCGGACCCGAATGAGCGATCACTGATATCCTTATATCCTATCACAAAAAACTGATATATGATATCACTGATAACTTTATATATGTATCAGTAAATGGTGATACCATTCATGAAGACGATCTCTCTCTACGACTCCGAGTTGATCGCGTTGCTTCGCACGGAGCTTAAACTCAGCGAGAACGCATTGATAAAGCAAGAGGGAAAGCTCAGCGACGACTACCCCATTCGGTTTGACCTGATCATCGAAGACGGCGGTAGAACGTACGTCGTCGAAATAAAACGGATCGTACGCCTTGAAGCCCTCTCACAGCTTGGTCTGCTGAAACTTCTCCTGGATGCCGATAAGATCAGCGCTTACAACATCGAATTCGTCGTTGTAGGGAAAAGGATAGCACCGGAAGCTGCAGAAGCCGCAAAAAAGACAGGGATACGATTCATCAAGCTGCCAGCCGACGTGAACCTGGAAGAAGCCCGAAACAAGTCCAGCGCCTTGCCAGCGAAGCTCACATCCCCCAAGTCCTGGCAGGCCATCTCGTATTTTCTCAAAATAAAGGAGGCTTCGATCAGGCAGCTTGCAATCGGGTCTGGCGTCTCTTACGGCTGGACGCATGCGACGGTGAAGGCTCTCGCTTCAAAGGGGATAGTATCATCCGACAGGGGACTTGTAAAGATCGCTGACGTCAACAAGCTTCTAAACGGCATAGCTTGGGAGCGCCCTTTCGAGAAGCTCTTTGCCCAGGAGATTCGGATAGCTGCCGAAAGCCCCATGGCGCTCGCACAAGAAATCTGCCTCGTCTGCGATGAGCAGCGGATTGCCTGCGCTTTTTCCAGTTACACTGCAGGGGAGATTTACACCGGCTACAGCGCAAGACACGATTCGGTGTACATGTATCTTGAAAAGAAAAATATCGCTGAGCTTTCTGGGATGTTTGACGTCGAGAACGAGGGGGGAATAGCTCTACGGATCTATGCTCCAGACCGCGATGTCTTCGGGGATCGCAGGATGGCCACCGCCCAGGGCGTCTGGATTGTCTCACCCGCCCAGGCACTTCTCGACTGTGCGGGCCTTGGATACGCAGGCCGCGACCTCACACTAAAACTTGTGGAGGTCTATGATCGCTTATAGAGCCCCGAGAACGATTGTGGACGCATCGCTGGAGGAGCTGATCGACATATTTCGCTGGGTGCATGCTCGAGAGAAAGATGAGAGCGATCCCGTCACCGTTTTGGTAGGCGGCTGGGCGGTGTACAGCTACAACAAGTGGTACGGCTCGGTTGATATCGATCTTGTCACAAACAACAAAACCAGGCAGCACCTGATGAAGCGCCTGAGGGACGAACGCGGATTTGTTCACCAGAGGGACCCGATGGTTCCCACCACCGTTGTGAAAAATATCCGAGATGAGAAGATCCTGATCGATTTTGGGTCGCGGGAGGATATCTGCAGGTTTGAGGGGAGAGACGAGCAACTCCCGTTTTCGCTTCTTGATGGCCGTACTGAAGCAAGAGAGATCAGCCCAGGTTCTTCTGTTTCTGTGATCGTGCCCGAAAGAACGCTGCTCATGATCTTCAAGCTCAAGGCTGCATGGGACCGCTCGTTCCGGATACAGAATGAAACCGCAGACGATAAGGAATGGGAGAAGAGCAAGCTTCGCAAGGATCGTGCCGATATTATAGCGCTAATCGACCCTGATGCCGGGGGAACTGAGATCGATATTCAATATCTTGGTGATAGGCTTCGTGAGAACCCGTTCCTTGTGGAAGTGCTGCGGGAGATCCCGAGCGACATCGATGCGGTCAATATGTACGGCAGGATGAAACAGAAGGGAGTCCGGGATTCGATTGAGAAGCTGCTCCTGCTAGCGCAATAATAGAACATATGAGCTTTGATAAATTATATTTAGTCCATTCTGTAGATCTATCGCCTGCCCCCCCTCTAAACTCCTTCGCGCGGTACGTCGGCATCATGTCGGCCCCCTCGAGATCGAGCACGACCTCGGCGGCCTTCTCCAGCATGAACCGCGCGACTTTCTCGGACTCGCGGCCTTCAAAGGCTTCTGCATAATAGGGAATTGAACAAGGTTTTTAAAGTTGCAAAGGGGATAACAACTTAGGTAATCTCAAATTCACTGAGGACTCACCATGCCAGAAAACAAATATAAACAAGACTTTATAGAGGTTGAAAATGATAACGATGGTTCAGCTAAAGACACAGTTCAATTTTGGGAGAAGAAACAAAGAGAGCTGGTTACCAGTGTGGTTGATTATAATTTAAAATCGTTGACAGAGTTAGTAACATCAAGACAAATCGATTTATCTCCAGCATATCAACGAAGATCTCGTTGGAACAATAACAAGAAATCAAAACTTATTGAATCATTTCTCATGAATGTTCCCGTTCCACCAATATTTCTTAACGAAGATAAATATGGACAGTATTCTGTCATAGACGGAAAACAGCGATTGATTGCAATAAGCGACTTCCTTCGAGGCAGATTAGTGTTGGAGGGTTTAGAAATATTTTCAGATATTAATGGGATGTCTTTTGATGATCTCCCACACCCCCTACAAAATGTGATTAAAATGAGGCCAACTCTAAGAGCCATAATTATACTACGCCAATCTGATGAAGACATAAAATTTGAAGTATTTCAGCGCCTTAATACGGGTGGTGTAAGTTTAAACCCACAGGAAATAAGAAACAGCACTTATCCAGGTCCTTTAAATGATCTGATATTAGAATTATCAGAGAACAATAAATTCCATCAATTATTAGGCGTTGGAAAGAACAAAGAGAATTCTGCTATATACAAAGAGATGAAAGATGCCGAATTTGTGCTAAGATATTTTACATTTAAAGATGATTGGAGAGAGTTCTCTGGCGGCATAAAACGAAATATGAACAGATATATGGCACTAAATCAAAAAATGTCTGACAATCATCTCAAAGAAGCTAAGATAGATTTTTTACGAACCATTGAAGCCGTAGAAGCCGCTTTTGGGAACCATGCATTTCGAAGATGGATGCCCGAAAAGAATCAATGGCGCGGACAGATATTAGCAGCGTTATTTGATGCAGAAATGTTTGCATGTAGAGGGTTACCAGCAGAAGACCTTCAACCGAGGCAAGAAGAGATAGTAGAAAAGATGAAAGCATTATTTGGTGATCAAAGGTTTCGTAAATCAATAGACGCAGCAACTAATGCGCCAAATTCGTTCCGAGAGAGGATAACAATCGTTAAAGAAATGCTCGATCAAACTATTAGCCGGTAGTGACGATATGGCTAGCTCAGCAGCGTTAGAACAATTCAAGGAATCACTGCAAATGGCAGAAGAGCTTTTAAAAATTGAGAAAGATAATTATAAAAATCCTCCCCGTATAAACGAACAAAAAGCAGTGCAAGGATTAAGAGGTGGTGCTGCGGTTCTTATGGTTGCTGCTTGGGAGAATTTTTTGAAACAATTAGTTGAGGAAGAGCTAACCAGCTTAACAACCCTCCCACCAAAAGTTCCCTTTGAAAATTTGCCCCCTAAGATGCAACAACACAGCGTTTTTCAAACGTTAGAACGTGCCACAAAAGGCCCGCGATTTCAACCAAAAAATAGAATAAATAGACTTCCCGATATTGAACAAGCCTGCAAGGTTGTTATCTCCGGCACAATTAATCCAGTCGCATTTAGCGATATTGGGAGCAATCCTAACCCTGAAGTAGTAAAGGAAATGTTCAGGAATATGGGAATTAGTGATATATTCGAAAATATTAAAGATGATTTTGAGAAGAAATGGAAAAACAACGTACCAACTACATTTATAAACGACAAATTACTCGAGATTATTAATCGTCGCCATGTTGTAGCCCATAAGGCGGATGCTCTTAAAATTTCCAGATCAGATCTTAACGAGTCCGTTAGATTTATGAAAATAATCGCCCCATTGCTCGAAAAGCAGTTAAGATTCCACATAAATAAGATAATAAGAGATAGAAGAGAGTAGACTATCATTTTCGATTTTGCTGAATTCGATTGCATGACATATCAAAATAAGTCGGCTCAATTTCAAATCCGATACTATGACGGCCCAAATTGCTAGCAGCTAGATTTGTAGTGCCAGTTCCCATAAATGGGTCCAGTACGGTGTCTCCCACGAAGGAGTACATACGAATGAGGCGCTCAGCAATTGAGATCGGAAAAGGCGCAGGGTGCAGTTTCGTCGAAGCCCCTGTTGAGGTCCAAATCTGCCGGAACCATTCTCTATGGCAATCTTCGGGTATCACAGATAATATTCGAGCCGATAATGTAGGTTTGCGGTAGCCACCAGGTTTTCTTTGAAATAATATATATTCTACATCATTTTTTATGATGGCGTTTGGTTCGTATGGTTTCCCTAAAAATCGGGATGACCTTTTTGCTTCAAATTTGGCATTCGCAATCTTGTACCAGATTATCGGCGCCAGGTTGTCAAAGCCTATCTTTCGGCACCGTTCCTGGATGCTGGCGTGCAGAGGGTAGACGACGTGTCTTCCAAAGCAGCGCCTTGGAAGGCACACGTCGCCCACCACCACCACCAGACGACCGCCGGGAACGAGAACCCGAAAGACATTCTGCCATACCTTGTCCAGCTCATCGAGAAACTCCTCGTAGTCTTCCACGTGGCCGAGCTGCGCCTCGTTGGCAGGGTACTCCTTGAGGGTCCAGTAGGGCGGGGAGGTGACCGCCAGATGGACGCTCTCGTCGGGGACATCATCCATGAATCTGCTGTCGCCGAGGAAGAGCTGATGGCGGGTGGGAACCTGCTTGACCGCCCTCTCGATCTCCAGAAGAAGATCTGGGTTTTTGGCGATGGCTGGAATCGCCCTCTGCCCTTCGCTTTGGGCAAAATTTAAAGCGTCTATCGGAACCAAATTTTCCAGATCTCGCCCAAAATCAGAGGGCTCGATCACCACCACATCTTCGCACATGTTCGGACCTAGACTACTCGCTCATTCGCCTTCCTCGCAAACTCCTTCGCGTAGTACGTCAGGATCATGTCGGCTCCGGCCCGCTTGATGGAGGTCAGCGCCTCCAGCATCGCCCTTTCGCCGTCGAGCCAGCCCCGCTCCGCCGCGGCCATGATCATCGAGTACTCGCCGGAGACCTGGTAGGCGGCCGTCGGCATCCCGAACTCGTCTTTCACCATCCGGAGGATGTCGAGGTAGGGCATCGCAGGCTTCACCATGATCATGTCCGCCCCCTCCTCGATGTCGAGCCTCACCTCCCAGAGGGCTTCGAGGGCGTTGGCGGGGTCCATCTGGTAGCCGGACCGGTCGCCGAAAGAGTACCCCGACTCCGCCGCCTCCCGGAAGGGGCCGTAGAAGGAGGAGGCGTACTTGGCGGCGTAAGAGAGGATCGGGGTGCCATTGAATCCCTCGTCGTCTAAGGCGGCCCGGATGGCCGCGACCATGTGGTCCATCATCCCGCTGGGGGCGACGACGTCGGCCCCCGCCCTCGCCTGGGAGACGGCTGTTTTGCCCAACAGGGGGAGGGTCTCGTCGTTTGCCACCTCCTGGTTTCTGATCAGGCCGCAGTGGCCGTGGCTCGTGTACTCGCAGAGGCAGAGGTCCGCGATGACGACGATCTTCGATGTCGTCTCCTTGATCCGCTCGGCGGCCCGCTGGACGACGCCCGCGGGGTCGTAGGCGCCGGAGCCGATCTCGTCTTTCGTTTCAGGAAGGCCGAATAATATGACGGCGGGAACCCCCAGCTCCTCCAGCTCCTCGACCTCTTTTGCGAGGCTCTCGATGGAGTGCCTCGATTGGCCCGGCATCGACCCGATCTCGATCGGTGCCTCCAGCCGCTCGTCCACGAAGAGGGGCATGATCAGATCGTCCGTCGAGACTTTCGTCTCGGCGACCATCCTCCTCAGCCCCGGTTTGCGAAGCCTACGCATCCTCCTCATCTTCATCCGCCTCCAGCCCGAATAGCTCTTCGACGAACCTCAGACAGTTCTCGTCCCCCCGCTCCGCCGCATTTCGCAAGACCTTCGTCGGCTCGGCGAAGATCTTGTTCACGATGGAGTGGCTCATGTCCATCAGAACCCTCTCCTCGACCTCCCCCAGGGTGTGGCGGGCTCCGAGCTTGTTCATCGCCTTAATGCACTCCTGGGCCTTGATCTCCTCGGCCTGGAAGTAGATCCTGCCCAAAAGCTCCTCGGCCCTCTTCCTCTTGTACTTGGCCTTGAGAAGGTCCAGCTCCTCGGCGATGATGGCCTCCGCCTTCTCCATCTCCGCCATCCGCAGCCTCATGTTCTCGGCGCTGATCTCCCGGAGGGCGTCGATGTTCCGAAGCTCCACGCCCGGAATCTCGCCCACGTCCTCGGCGATGTCCCGGGGGTTTGCGATGTCGATCATCAGGAGAGTCCCCTTCGTCCTTTTCGCCACCACCTCCTCCAGATCGTCCCGCCTCAGGATATAGTGGGGGGCAGAGGTGGCGCTGATCACGAGATCGGAGGTCCTGATCATCTCCTTCATATCGTCGAAGGGGACGGCCGTACCGCCGAGGCCCGCGGCGAGGGAGAGGGCCCGCCCGAAGGTCCTGTTGGTGACATAAAGCTCGCCAATGTTCCTCGACAAGAGGGCCTTCGAGATCAACGTCCCCGTATCCCCGGCCCCGATCACCAGAACCGACCTTCCCTCCAGGCTTCCCAGGATCTCTTCAGCCAGATCGACGGCCGCAGAGCCGACGGATATCGACCTCTCGTTGATCCTCGTCTCGCGGCGGACCCGCTTTCCGACCGAGATAGCCTTCTTGAAGGCGACGTCAAGAGTCCATCCGGTGGTGCCCGCCTCCTTCGCCATCGAATAGAGCTCCTTCATCTGGCCGAGGATCTGGTCCTCGCCGATTATCATCGACTCCAGACCCGAGGCGAGGCGGAGAAGGTGCAATAAGGACTCGTCATGATCCTGAAAATCGATGATGCGCGATGATACCCGGGCCTTCTTGGCAAACTCGAAGAGGACCTTCTCGCCCCGGGGCGACACGACGTAGATCTCGACCCGGTTGCAGGTCTTGAGGACGGCGCACTCCTCCACCAGCTCGTGGGACGATATCCAGGAAAGGAGGGTCTCCAGGTCGCCGTGCCAGGCCTGCTCAATATCGTCGATGCAGGCCTTCCGATGGGTCACCAGCATCGAGGCTATCTCGCTCATCGAGAGGGAGATGTTCTCCGGCCCTCTTATAGGCCTTTTCATAGGACCCAGAAAGGAGCCTCCAAACCTCCTCGTCGGAGATGATCTCCCATAGGATCCTCTTCCTCTCGGCCTGGTCTGAGACCCTTTCCTTCAGAACCCCCCTCATCTCCCCGAGAAGGCGTGCCATATCGGCGTACCCCTCGTCCAGGACCTCTTCCATCCTCATGCGCAGGCGTTTTGAAAGGGCCGGGCTCTCCCCAAAGGTAGATATGGCGACGACCACCGGATCCCTTCTGATCACCGAGGGGACGACCACCTCGCCGACGCCGTCGACCCTGTTCACCAGAACCCCCATCCTTGCTGCCCTCTCTTCCAACTGGAGGTTGATGGCCTGGTCGCTGGTGGCGGGGATCGCGATGAAGGCGTCTCGCAGGAGGTCGTCGGCCCCGGTGGGGAGGTCCGCCCTGACGAGATCGATCGATCCTTCCTCCGCCATATCGATGAGGCCGGGCGAAAATTTCTGGCTTGCCACCGTCACCTCGGCGTGCCGAGAGAAGAGTCGCGCCTTCCTCTCGCCGACGTCGCCCCCACCGAAGATCACGACCTTCCGACCCGACAGATCCAGGAGGAGGGGGAGGTGGCCCTTCAGATCCGAGCCCCCGTCTTCTTGAACTCCCTCTCGCTGAAGAGGACCTGGTAATCCTCGATTCCGGTCTTGCGGGAGATCTCGGCTGCGACCTTCCGGCACTCGTCCCGAGAGGAGGAGTGGACGACGGTATAGAGGTTGTAGGGCCAGTCTGGCACCGAAGGGCGCTCGTAGCAGTGTGTCACCTCGTCGAAGGAGGCCATGATCGATCCGACCCTCTCCACATCCTCCGGCGGGACGCGCCAGACGATCATGGCGTTGGCCACGATCCCCAGAGCCCTGTGGCCTATGGTGGCAGAAAACCTCCTGATCACCCCCACCTCGATGAGGCGGGTCAGCCTCTCCAGTACCTGCTGCTCATCGATGGATAGCATCTCCCCCAGGGCCAGGTAAGGCCGAGGCGATAGCGGGATGCCCTCCTGGGCGGCCCTGATGAGGGCGAGGTCCAGATCGTCGATCTCTTCCGTCGTTTCATCATCTCCTTTGCTTAGCTACTTCCAGCCGTCGGGATCTCCGAATGGGTACCTGTCGGTCCCTTTCGTCGGGACCAGCTTGGGACTGGACCCCGGGTTTCCCTCAACCTGGTGGTCGCTCCAGTAGTTTCCGCCGACCTCCGGACCCGCGTCCCAAGCGTTATTCCCGTTGTCGACGGCGTTCTGAGGTAGCATCAGATTCCCGTTCTCGATGAAGTTGTTGTGATACACCAGGCACCCAACGCAGTCGATCAGGCTCGCCCCCCCAAGCCCGTTTAAGATGAAGGTGTTTCCCGCGATCTTCCCCTCTCGAGAGTAGCCCATCCTCAGACCGTAGCGGCCGTTTCTGCTCAGGTTGTTCCCCTCGATCTTCCCCCCAACGACGGACTGGAGGAAAACCCCTCCCCCGTTTTCGTTGACGAGGTTTCCTGAAACCGTCGCCGTCGATAGCTGGTCGAGAACGAGTCCCGACTCGCGGTTGGAGTAGATCTCGTTTCTGATCACCATCGCCCCGTCAGAGCCGGACGCGCTGATACCCCGAAGGTTCTCAGTGGCTTGGTTCTGGTTCAGGATGCATCTTGCTGACCTCACCAGCCTGATCCCCTCCTCCTCGCTTCCCCACACTCCGGAACGGAGGACTGTGCAAGATGACGAGTTGGTGATTGAGACCCCCACCCTATTCTCTCCTGCCTCCAAACCCCTCAGGACTGCGCCCTCCGAGTCCACGATCTCAAAGCCCAAGCCGGAGGAGCCCCGGGCGGTGCAGCCGAGGAGATCGGCCCCCCGACCACCCCGAACGCTGAACCCAGCGGTGCAGTTATCGGCACGGCTCTCCTCGATCCTGCAGTCGACGGCGTTCAGCATTCGAACCCCGACCTCGTTTCGGAATAGGGAGATATTTCGGACAACACAGCCCGTCGAGTTGACGATGAGGGCCCCTGCGCTGTTGTTTGATAGGAGCTGGTTCTCAAAAGTGACATTCTCACACCCCACCAGGGCGAGAAAACCGCAGTCCCCAGATAAAAGCAGGTCCCGACCGTCGATTAAGTAGCATACAGCTTTTCCGTCCACCAGGTTGGACTTATCCATCTCCTGGCGGAAGGACCCGTCGCCACTGGCCGAAAGGTTCTCCCGATCGACTCTTATGGCGTGCAGGTTAAGATCCATCCGGTTTCCGCGAAGGACGTTCCCTCCAGATCCCAGAATGGATAGACCTAATTCGTTTCGGAGGAACTGGTTATCTTCGATGGAGTTCTCGATGGAACCCGATTTCAAGATCAGACCTCCGACGTTATCGATGAACAGGTTTCCGGAGATCTCGTTATTTTTCGATCCCTCCAGCCGGACTCCAGCCACCTGGTTTTCGTCCATGAGGTTAGTTTCTATCCGGTTATGAGAAGAGTCCTTCAGCATGATCCCAATGTTGCATTCCAGTGCCGAATTGTTTATGACCGAGCTGATCTCTGAGCCTATGAGGACGATGCCCCCGGTTCGAGCTCGCGAGACGGCGTTATCCAGTACCTCGTTCTTCTTCGATCCCCGGATCACTATCCCCCTCTCGGGAGAGGATAGGTTGTTTCCTCCGATCGTATTGCCGTCGGAGTTGGAGATCTCGACCCCCGTCTCGGCGATGAAGAAGGAGCCATCGACGGTGCCCCCGCTGGAGTTCGTGATAACAACGCCGGAACCTCCCGAGATGGTGCAGTTGGAGATGGAGAAGCCGGACGCCTCCACAACATCCACGCCGAGAACGGCCCTGATCTGGGTGTCGATGACGGCGTCGTCAGATCCACCCAGGAGCCGGACTCCGACGGAGCACCTCTCGATCGCCGAGCCGAGAACGAGGTTTTTGGAAGAGCCAGAAAGAACCCCCGTCGAGAAGTTCCTTATGGTGCAGCCCTCGATGGTGTTTCCGGGAGATTTCAGCTCGACGCCGATGCCCCTCCCAAAGCCCCTCATATCGAAGCCAGAGATGGAGAAGCCAGACGCTTCCACCACAAACCCCCCCTCGAGGGTCACCTCTCCCGGGACCCCGACGATGGTGATAGGTTGGCGGACGGGGATCTCCCCCTCCTTGAAGTATCCGGAACGGACCAGGATCTCGTCGCCGGATTCCGCAGCTTTGACGGCTTTCCTTATGGTCGAAAACTCCCCGCTCCCGCTCAGGTCGACGACCAGCGTCTCGGCCACGGCCTCATGAAGGCCGATACTGAATAGAAAGAGCAAGATCAAAAGCCAGGACTTTTCCGTGACAATACCCCCACTATACGGTCCCGTTGTCGTGAGGAATAAATAACTCTATCCCCACCCGAGTCCGCCTCCACATCCCCTGGATGATCGAAACGAAATATCCCGAAAAGCGGGCTTCGGTCTTCCGAACACCAGGAGCTTCGATCTGGATCTACAGGAAGATACTAATCGAATGAAATTGAAGATTACAAGGCGAGATGGAAGGCGGGCCAGCATGACGAATCCTTATCGAATCCTGATCATAGAAGACGACCCCAACGACGTCGAGCTGATCCTCCTTGGCTTCTCGAAGCACGACGAGTTCTTCGTGGACGTCGCCACCACCGGGGAGGAGGGGCTCGAGATCATATCGAAGAGAGGTTACGATCTCGTCTCGGTGGATTTCGCCCTTCCCGGCATGAGCGGCCTTGACGTCCTAGAGGAGATCCGAAAGACCGATCAGGACGTTCCCGTAGTCATGGTGACGGGACGGGGTACCGAGGAGCTGCAGGTGGTGGCCTTCGAAAAATTCGCCACCAGCTACGTGATGAAGAGCGTAGACAGCTTCAGGAGCCTCCCCACCATCTTCGAGGCGCTTATCAGCGAGGCGAGGTTCAGATCCGAAGAGCGCAGGATGAAAAGGGACGTCGAGCGGTCCGAGACGGTGTCCCAGTACATCCTTGAGAACTCCCCCACCGGGATATACGTCCTCCAGAACGGCTGCTTCAAGATGGTCAACTCCAAGTTCGGAGAGATCTTCGGCTGCGAGAAGGAGGACCTGATAGGCGAGCACTTCTGGTCTCTCGCTGACCCCGAGTGCTTCGAGTGCGTGGAGGGCGCCGCGAGGGAGGCCGGTCCGATAAGGTCGGTCGTCCACGAGTTCAGGATCATCAGGAAGGACGGGTCCAAAAGATGGGTCGAGGCGAGGATCGCGCCCCTGGACTATCAGGACGAGAGGTGGGTTCTCGGAAGCCTGGTGGACATAACCGATAGGAAGGAGGGAGAAAAGGACCTGTTGATGGGAAACATCAGGCTCTCGATCCTCTACTCCCTCGCCATTAAGGCCATCGATTTTCGTGGGGAGGCCGACGACCTCGTAAAAGAGGCGTTCTCCGAACTGATGGACGGGCTGGAAGGGTTTGAGGTCGGTGGCGTATTTCTCCTGGAGGGAGGACGGCTGGTTCTGAGGGCCCTGGCCGGACCCCTGGAGGACCTGATGAGCTTTGCAGACCAGGTGGACGCTGAGGATCTTTTGGAGAGGGCCGAGGCAAATATGGCGATCGAGAGCTATCGGCACATTTTCTGGGCTTCGGCACCATTCTGCAACGGGGAAGAGCGGATAGGGCTGCTTGTTTTGGGCCGGGAGAAGGATATCGAGCCCGATTTTTTGAAATTTATGAAAGATATCGCCTGGCACTTTGGAAAGATGGTGGAGATATTCGAGCTTCGAAGCATCCTCAAGGACGAGAGCTAGAGCTTCCTCCAGATGAGGAAGATCCTCTGGAGGGCCGTTATGTGGCTTGCCACCGTGATCAGGATCACCGCCCACCCCAGAATCGAGAGGCTCCCCAGGTCTCCTGGATACAGGGCGTTGGCGACGGTTGCGAGGAGGATGAGGGTCAGGCGGTCGGCCCGCCCCATGATCCCGCCGTAGAGGCGGCCGAGCCTCAGGGCCTGGGCCTGGGTCCCGAGGTAGCTTGTGAGCAGCACTCCCATCACCGCAAAGATCCCCCAGGCCTCTGAGACGTAGCCCGCGAGGACGATCCCCGCCAGGATCGCCATGTCCGCGTACCGATCGATGACGTGGTCTAGAAAGTCGCCTTTAGGCTCCGCTTGTCCCGTCCTTCGGGCGAGGGCTCCGTCGACGGCGTCGAAGACGGCGTTCAATAGGACCATCAGGGCCGCAAAGTAGAGTAAGAATACATCGCCTGCCGAGAGATAGTAGAACCCCCCGGCGGCCAGGGCGAATATCATTGAGAGGAGAGAGACCAGGTTGGGGGATGCTCCGGCCCTCTCCGCCAGGGCGGCCAGGGGCTCGGTCACTGCCAGCGACTTCGATCTCAGGTCGTCAAGGGTCAAACTCCATCTCTCCAGTCCAGTCGATCTTTCCCGGAGGCATCTCGATCTCCCGGCGCAGCGTCTTCACCACCAGGTCCGCCACCTCCTGGGGAGATCGCCCGGTGGTGTCGATCTCGCTCGTCCGGTCGCACCACTCCGCCGCCTCCACCAGGATCACGTCCAGGGCTTCGGCCTCCAGGTTCTCTCGCACCTTCTTCTCAGGGTACCCCCTCCGAGCCAGCCGCTCTTTCAGGACCTTGGGCGAGGTCCGGAGGACGATCGCCTCGGAGGCGAGCTGGTGGGAGAAGTGCCCCTCCAGGATCACGATCTCCTCGTCCTCCTCCGGGGCCAGCTCCTCGACCCGCCTCGCCAGGGAGTCGACGTCGGCGACCAGACACCCCCTCTCGGGATCGGTGCCGAGACTGAGCCCCTCATCTCTTATCAGGCCGTTTATGTCGATCACCCTGAAGGGCAGGAGCTTTGCGACGGTTGTCTTACCGGTCCCTGGGGTCCCGGTCAATGCGATCCGCATACCTCACCGTAAGCTTCGAGGAACCGGTCGTTCTCCGCGGGGGTTCCGACCGTCACCCTGACGGCGTGGTCGCCCGCACCCCGGAAGGAGAAGCAATCCCGGATGATGACGCCCTTTTGGAGCATCTTTTCGGCAACGATGCCCGAGGGCTCGTCGGTCTCAAGGTAGAGGAAGTTTCCGCCCGAGGGACGAAACTCCGGAATCGCATTCCTCAGCCGGTCTCTCTCCTGCCGGATGGCCGCGACGGACCGTCTCATGTAATCGACGTCGCCCAGGGCAGCGATCCCCGCCGCCACCGATGGCGTTGTGATGCCGAAGAAGGGAGGGGCCGCCCTCCTGTACTCTTTTGCGATCCAGTCGGGGGCGACGGCGTAGCCGAGCCTCATCCCGGCGAGGCCGAAGGCCTTGGAGGTGGTCCTTCCCACCACCAGGTTCTCGTACTCCGCCACCAGGGGCAGGAAGTTCTGGTCGCTGAACTCGGCGTAGGCCTCGTCGAGGAAGACTATGGCGTCGGTCGTCTCGACGATAGCCCTGAGGTCTTCTTCTGAGATCATGTCTCCCGTGGGGTTGTTCGGCGAGCAGATGAAGACGATCTTTATCCCATCGGACACCTCCGTCGGAACTTCGAAGTCATCTCCCCGCGGGAGGAAGACCGGCTCGGCTCCCGCCGTCACCGTCAGGATCTCGTAGTAGCTGAAGGTCGGTGGATAGATCACGGCTCTATCGCCGGGGTCGAGAAAGATGCGTGTAATCGTGTCCATCACGCCGTCCATCCCCGCCCCGATGAGGACGTTTTCCGGGGAGGTCCCGGCGTAATCTGCCAGGGCGTCTATGAGCCCCTCGGGCTCGGGGTACCTCTCGGGCCGAACGGAAGCGATCGCCTCGAAGACCTTCGGGCTTGGGCCGTAGGGGTTCTCGTTGGACCCGAGCTTCACGATCGCCTCCGGCGCTATGCCGTACTTCGCCGCAATCTCCTGAATTCCCCGTCCCGCGACGTAGGGCTTCAGCTTCGCAAGGCTTTGCCTAAGGTTTTTCGAGTATCTCTGCAAGCACCTTCACCACGCGGTCGATCTCCTCTTTTCCCACCACCAGGGGCGGGACCATCCTCAGGACGTGGTCGCTCGTCGCATTGAGCAAGACGCCCCGCTCCCGGGCCTGGTTCACGATATCGGGGCAGTTCGCCTCAAGCTCCACGCCCACCATCAGGCCGAGGCCTCTGACCTCAAGGGCGTCGATCTCATCATTGAGCCTCGATCTGAGGTACGCGCCCATCTCTTCAGACCTCTCGACCAGCCGCTCGTTCTTGATCGCCCCGATGGAGGCGAGGGCCGCGGCACAGACGAGAGGGCCGCCGCCGAAGGTGGAGGCGTGGTCGCCCCTCTGGAAGACGTCGGTGACAGACTCCGCCGCCAGCATGGCGCCCATGGGGAGGCCTCCGGCGATCCCCTTGGCGAGGGTCATGACGTCGGGGAGAACGCCGCTGTGCTCTTTTCCAAACCACTTACCCGTTCTGCCAAAGCCGGTCTGGACCTCGTCGAGGATGAGAAGAGCACCGCAGTCGTCGCAGATCTGGCGGGCTGCCCTCAGGTACTCGGGAGCGGGGACGTTGACGCCCCCCTCGCCCTGGACCGGCTCCAGGATGACGGCCGAGGTATCCTTCGAGACCGCTGCCAACAGGGCCTCGGGGTCGTCGTAGGGAACGAACTTCGCCTCGTTGAGGGGCCTGAAGGGCTCCCTGTACATTGGCTTGTAGGTAGCCCCCAGGGACCCGAGGGTCCTGCCGTGGAAGGAATGGACGGCGGCGACGATCTCCGACCTTCCCGTCGCCCTCCGAGCGAGCTTCAGGGCAGCCTCGACGCTCTCGGCTCCGGAGTTGCAGTAGAACGCTCTGTCCATGCCGGTGAGGGTCTTCAGCTCCTCGGCGAGGAAGACCTGGTTTTCGGTGTAGTAGAGGTTCGAGGTGTGGATCAGCTCTTTCGCCTGCCTGGCGATCGCCTCGACGACGGCGGGGTGGCAGTGGCCGACGGTGTTGACGGCGACCCCGGCGACGAAGTCCAGGTACTCCTTTCCCGCGGCGTCCCAGACCCTCGCCCCCGCACCCTTCACCAGGAGGATCGGCTGGCGGGTGTAGGTCTGGATCACCGACTGCCGCTCAAGCTCCACGATCCGGGCGGTCCTCTCAGCGCCCGATAGATCAAGTTCCGACATCTCTATCCCCTCGCCTTTCCCCTTTTCAGTCTTCGTCTGCGTCTCCGACTTCATCTTCATTTTCATCTTTTCATCGCTCTCGTTTTTGGTCATAGAACGCTCCGCGCAAACCGGAGGCTCGCCTGGATCTGGCGGCCCACGTCCCCGCTCACGATCTCCATGTGGCCGGGGTAGAGGACCTCTACATCGAGCTTCGTCAGCCTCTCGATGGAGCTGATCAGGTCCGCATCGCACCCGGCGAAGAGATCAGTCCTGCCGATGTTCCCCTGGGGGAAGACGGTGTCCCCGGAAAAGAGGACCTTCGCCCTCGGCTCGTAGAGGCAGATCCCACCCGGCGAGTGGCCCGGCGTGTGCATCACCTCAAGCTTCCATTCCCCGAGGTCGATGACATCCCCCTCCTTCAGGGTCCCATCGGCCTCGATCTCCGGGGCCGGGCGGCCGAAGAGGTAGGCGACCGTCGCCATGTCGTCGCCGAGAGAGCCCGCCTCCTCCTCGTGGATCAGAACCCTCGCCCCCGTCGCCTCCTTGAGGAGGGGCACCCCGCCGGAGTGATCGTGATGGCTGTGGGTGAGGATGATCATCTCGATCTTTTGGGGGTCGATGTACTTTTTGATCTTTCGAAGCGTCGGCTCCGGGTCCATTCCCGCGTCGATGAGAACCGGGACCTCATCGAGGATCAGGTAGACGTTGCCGTCGAAGGGCGAGCCTGAGACCTTGTGCACTTCCACCATTCCAACACCTGATCCGGAGGAGGGGCTCCACCGATATATCTGTTTGGCACTGGGTTTGCAGGAGGGAGGACGGCTCGATGGCGATCCCCGTCCCGCCTGAGACGCCCGCTGTCGCCGAAGGCCGGGCGGCGGTGGAGGAGATTCCGGCGGCTGAGGTGCCGTATACTCACCGTCAGGGAGCCTTACACCAACCTAGAAGACGCCTGAAACAAGCTATTCGGCTGGAGATTCTAGAAGGGAGAAGGGGTATCGGCCCATGTCCGCCGCCCGTGAGCTCCTTCACGAAACGCCCTACACCCTCATCTACTTCGACATCCTGTCCAACTCTCAGACCGCAGATTAACCAACTAGACTTCTAGAACCAAGTAAAACTGGGGGAAGAGTACCCCACAACAAGCGATTAAGGACAACGCGCATAGAGTAAAAGTTTAAATAGTCTTTTATTACAGTCATATGAGGAGCATATATGACATATCACTGGAGTCGTACTTTTGACAATCCCGCTAAAAACGCAATAATGTTTAGTTTATTTATTATATTAATCATTATAATAGGAGTGGTTATTTTTACGGATTTGGATAGTTTTTCAGAAAATCTTGCAGCCGAGGTGATAGGAATTTGCCTCACGTTTCTTCTTGCTTTATTAATCTTCGATTGGCTTACGATCCATCAACGGGAGCAAGAGTGGTTTAAAGTTAGAAATCTTACCTATGGAACTATAGCTGCCATTTTATGTGATGCCCTCAGCCTGCTAATGATCGAATTCGTTATAAAAGATGCAGATAATAAAATATATCCAGATATAATAGATGGTAGGGACAAACCTAACGACGCCGCCATTAAAGCTATGGACAAGTTAGCACGGGAATTAAATAAATTAGAGATGCTGGAGTGTGAAAAAAATATTAAAATATTATAATTTAATTCAACATGATCTTGACCGGATCAGTGATGTTCTAATACCTCGGATAATACAATGCTCTAGCGATCAAGATATCATCACAGATCTTATTGATTTAGATAACTCTAAAAATGATTTGCACAGTAAAATCAGATATGAATATGAAGATCTTATTCTTGGAAGAAATCTTTTAACACTATTTGTTTTATCGAGTATGTGTGCATATAAGTCCATTTGTAAAGAATGGACAGGATTCGAACAAGTTCCCAGAGGTACATGGTAGATTAGACTATAGTCACCCTAGTAAAAAAGATATTTTGAGAAAACATATTTGTAGCTTGAATATCAGTGTGGCCTAAATATATTATTATTTTTGAAGGAGTTGAATTACTATGGATAAAGAATCTCTTGAGCTTACCGGTCTCCAGATGGAATATTCATTTTTGAGGGAACAATTCCTGAAACGAGTTGGAATGCGCCATCAAGTTGTAGAACTTACTTTGACTATTGCGGCCGCATTCTTAGGGTTGGCGTTAACAAAAGAGGTACCAACATCAGTTGCATTTGTTTTCCCACCAATAGCTGTTTTTTTGACATTGGAATGGACTTATATTGATACACGTCAATTGCAAACTATAAAGTACCTCATGGAACTAGAAAAAAGAATTCCAGAATTAAAACTTGGATGGGAAGAATTCAAAGAAGGTGAAGGTGGATTCAGATATGCTGCCCTGTCTCATAGTAGTATATTTTTATTTACACAATTAATGGCTATTTTTATTGGCTGTATAGAATATGACAAAGAAATTAATAATTGGATATTTACACATAATTTAACACTTCCGTTTCTCGTATTGCTTTCAATTGACGTGGTCTGCCTCCTTACAACAGTTGTTTTGATATGGAGAATAAAAGGGCCAGATTATATTTGATCTTATATTTAGTATGAAATGACAATAGATAACTGTCAGGATCTCTGTACCGACTTCGAACGTTTCGCCATCCAACACACGATCCGAGAACGCGCCTTCCTCAATGAGAACGACAAGCTTTGTGATGGTAGAGAAAACGGATGTAAATATCAGTAGAACTCCACAGAACAGCGGGCAATTTTCTGGGCACTGGCGCTCGATCTACCGATCTGCGGCACCACCCGCGGCATCCTCGCGACGTAAAGAGGAATGGACGCCACCAGGAAGGCGGGGCCTGCGATCCAGTTCTGGAGAAGGAGGAGCTGAGCCACGGCCCATAGCAGGTGGGCGGCGCCCATCGGGTGGCGGACACGCTCTCGGACTCCGGTGATCACGAGCCCTGTGGTCCTTCCGATCCTGAAGCCCCGGCGAGAAGCTTACGGCGAGGTCCGCGTGCGACCGCCAGAGGAGCCATAGGGCCTGGAGGAAGAGGGCGGCGCCGAGGGGGCCTGCGGCGGAGATGGGGCGCGACCGATTCCCGGCTGCTTGAAGCGGAAGAGATGATAATCTATCGTCAGCTCTGTCATGGGCCATCGGCGACAGCTGGGCCGGTATTTTGCCGTCAAATTGAGCGAAAACGGCCTTGAAAAGCTATATATCCCCACGGGTCGCCCTTAATATTCGAGGTTCTTCCGTATGGCGAAAGCTGAGGTCCGCCCGGCCAAGGCCGGTTATGCAGCCGAAGACGAGGCTAGGATGGCGGAGTTTGAAGAGGGCGTAAAATGCGGAATCGAGCAGTTTGAGACCGGCCAGGTGAAGACGTTCGATGACAAAGCAAAATTCCTGAATCACCTGCGCACCCTCTGAACTTCGCCCTCCTTGAGAAGATGGCATGTCCAGACCCCTCGATTCGGTGAGGTACGAATATGCGAGCACCACCGAATTCGAGCGGCAATTCAAAAAGCTAACGAAGAAGGACAGGGCACTAAAAGATCGGCTGCTGAGGAAGATCGACCAGATATTATCAGATCCAGAGATCGGTGAGCCGAAGAGCCACGCTCTCAGGCACGCCCGCGGCTCTCACGTCGACCCCTACGTCATTGTTTATGTGTTCAAGGATGATATAATCACATTTATATATGTAGATCATCATGATGTTGTTTATAAAAAGGCCCCGTATATATTGGCGAAATATCTGCTTTAACACCACTGCGACATCTTTTTAAGACATTAGGTTGACTCTATGCCAGATTTTAGAGAGGTGTCGATATGCCCACATACGATATCGAGATCAAAAAGGTCCCCGCCCTGCGGGTGGCTAGCCTCTGGGGGAAGGGCCTCCCCTTCAACGTCACCGTCCCGAAGGCCTACGAGGAGCTGGTGGCC
Organism: Methanothrix sp.; assembly: GCA_035380685.1. Classification (GTDB taxonomy): domain Archaea; phylum Halobacteriota; class Methanosarcinia; order Methanotrichales; family Methanotrichaceae; genus Methanocrinis. Next base: position 630 of record DAOSXX010000015.1, on the reverse strand, counting down.
TGGATGGCCGAAAAGAAGATCCCCTTCCCCTCGGAATCACCGTTGGGCCTCGCCCTCTACTACGATGACCCGAGCTCCGTCCCCCCTGAGGAGATGAGGTTCAAGATGGCGCTGCCGGTTCCGGCCGAGACGCCCGAGATCGCCGAAGGCAAGGCGGCGGTGGAGTTGTTGCCAGAGGCGGAGGTGGCATACCTGACGGTGAGGGGACCCTACACCAACCTCGAAGACGCCTACGCCCAGCTCTACGGCTGGGTATTCGAGAAGGGGTACAGGCCCACGGACGCCGCCCGGGAGGTCTACGTCCGGTGGAGCGAATCGATGCCGCCGGAGGAGTGGGTGACGGAGATACAGGTGCCGATCGGGAGGTAGAAGAACTTCCACGAAACGCCCCCCTCCCTCGTCTCTTTGGCAAGCCCGAATCGGTCCCGGCGGGCTATCCCCGCCGTCGCGGCACCACCCGCCCCGTCCTCTCCAGGTACCGCCGGTACTCATCGCCGAATTGATCCAGCATCATCTCCTCCTCCCGCGGGATCCGGGCTACGTAAAGCGGGATGGACGCCACCAGGAAGGCGGGGCCCGCGATCCAGTTCTGAAGGAGCAGAAGCTGGGCGACGGCCCAGAGGAGGTGAG
>DAOSXX010000014.1:48182-51879 GCA_035380685.1 Methanothrix sp. | reverse complement strand
TTGCGAATTTGAATGATAATCTCGTTAAGATCATTCGACTATTTGGGCAGGACTGAGAAAAATACTATGCGCTGGAGCGTTGATGCGGAAAGCCGGATCTATCTAAACTCAACATAGCTTCGGTGGATATCGATTCTCAAAAAATCGATAGCCTGAAAAATGGTGAGCGTTCAAACCGTTAATGCGAAATGCCGGGCACATCAAGATAAGCCAAAAATTCTCGGTTTTGCATAGCCTTACTGCGGAATGCCGGCTCGAGCACTCTAGATCCTGTATTTAGAGTTTTTCCAACTCATAATTTGAAAGTTGTAGCATAAACTAGACGTTGATAATATATTGCTGATTCCCCTACATAATCCTTTTTATACATTTCCTTCTCTTGAATGACAAGCCTGTATTTGCCCGGTTTAATAGGATCTGATCGAATATGTTTTTTAATATCAATCACTCCACTCCAAGTAACTTGTTCATCTATTTCTTTGGTTATTTCATCCGATTCAAGCTGAATCGATTCCCCTACAGGAGACCAGCAAAGGTTTTCATCTTCTATTCCGGCAACCTTCTTCTCTATCGTCACATACACCAGATTTCCATAAAAATTAGGAGCATTCTGTCTTGGAGCTACTCCCGAGACGGAAACTCGTAGAATATTTTGGTCTATATCTTCCCAAATTAATGTTGCAGTGCGGTCTGGAGCAATCTGCACAAAATCGGCCAATGTCACTCGGGAAATTCGTGCGTCATCAGAGCCATCAAAGATAGAATTCGGCTGGTAACGTACCAGAGCCAGCCTTATGAAGGGATAGTATGAATTGCCGGGCTTGATCTTTATGTCTGCGTACCATAATCCGCGATCTTCATTCCAGCCGACTTTGTAGCCTGCTACAGATACCTTATTCTGTTCGGAGTAACTTCCGTTCGGATTCTTTAATTCATCCAACATCAGGCCGGATTCCGCTTTGCAATCTTCTAAATCAATCTGAGTGGTATCAATGATTTTGCATGTTTTCTGAATGGGATCAGTCCCAATTTGGGTAATATGTTGAAGAAACTTATTGGAGCAATTTGGGTACGTTCTTGCTCTAAATATCGATTCATCCGAAATCTGCCAAATCCCGTCGTATAAAAGATTTTCAGCTGATCGCTTGAAGTGGACAGCTATAGTTACAAGGTCATGAATCTCATTTACTTTTATCTTGTGGTAGTAAGTATTATCAGACCCGTCAGTGATTTCTATTGATTTTGATTCGACGAAATATCCGTCCTTTGACAATTCAAGGTTAAAAATGTTCTTGTTTACAAAAAAAGCCTTGATTGATAGCTTATAACCGTCTTCGAGAATGAGCGATTCATTCATTCTAAGGTATCCTCTATTAGCTCTATTTATCAAGATATGTCGAAAATGGCCCTCATTTATGATGCAATACTTTTCAGAAAACGTAGTTTCTTCATTATATCCAGAAAAAAACCTTTGACCTTTTAAATCGATGGCATCGTATTTGCCCCAATCCTTGAACGCAAATCCTTCGCTGTGCGGTCTGGGGATGGGACTATATTGAGCGGTTACGACCCCCAACAACTCGCCATCACCTGATGCAAACCATGGCCGGTCTAGATAAACTCTTAAATAACCGCCTGAACGATAACGTTTTACGCGATCGAACTCCTCCTCTTCTCTCCAGCCATATGCAGGGATTACATAGAGCACTTTGGGCTTAGGCGGACGGGCAGAGTTAGGGATGTCTAAGACTATCTTTGGACCAGAACGGCTAAACTCAATCTCCGAGTCAGAATCTGCACTAATTTTGTTTCTCTCAGGATTGAAATATTCCCTAAATCTGGTTGTTGCGACGGGAGTATATTCAACGCGTCTGTACTTCGTATCTCCGAAATCATGCCGGGGCGGTGATAAAATTGTATATGCAACGCTTTTTTTAGCGACACGTTTTTTTGCGAACTTCCCCAGGCTTAATACGTCAGCTCTCTTCAATTCTATCGGATACGAGGGACACAACCCGCCCAAATTAGCCCATTCACTTGATAGCTTCTCATTAGCAGAATAATATACATTACCTCCATTTAACTCCAACACATTGCCATCTAAGTTTATAGGAGCTTCGAATACATGCGATTTCATTCGAATTGCTTTATTCAGCGCATTTACTTTAGGGTAATTATCTTGTGGATTGTCTATTGATTCGTACCACTCCGCTACCAGGTCGACTTTTCCTGTGCTTTTACCATCCAAATAAATTTTTCCAAGCAAGTCGGCGTGTGTTTGACCAATGGAAGTCTTTAGATTGGTACTATTGGTTAGCAAAAGTGGGATTGGCTCGATTAAAGGTTTTTTAACGGCATGAACTAAAACAATCTCTCTATAGGGTGTGAGCATCCAATGCTTTCCTTTCAATGCAAGTTTATCGTCGAATGGCAGTTCCTTATCTATCGTCCATTGTCTTATTCCCATCATTTCAAGACGACTCGCCGATCCAAATCCGAGAGCCGAGCTGATTAAAAACCTCTCTGTAGAAGCTTCTGCAAGTTCAACCCTCAATATGTTTATCTTTTTATTTTCACTGGTATATTCCTCTTTATAGCTCCATTTGTTGGTATCGCCCTTTTCAAGGATCATTAGGAAGGGCTCAGCATCGGGCCATTTATGATGCCGATAGAACGTGTGTGAAATGGATTTGCCGTTAAAACCTTGAACGGTAGCCCCCATTGCTATCGGATCAGGTAAATAAGGCGTTGTATCTGATACATCGGGATCAAACATACCGTCCCTATTACAGATTTCATAATCCCTTTCTCTCACAGCTTTTCTTTTGCCTTTTGGGTCGTCACCAAAAGATCGATCAAACATCATATGGGTTTCAGCAAGGAGCTGAGAGACTTTTGGAGGGGCCACCCAGCGCGAATCCATCGGGCAATCGGTGCTTATTACGAGCCGCTCTAAAGAGCTGCCCGGAGAAGATTGTTCATCATCTTTTGGAGAGATCAGAATCGGTGAAGCGACAGGCTCAAACCTTTTATAGGTGATCTCAGGAGATGCCAGGGTGAAGTCTTCTGGGTCTAAATCCTCCATTCTCACGCCGTTGCCTGCAAGATCAACCGCTCTGGCCCTGAGTCGATATTTTACATCAAAACGGAGACGTGGAAGCGATCCTCGTACTGGGGCAAATTCAGTCTTCAATGGCAATATGTGCTCTCCAGGATTTTCCGTCGCCCCTACACCGATATAATCTTCTGTTCCGACTTCGTTGATTAAGCCCGGCTCAACACCGCTCTTTGGAGATATGATAATCTTGCCTGGCCGAGGAGCAGAGAGGCTCCAGCCGTCCCAGTGGAAGAGCGATTCGTGCAAGTAGATATCGTTGGGAGCATTATCAGATGATGAAGGAGGATTTTGCGTAATTCCTAGGGATGTCCATCCCTCATCTTCGATTTCGGATATATCAATCTCGCCATTTTTAGAAAGAAATGTGTAGCACCCTACTCTTTTGCAAAGGGAATTCCAGCGTCCCGACTGGGAATTCCACACATCTATCCTATAGCCTCTAACCAGGTCTTCAGCAAACAGCGAAGATCCATCGGGATTATCCATATTTGAATCAAGTGGATCGGGGAAGATGCTATCGTTCAAAAGTCTAGCTTTTACGAATTCATCATGCAATTCATTTGCTCTTCCTGTTCTAAC
>DAOSXX010000014.1:0-48082 GCA_035380685.1 Methanothrix sp. | reverse complement strand
AAAGTCTAGCTTTTACGAATTCATCATGCAATTCATTTGCTCTTCCTGTTCTAACGACTGAAATTCCACCCGATCTTAAAGCAGGAAGACTTGCTATTTTTTCATCTGGCGTTGATGAGGGCTCAGTGAAGTCTTTTAAAGTTGCATTCCATTTTGTTCCATACCAATTATAATGATTTATGGTTCGTTTCAGGGCATTTGCGAGGTCAAAGACCTTGATGGCTGCTCCATCTACATCTACCTGGATTACTTCATATTTGCTATCGCTCAATTTTAGCATTCCTTTTTCGCCAGCACTTGAATTCTGATGATCTGTCCTGGATGCGGCAGAAAAGGTCCCTTTGAAATAATCCAAGACACAATTAGTCTTGAGCGCCTTATCGATCCCTTCAGAAAAATAGTCGTTATAAATCCAAATAATAGAATTTTTTGGAATATCTCCTGCATTTACATAGCCAAGAGTTCCATCCTGTAGAACTTTGACCACACTAAAATCTATAACTAGCCCCAACCAGCGTAAGACTTTTGGATACTCTCCTAGAGAAGAAACCATTGTATGAAAGTCCATGTCGGGTATAGATGGTTTTATATAATCACTACTATCCTTCGACAGTTTTATGAAAAATTTAGATAACTGTAGGAAATTGGCAATTTCAGGTCGGTATTCACATTCTTTACTTTCGAAAATTGCTATGTTTGAGAAATAATCATCTAATGAGGATAGTGTAGGCAGCTCATTTGAAAAGGTGGAAGCGATTTCTGCATATTTTTCTTTTATGAAATTCAATATATTAGCTACAGGATAAGATATAATGTTTTTATCATCGTATCGGTCAAAGCTGTACCCGATTACATCTGTCGCTTTATAAAAAAGTGCCTTCCAAAGATCAGATCGAGGTGGCTCGCTCGTTGGAATCAGCATAAACGTCTTCTGGTCATCGGAACCTGCAGGAGCGACGTTGAGCTGAAATCCTCCTTTATAATTTAACAGTTGTTTAACCTTTTTCGGCCAATCAAGGAACCCTAAATCTTCAAAGTCCTTTAGCTTATAAAGCTCATCGTTCTTCCCTAGGCGGGGGGAGACGAGAACGGATAATTTTGGGTATCGATTTCCATTCTGATCCGATTCTACGCCGTTGGGCAGCATGGTCCAGATAATTCGTCCAATTTTTTCTTCGGTCATAATTTAACACCTCGTCTCATCCTTCTGCAAAGGCATTACAATATCGATCCCAGTCGTCGTGACTTATCAAATCTTCAAATCCTAAGCTCTTGCTGCCGCTGGAAAATCTACGTTCTACCTCCAAATTCACGCTTTTGCTGAAGAAAGCGATCTCAACCTTAACTCTTAAGGATGCTCTGCCGCCGATCTCTTTTGTATCAGAATAATAATCTAAAATCAAATAAAACTCAACGGATACAGTAGCTATACAAAGAACCTCCATTGCGCCGCCACACCTCAGATAGCCGCTGAGCTGAAGATCTTCTTTTCCTTCTTTATCAGTGCCATAGCGGAAATATATGCCAGCCATAACGTAAACGCCGCCGCTGGCAACGCCTATATCCAGTGAGAAATTGCCTCCAAATTCCAATGAAGCCGCTATATCTCGAATTCCGTCTGTTCCAAGCTCTGCTGCAAAAAAGCCGCCTCCACCAAACAGGGAGATGGCGAGCAAGAATGGATCGTGTTTTTCTGCAAAGGCAAACCGGAACCACATGGCCTCGCCGTTAAAGGGAAGGTTCAACTCCGAAGATAAACTGATATTCTGAAGGCTAAACGCTCCCATGGCGATGGTTGGAATCGGCAGAGTGTATCTAACGCTCACACCGTCGGCTGTGACATCGAGACTGGGTGGATCATTGAAGCCATCGGGTTTAATTACAGACCGCAGCTTATCTAAAAATTCCAGTATGCCAATAAATTTTATTCCATCAGGAGAAATAATAGCGCTCACGTCTAATTTTTCCCCGTTCCTCGATGTAAAAGTCAGGGATTTAAAGGGAATTTTAATGATATCCAAGAAATTTATAGTGAAATCGCTTAGATTACCAGATATATCATAAACGGATTGGCTGCCTTTTGTAGCCATTGTTGCAGATATTTTAAGAGAAGCGTTAGTATTTTTATTAAAGATTCGACTAGATTTTAGAACTGGGGCCCATTCGAACTTCGTCTCTTCAATCGGGGTATTATCTTCATCAATTCGTGATATATTTAATATTTTTGGAATATTTTCTAATCCATCTTCTATTATCTCACCCAATTCGATTCCGCCCAATAACTTGGCATTATTGAAATAGCCTTCGAAAAACGATCCATTCGAATACGAATGCTTTTCCAAATCACCAACCAGACCGAATTTGCTCGAAAGACCTTTTATTTTCATATCCGGGGTTGCTAAACCACCGGATCTATCCGTCTTGAAATTTAGATCATATTGAGCAGGCTTTACCAGGGAGGCGAAGAGCATTCCGGGATTCTCGGCTTTGTCAAAACCGTTTGTCAGATACGTCTCCGAGAATTTTATTGTAGCAACACATTCCTTTCCTGAGAACTGCTGAACTGCAGGGAGTCGGACCTCCGATGAAACGACCTTGGGATAAAAACAAAGATCCCACCCGGGGATATTAGCCCCTTCTTTATTTAGATTCCAGGCACCAAAGTCAATTTGATTAGTCGCGAAGCTCGTAGCTCCACCCTGATCGCCAGTAAAGGACACTTTTTGTCCACATAGATCAATTTTAGCTGCATTGCTTTTCTCATATTTGCTAATAATATCATCTATAATAATATTATCTATATTGTCTTCCTTCTTCGCAAAGAAACATCTTAGCGGAGCTTTAAACTCCGAAACTTGCCCATCCCAATCCTCAGCAATTAAATGGAAATAGAAATCAGTTCCGTCCACTTTTGGCCAGGGATTGTCTTTGGTAGGCGGATCATCAAGCATTGGAGTTACGGGATTCATTATCCGAATTCGTCTAAAGGGCATCTGCCGACTTATCTTGTTTTCAGGGTCGGGTTTCTCGTAGACCTTCTCAGGCTCAATTACTGTTAAAAAACTGATTTTATGAAGGAGAGCCATCGGTGAGTCCCCAATTTGCCTCTCTGTTATTACCTCTATTGCCGCGCGGTGGCCAGTAGGAAAGAGACAAATTGATTGAACGGCTTTAACGTAATGCTCACGACCCATCGTGGAGATATGGACCCATTCACAAATGTCGCAGGTGGAATTATTGGGGTTCCACATTCCGTGGAGATTCGCCCAGGCTCCGATAGCAGTGAGCATGAATAAATTAGATTGAACGGGAGCCTTGTGAGGTACTTTGGAATCCGAGGTTTGATGAACAATCTTATTTCGTTTAGCGCTATTAAGAGACAATTTACCTTCAGAAGAATCATCTTTGCAATCTAGCGCATAATCTGGTGACCATATTGCGGCCAAAGTTTTAAAATCCCTATATTCATCGCTCTCATCCACAATTGAAGAAATTTTGCGAATTCCCAAACGCGTGTGCCAGAGTTCAGTTACCTCGCCATGTCCATCTTTTCCGAAAACTAGATCATTGGAATGAGCCCATCCTGCAAAGTTATTAGGAGATAGCATGAGCCTATAAGGGGCCTCGATGAAAGTGTATTCATAGGGATACTCTATTTCTAATTCGCCAGGAGGAAAATAAACTGTGTAAGGGCCCAGTTCAATTGGTGGTTTTCTAATGGTTTTTTGGGCTACTGGAGCTACCGACAATTTAAATTGCTGCCAAGATAGGAGGTCATGCAAGTTATATTTGATATATTTTATATCGTTGGGAATTAAAAAGACAAGTCGCGATTCGTTGGAAATTCTCTTGAAGATACGCATAGAAGAATTATACTCATCAATAATTGATGAGAATGCCTCTTCAGCGAAGCTCTGTGGGGGAAACCCAACTAAAAAATAAGCAGGCAAATTATCATTTGATCTTGCTAGATGAGGTTCTGAACAATGTTCACTGTCCCCCCAATGGAGTTCTAGGTTTATACCTCTAAATTTTAGATTGAGGAGATCTTTCGCTCGAAGAACGTCCTTCCCATACCAAGGAATAGGGGGAAAAATCAGCTCATAATCTACTTCATCCCAATCAAAATCATACCAAAAATCTGAAATAAATTTGCCGTATTTCATTTTATTACCCTCCCAAGCTCGCCAAACCAGAGTTGCATAAATTAACAAAAATAGAAACTAATTTGTCGGTAAAAACAGGCCACAATTTTTTGTTGATATAACTCCAGAAGACATCGGGCCCATTATTGAATTGCTTTTCAGATTGGCCTTTGTAGGACAAGATATCAGAAGCAGAATCCAAGAATTTTACTAAAACTTGGTCCATTCTTTGTTCTCCGACATTAACAGATCTCATATATTCTTTCCGACTATAAAAATCTTTTGGCAAATTCTATACGTTTATCCAGAAAGCTCTGACTCCAAAATATACGAAGCTATGCTATAGGATTCTCTGCTATAGAGATTCTCTGCCGCAAATTTAACCAGATTTCTCCAAGCTTGCATCGCGCCTTGCTGACCCTAAACTCCAGCTCCGAAGCCCTTTTTTCCCTCCACGGCCAAACCCTCCGCCATGAACCTGAAACAGATCGGCACAATCCACTCCCCTTTCAAGACCAGGGCCGAGGCCCCCTTCCAGGGCAGGCATTCGGAGGAGGTCTGCGAGGTGGAGGTCTTCGATGAGTTCCTCCCCGGCCTTGCCGACGTGGAGGGGTGCTACCCACCTCATCCTCCTCTACTGGCTCGACCGGGCGGATAGGAGCATGCTCAAGGCCTTTCCGCCGTACGACAGAAAGGAGCACGGGGTCTTCGCCACCCGGTCGCCGAACCGGCCAAACCCCATCGGCGTCGGGATCGTCGAGCTTCTGGAGGTCTCCGGCGGGAAACTGAAGGTTCGGGGCCTCGACGCCATGGAGGGCACGCCGCTCATAGACATCAAGCCCTACTTCTCGGAGGTCGACAGCATCCCGAACGCCGCCGTCGGCTGGAGGAAGTGATCCCACCGGGTGGCCGGTGGCGGCTAGGGGGGGCTGCCGCCGAAAAGAGAAGCAATGAAAAATAAGGGGCCCTCCGGCCCCCCGTCCTCTGGATCTATTCACGCCGGAGCCATCGGGGCCGACGGTCCACAGGACGCCCCTTCCACCATGAATATCCTGCCCATCGGTGGCGGGAACACCGGCGAGGACTCTCTAAGGTAATTCTCAAAAGCCTTCAGATCGGTGATGCCGCAGATCCGATCGACCCCCTCCTTGAAAAGTGACGAAGCCATCTCCGCCCTCCGCCAGGAAGAAGTTTGCGGATTCCGCCGGGGTTCACGAAGGCCACCATCGCGCTCTCGTTGCAAGAGGTGGCGCAGAGCTGGGCATCGGCGATCAGGTCGCCTAGGGCGGATTCGCCCGATTCGGTCGAGTTCTTCGTTATGTCGGCGGTGACAGACCCGATGACCTCGTTTGCCAGCGGTCCCTCCAATTCGGCGTACTTCTCCAATAGCAGAGAGACGGCCGGGTCTTTTGGAACGTCCCTGGTCACCGCCACGTTCTTCGCCTTCACCTCGACGACGTCCTTAGTCTTCGGGCTGATGAGGAGATCGACGTCCGTTATGAAATTCCCCTCCCATCCGGCCTGGGTCACGAGCCTTCCGTCGATCTTTGCGATGTAGGCCTGATGGCTGTGGCCGGTGATGAAGAGGTCGACCTCATCGTCGGTCCGGTTGACGATATCCTCGATCGGCTCACAGGTTTTCATCCCCTCGTCGGGAAGCCCCGCCGAGAGGCCGCCGTTGTGGATCAGGACGACTATCGTCTCGACGACCTGCTCTTTCAGATCCTCAACGCAACTGTTGATCGCATCGGCCTCGTCGATGAACTTGAGCCCCTCGACACCAGAGGGGACCACCACCACTGGAGTGCTCTTCAGAGAGACGCCGATGAAGGCCACCGGCACCCCCTGAACATTTCGGACGGCGTAGGGCGGAAACAGCGTCTCATTCGTCGTCTCGTTGACGACGTTGGCGGCGAGGTACTCAAAACCCGCCCCGACAAACCGATCTCCGTCCCCGCATCTGGTTGCGGGATGGCAGCAGCCGTACTGCATCCGCAATAGCTCGCTTGCCCCCTCGTCAAACTCGTGTTTTCCGGCGGCGGAGTAATCAAAGCCCATCAGGGAGAGGGCCTCGATCGTCGGCTCGTCGTGGGAAGAGGGCCGATATCAGGGGGCTTGCGCCGATGTTATCTTCCGCCGAGACGAGGATCGTCTCGGGGTTGGTCGCCTTCAGCCCCTTGATGTGGGTCGCAAGATACTCGGCGCCCCCGGCCTCCACCTGGACGAGCTGGCAGCTGCTGTTGTAGCCGACCGTCACAGTCCCCGGGGGCGGCTCAAGATGGCCGTGCAGATCGTTGATGGCCTGGAAACCGATAGACAAAAACCGATGGACAAAGACCCGAAAAGGGAGATCCTGTAGTTTCGTTATTGGTTTTATAGGTCGATAGTGTCAACTTATCTCCTCGAACTTTCCGAAAGATGGCCTATAGATAGCTTTGTGTCCTGTAAATTCGTTGCATAGTTTCAGAGATTCTGAAGAGGCAGAGAAAAGCGTATATATCCCGGATCGGTTCAGGTAGCGGCCCTGATAATTCGCCTCCGGGCCCCGAAATAAAGCTTGAGAGCCGCCACCCCCTATGTACGACGCCCAAATTCTGATTCAAACGATCTCGCCCTCCGGGAACCTCTCCCTCATCGTCCTGGCGGCGGTCCTCGTCGCCATAGCGGGTAGACAGCTTCTCCAAACGAGGATCATGATCTGGCAGATCATGCTGGCTGGCGCCCTAGTCGTCCTCCTGGCGGGCTCGATATCCCCCGCCGACGCACTGAGGGCGATAAACCCGGACGTGATGCTCTTTCTCGCCGGCATGTTCGTCATCGGGGTGGCCCTGGAGGAGAGCGGCTACCTAGAAAGCCTCTCTTATCGGCTATTCAAAAGGGCGAAGAACGTCGACCAGCTCGTCCTCGCGATCCTCTTCGGGACGGGAATTCTATCTGCTATCCTGATGAACGACACTCTCGCCATCGTCGGAACCCCCCTCCTCCTTCACTTCGCGAAAAAGTACGATATCTCCCCCAAGCTCCTTCTCCTCTCCCTCGCCTTCGGCGTCACCATAGGAAGCGTCGCAAGCCCCATCGGAAACCCCCAGAACCTGCTGATCGCCTTAAGCGGAGGTGTCCCCAACCCCTTCGTCACCTTCTTCCGATACCTGGCCCTGCCGACGGCCGCAAACCTCCTCATCGCCTACGGGATCTTGAAGCTTTTTTACAGGAGGGAGTTTGGGGGCCGGGTCCTGAACCACGGCCGCGAGTACGTAGACGATCGCCACCTCGCCCACCTCTCCAGGGTCTCTCTCGCCATGGTGGTGGCCCTCATCGCGGTCAAGATACTCTCGGTCTCCTTCGGCTTCGGCTCCCCCTTCGGCCTGACGGAGATCGCCCTCTTCTCGGCTCTGCCCATCCTCATATTCAGCCCCCGGAGGGTTGAGGTGGCGAAGAAGGTCGACTGGCGGACTTTGATCTTCTTCGCCTCGATGTTCGTTCTGATGGAGAGCGTCTGGAACGCAGGACTGTTCCAGGCTGCGATAAACGGCTCAAGCCTCGAGGCGACCTCGATTCCCGTGATCCTCGCCACCAGCGCCCTTCTGAGCCAGTTCATTTCAAACGTCCCCTTCGTCGCCCTTTATTTGCCGCTCTTATCCCACCTCGACGGGTCGGTGGAGGGGATGATGGCCCTCGCCGCCGGAAGCACCATCGCCGGGAACCTGACGATCATCGGGGCGGCAAGCAACGTCATCATCGTCCAGAACGGCGAGAGGAGAGGGACCTTCCTCACCTTCACTGAGTTCGTGAAGGTGGGCTTTCCCCTCACGGCCGCAAACCTCCTCGTCTACTGGATCTTTCTGTCCTTTCTCTGAAGGCCCTCCCCCCAGTCGCGCCCTCGTTAGACGGCAAAAAACCCGACATGTATTTAGGGCCGAAAAGACCACCTTCCCCAGAGTCGGCGGCCTGCCTTCGCGAACGCCTTCAAGCTCAAGAGTTGATAACCGATGTTGCTCAGATCCTGCATAAAAAAATACAAGACCGACACCCACCGGGCCTTCTCTCCCGAGGAGACCCTCGACCGGATAGCGCCGAAGATGGAGCTAGCGGGGATAACCAGGGTGGCCGACATCACCAACCTGGACCGGATCGGGATCCCGGTCTTCTCCAGCATCAGGCCCGCCGCTGATAAGGGGGCGATCTCCGTCTACAACGGCAAGGGCGCCACCCCCGCCGAGGCCAGGGTCTCGGCGATGATGGAGGGGATCGAGCGCTACTCGGCCGAGGCCCACGAGAGAGAGCTTCTCGTCGAGACCTTCTCGAAGATCAAGTCCGAGACGAACGCCCTCGACCCGAGAGACCTGATACTGCCACAGGACGCAAACCCCGAGATGCCGATCCCGTGGGTCGAGGGGTACGACCTGATCAGAAAAGAAGAGGTGATGGTCCCGGCAAGCGGGGTCTTCCACCCCTTGCCCCCGAACTATCCGCAGCTCTTCCGGACGAACACCAACGGTCTAGCCTCCGGGAACGTCATCGAGGAGGCGGTATTCCACGGCCTCTCCGAGGTTATCGAGAGGGACGCCTGGTCCCTGGTGGAGGCTGTTAAGAGGACGGGACCCCTCGTCACCGAGGTGGAGAACGGCCTCGCCTCGGGGCTCATCGAGAAGTTCGCCGCCGCCGAGGTGGAGGTCAGGATAAAAGACATCACAAGCGACGTCGGAGTCCCCACCATAGCCGCGGCCTCCGACGACGTGAGGCTAAAAGACCCCGCTCTTCTCACCATCGGGATGGGAACCCACACCAGCGCCGAGGTGGCGGTCCTCCGGGCCCTGACGGAGGTCGCCCAGTCGAGGCTGACCCAGATCCACGGGGCGAGAGAGGACACGACGACGGCAGACTTTCGGAGACAGATCGGCTACGACAGGACGAAGAGGCTGAACAAACACTGGTTCGCCGACTCGGAGACTAGGTCCTTCTCCGAGATCAGGTCCCAGGACAGCGAGGACTTCCTCGACGACATCAACCTGATGATGAAACGGCTCGAAGAGGCGGGGATGGATAGAGCGATAGTCGTCGACCTCACCCGCGAAGAGATCGGGGTCCCAGTGGTGAGGGTGATGGTTCCGGGTTTAGAGCAGAGCGCCATGGACCCGGACCGACGGGGCAAGCGGTGCAGAGATGAGATCAAGAGATATCGTCGTCTTTCTCGGGCCGGGCCTCGATAGGAAGAGGGCCTCGGAGATCCTGAAGGCGGACTATCGACCCCCCGCCAAGAGGGGCGACGTCTTCAGGGCCGCGAAGGAGGGCGCCAAAATTGTGGGGCTCATCGATGGCGTCTTCTTCCAGGACAGCGCCGTCGCCCACAAGGAGGTCCTGGCGGTCCTGGAGATGGGGGTTTTGGTCGTCGGTGCCTCCAGCATGGGGGCTCTGCGGGCCGCCGAGCTTCACTCCTTCGGGATGGAGGGGGTGGGCGAGATCTTCAGGCTATATCGGGAGGGCGTCCTCATCTCCGACGACGAGGTGGCCCTCATATTCGACCCCATCAACTTCGAGCCGCTATCCGAGCCTCTGGTCAACATCAGGGACAACGTCAGGGCCGCCCAGGAGCTGGGGTACATCGACCAGGAGGCGGGCGAGAGGATCCTCGCCGCCGCCTCGTCCCTCTACTTTCCAAAAAGGACCTACGACCGGATCCTCGAAGTGGCGGAGGGCCTCGACGAGTCCCCGCGAGAGGGCTTCAAAAGGTTCCTCCGAATAGAAAAGAGAGACCTCAAGAGGGATGACGCCACCCGTGCCCTGGAGCGGATAAAGGAGATCGCAGGACGACCATGAAAATCAGACTGAAGGCCTTCGCAAGGTATAGAGACCTCCTCGGCGGGGAGATGGAGGTCGACCTTCCCGAGGGCTCTACCATAATCGACCTTTTGAATAAGCTGGCTTCGAGATCCAACGACCTCAGAGATCAGATCTTCGACGCCTCCGGCAAGATAAGGGACGACGTGAACGTGATGGTCAACGGGAGACACTTCGAGTCTCTGGAGGGGTCAGAGACGGTCCTGGCGGATGGAGACGAGGTGGCCCTCTTCCCGGCGGTGGTGGGCGGCTGAATACGGCACCGCCAGCAGGTGGCGGGCCCATAGATGGGGTTGATCGGAGCAAAGAATAGCAGTTTCTGGGGGTCGAGATGCTCGATCAGGCGGATAAGGCGAGGTACGAGCGGCAGGTCAGGCTCTTCGGGGCCGAGGGGCAGAGGAGGCTGAAGAGAGCGACCGCCCTCGTCATCGGAGCTGGTGGCCTCGGGTCCTCGGTCTCGGTCTACCTAGCCGTCGCCGGGGTGGGAAGGATAGTCGTCGTCGACGGCGACGTCGTCGAAATGAGCAACCTTAACCGCCAGATCCTCCACTGGACGAAAGATATCGGGCGACCCAAGGCCGTCTCGGCGGCCGAGACGATTCGTGGGCTGAACCCCGAGGTGGAGGTGGAGGCGGTGACCCAGTTTGCCGACGAGGAGAATTTGGCGGGCCTTGTGGGAGAAGCCGACCTGGTCGTCGACGCCCTCGACAACTTTCCTTCAAGATATATGCTCAACAGGGCGGCCCTGGAGAGGGGGGTACCCCTCTTTCACGGAGCGATCTCAGGCTTCGACGGCCAAGCCACCACCATCATCCCGAAAAGGACCCCCTGCCTCCGCTGCATCTTCCCCCGCTCGCCCCCAAAGGTGACCAGCCCCGCCCTGGGCGCCACCTGCGGCGTCATCGGCTCTATCCAGGCAGGAGAGGCGATAAAGTACCTGACGGGAAAGGGAGATCTTCTCGATGGCAGGCTCCTCATCTGGGACGGCCTCCGGGCGAGGTGCGACGAGATCCCCATCGAGAGAAACCCCGGTTGTATCGACTGCGGTGGGCTGAGAGAACTTTAAGTAGACTTGAGGTTGATGATATAATATGGAAAGTTCTGCTGAAAAGGCGTCAGAGACCCGGTCCGGGAAGAAGAGGTCGCTACTTCTCCTGGGATGTCCCGAGGTTCCTGTCCAGACCAGCATCGCCCTCTACCTGGCTTTCAGGCTGAGAGAGAGGGGGGACGATGTGGTGGTGGCCGGAACCGGCGCCGCCCTCAAGCTGACGAAGCTCGCAGACCCGATGGGCCACTACATAGGCGAGACGATGAACATCGACCGGTGCATCGCCTCGATCTCGGAGGGGAAGATCGACTTCGACCTCTGCTTCGCCTTTGCCCACAGCGACGCCGGCATAACTTACGCCGGGACGATGAGCTACATATCCGGGGCGGAGCTCTTCGTCCTGATCTTCGGGAGAGGGGCCGAAGAGCTGGAGAAGACCGTCGAGTTCGACTGCAGAAAGCTGGTCGCAAAAGCCGTCCACGACCCGATCCCGCTTAAGAAGCTGATAGACGAGGTGGTAGCTTGAGCTGTATCGAGGAGATGAAGTACGAGATCCTCCTTTCCCAGTGCTCTTTCAAAGAGGCGAGAGAGTACATTAAAAAGAACTTCAAGGAAAACGTCGAGGTCCCGCCCGGATACAGAATCTTCAACGTCTACCTGATCGGGGTGCCGCCGCTCCTCGTCGGCATCGAGGGCGACGAGGTGATCTTCCCCTACACCAAGCCCTGTTACGGGACCTTCGTGATGCGAATCGAGGGGAAAGAGGAGATCGCGAGGCTGAGGGCGAAGAGATGAGGGTGCTGGTGAGGGCCTTTGCGAAGTTCAGAGAGATCGCGGGCGAGGAGGCCTGCTTCGACCTGAAAGAGGGCTCCACCATCGGCGACCTTTTGAAAGCGATCTCTCTCACTCATCCAGAGCTTGAGGGCGACCTCTTTCGCTCTGACGGGACCGTCGGCGAGGGGGTGACGATCCTCAGGAACCGGAAGGGGCTAGATCATTCCGACCTCAGGAAGACCGTTCTTGAAGAGGGGGACGAGGTGGCGTTTCTTCCGCCCTTCTCGGGCGGATGAAGCCGGTAGGTGCTGGGTTTTGATCGAGATCACCGAGGACGACTTCTCCATCGAAGATGTGGTGACGAGGGCGAAGCGGGCCGACGCTGGAGCCACAGTCACCTTCCTGGGCACCGTCAGGGACGACGAGATCTCGGGGATGGAGGTGGAAGCTTACCGGGAGGTGGCCAGAGAGGAGCTGGAGAAGATCCGGGAGGAGGCTATGGAGATCTTCGATCTCAAATCCGTCGACGTGATCCACAGGGTCGGAGCCCTCTCGGTGGGGGAGGATATCGTCCTGATCGTCTGCACGGCGGCCTCCAGGCATGCGGCCTTTCGGGGTTGCGAGCACGTCATCGACGAGATAAAGAGACGCGCTCCCATCTGGAAGAAGGAGATCAGGGCTGAGGGCGACCGCTGGGTGTAATAATCGAAATCGAGAACGAGGTCCAGAATCGAGAAGAGAATAGGATAGCAGGCTACAATCAAACTAGGGGTACCAGCCTGATGTTGTTATTCTCGTCCCAGACCATGTAGTGGGGCTCGGTCCGGGGTATCAGGCCGTAGAGACAGATGCCGCCGTTCAGCTCCTTGATGACGAAATAAGTGTCGGCTATGTGGGAGGTCATTCGGATGCTCTTCTGGCCCGACTTCACCACCACCACGTTGACGTCGCTCGTCTCCTTCCACTTCTGAAACATGCGGCTGGTGGCGTTGAGCATCCTCTCATAGCCGAAGGCGAATTCCATCGAGTCGAGGCCCATGACGTTGAGGATCGGCTGGCCCGTCCGCGCTCTCAGGGCGTCCCAATGCTTGAAGAGGGTCTCGTACCACTGGTCGCGGTCGCCTCCTGCCTCCAGCACCATCACGTTGGAGGGTACGAAGACGTCCCTTGGGGTGAGCTGGTAGCCGATGCTCGGAACGATATGGACCGCCCTCCCGTTCTTGACGGAGTTCGAGGCGAGGGCCGTCAGCACCTGGTAGTACCTCTTGCCGACGCCGTGATCGATCTCGAGGACGTTGCAGGACCCAAAACCGAGGCCGCCGGTGATTTTGTCGAAGTCGCTTATCCCGGTGGAGATGCAGCCGTCGCAGGGGTCGGATATCCGGTCGACGTCGGTTACGATGCTGATCTGGGGAGATATATTTTCGATGGCTGGCTCGAAATAACGGAACCTTCCATCGTGGAGGGTGCAGGTGTAAATCTTCTGTTTTATCTCGACCCCCCTCAACTTGTCGAGCTTGATCTCTCTTGCGTACCTCGTCGTCATCCCCTCAGGACGGTTTTCGCCGGATAGAGGGGCAGTCATCCTGACGTTCTTCAGGGTCACGACGCCGTCGACGATGTAGTCGAGGGGCATCAGATCTGCCGACTCGCTGACGAATATCATGTGAATTCCCATGTCCCGGGCGAACTCGCAGATGTTCTGCTCGAGGCTATGCTGAGCTTCTCTGAGGATGTGGGCTGTGTAGTTTATGACGGCGTCCCAGCTGTCTATTACTATCATGGGGTCGTCCATCTCCTCGGCCTGGTCCAAGAAGGTCTTGAAGAAGTCAAGGACCACCTCGTAGCTGGAGCCTTCCTTGCCGACGTTCTTGAGGCTATCAAGAAGCATCTTTTGGGTGGCGTTTACTACGTTTTTGGGAGGGATGATCTCGTCGATCCAGGGGAACATCCCGTATACTCGGAGGGGATTGACCCGGGTGGAGATGTACATCCCGTTCATCTCGGAGCAGACGGAGTTCATGATCTCCAGGGCCAGGGTCGTTTTACCGGTCCCCGGCATCCCCTTGATCAGAAGCGTCTGGCCCTCTTCAACCCCGAAGAAGTCGTGGATTTCAGACGGTATCCGCATATTTCGCATCCCGAATCTCCAACGCTATTTGGTAGCACGTATCATATATAAAGCTAATTTTTGACAGTTTGACCACCGTTTTCACCTGTGGGCGAATCGGCCGCTACTCAGTCTGACGGACGCATTTTTTCATCAGGTTCATGAAAGTTCCGACCTTCTCGGGTTTTACTTTGAAGGACATGGAGATGGTAACGTCGTCTGAAATCTCCTCGAGCTGGGCCACCACCGAAAACTTCAGAGGAGGCATATCAACGCCGCCCCTCTCCTTCAGAGCGGCCTTGAAGTCCTCCAGACATTCGACGTTCTCCGGAGTTATGGCGACCCCTCCGAGCTCGCTGGCCCTCCAGAGCTTTGAGGGTCCGACCTCCACAAACTCGCATTTGCCTTCGGACTTCAGAACTGAAAGGTACTTTATGGCGGTGGTTTTGCTGACCCCCGCCTGCTTTGCCACGTCCACGGTGGTCAGCCCAACTTCGGAATCTTCTATCGCCTTGAGAATTCGCTCCTCATAAGATGCCATTTTTTGGTCAGCCTCATCCTCTTCAAACTCGTTGTCGTTCTGGCTCTCCTCGCAATAGAACTCTCCAAATTAGTATCTGATTCGCCTTTTTCGTATATAACCTTCTTGTTTGCAAAATTGCCAGTTATCGGCAATCAAACCATTTAAACCAGTAAATCCAACTGGATCATGATGACCGACGAAGATCCTGCCATTTCAGATGACGATCGCGAAGGCG
Source organism: Methanothrix sp. (assembly GCA_035380685.1). Lineage (GTDB taxonomy): Archaea > Halobacteriota > Methanosarcinia > Methanotrichales > Methanotrichaceae > Methanocrinis. The sequence continues at coordinate 33,409 of DAOSXX010000014.1, read as the reverse complement.
ACGGGAAATATCTGCGCTATGATCCCAGGAGCTGGCCGCCGATAAGAGGGGATTATCGGCTGGATGATCCAGAATCCCGGATCGCCGTGGTGACCCTCGCGAGCCACCTTGTGGCGACAGGAGCTGCGATCTGGGGCCCCTGCAAGACCGAGAACCTCGGCGTGGAGAAAGTGGTGGCAAACCTCATCTCCAACTCCAACCTCCGTTTCCTCCTGGTCTGCGGCGAGGAGTCGAAGGGGCACCTTCCGGGAGATTCCATCATCGCCCTCCACAGAAACGGAATCGACGGCGAGGGGAGGATCGTGGGGTCGGGAGGGGCTATACCCTTCATCGAAAACCTCTCGGCGAAGGCGATCGAGAGATTCCAGAGGCAGGTGAAGGTGATCGATCGGATCGGCCTCGTCGACGAGGAGGAGATCGAAAAGATCGTCCGGGAATACCGGGACCTCTCGGAGCCCTTTTCCGAGCCGCCGATGGTGGTAGTGAAGAGGAGGGCGAGGCGGGCGATAGAGGAGGCATCGTCTGGCGACGCCATCTTCGGTGAGGGGGTGTTCCTCGACGCCTCGGCCTGGCTGGTGGCGGAGGTGGGAAACGGCCTTTCACCAGGCGGTTGAAGGAGATGCTGCTGGTATCGGTTTAATTCCGAGGCTTCGAGAAACCGAGTTTCATGACTTGAAAGCACGCCATCGGTCTTCTGTTAAGCCCACCACGCTTCAGCGAGTCGATGCCTATTCACATGTGGACCAATAGCCTGACTATTATAAACGCTTTCTATTGTATCAAACGTTCGTTGTATTCCGGGATAATGAAGTTGACGGTTAACCCCGGCAGCTCTGCTGCGGGGTGCGCCGCCGCAACTTGACTTATTACGATGGCCACCACTTTTCCCTCGCCTCTCACATGAAGTCGGCGAGGCCCATCTGCTTCGACTTCTCGTTCTGGAAAAGGGAGTCGATGTCCATCTTTATGATCTCAAGCCTCTGTTTGGTGTAGTCGTCGACCCCGAACTCCTCGGCCACCTTCATCGAGACCTCCAGGTACTTTCGGACGGACCCCTCATGGACGGTGAGGATCACCCTCCCGCCGCACTTCGGGCAGACGTCGGAGAGGGGTGGCCTCCGGAACTTCGCCCCACACTTGACGCACCGGACCTTCTGGCGGGAGAAAGCCCGGAGGTTTCCGATGAGATCGGGTAGGAAGTGGGAGTTTATCACCCTCGTCGCCACGTCCCTCTCGTCGACGGCCCTGATCGACCTTGCGAGGGATAGCTGGGCGTCCATCTTATCGATCATCGTCTCCAGGGTCTTGTAGGCGCTGTTTTTCGGCCCGGAGGCGATGTCGTCGGTGTCGTGGGTGAATTTGAACCCACAATACTGGGCTTCGGTCCCGAGCCTCTTCGATACGACGTCGATCAGACCCTCCACCTCCTTCGGCGACGCCCCGCTCAAAGTCGCCCGATAGAACTCCAGGGGGTACCTCGAGGGAAGGTCCAGGTTGTGGGCCTCGCCGTCCACCTCCTTCGGGTCGAGCCTGGTGGTCATTACGAGGGGCGCGTCCATCTTGCCTCCGCGCTTCTCCGGCAGGTACGACATCGAGAAGTTGAGAAGGGAATCCAAAAGGAGCATCACGCAGTCCTCGTCGCCGTCACAGTTTCTCCTCTTCGCCGCATGGAAGAAGGGGTGGCCGTACCCTGCTGAGGCTGTGGTGTAGCCGATCAGCCTGCACAAGACCCCCGCCGATGTGTGGGGGGCAAGCCCCACCAGAAGAGAACCGATCAGATCCTGGGGAGTCGCGGCGTTGTAGAAGCTTTCAAGGCCGTAGAACTTCTCCAGTTCCTCGTCGACGAACTTCGCCACCTTCAGGAGGTACTCACCGCCGTCGAAGGAGAGTATCACGTCCTGGACCAGAAGCTCCAGGATCTGGTCTGGGCTCGTCAGGGGCTCGCCATAAATGTCCTCGGTGTAGCCGAGGTCCCGGAGCCGGTTCACGTCGGTGTGGATCTCCCGCGGCCGGAAGTGGGTGAGGGGCAGATCGGTCAGGTCGTACCTGACCGTCCCGTCCTTGAAGATGAAGACGCCGTGCTTCGCCCGGAGGATTCCCTTCTCCAGGCTCTCGGGCGTCTTGTCCCGGGAGGTGAGGCCTAAAACCCCCCTCACAAGATCCGGCTCCCTCTCGTTCAGCTGCGTGAGCGCCCGGGAGTAGAGCTCCTTCACGTCGAGCTTCATGGCCGCGGCGGCGGTGGTGGCCTTTCCGCATTTGGGACACTTCTCCTTTCCCGGCAGGTGGCAGGTGGGGCAGAGCCTCTGAGGGAGGGTGTGGCCGCCGCATTCGCACAAAAACTCGTGGGTCTCGGCTCCGCAGTGGGGGCAGACCCTCTTTCCGATAGATGTCTCGATGATGCCGGGCCTTCCGTTTCCGACGTGGTTTTTGGCGCACTCCCCCACCGACCGGCTTTTTCCTCCTGCCTCGCCCGTCGGGAAGAGGACGTGGGGCGGGGGCCTCATCTCCCGTTTATCGGACTTTTCGGGCCGACCCATCCTGGACCCGACCCTGGTGGGGGCTCTCGCCATCACCTTGATCCCGGCGACGCGGTTGACGAGATCGAGGGCCGACTTCGGCTCCGACGCCGATACCTTCAACGCCGGATCGCCTTCCGCCTCTATCCCGGTCCCTGTTGCGCCTTCATCTTTCGCACCGCGTACCGGCTCATCTTCAAGCTCCTTTTGCTTCAGCCCCTCGGGCTCGATCCCGAGAGAGAGGAGGAGGGTCAGGGGATCGTCGACCTCTATCCTCTGGTCCCTCACTCTGTGCAAGACGAGGAGGGTCTCCAGGGACTCCATCGCCGAGAGCGGCAGGAGGAGGAAGCCGCCCTCAAGCACCCCCTCCGACGAGACCGTCTCTCTCAGATCCCGATACTTTTCGACGGACAGGTCGTGCCAGAGGTAGGTGAACCTCGGGTGGAGGGGGACGTTCCACCGCCGCGATATCTCGATCGCCTCCTCAGCCCCGACCGCCTCAAGGCCCGCGGGGTCGCCTCCCGCCTCGGCAAGCTCTGCCGCCCACCACTCAAAAGAGTAGGATGCGGGGGCGAGGGTCCTGTTGTTCTCGAGAAAATCGCCGAAGCTGATCAGAATCTCTCCGACGTCCACGATCTTGACGACGTCGTTTTTGAGACGCTCCGCCTCCTCCTGAGAGTCGATCCTCACGAGGTCTCCGCCGAGGAGCCTCACCGTCGGCCCTTCGATGCTGCTCACCGGCGAGACCGCCGCCGCCTTTCCGGGCTGCTCCACCTTAACCTGGGTTCCGGCGGCGAGAAAATCCTTCAAAATGACCATCGTCGCGGGGCTGAACCCTGCAGCGGCAAGGCCGGTGTTCCGGGACCTGCCGTACCTAAGCCGAAACCCCCCTGGACGGTGGGGGTGGCTGAAGACAGGCCTTCCGGCGATGATATCTCGGAGGAACTTCTCGCTGGAGGCACCGCCGTCTTTTTTTCCGCCGCTCGCCAGCTCGTCGAGCCAGTCCCACCCCTCGATAGCAAGCTTTGAGACGTGCTTTTTAAGCTTCGGCCTTTTGAGGGCGATCCCCTCGGCCGAGACGAGGGCGACGCCTCCCCGGATCCGGTTCGTCTCGATCCTCTCAAGGTCCCTATACCCCGAGACCTCCTCCTCCTCCGTCGGCTCCCCCTCGATGCAGATGGGGCAGTTTCGGACGAGGGTTCGTATCTCCTGGTCGGATGGAACGTACTGGAGCCCCGCCACCCGCCGATAGAGGCCGATCTCCTCGACGTACCTCTCCACCTCCTCGGGCCGCGGCTTGTACCGGGCGATCCCCACCCCGCGCCGGACGTAGTCGGCGACGAGGACGCTCAGGGCCTGAGCGGTCCCCCCGGCGCTCCGAATGGGCCCGGCGTAGTAGACCTTGAGGTATTCGGTCCCGTCGTCGTTTTTGCCCAGATCGACCTTGGCGATCCCCTCGATGGGAGCCGCCACGACCCCCTCGGTGAGGAGGGCGACGGAGGTCCGGATGGCGCTGTCGATCGCCTCTATCTTGGTCGAGAAGTTACCGATCCTCCCCTCTGCGAAGTCAAGGCCTATGGCGAGGGCCGCCTCCTCCCGGCTCATCCCCCCGGCCTCAAGCTCCCGGGCCCGCTTTGCGATCCCATCTATGCCGATCAGCTTTTCGACCCGTTCGGCGAGGTCGACGGCCGTGGGGACCTCCACCGAGAGGCTCGGGTCTTTCCCCTGCTTTCGGGCTTCGCCTGCGATCTCCATCGCTTCTGCCAGCCCCGACTCCAGAAGCTCGAAGTAATCGGCGGTCTTCAATCGGTTTCACTCCAGAGAAATAGATCCGTCGTCGGATCATGCCTTCTTTCAGGAGGCCGTCCAACAAGCTCCTGGATGTACACTTCGGCGGCGAAGACCGTCCCGCTCGATAGGTGGCCTCCCTTGACGTTCCCCTCGAAGTCCGCCAGGGTCGCGTGGGCGTGGAGGAAGGGCTTCCCGTCCCTGATGGAGATGTTTCCAGTGAGGCTTGATATCTCCACCGGACGGTCGATCTCGATCGCTCTGTACTCGTGGGCCCCCTGGTCGTAGTAGCCGATCTCCGCCCTCTTCAGCGCCCCTATGGCGGCGACGGCGCCAGCCTCGATCCCCAACCTCTCGGCGAGATTCGTGATGGAGGCCACGATCTCAGCATCGTGATCGAGGCTAGAGAGAAAGCACCTTCCGGACCTGAGTTCCTGAATCGAAGACAACGCCGACCCCTTCCTATTTTATCCGAAATAAGCCCTCTATGTTGAAAAAGGATGTGGTGGATCCTCTTTCATCACTTTCATCGTATCTCCTCAAGAAAGTCGCCGACCTTCCCGAAGCCCTTCCTCCTCGCGAGCCTCTTCATCTCCCGCATCACCCCTGACCCGTACTGCATCGCCTTCTTCTCGCGATAGGCGACCTCTTTCGGCATGTGCCGAGCCGCCACCTCCCGGAGCGGCCTTTTTCGAACGCCGTCTTTGACCTTCTCCTCGGGGGGGATCGCTATGGCCTTCCTCACCACTCGGACGTCCAGGTAGGGTAGCGAAAAGTAAGCGCCGAATAGGCCGGCCACCGCCTGGTCCCTCTCCGCCTGGACTGCAAGGCCCCGAAAATCCCTTTCCAGGTCATCGCCGAGGGTCTCGGTCTCCAGGTATCGGGCGTAGCCGCCGAAGAGCTCGTCCGCCCCCTGGCCGGCTAGGATCCTCTCGTACCCGTGATCGCCTGCCCACTCCGCCACAAAGAAAAGGGTGGCGGCTATGGAGGCGTCGACGGGGTTTTGCCTCGGGATGACCGCCAGGACCTCGGCGAGGGCCTCTTCGATTCTTCCGGGGTCGATCGTCGCCGTCTTCAGCTGTAGATCGAGAACGTCGGCAACCTCCCTTGCCCGCTTCAGGTCGCCAGACCCCTCGACCCCCACCACGACGCACTCCCTTCTGGCCAGGGCAGCCACGAGGGCAGAGTCGACGCCGCCGGAGAGGGCGACGACCCCCTCGTCGCTTCGAAGTCGGACGGCGACCTCGATCGCCTCGGCGAGGCCGAGATCGGGCGGCTGGGGATCGACGGCTCCGACCACCTCGCCGTCGCAGACGATGGTTCCTGCTGGACAGTCGCCGGGGATAATCCCGAAATGGTCCCGGGCAGAGCAACCGTCCCAGGATAGGAAGAACTCACCCCCAAAGTTTGAGGCGCTCCTTGGACCCTCTCTGAGGATCTCTTTAACCTCAAATTCTGAGAGCCGCCTTCCATCAACCTCAGCCCAGCCCTTCAGCATCAAACCGGAGACCATGGGCTCCGTCTTTCTGAGGCCAGCTAGTTATAAGATGCGCTTTCAGGGCTGCACACTTTCAGGATATACCTGAAAGACCCCCTCCATATCGAAGTACTTCTGATAAATCTCCAGGTGGACGGCCCTCGGGTCCACGTCAAGGAAGAGGTCGGGATGGAACCATTGCGCGTAGTAGAGCATGTTCACCACCTCCGCGAGGCCGCTGGCCATGTTTATGTCCACAATGTAAACCTTCCCGCGCTTCACGGCCTCGATCTGGTCAAAGCCCGGAAGGCTCATGATCTCGTCCCTCTTCTGTTCCATTTCCTCGAGCGTGGGGGTTGCGCCCTCGTACTGGGATGCGGGCATCGAGTAGACGATAACCTCGGGGTTTTGCTCTATCACCCACTCCATATCCACGTGGGGAACCTTTCCCTCCAGATCCTCTGCTATGTTTTTTCCGCCAGCTTCGACGATCCTCTGGTGGACCGTGGATGCGGAGCTTGCGGTCCAGTCGAAGTGGCCCATCGACATGAAGTAGACCCCAGCTCTCTCGTTCTCCGCAATTCCGGCGGTCCTGTTCAGGACGAGGTCGTAGTACCCGTCGATGTATTCGCTCATTTCACTGGCCTCTTCTCGCCTCTTCAAGATCGAGCCAAAATCACCGATCATCGGCATCAGAGTGTCAATATGAAGCACCCGGTACCTCAGAACGGGAATTCCGCAGCTTATGAGCTGCTCCTCACACTCTTCCGGAAAGAGGCTTCCCGTCTTTGCTATGACCAGGTCTGGGTCCAGCTCCAGAATCTTCTCGACGTCCGCCTCGCGGCCCGACTCTCCGATGCTCTCTTTCTCCAATAAGGCCGGTGGCATGGTGCAGTCCTCAGAGAGGGCCACCATCCGATCGGACTCGCCGAGGGCGTATATCACCTCCGCCACGGCGGGAGTGAGGCAGACGATCCTTTCGGGGCAGAGGGGTACATCGACCTTTATTCCCGCCTCGTCGGTGATGGATATCAGCTGGCCAGAGTCGTCGACTTGCGAGATGGATGGCGCTGAAAGGAGCGCCAGAGCGATGAATATCAACGGGATTCTCAGCATCTCCGGACACCTTTAACAAATTATATTGTCTTAAACAAAACTGACTTGTTTTGATTTGGTTAAATAACTTTTGGATAGCTCAAGTTTGTTTGTTTATTCGTGAACTTTGGGCGTCGGATCTCGTGAAATGAAACGATATCGTCTTTGGTTTTGTACATCTTCTCTATTTTCCTCTGCAAAGTTTGATCAAGGGCGACCGCGAAAATATGTTATGACGCATTTATCGCGTCTTCAAACCGGAGGTGCTCCCCTTGATCGTGACAGAACACATCGACTTCCAGACCAAAGGAAACGCTGAGATGACAGACCTGACCGCCAAGGTGGCAGCCGCCGTCGAGAGGTCGGAGCTTCGTGCGGGAGTTGTTGTCATATTCGTCTCCGGCGCCACCGGGGCCGTCACCACCATCGAGTACGAGCCGGGGCTCGTGGAGGATATGAAAGACGCCCTGGAGAGGATAGCCCCCCAGGAGATCGAGTACGCCCACAACAAGAGATGGGGCGACGGCAACGGCCACTCCCACGTCCGGGCATCGGTGATCGGCCCGAGCCTCACCGTGCCGTTCTCCGAAGGAAAGCTCTTGCTTGGCACCTGGCAGCAGATAGTCTTTCTCGACCTGGACACTCGGCCCCGGTATCGGAGGGTCGTCGTCCAGATCATGGGCGAGTGAAATCGTTGGCGTGCCTAAGGGTCAACGATAGCGATAAGAGACGAGGCGCTTCACCGGCCGAAGGCCAGCAGGACCAGGAGGATCGCGAGCCTGACGAGGACGCTCATCCCTGTCGAGAAGACGACGATCCCGACTCCCAGCCGCAGACCGAAGAGCCCCACGTAACGGGGAAGAAGGCTTCTTGCGGCGAAGATGGGGAGCATGAACATGCTTCCCAGCATCAAGACGATCATCGCCTGGATCGGGGAGATCCCGTTGCTCGCGATCATCGGGCCGAGGAGGGATATCCCGACGATGGGGCTCGCGACGTAGGTCGTCAGGGGGACGATGCTCTCTGGCGGGATGCCGAAGATCTCCGCCAGGGGGAGGACGCTGAAGGCCTCGAAGGCCCCCCGGTCCCTGAGGGCGAAGACGATCGAGGTCATGGTGATGTAGATGACGGCGATCTTGAAGAAGAGCCTCCTCTCCCGCCGGAAAGATCTGATAACCGCCTCCCTGAGAGACGCCCTCACCTGACGGCCGCCTTCTGGGACCCGGCAGCTTCCCTTCTTGAGAAAGATCCTGCTCAGGATCACCACCACCGATATCTTGACGAGGGCCGTGATGATGAAGACGAGGGCGTAAAAGCCCCCGACCACCAGACCGAGGGCCGGAAGAACGATGGGGATCTGGTAGGTGAATAGCTCCCTGAAGTAGACGGGTATGCTGTTCATGATGGCGCAGAGGACCACCTCTCTCTCATCGAGACAGCCCTCGTCTCTGAACCTCGCCACCATCCCGTTGGCCGCCACCGCCGACCCCAGGGATACGACGAAGGCCGAGGCGCAGGCGTCGGGAAGCCTGGTGAAGGAGAAGATCGGCCTTGCGATGCGGGCGAGCCCCTCCATCAGCCCCATCTCCGTCAGGACGCCGGCGCCGAAGAGGCCGATGCCGATCATCGCCAGGATCGGAGCTGCGAACTCCAGCACCCTGAGGAAGAGGTCAATCATGGGATCGAGTTTTTGCCTCCCGATAGATCAACCTATTCCAGGAAGCGCTCCGATAGTGCCCTGGATTTTTTTGGGCAGCCCTCCATGATGTTGGGCCCAGTCGCCATCGTCACCTTCGATAGAGCGGATGCTTTTGGCATATACTTTTCCAATATATGAAAACTTAATTATGCATTTTGATGTATAATAATAAATGCAAACTGGACAGTGGAGGAGATCTCGGAGAGATCGGCAGCATAGAGCTCTACGATGAGCTCAGAGGCCGGATTTGATCCCTGAAAACCTGGGTCAAGTTCGGTCATCCGTCTGTTTGAGCCCGTGGGGTGGGGTTATGCGAGCCTAGTCTACGAGACCTACACCATGGTCAAGTCGAAGATGGGATCCGCCGACCACTGGCAGAGGTTCTTCAACGGCGGTTCGATCAACATGATCCAGTGCGCAGAGCAGCTCGAAGGCCCGAGGTATACCCTGCGCAAGACTTACAGCAGCTGTACCTGGCAGAACGAGACCTTGGACGCGGTCAAAAAGGTGGCCCGAGGGGAGTGTGACTGGCTGACGTCCTCGGGTTCAGGCTCGGCCTATGGACTATCCGACCGAGGTCGAGGCCAACGGCGAAAGGGGGTACTGATCGTCCCAAGAGAAGACGTCGTCGGTGGTGCCCGGACCTCTTTTGCCGTTCCCGGCAACTGCGGCAGGTCTGGACCGTACAGAAAAGTTAAATATGTATAAATCCTACAATTTCGCGGGATCTGTATGATCGTTGTCGTATCTGACGTCCATCTGGCAGAAAAACGAAAAGATGATAAAGTTGAGAGAGACGACCGAGAGTTTCTGGAGTTTCTCAACCACGTAAAGGAGAACCTGTTGAGCGATGGCGGAGATTTGGTGATCTTGGGAGATCTGATCGACTTTTGGAGGCGCGACTTCGCAATAGCGCTGATGGAGATGGAAGATGTGGTCTCGGTGCTCACGAGCTTCAAGAGCGATGTGAAGGTGCATTACGTCGTCGGCAACCATGATTACTACATGCTGAAGCTCAACGAGAACCTGTCCAACCACTTCCCCTTCGAGAACGTCGCAGAGTCCGTCAGGCTTCAGGAAGGGGGTGAGAAGTTCTTCTTCATTCACGGCTACCAGCTGGAGGTTCTCGCCAACCCCTACTACAAGTCGCTGACCTCGTACAAGTGCTTTGCCGAGAACCTCTGTCTTGCGGGTGACGACACTGGCAACGCGGCCAGCGAATTGTGGGACATGATCCAGACCTCGAAGTCGACCATAGACGAGCTCCGAAGGATCCCATCCGATCTGCGCGGAGCGCTGAAGTCCATGATGAAAAGCCCGGATGAGAGGCTCTTCGGCCGTCACGATGCAGCCCTCACCATAGACAATCTCGCCAAATCCGGGTCAAGAACCGTTTATCTGGGGATGGGGACCGATGAGTTTCTGATCTACGGCCACACTCACATTCCCACCGAGAGGGAAGGTGGGGGGAACAAGTACCGAGTTGCAAACGTCGGCTCCTGGAACAAAACTCCCTGCGAGGAGTACAGGTACCTGGTAATCCGGGACGGGGTGGTGAAACCAGAAGTTTGGAGCTGAGGATATTTGAGGGTAAGATCTGATCAAACTTGGCCGAGATCGGCGAACGATCCGGGGTTCGGCGGCCGGCTTCAACCATTTTGGTCAAGGATCTGGTTCTTCTCGGAGTTTATGGACCGCTGCTGAACCGAATATAGTGCGTATCATTTTAGCAATATTTATATGTGATATCGGAGAAAGATACATCTCACATAAAGGGGAGTAAAAAATTGATGTGGGGTGACTCATGATGAGATATCTTCCTTTCGGTAGGGCAGCTCTGACGATGCTGATTCTGGCCCTGGTCGCCACTTCAGCCTCCTCGGCGGGTGACGAGATGCAGTATGGATCAAAGGTGATGTGGAACGATGTAGACGAGTCGGGGGCCCTCAGTCCTTTTTATATGGGTCCTGAGTTCGCCTTCTGGGACGGAGGGATCGTCGGCGTCTTCGATCACGAGGACCCGGTATACATAAACATAGATCCTACTGATAATGAAGTGAGCGAAAACGACGTCCGCCTGACGCCTTTTGGCGAGCTTCCAGCAGGATCTCAGGTGGCCAAGGCCGACAACGACATAGGACAGCCGTTGAGCAAGTTCGGGACTGGCACGACTCCTCGGGCAGAGCTCAGGTTCTTGGATGTACACGGCGATCGGGCTTACAGCCTCGTGGACCCTATATACCTGAACGTCGTTCCAGGCCATATAAATTCGAACGATATCAGGATAACGAACTATCAGGGCTACACCGCTGGAAGCAGGGTTGCGGACTCGGATCTGGATAACGGTCTTCTAACCTCGACCCTTCCAGGGATGCTCAGTTTCTTCAACACCAACGGGAACGTCAACAACGGTGGATATGCCATCTACGATAAAGGTGACGTGGTCTACATGGACACTCAGTACCCCTTCTACGTGGCGACGATAAACGACGTCAGGATGTCCATCTGAACTTTCATCGGAAACCCTCGCCTTTCGAGGAAGCTGAAGGCGAGGGGATCGATGACTGATGATTGATGATTTTCATTGGGGGTGCACTGTTTCAAGGTCGGGTGCGTCATTTCGGGCCGCTCATCCTGAATCCCAAAAAAGTACTTATAAGATTACGATAGACTGTAATCCGTTCCTAGAAATAAGAAGGGGGGTTAATTTGAAGGGATTGACGAAGGTTTGTGTGCTGATCGGACTGATTTTGGCCCTGAGCTCAAACGGTGCTGTGGGACAGTTCGGATCCAAGGTGATGACCGGAGACGCCGATGTGGGGCGTCTTCTCGAGGATTTCCCAGCGCCCTTTAATCCGAATCTCGGATACTGGGATACTGGAGCGAATCCCGGGATCTATGACGATGGTGACACAATTTATCTCGACGTTTTGGGAAACAGCCTCATCGATGCCAACGACATAAGGCTCACCGATTATTTGGGGTATCTTGCGGGCTCAAAAGTCACATCCTCAGACAACGACATAGACAAGCCTCTGGTAGTTTTGCCGGGCCAAGCGGCCGGCATTTACTACGCGGACCTCTATGGCAGTCAGGGTTACGACTTCCAGGATCCGGTATACGTCCTGGCTATGACCCCAGCAGCCCTCGGGGCCAGGACCGCCACCAAAGACGTTCGGCTGGGCCCCGTATGCGGCCTATCACCAGGGACGAAGGTGCTGGACTATCATCCTGACAACGACGGGCCGGCGATTCCCATGATTGTGCCGGTAGCTGGTGGGGCGCCGGTGGCAACTCTCAGGTTCTACAACGCCAACGGAAACGTAGACGGAAACGGTGATCCGATTTACGACTACAGCGACAACGTCTACATCGACGTATCTCTGCCCAGCGTTGCGATGGGGGGGTTCCCCTTCGGGTTTGTGGTTCCGAACAATGTCCGGCTTTCTGCGTGATGAGCTGTCAATGTCTTGAGATATCTGGAGGATGACATGAAAAAGTCGATGAGGGCTTGCACTCTTGCGGCCCTGATCCTAACGCTCTGTCTTGGAGGGGCCAGTGGTCAGTTCGGGTACAGGGTGACCAACTCAAGTCCTGAAGACGGAAAGATCGTCGAGGACTTCGCCTCTGCCGGCACGATGAAGCAGACCCCGGTGCAGATGGGGTACTGGGACGTGGGACCGAACGTGAACTTGTTTGACCAGAACGACGTCATATATCTCCATATCGGAGATGCCTTGGTGACGGGGGTCACGAGCATCCGGCCCAACGACATAAGGCTTACACCTGCCGCCTTTGGACCTTATCCCGCCGGATCTAAAGTGGTTCCGGGCGATGTCGACCTCAGCCAGAAGCTGACGGCTTTTCCGCCCGGGCTTCCGCGGATAGTATTCGTGGATGAGGGCACAATTTTCGGGCAGTTCGATCTGAGCGACCCGGTTTACATCAAGACCGTAAAACCGCTCGGAGAGATCGGGACCGGTGACGTCAGGTTGAACTCGACTGTGGACTTACCGGGTACGAGGGTCCTGGACTTCGATCCGGATAACGGTGCCACCTGTTCCGCCTTGCATCCCGGTCCCAGCTTCAACATGTGGCTGCCGGGGGCGAGAGGAGTGATCAGGTTCATCAACGCCAACGGAAACCTCTACACCAACCCTGGAGCTCTGATGGGCACCTGGCCCAGCCCGCCGATCTATGACGAGCCCGACGTGGTCTACTTCGACGTATCGAGTCCCACGGCGTACCCGAGGAACTTCGGCTACTTGACGCCCAACGCCATACGTATAAGCAATTAGAGCGCCAGCGGGCGCTCATCTTTTTTTCTGAGTTTTCAAGTAGTATCCTATATTCAACTAGAGCTTGATTTTCAAATCCGGCATATCTGAAAAGCAGACGAAGCGCGATTCTTTGGCCATAGGGATGCTGATATCTCGATCTTTTGTGAGACAAAGTTATATTTATGATTACATCAGGAAGTTAAGAGCGAGTAAGCTGTTGGTCGGCTGCGGATACTTTCCATGGTTTCTGCTATTTATGGTCATGCTTTGTCGTCGATGGCAGGGGCCTGTGATCAGGTTGGCCAGGACATGCTGAAGGAGGTTTGGCTTGAGGAAAAAGGGTCGGAAGCGGGGGATTCTGCTGGTTGGAGTTCTCTTCTCCCAGCTGCTCTTGACATCGACCCTGGCCTCGGGGCAGTTTGAGTTCGGATCGGCGGTCCGCTCGACGACTACGGGGGAGGTTCTGATCGTCGAGGACTTTACCTCCGCCCCCGGGCTCGTTCAGTGGCCTGTGACCATAATGTACCTGGATCTCGGGACGGCACCGGGGTTTTACGACGAAGACGACCCCCTCTACCTCCACGTCGGTCCGGGCCCCGTCAAGCCTGCGGACGTGAGGCTCACGTACTCGTCCTTCGGTCCCGCGGGCTCCAAGGTAGGTCCGGGCGACGAAGACCTCGATTTGAATCTTACTCCTTTCGCTCCGCCCTATCCGAGGCTGGTCTATGCAGATCTTGGGGGGGTTATAGGCCAATACGACCCAAATGACTCGGTTTACGTCAAGGCGGTACCGTCCATATCGGAGCTGGCTGCCGGCGACGTGAGGCTGACCTGGGCAGACAAGCTGCCCCCGGGAACGATGGTTCGAGGCTCGGATCCTGACGTGGGCCTTGCGGCCCGGCTCCTCCATCCCGGTCCGGACTTCGCCCTCTGGTCGCCCGCCGCCCGCGGCCAGGTTCGGTTCTACAACGCCAACGGAAACGTCTTCAGCGATCAGCTCAGCGTCCCCATCTACGATGTCTCGGATAGGGTCTACTTCGATACGTCGGTCCCGTCCGACCTGCCGCGGCTTTTTGGGTATGTGGTCGTTCCGCCTCGCGCCGGGGTGATCGGAGATTTTGTCTGGTGGGACGTGAACGCGAATGGGATTCAGGACGAGGGGGGGCGGGGAATTCCAGGTGTGGAGGTGTATCTCTTCGACGAAAACCGCCATCTGATAGGGAATAACACAACTAATGAAAATGGCAGCTACCATTTTGAGGGGTTGCCCTCAGGCTATTACCAAGTATATGTGGATATGTCGACCCTCCCAGAACTGAAGAATGAAGCTCAATGGTGGCCGACGGAGCCGAACATGGGCGACAATGATTCCGTAGATAGCGACAGCGTTCTTGTGAATGTGGGTGATCCGATCGTTCGGCGGATGGTCTAGTAAGCTATTTTGGAGAGAGGTCTATCCATGAATCGAAGATTATTTGACAACAACGCAAAGGTTATCAACAAGGACAGGTTAATGAAAATCCAATCTGGATGCGAGGGACTAGGAGGAAGGATATGAGGCGCGTTTATCTCGTATTGGCTGCGGCGGTGCTCTGCTTCAGTGCAGAGACTGCATTTTCACAGCAGCCTGTTATGGCTCCCGCAATTCTTATTAATAATAGTCATGTCAACATGACCATAGATTTTGGTTTCATAGTTTGTGAAGGCGCGATCGGCGACTTCGTTTGGAAGGACCTCGATGGAGATGGAATTCAAGATGAAGGTGAGCCGCCAATTGGTGGCGCTGTAGTAACTCTTCTTGATGCCAACGGAAATATAATACGTGGCCCTGTTACAACTAACGAAAGTGGTATTTATTTGTTTGAGGGTCTATGTGCTGGCAATTACAATGTGACAGTGGTGCCACCCTCGGCGAACTACACGCCCACGCTGCTGAATCAAGGAGACGATGATACCAAAGACAGTGATGGATCTTGACCAGCTTGAGTGAAGGTATCGTGGTGAAGACTCGTACGAGGATGTCAGGATTGAATGTACATGATAGGTTGGGCAAGCTCCCAACCTTTACATGATAGGGATGTCGTCATGAACCTCAACAATAAATTTTATTTTCTGGAGAGTGGAAATTAATTGATCCGCAATAGATGTGTATTGATTAAAATATATCTATTATATTTCATCTTGTTTCTTAACTCCACTCAGTCATATGAATCCAACGAGATAAATTTTGAGCTTCGTGATGGCAATGTTTCAGCTGGCATTCACATACCCTACAACAATAGCATCGATAATTCTGTAGACTTTGGATTCTTAGGAAATGGGACGATCAGCGGACATGTTTGGATTGATGGGAATGTTAACAAAATTCTGGACGAGGATATAAATCTCTTTGGAATCGATCAAGCTGATGTTAAACTTCAAATGTACAACAATATTAGTGGCAATTGGTTTGAAGCCCGCAGGGATGTGACCACAAACGATATTGGATACTACCATTTTGGAAATTTATTTGCTGGAAGATACCGTTTTGTTGTGGATATTTATAAAAGTTCAACCATAGATATGGCGTATAGGTATGATAGAACAACTCCAGAGAATGATACAGTTTTTCTCGAAAATGATAACAGCTCCAAAACGGTTGATATCGGATATGAAGAGACCGGTTGAATATTCGACTCCATATAGCCCAAAAATGTATACAAAACTTGATACTTCGAGTGTAGAGGATTCAACATATACTTGGGAGATAGAAGTAATGCGGTGCCCTATACAAAACTTTATAAATAAATGGTCAATAGATACGGTCATAATGAATCTTGTAGGATCTACTTAAGGAGGTAACATGGTAGCTAGATATTCTTTGATACTCTCGGTGTTGTTTTTTATGACACTTGGATTTGCGTATCCTGCTGCGTCTGATATTAATTCGACGAACAATATAAATGCAACTCACTATCTAGAACCGAATATAATTTGGACCCTAGGATCTGGAAGGGTGCCTTACGAAAGCGATGTAACCCTGGCTATAGATGGTGTAGGCGATCCCATTCCGGTAGAGGTGATTCTGGCAATAGATTATTCGGGCACAATGAATAACTCCGATCCTGGAAAAAAAATTCTTAATGCAGCAATGAGTTTTGTGGGAGAAGCGAATTCCAGCAGAGATAAAATCGGGTTAGTCTTCTGGAACGACGAAATAATTAAATTGGAAAATTTAACTAATGATTTTGCTCATATAAATAATACTATTTATAGCATGCGTGATATTGATCCCAAAAATGGCACCTATTTCGATCTTTCTTTAAATGAATCGATCAAATTATTGGATAATGACAATGAACATGTTCGAAAATGCATAATATTCCTTTCAGATGGCAAGCCTGAAATGCCATCCTCTTATCCCAAGCCGTATACAGACCCAACAGAGCCAAAATCTCCGGTGGTTCGAGCAAAGAAAGAACGCATCGAAATTTGGACGATAGGGTTCATGCAAAACGGCTCTGAAGGCGAAACGATCCTTAAAAATATGTCAGATTTTACCGGGGGGCGATATAACCATTCCGATAATCTCAGTATTGAGGGTCTTTTCTGCGATATATATGAGAATATAACGAAGCTTGCTGGCAAGAACGTGATTGTGAGATATTTGGCTCCAAAAGATCTCATTTACTCGATCCCACATTACAGCATCGAGGGTCCCAATAAGGTCTTCATTTGGAACGCTGGAGACATATTCATAGGAGGAGATCCATGGTATAAAACATTCGGGGTAACCTCAGAAAAGACGGGCAGGTTTATACTCGGAAAAAATCCTGGGTCCGTCGTGAATTATACAATGTACAGCGGAACTTTCAGAGATCTTGCCATCGAAGAACGAGTCCTATTGGTGATAAATACCAGCATAGACGTCAACAAGACTGCCACACCTAAAATAGGGTCCCCTTCAACAAAAATAACCTTTATGATCAACGTCACCAACACCGGCGACGTAGATCTCGATCCGTTAATTGTGAGGGACGAGCTGCCCTATGGTCTCAAATACGTCAAAGACGACCAAACAACCAGGACTTTCGAAGATAACATTATAGGTTGGAATCTAAGCGACTTAAAAGTCTCGAAGTCAAAATTTGTCGAGCTTGTAGCCCAAGTAGATGGCTCGAAATTCGGTACTCTGACCAATAAAGTCGAAGTCCTAGGCAAACCTCCTGAAGGCGGCAACGTATCCGCTAATGATACGGAGGAAGTTTTTGTACCCGGATTAGTAGTAGATAAGTATATAATTCCTACAAAAGAGGATAACTCTACCGATGTCGGCTTCAGAATCAAAGTAACCAACATCGCCGACGCCGATCTAGATCCTTTAATCGTATGCGATGAACTGCCCGGTGGTCTTGAATTCGTTTCGGACAACCAACAAATCAGGACCATCTATGGTAACATGATCACTTGGAATCTTGGTCGGCTGAATGTTTCAGAGTCAAATTTTGTCGAATTCATCGCCAAGATAGATGGCTCGCAGTTCGGAACTGTAACAAATATAGCTGAAGTCACTGGAACACTGCCTAATGGGAGTAACATCACAGGTAACGATAGTGTTAGCTTATATATAACTCCGTGCCCGGAGGGCGGCTGTGTTAATATGAGCTTTATAAATTACGGAGATATTAATCTCAATTTGAATAACACCTACATTAATAAATCCATTTGCAATAACTACAGCACCCCCACCGGCCCCAATGGCCAGCCCTGCGAGAAGATCGTCTGCGTATGCGTGGACCCCGCCTGCTCTGAATGCGCCGAAGTCGTGGCCGATAACAGGTCGAAGGTTAACAACATAAACATCGCTCAGACCACCATCTTCGGCTCGACCCCCTTCTGGAACGGGACCGGCGAGACCGTCGGCGTTATCAACCTGACCATACAAAGGCCCGAGGCGGCGATCGACGCCGTCTTCGCCTTCGACGTCTCCGGCAGCATGAGGCTCCCCTACGAGGGGATGGGCGAGGAGAACTTTTCAGCCTTTGCGGAGGCGAACTATGGCAATGTCTCGATCATCGGCTGGGACGAGGACGACGGCGAGGGCGCGGATCGGCTGATGGTCCCGCCGCGGCCCCTGGGGGAGAGCGGGGCGGAGGTCCTCGCCGCCCTCGCGAACCTATCTGGATTATGCGACGAGACCGACCAGACAGTTTACTCGGCGGGGCTCCAAGGGGCCCTGGAAGTCGACGACGGGTTCGGGGATATTCTCAACGGAGACGGAAAGATCGTTCTATTTATCACCGGGCCCGACGAGTTCCGGCCTGGCGATAAATTGAATGAAAGCGCAACCGAGCTGAAACGGAGAGGTTACGCGATATACACCGTTGGCATCGAGATTGACGAGATCGAGTCGCCACTCATGTACGACAACCTCAGCAGGCTGGCCAGCCTCACCGGCGGCCAGTTCTATCCCATCAGCGGGCTCGGCTCTGATGAGCTGAGGGAAGTTCTGCGAAGCGTTAAGGCCCACGCTTCGAGCAGGGCCGCCCCCAAGGACGTCGTTGTCACCGAGACCCTCCCCGCCGACATGGTGGTGAAGGAGACGGTCCCATCCGGCGCCGACGTCGATGTGGCGAAGAACCCTGACGGTACCTTCACCCTCACCTGGACCGCCGGCGGCGTGAGGCCTGGGGAGGCGAGAAGCCTGATCATCCTCACCGCCGTTAAGGGCGCCCTTCCTCCAGACGGGATCGGCGCCACCGCCACCGGGGCTGGGGGGATTGATATACGGCCGACGGGCGGCGATGCCGCCGGGATCAACGTTATCAACATGCGGACTGAGAGCGGCGACGTGAAGATGGGAGAGATAGCATGAGGCTGAAGTATCTGGTGGCGATCGGGGCGGCACTCGTTTTCGTCATGCTGATGGCTAATGGTGTGAATGGGGAGTCAGACTATCCCGATGATCAGAGGATAATAATTGCGATAGATAATTCGGTTAGCATGAATATGTCGGATCCAGGGTGCACTCGTATAGAGAGGGCGAAATGCTTCTTGAGTAATAAGTTTAACAACAACACTAGTGGTACTAATTGGTTTGCTTTGTTGATTCCCAGAGAGAATTCAGACACATTAGTTGGAGGTTCCGAACCTTATAGATACGGTGTAGTCAACAATTCAACACTTTTAACAAAAAACTTTAGTGATATAATACGTAACTTAAGTGAACAAGAATCGTATATTTGTTATAATCCAACTACAAGCATAACAAATTTTGCTTTATTTCTTAGCGACGGAGTGATAATGACATTTGATAAAGGCAAGGGTCCAGAAAAACATTTTGTATTTTTCTCTAATGGCAATATTACAGATAATATATCCGCTGTCACCAGGGCAAAAAACAACGGTATAAAGATTGATACAATTGGTTTTGGAGATAATCAAGATAATCTAAAAAATCTCGAGCTAATATCTAAGGAGACCAATGGTACTTATTACTACTGGAATATAGATATAAACATAACTCCTAAATTCGTTTCGGTGCCTCCAGGCTCTCCGGTCAGCTTTACAATAAATGTAACGAACAAAGGCAACTCAAATTTGAGATCGGTCGTCGTCATAGATACGCTACCGTCTGGCCTCGAATACGCCGAGAACGTCGAGATGGATGGGAGGTGGTGCCTGGGTTTGATGAAACCAAATGATTCAGAGACGTTATTGTTGGAAGCTCGCATTAACGACTCGGCTCCTGGTATCCTAGTGAATAGTATTAAAGCCGAAGGAACCGTTGAACTCGATGGAACATGGTTGTGTGATAACGTAACCGATGTAGATACCGCGACAGTGCGCGTTATCAGACAAGGCATAGAAGTCAACAAGACCGCCAACCAGAGTTCAGGTGCACCTTCGACTCAGATCTCGTTCACGATCAACGTCACGAACACCGGCGAAGTCGACTTCGTCGATGTCGAAGTGAAAGACACTCTGCCCGAGGGTCTCGATTACGTCTCAGACAACAGGTCAGGCAACAATGTGAGCCAGAACGTCACGTGGAACCTGGGACCGCTTAACGCTAGCAACTCGACTTGCATCGAGCTAGTAGCCCACATCGACGGCTTGAAATTCGGCAACCTGACGAACAACATCACCGTCACCGGAGTGCCTCCAACGGGATATAACGTCACCAATTCCAGTTCTGCAGTCGTGACTGCTGTGAACGCCAGCATAGAGGTCAACAAGATGGCCGATCCAAAGAAGGGATCTCCTTCGACCAACGTCACCTTCACGATCAACGTCACGAACACCGGCGAAGTCGACTTCGTCGATGTCGAAGTGAAAGACACTCTGCCCGAGGGTCTCGATTACGTCTCAGACAACAGGTCAGGCAACAATGTGAGCCAGAACGTTACGTGGAACCTGGGACCGCTTAACGCGAGCAACTCGACCTACATCGAGCTTGTAGCCCACATCGACGGCTCGAAGTTCGGCAACCTGACGAACAACGTCAACGTCACTGGAATTCCTCCGACGGGATATAACGTCACCAGTTCCAGTTCTGTTGTCGTGAACGCCGTGAACGCCAGCATAGAAGTCAATAAGACCGCCAACCTGAGTTCAGGTGCACCTTCGACTCAGATCTCGTTCGCGATCAACGTCACAAACACCGGCGAAGTTGACTTCGCCGATGTCGAAGTAAAAGACACTTTGCCCGAGGGTCTCAGTTACGTCTCGGACAATAGGTCAGGCTTAAATGAGAGCCAGAACGTTACGTGGAACCTGGGACCGCTTAACGCGAGCAACTCGACCTACATCGAGCTTGTAGCCCACATCGACGGCTCGAAGTTCGGCAACCTGACGAACGACGTCACCGTCACCGGAGTGCCTCCAACGGGATATAGCGTCACCAATTCCGGTTCTGCGGTCGTGACCGCTAAAAACGCCAGCATAGAGATCAACAAGACAGCTTATCCGAAGGAAGGATCTCCTTCGACCAACGTCACCTTCACGATTAACGTCACGAACACCGGCGAAGTCGATTTCGTCGAGGTTGAAGTAAAAGACACTTTGCCCGAGGGTCTCAGTTACGTCTCGGACAATAGGTCAGGCTTAAATGAGAGCCAGAACGTTACGTGGAACCTGGGACCGCTTAACGCGAGCAACTCGACCTACATCGAGCTTGTAGCCCACATCGACGGCTCGAAGTTCGGCAACCTGACGAACGACGTCAACGTCACCGGAGTGCCTCCAACGGGATATAACGTCACCAATTCCAGTTCTGCGGTCGTGACCGCTGTGAACGCCAGCATAGAGGTCAACAAGATGGCCGATCCAAAGAAGGGATCTCCTTCGACCAACGTCACCTTCACGATCAACGTCACGAACACCGGCGAAGTCGACTTCGTCGATGTCGAAGTGAAAGACACTCTGCCCGAGGGTCTCGATTACGTCTCAGACAACAGGTCAGGCAACAATGTGAGCCAGAACGTCACGTGGAACCTGGGACCGCTTAACGCTAGCAACTCGACTTACATCGAGCTAGTAGCCCACATCGACGGTTCTAAGTTCGGCAACCTGACGAACTTCGTCGAGGTTGAAGGAAAGCCTGAGCACGGCAACAACGTCTTAGCGAGCGGTTCCGTTACTATTAACCTATCAAACAATGGCACTTACCTCGTCTTCGCCCTCGACACCTCCGGCAGCATGAAAAAGTACTACCGCATGGCTAAAAACGAGGGCGCCGAGATAGTCACGGGATTGTCCCACTTCGATAACGCCAACGTCTCGATCGTGAGCTGGGATCACGAGAGCGAGATAATCTTTGGGCCCGCCCCCCTGGAGGGGAGCGAAGACCGTCTCGCTGAGATCCTGGGTAACCTATCCGGAATGTGCATCGAGACGGATTTAACGGAGTACGACCAGGGCCTAAACGGCTCTCTCGCGGTGCTTCGCGATCACGCCGCCGAATCCGCGGCTTCTGAGAAGATAATCGTCTTCCTGACGGGGTTCAGTGAGTTCGAGCCGGGAGAGAGGCTGGGCGATTACATCTCCGAGGCGAACGAATCGGGATACAGAATATTCACAATAGGGATCGGGATCAACTCTAGCTTCAACGCCACCCAAAAGCAGTACTCGAATCTCACGAAGATTTCGAATGGGGCTGGCGGCGAGTTTTACTACGTCACAGCTTTCAGCTCCGAAGAGCTCAAACCGGTTATGGCCGATATCACCCGTGTGGCGGAGGGCAATCTCAGGTCCGCAGATTCCGGGACCTGAATAGGAAGTCTCGGTTCTCCTTCGCCCTTCATTATTTCGATCGATTCAAATACCACAAGTCCTCACCAGATGAGCGATGCGACTTTTGGGCGCCGACGAGGCGGGAAAAGGGCCCGTGATCGGCTCGATGTTCGTGGCCGGCGTGGTCATCGACGAAGACCAGCTCTTTGACCTGGCAGCCTTGGGGGTGAAGGATTCCAAGCTCCTCACGCCAGCGAGGAGGGAGCAGCTCGCTCCCAAGATCGAGAATATAGCTCAGGACAAATACGTCCTGGAGGTTCGGCCAGAGGTGATCGACGAGCTCCGCCAGCTGATGACGATGAACGAGATCATGGTCAAAAGCTTCTCGAAAGTGGTGGAGAAGCTCTCGGCAGACAGGGCGATCCTGGACGCCGCCGACGTAAACCCAGGCAGGTTCGCCCGAAGGGTGAAAGTGGGGAGCGGGACGGAGATGGAGGTCGTCGCCGAGCATCGGGCGGACAAAAACCACTTGGTTGTGGCCGCGGCCTCAATCCTCGCCAAGGTGACGAGGGACAGGTCGGTGAGAGAGATCGAGAAGTCGTTGGGCCTAAAGATCGGGAGCGGCTACTCCTCAGACCCGGCCACAGTCCAGTTCCTCGAAAACTGGGTGAAAGAGCACGGCGATCTTCCGCCCTTTGCAAGGCACAGCTGGAAGACCGCTGAACGGATAAAAGCTAGTTTTATATAGACTCCCCGTGGTTGTAAGAAACGAGGGATCTCATTTGGATATCGAGGACACACTTCTCATGATTCCAGGGCCGGTCAAGGTACCCCAAAGGGTGCTCCGGGCCATGTCAAAGCCCATGATCAGCCACAGAAGCGCCGACTTCGAGACTATCTACGAGGACTGCAGGTCGCGCCTAAAGGAGCTTTTCGATACGAAGAACGACGCCGTGGTCCTCAGCGGAAGCGGAACTGCCGGCATGGAGGCGGCCGTGGGCGGCATCATCGGAAAAGAGGACAAGATAGTCACCGCGACCAACGGCAAGTTCGGCGAGAGGTTCACGGAGCTCGGCGACCGATACGGTACCGCCGTCCCTCTTGACTTCGCCTGGGGAACGCCCTTCGACCTGGACCGGATAGAGGCGGCCCTTGAAGAGGGCGCAAAAGCCATAGCCATGGTCCACAACGAGACCTCTGTAGGGATTGTCAACCCCGCCAAGGAAGTTGGAAAGCTCGCTCGCAAATACGACGCCATATTCATCGTCGACGGTATATCCTCCGTCGGAGGAAACGAGTTTCTCACCGACGAGTGGGGCATCGACATCGCCATCACAGGATCTCAGAAATGTCTTGCAGTCCCTCCGGGCCTCGCCATGGTGACCGTGAGCAAGAGGGCAGAAGAGATGCTGGAGAAAGGCAAGGGCGGCTACTACACCGACCTCAAGGCCCACCTCGATAAGGCGAAAAAGAACCAGACGCCTTACACCCCGGCGGTCTCCCTCTTCTACGCCCTCCAGGAGGCGCTTACCATGGCCGCGGAGGAGGGCTTCTCGGAGAGGCGGGCTCGAACGGCCAGGCTCGCCAAAGGGGTGAGAGAAGCAGCCGGTGCCCTTGAGATCGATCTATTCCCCCAGGTGAACGAGCACTCCACCTACTCCAACACCGTCACCGCCATGAAGATGCCAAACGGCATCACCGATGGCCAGCTTCGCGGAGGAATGCGCAAGCGAGGCGTCGTCGTCTCCGGTGGCCAGTCAGAGCTGAAGGGCAAGATATTCAGGATCGGCACCATGGGCGCCTGCACCGAGGCTGACGTTCTTAGGACTATCCAGACCCTGGAGCTGGTCTTGGAGAAGGAGGGCGTGATATCCAGCCTTGGAGCCGGAGTCGAGGCTGCAAGCAAGGCGATCGACGCGTGAGGACCGCGTCAACATTTTTCTTTTGGCGGCAGCAGCTCATTAGTTCATCCGTTAACATTTAATAGAGACATCCCTTATAGCCTCAAAGATAATTTCCGAAATAATATCGCAGAATTAATCTCAGAAACCGAGTGGGACGTGAAAGCTTGAGATCTCCGAGATGCATAATAATCGTATTTGTCGTGGCCACATTAATTCTGACTCCGGCTCTGGGCCAGACGGAGGCCTCGATGAGCTTCCAGCAGGTCGGTACTGCGAAGATGCCTTTCAACGTCAACCAGCCCATCGTCTATAAAGTTCACCTGACAAATGGGATGACCTGCCCCATGCGCTACGTGGTGGAGATGGAGGTGGGACCCGACTACACCGATTATACTGCCTCAAAAAAGTACACATCTGACATCAGCCTCACAGCCCATTCAGCTCAAGACGTCAACTTCGACGTCAACTTTAGGTCGCCGGAGATGAGCCGCGGCTCTTTCGGGAAATGGGCCACCGACGAGAACGATACCAGCGCCTGGGAGAAAGGCTGGTACAGGGTGTTGATCACGCCTCTCGTCGGAAATCCGGTTACCTTGGAGGGATACGACGGTGAGCCATCCCTAATCAAAATGATCACCGTCTGCAAGAACGCCGAGGTCACGCCGAGGATGGGGACCAACGAGACCCTTTACAGCTATCGGATTGACGTCTTCTCCAGCGCCGAGGACGTGTTGACCCTCCAGGCTGCTCCGGAGGCGATCGGTCCTTGGAAAGACTGCGGAAGCAAAAACTACACCAACATCGGCGCATGGCAGACCTTGAGGTGGGACGACATTTCCCTCGGCTTCGACTTCATCAAAGCCCACTACCGTTTTGTCGGGCGGAAACAGACTGAGACCTTTGAGGGACCCTTTTGGCCGGTGGATTATGAATATGGAAACTCCAGCGTCGACCCTGCGGACGGCTTTTCGGGTACGCCCTTCACCTACGCCCTCGATTTCAAGGGTTCAAAGAATCTGGACGTCGGTCTGAACGTCTGGGACATAGATCAAAATCGGTTCAAGCTCGTCGAGAAAAAAAGGTACGGCAACGCCACCCGTTGGCAGAGGATTGAATGGACGGGGGTCATGCCCAGCGAGACGATCGGCTCAGAGGGAACCTCATCGTACTACTTCAGCTTCTACTACCCCGGATCCGAGAGCCCCCTGGGCACCAGTCGCGAGGAGAAGGGTAACGTCTTCCTGGGGCCCGAGATCGTCCTCATAAAGTACGAGAACGCCTCCGTATCTCCGAACAGGGGCAGCACCGTTGCTCTCTATACCTACTCTGTGGACGTCGCCACCGCCCTTCCCGTCTGCGATATCGAGCTTCAGACGAGCGAGCCGGGCTCTTCTCTCTGGAGGTCTCAGGGGATAGCCACCTACAACGGCGACCCTCGCATCAGCTGGAGAGACGTATCTTTCGGCGATGACGTCGCCGGCAACGTCAGCTACAGGTTCATACGCGTCGCATCACCCCCCACGGTTTATCAGGGGCCAAACCTAGTCAAGGAGTCGATCACGGGGAGAGTTTCACCCAGCAACGGCTCTCTTGGGTCCTGGGATGCGGGCTTCCACCAGACTGGAGAGAGGCTGGTTCGAACGCCTTACGTCTATACGGTGGAGATAGACTCCGTCGAGAGCTCCGAACCTGTGGTGGTGAAGCTGGAAGTTCACGATCCCGTCCGCAAGACCTGGGTCGAGGCCGGCAAACCCCAAAGCTACGACTTATCAGAGGGTTCTCTGAACTTCACGATTGATGAGCTACCCTTCGCCGAGCCCTTCCTTGGCGAGTCGAGGTTCAGGTTCGTCTCAGGGAGCAGGTTCCTGGACGGCGAGGACGGGTTCAACGGTCCAAATATTGTGGCCAACTTCAGAAACAAGACGTGGAATGTGACTTACGACAACGCGCGGGGCGAGTACGTCTATACTTATGGTGTGGAGGTGCGTTCATCCCTGAGCACCCTTTCCGTCGATCTGGTCTCCACCATGGACCGGACCGCATGGACTCTCGCAAAAGATCCCAAGGTATACGTCTCAGACGCCGCCGAGTGGAAGAGGCTGGAGTGGGAAGGGTATCCGTATCGTCTGGAGGTAGACTTCGTGCCTGTCAGGAGTTAATATGAAGAGATTCGCAGCGTGTCTCATCATAGTTTTTCTGCTCCTCCCCCTGGCGGCCCAGTCTGCTGGGGTGAGTCCCTCACCGCCCAAATCGGCTCCCTCATCGAGCGGAGGCAGTAGCGGTGGTGAATCCAGCAGCAGCACGAGCGGTGGCAAGAAGATCGTCAAGCTGGATCTGGAAGATCTGATCGGGAACCTGGAGAAGTGGAAGCAGGAAGATCCCGACGAGTTCGAGTACCTCAAGAAACTGCTCCACATACCCTTCGTCCCCCCAAAAGACTACACAGCTCCCACAGTCCTGATATGGTACCCCAACTCCACGGAGAAACTCGAGATCACTCGCAACGACAAGCTGGATATATACGCCTTGGTGAAAAACGACAACCCTATCGAGGTCCGTTCTGATGTCTACCTGTGGCTGGAGGCGAAAGGTCCTGGCCAGGAGAACTTCTCCAGGGTTGGATCTCAGAGGGTGATCCTCGCCAACGAGTACTCCGAAAAGAACAACGTCACCACCAGGGATTGGTCTGGCATAACGCCCTTCGTCGATTCGAAGGCTGTGGGGAACGCGACCTTCCGCATATGGTTCAACGATATGCACAGCACCTACTACACCGACACCATGTACGGGAAGCCCTACCAGATGGATGATTATTACAGCGCCCTCGAGCTGGACCTGGTCAACAGCCCTCCCGAAGTATACGAGGGCAGCATCAGGGTCGAGCCGTCCAGAGCCAGGTACAACGATCCGATCCGGTACGAAGCAAGGTTCGTCGACACCGACGGGGATATGGTAAACGTGACCCTCCACGTCCTCGACGGCCAGAATAGAGAGGTTAGGAACGAGACCCAAGACGTCAAGTCCGGATCGAACGTCACCTTCGTCGCCAGCGAGTACGGCTTTTTCGGGGAGAACGATGCTGGAAAGAACTTCTCGTACTTCTTCACCTACGGCGATGGCCTCAACGCCAACAGGACGGAGATACTTTCCGGACCCAGCCTTTTGCCGAGCCCCAAGATATTCGTCTCGAGCCCTGATGCAGAGCCCGCAGACGAAAACCGATACTGGTGGCAGAACTACAGGTTCAGCCTCAAGGTGAAAAACCCGGAGATAAACAACCTCAGAATAGACCTCTACACCAGCACGCCGTCTCATCCCAACAAGTATCAGGATACAAGGATAATAAACGCCTCCGAGGAGGCACAGGACGTCCTCTTCGACGTCAAGCCCTTCGACGTCTCCGACGCCAACCAGAGCTTCAGCTATTACTTTAAGTACTCGGCAACGGACCAAAACTCCAGAGAAGATACCAGCAGC
Organism: Methanothrix sp.; assembly: GCA_035380685.1. Taxonomy (GTDB): domain Archaea; phylum Halobacteriota; class Methanosarcinia; order Methanotrichales; family Methanotrichaceae; genus Methanocrinis. The sequence goes on along the minus strand of DAOSXX010000014.1, from coordinate 5,960 downwards.
TTGTCGGGAGAAAGGATAAACCAGAGGATCGTCGAGTATCCGATATACTCGATGGTGACGGTCGCAAACATCCTGATCGTTCTGACTGCGGCGCTGGCCGGTGGGATCGTGATTGAAAGGAGGCTTTATCGATGAGCGGCCTGAACGAAACGGTGGCCGGCGTCCAGGCTGCCGATATATCGTCAAGCCTGGTGCCCGAAGGGTTATCGAACGCCCTTGCCAGCGTCTCTTCCAACGGCCTTTTGGGTCTGGGGCTCTTCATTCTGATTTTGGCCCTGGGAGCGGCACTCCACAGGCTGAACATGGAGAGGACCTACAGGAGGGTGGCGGCCACCACCAACGGCGGCGAGATATCTGGGGAGGAACTTCGGGAGGAGATGTTCGCCCGCCAGGGTTCAAACTTCAACGCTGCGGCCATAACCGCTTGGATGCTCCTCTTTGCCGCCTTCGCCTACTTCTACTTCCTTACGCCCGAGATATTTCCCCGGCACAACTACTACCAGGTTCCCACACTATCTTCAGGTCCCTTAGGGTTTGCCACTTTTGGGCTTATGGTTCTGGTTTTGACCCTTGTGGCGGCAGCTTTTGTTCCAAGGGAGCTTTATGGCTATTATGAGCTTTCGAGAAAGACGAAGGTCGCCATAATGCTCACATTGCCGTTGCTGGCGATCTCCATAGTTCTATCCATCCAGCAAGGAACGATATTTCCCCAGGTGGAGCTGGCATCGAGAATTACGGCCTTTCTCGCCCTCTTCGCCTCTGAGCTGGCGTTATTGTGGCCGATATACGTCGAGGCTCTGGGAGGGATGAGATGAGACTTTGTATAGTCGGAATTGGAGGTTGTGGGGGACATCTTGCAGAGCGTTTCCTTAAAAACCAGGATGTGACCCTGCTGAAGAAGTCCCTGGGTGAACATGTATCTTTTGGGGGGGTGAAGGGGTTATGGCTTGAGGCCGACGTCCAAGAGACTGAAAACCAGAACTTTTTCGGTTCCCTGGAGGGCGGGCGCTATCCCGGCTATTTCATACCTCATGATGTCATCGGCCCCGAGTCCAAGACCTCGAAGCTGATCGTTGACCGCTACGGGTACGATGTCAAGAAGCAGGGGTTCATGAGGCAGGCCGAGTTTCTGAAGGCCGTCTTCGAGATCTTCGAGAGCGACGAGGAAGTAAAACGTGTCGCCCTCTCGGAGCACGAGTCGGAAAACCCCATCCTCAGAGCCGCCTGGGATCGGATACGGCCTTACACAACTCTTGAAGCTTTGAAGGACAACAACGGCGGATCTGAGATGTGCGACGGGATCCTCTTCATAGTATCACTCGGGGGAGGGACTGGGACGGGCTTCGTCAACCCTATAACCAGGTACATACGGGGGGAAAGGCCCGCCTATCCCGTCTTCGTCTTGGGGGTGCTCACCGAGGAGGGCGTGGACCCTCAGCAGAGGGCGAAGGAGGCGAAGAGGGACCTCGGCGCCACCATCTCCCTGTACGACCTGACGACCAAAAAGGTAGGAATCGGGGTGGACGGGGTAATCCTGATCGACAACCAGATCATGGTCGAGAAGTTCGGCCAGGACTATTCCGCCATTGACGATTACATTCACCAGGCCATGAGGCCTTTCATAGCTGGTCGCCATTATCCTGGGGAAGATCCCCCAAGCCTTGCTATGCGAGAGAAGTTCATCGAGGGGCTGGTCCGCCCACCAATTCTGGTTCCCTGCTACTGTCGGGAGAGGAGGCGAGAGGATCCCGAAGAGAACCTGGTCAAAAAAGCCCTGTCTGAGGGAAAGCTCTTCGGGTGCGATCCGAAAAACGCTGAGATGGCTTACGTCTTCACCAGGGGGTTCATGGGACAGGGCGAGATCGTGAAGGCGGTGGCGAGGTACACTGGACTTCCTGAAGAGAGGATAGAGCCCTGGAGGAAGCTCGGAGAGAACCACTGGGACGAGATCCTGATCCTCCTCAGAAACCCGTACGGCGAGGAGAGGGGATGTGAGGTGAAAGGAAACCTCGAGTACCGCCTTCACAGGGTGATCAGGATGGCCCTGAACTATATGGACGAGCCCGAGAGCAGCCTGGTTTCTCAAGGTATGCCGGAGCTGACGAGAAAGGCCATCGAGGATTACTTCTATGGGGATGATGGGATCCAAGAGCGTCTGAAGGAGGGGCTTCTCAGGATTGAGAAAGGGGAGAAGCCCTTCTTCCTCGACGAGAGGAACATCTTCGAGAGGTCGAGCCGGGATCCCGGCATTCACGAGTCCCACCGGGCCAGCGGTCGCCAGGTCGATGATGAGGAGATTCGTAAGCTCGTGGAGGCCGAGGTGAGGAGGGTCCTGGCGGAGCGGGACATTTGAAGCAATAGCGAATATTTTGGGGGCAAAAAGCTGGCGAAGAAGTGGGCGTTCCTGGCGGTCGTGGCCGTCATCATCCTCATCGGGACGTACGTCCTTCTCCGCGACGAAGGGGGCCGGGAAGGCCCCCTCGGCGGCGACTTCTGCGGAGGCGATATCCCCGACCCCTATTATCTTGAGCTGAAGCCCGCCGACGTCCAAAACCCTGATGACGTGATACGGTACTCCAGCTCCATCAAAGGCTATGCAGAAGATCTCGACGTCTTCGAAAGGGCTGCATTTTACGAGTGGTACTTTAAGAGTCACGGATTTGATGTGTCCTTCGCCTACGCCGAGGAGTTCGGCGGCGAGGGCAACGGCCACATCTGGCTTCTGGTGAGAAACAAGAAGGGCGAGGTCATCGAGATCGATCCCTCCTTCTCGAAGGTCGGGGGCCAGTCGATGGTGCCTCTGAACACTGAGTACACCGTCTATGACCAGGAGTTTGGGGACATCTACGAAGCTTCAGACGCCCTCGGCGAGGATAGGATGGCCTGGTGGAGGGACGAGAAGGCCTGCGAGGTGCTGAACGAGAACGTCCTGGTGGCAGAGAAGGAGAGGGCTCAGAGGATGGCGGAGGGTTAGAAGGCCGTCTTTTCTTCTTGTTTATTTCCGTTTCTTTTCCTTTTCTTTTACGTCCCTTTCCCCGTTGTATCTTTCCGTTCTTCTATTTCCAGAGGTCCCTCCCCTTGTGGGAGACGACCGGATCGACCACGATCAGGTCTTGGGGGTAGGGCTCAAAGAAGGTCTGGCCCATGAGGTAGTCGTCCTCGAACCTTGCTATCCAGGACTTCAGGAGGGTGGTGTTGGGGCAGATGGTGACCTTGCCGTCTCTGTACCTCTGGATGTTCTCCAGAAACATCGCCTTCTCGGCGGATGAGAGCCGATCTTTGAAGTATCCGAGGATGTGCATCAGGACATTTATGTTGGAGGTGTACCTCGGGGCCCGGCACATCGCACGCCGGAGGTGGGCCCGGTACTCGCGGGCCACCTCGTCGAAGGGCCGATGGTCGTGGTTTGCGGCGATCTCCCCGAGGGCCCTCTGCTCTGTCTGGTGGTAGGCCATTAGCAGCATCTTGTTTTTGGCCTGGAAACCGACCAGCTCTCCCATCGATCCCAACCTCTCGACCTCCCGGAAGCTTGCCAGGGTGAAGAGCTTGGTGAGGAAGTGCTCTTTGACCCGAGGGTTTCTCAGCCTTCCTTCGTCCTCCACCGCCAGGTCCGAATGGCGGGCCAGGACGGCGCGGCCGAAGATCCCCGCCTCGCTCCGAGAGAGGGCCGCCGATTTTCCGGCGGTGGGGTAGACCTTAGTGTTCTTGATGCCGCAGGACGGGGAGCCCGCCTTGAGGATGAAGCCGTCCACCTCGCCGAGGGAGTCAAGAAACGATGCGGCGAAGCTCTGCATCTCAGATGTGACGTCCCGGCCCGTCGCTGGCTGGACGAGCCTTGTCTCCATCTCTCCCCCCTCGGCAGAAGAGACTAGTCTGAGCGATCCTCGAGGGACGCCGAGGCCGATCTCCACCTCGGGGCAGACCGGCAGAAAATCGACGTAGGGGACGAGGCTCTTTGCGAAGTCGCTTGCGATCATCTGGCCGTTGTACCTGCAGTTGTCGAACTCGATGCACCTGCTGATAACGACCTTAGGCTTCGGGAACTCTCTCAACTCCACGACCTCCATTTTGTTATTGTGGGGTCGGGAGGTAGTTAAAACTGGCGCGGATTTCTGAGCTTTGACCGCGCGCCTTCGGCGCTCCCGCAGACCGTCTCGCGTTGTGGCCGAAGAACGTCGAAATTCGATCGCCAAGCTATTCTTAAAGGATCCGATATCACTGTCTCGCATCTTTTGAGAAGATGGTGGGGAACTGAGATCGCTGATTCATGAATTTCGAAGAGTGGCTCAGATCGTCACCTAACAAACGCCTCCTTGAGGCCTCTCTCCCCTTCAATAAGTGGCTAACGGCCCCGTTCATCCTCAAACTCCAAGAGCTTCTTGCAGTGCGCCCTCACCTGGTGGGCGACGGGATCGTCATCGTCGGCGAGGAGCGACCTTGCCCAGAGCCTCACCTATGCCTGCATCTCCTCGTCGAGATACTCGTAGAAGGCGGGCCGGCCCCAGTGCTGGCCGATCCGCATGATGTTCACCAGGAGGGCGAGGCCCGTCCCCTCCAGGCTGCAGGCGCGCCCGTCGTCGTCGAAGGTAGCGATGGGCGGGCGGAGTGGGATCGGTTCGGGCTCGATGGAGGGGTTTTCTTGGGTCATGATTCTTGGGTTGGATACATGGCTGGTTAATGAGGATTTGCGTTGCTTCATCATGGAAGAATTAATTTAGTGACGACTTACGAGATTACATCGCGCTCTGTCTAGGAGGCTAGTTTTGATGATCGCTTGCTATCAACAGATAATTATTTATCTGATATCTGCTGGAGATGACAACAATGAAATGCAGGCATTGTCTTGTGGAATTTCATCCGAGAAAGACGAATTTTTATTTAGGAACAGATAAAGATGGCGTGTGGGGGATAACATGTTTTGATTGTCCTGCATGTAACCGGATGAATTTATACCTCGTAAATGGCAAATTTGATCACAAATCCAAGAAATTTGATACTATAAATAGCATTTCATCAATTAGGCCAAAAGGTAGCAGCCATTCACCATGCCCATCTGAAGTACCCCCTTCAATCGCTGAAGATTACGAAGAAGCATGTATCGTCTTACCCGATAGTCCAAAGGCATCAGCAGCCTTGAGCAGGCGCTGTTTACAGAATCTTCTCCGAGATGTAGGAAAAGTTAAACCCGGAAATTTAGCGAACGAAATACAGCAGGTAATTGATAGCGGCAATTTGCCATCTCACCTGGTAAAGGCCCTTGATATGGTTCGACAAATTGGAAATTTCGCGGCCCATCCGATGAAAAGCAATAGTACGGGCGAAATTGTTCCGGTTGAACCAGAAGAAGCAGAGTGGGATCTTGAAGTTCTTGAAGCATTATTTGATTTTTATTATGTCCAGCCCAAACAGCTCTCAGATAAAATTGATACGTTAAATACAAAACTCGTAGATATCGGAAAGAATCCAATAAAATAATCATTCTTCTAAATATATATCATATCCATTGCTTCTGGAGTAAATCATCCACCGTTGCTTCCACTTCAGGAGCAGGATTTCAGCGATTTAAGTATTTAGTCACATTAAAGAATATCTTTTTACGCCATCAAGTTGCCACCACCATTTGGACCATCAAGTCTCCACCACCACAGAGGAACGATTCCCCATGATCCCAAGGCAGATCCTTTTGGCAGCGCTTATCCTGACCCTGGTCGTCGGCCTCGGAGAGGCGAACCTGACCGTATCCCATCAAGTCTGCCCCGACCAGATATGGCCGACGAGCTCCGGGAAGGAGCCGACCGTCGGCAGGGTGACTCTGACGGTGGCCGGAGAGGGTCTGCCCGACCCGATGCCCATCGACGTGATCCTCGCGATAGACAGCTCCGCCAGCATGACGGAGACCGACCCAGGGGGAAAGAGGCTCGACGCCGCTCGGGGCTTCGTCATGAAGATGGACCCCGCCC
>DAOSXX010000013.1:0-53839 GCA_035380685.1 Methanothrix sp. | reverse complement strand
GCTACATCAAGAGGATCATGGACCAGGAGAAGCTCACCGAGGACCAGATCAGGACGATCGTCCAGGACATCGTCGACAACAACCTCAGCGACGTCGAGATCTCCGCCTACCTCACCACCCTCTACATAAGAAACTTCGACTCTCAGGAGACGGAGTGGCTGACGAGGGCGATGATCGAGACCGGGGAGCGGATCCACTTCGACACCCATCCCGTGGTCGACAAGCACTCCATCGGCGGGGTTCCAGGAAACAAGGTATCTCTTCTGGTCGTCCCGATCGTCGCCGCCGCGGGCCTTCTCATCCCCAAGACCAGCTCGCGGGCCATCACCGGAGCCGGGGGGACCTCGGACCTGATGGAGATTCTGGCGCCCGTGGAGTTTTCCGCCGACGAGATCAAGGAGATCGCAGAGGAGGTGGGCGGGATCCTCGCCTGGGGCGGGGCGACGAACATAGCCCCCGCTGACGACAAGCTGATCAGGGCCGAGTACGCCCTCACCATTGACCCCTACAGCCAGATGCTGGCCTCGATCATGGCCAAGAAAGGGGCGGTGGGCGCAGACTCGGTGGTGATGGACATGCCCGTCGGCCCCGGAACGAAGCTTCCGACCGTCGACGACGGAAGGAAGATGGCCAAAGACCTCATCGACCTGGGGGACAGGCTCGGGATCAGAGTCGAGTGCGCCATGACCTTCGGCGCGTCGCCGGTGGGAAGGACCGTGGGCCCTGCTCTGGAGGTGAAGGAGGCGCTCACCATGCTCGAGAGCGGTCAGGGTCCGAACAGCCTCCGGGAGAAGAGCCTATCCCTGGCGGGGATACTCCTTGAGATCGGGTGCAGTGCCGGGATGGGCTGCGTCGCAGCCCGGGGCGAGGGGAGGGCGATGGCCGAGAGGATCCTCACCAGTGGCAAGGCCCACGAAAAGATGATGGAGATCATAGAGGCGCAAGGAGGCGACCCGAACATCAAGAGCAGCGATATCGAGATCGGCGAGTACCACCACGACATCCTCGCCCCGGCGAACGGCTACGTCATCTCCTTCGACAACAAGAGGATCATCGAGATCGCGAGGAGCGCCGGGGCTCCAGCCGACAAGAAGGCCGGGGTCCGGATCCACAAGAAGATGGGGGAGGTCGTGAAGAAGGGGGAGCCGCTCTTCACCATATACTCCGGCAAGGACTGGGAGGTCCAGAGGGCCGCCAACGACGCCCTGCGAGACATGCCCATCGTCGTCGAGGGGATGCTCCTCGAGAGGTATCCGAGGTACTCTCAGATCTAGGGGCTCGGTCGGAACGTTTTATAAGGTCGATCGGAAACCTGAGGAACATGAAGGTTGCCGTCATCTATCACGGGGATTTCGGGTCGAAGGGGCACAGCGTCCTCAAGTATAGGATCAAGCCCTCCTTTGAGGCTCTGGCCAGGTCGGGACTCCTGGAGGAGGGCGAGGTCGAGGTCTTCGGAGCCGAGCCCGCGCCTCTCGCCCTCGTCGAGAGGGCCCATACCCCTGAGCACATGGAGAGGATGAGGACCGAGTCTTACAACCGGATGTACCACGACGTCGCCCTCCTCTCGGCGGGGTCCGTCCTTAAGGCCTCTGAGATGGTGGCCAGGAGCGAAGCCGAGAACGCCTTCGCCTATACCGGGACCGCAGGCCACCACGCGAGCCCCGGAAGCTGCTGGGGGTTCTGCTACTACAACGACGTGGCGATAACGATAATGAGGCTGAGAGAGATGGGCCTTGAGAGGTTTCTGATCGTGGACGTCGACCCCCACTTCGGCGACGGGACGAGGAACTTCTTCGGAGGCGACCCCAACGTCTACCACATAAACTTCAACCACCAAGAGAGCTCCAACTCCGACGGGAAGAAGAACAACTACGACGTGGGGATCGGGTTTGACGCCACAGACGAGCAGTTTTTGAGCGAGCTTCAAAGCAGCATGGAGATGGCCAAAGACTTCGATTTTTCGATCTGCTTTGTGATCTTCGGCCACGACTCCCACGTCGACGACTACGGCGGCTTCGAGCTCACCTCCGCCGTCTACCCCAAGATGGCGAGGATCATCAAGGAGGCTGCGGGCGGGAAGGGGATCGTCTTCGTCCTCTCCGGCGGGTCGGTCCCCGAGGTGGCCTCCAAGGCCATCCCCGAGGTGATAGCGGTCCTGGCGGGGAGGTGATCACATGAAGATGGCCGCGAGCTGCTACAGCTGCATCCTCGACCGGGCCAAGTTCGAATGCGACATCCTCTTCCCCGACGACGATTCGAAGAAGGGAGCGATGGAAGAGCTCGTCGACTTCATGGCCCTCCACAAAGGGATGGTCCCCTCGGTGGTGGGGACCGAGCGAGAGGAGATCATGAAGAGGAGGAGCAAAAACCCCGACCCCTACCTGGAGATGAAGGCCGAGAGCAACCGGGTGGCGACCGCCCTCCTCCCTCTAGCGAAGAAGTTTTACGATGAGTCCGAGGACAAGCTCGAGGCCCTGATCAGGATCGCCGCCGCCGCCAACTCCATGGAGTGGGGCGTCAAGGGCCACGACTTCGACGTCGACTCCTTCGAGGACGTCTTCTTTGACACCCTGAACGAGAAGTTCGACGGCGACCTGGAGGAGGCCCGGCGGCGGATAAACCGATTCGAGAAGATCCTCTACCTCACCGACAACGCTGGCGAGGTCGTCTTCGACCTCTTCGTCATCGAGAGGCTTTTGGAGATGGGAAAGCGGGTCGTCATCTGCCCCAAGACCGTCCCCATATTAAACGACGTCACCGCCGATGAGCTGAGGCCCATGACGCCCCTCCCGATGGAGCCTTCGGGGCCGGTCATCGGCCTCTCCCTGGAGAATGTGAGGCCCGAGCTCCTCCGCCTTCTCAGGGACGAGAGCTACCTCGTCATCGCCAAGGGGATGGGCAACTTCGAGACGATGACCGAGTTCGACGAATTTCTTTCTGGCCGGCTCATCTACGTCATGAGGGCCAAGTGCGAGCCGGTCTCCATGACGGTGGGGGTTCCCCAGGGGACCCTGGTGGTGAGGGCGGTCTAGGGCCCTAACCGTATCCGGCGCGATCGTCTATCTCGCGCCGACGGGGCCGCTTTTTCCCCTCATCCTCGTCCTCTTTCGGCGCCTCTCGGCGGGCCCAGCCGAGAACCTCCGTATTGACGTTCAGCCCCAGAAGGTCGCTTGTGACCCCGATGAGGTGCTCTGCCGCCGCCAGGTCGACGACCTTCTCGCCGTCGGTCTTCCCCATGAGGCAGACGCCCCGCATCCCGTAAGAGGGACAGAGGCCGACGAGGATCCCGTTGAGGCCGCCGACGATCCCGTCTCGAAGGAGGGCGACGCCGCCATCTTCGAGGGCCAGCGCCAGCTCGGCGTCCGTGGCCACTCCGAAGACCCTCTCCTCGGAGCTTCCGACGTAGGCGGCTAAGGTTATCAGATCCGTAACCTCGTAGGAGGCGAGGGCCTTCAGGATCTCTCCAGCCAGGTTGTACATGTGAGGCGGCTTCAGGGGCTGGGCGTCCCCGGTGAGGACAAGGAAGTCGCCTCTCCCCTCGGGGGCCTTCAGCTCCACCTGGAGGGCTCTCGCGATCCCGTCCTCGACAGGGACCTCGGGGGGAAACCCGGTGGAGACCATCAGCTGGAAGGTCTGGCACTCCATGGCGGTGCCGATGTAGTCGGCGGCCACCTTTCCCACGCTTCCGATGCCGGGCATGCCGCCGATGCAGACACAACTGCCGAAAATTTTCTGGGACATAGTGAGAAAGGGGCGGCCTTCACTCAGTGCCCGACCGCCCTTATCATCCAGTTTATGGGGGCCGGCTCGTCGGACCCCTCGATCGCGACCTTTGCCTGCAAAAGCTCGCCGGTAATCCTGTTGTACGTATAAGATCTGTCACTGGTTTCTGTTGCATTAAACGCCACAAGAACCGCCCCTCGACTGTAGAAACATACGTAAAATTCGTCATCGACGACTAAAGGCGGCAGCTCGAACGTTTCAAGGGCGGGAGCCGTGTCGGAGAAGTGAGGTATCTGTGAGTCGGTGAACTGGTAGAGGAGATTCAGGTCTTCATCTCGAATCTCTAGTGCTATGACCCGCTCTTCGGGCAGCGTCTCGTTGTCGAAGCCGTCCCATCCGGCGACTTGGACTTTGGTCAGGGTCCAGGGGGTTCTAGGTGGAGTGAACCTCACGGTTTCCGCGAAAATCCCAAGCGAAGAGCTTGCCAAAAGGTCAGTCCAGTACCCGCTATCGTACTCCAGGACCTCTTCTGGAGCCCCATCTTCGGCCAGAGACGAACCGACGATGCCCAGAGCAGCACAACAGAGGGCCGCCAAGAGTAAGATCATCTTTTTCAAAGTATCACCATGCTCAATTAGATCGTTGAATATATAGCTGATGCCGCAGCGGTGCCAAATTCGCATTTTGCACGGTACATCGGCAGAAACTTTCATTATGCTGGGGGGGCAGGAGCCGCGAGAGAAAAACCCCCATATTGGCGCCCTGCTACTTGGGGACAGACATGGCCACAAGGGACGAGCTGATCGCGGCCCACAAGACCGTCGCCGGGGTCGAGGCGGTGATCGGGGCCGAGACTCTCTGGGCTACATCAGCCACGAGGGGCTGGTGAGGGCGATAGGATTTCCCAAAGAGCAGCTCTGCATGGGAGGTCTCACAGGGGTCTACCCCATCGAGATCCCCGGCGAGGTCTGCTGCCCCGCCCAGACGAAGATCACCGAGTACATCGACGAGTGAGCCGATCGGCTTTCGGCTGGGATCGGACTTTTTCCGAGTTTGAACGCGCCGCATTTTGATGCGGGATTTGTTGCTGCAAATTTACGCCTACCTAACAATTCTACGGCCTTTTTCACCAAAGCCCTCCAGTAGAGCGCCGGGGCGGTCGCGGGGCGGTTCGTCGGGGGGGGGTCCGGGCGGCGCGGGAAAATCTCCGGCTGGGATGGCCGTGGGCGGATGAGGGGCGCAGAGGGCTTGCGTTGGTTGTGGGATCACTAAAGATAGTGGTTTTAGTCACATACACGTTTCTATTTGATGTATTAAAATAAGTTTGCGACTTTTGGCTTATTCGTATTATTGTGACGCATGGTATATATAATATACAAAATTCATTTTAGTCCAACTGCGCTTTTAGTACTCTCAATCTATCAGTAATTTTAATACCTAATTCATTTAGACCTTCATTGTTTTTAAGATATGTAATCACTCTGTGATGTATGAGATCAAAAGGCACATCTTCCATATGCTGAGTAATTGGTATTACATGTTTTCCTAAGGTATGGGCTATGCCAACTTCATAAAACACGTTTGGATTTCTGCCTGATAAATCCACGATAACTATAGATGAGCAGTATATAAGTTCGAAAATATCTTGGATAATCATGCTGTTAATCCAAATATCATCAGCCCTTTTACAATCCAAATCCAAACTTGAACATGCCGCCTTTATAGTTTCTAGAACTTCATCGAAGCTCTTTTCAAATGGGATCATAACAGATACTAAGTTAGTTTCGACAGGTTTGCTGGGTACATCAAAGACAGAAGGTGAGAAGGTTATCACCTTTTTGGCATCATCTGAATCAATTGAAGTCGAAACATATCCGGCTACAATTTTACGGAGTTTTACATTGGCTGTCAGTTCATCTTTGGTGATAATTAAATTATTTAAGCTCAATATCTCATTTGCCAGTTTTATCGCATTATCGTGATTATCTGGTGAGTCGATAAAATGAATGGGATTTAGTAAATATTCAATAACCTTCACCAATTTGGGTGGTGGAAGATCTGGATCTGGGTCTTGTTGGTTGTTCAATTCTTCTAAAACACGCGCGACCCGCCACCTCCTAGTCGAACCGTCGTGAACATAATCTAAATTAACACCTCTAAAAAACCTCGTTAGATACGATGATGTGCGATACGGGAAGTATTTATCATAAGGGGGATTGCCGCAGATCATTTCTGCTAGTGCATCTGCTGTGCTAAGATCTATTTTCATGATGACCCTTACGGTTACTCTCTATTAATTAAGGTCTTTTTGTTGTTCGACTTATATATTCCCGTACCCCCTTTTCAATTTTGTGTTGTAGTTAGTTCTAAGAGACAAGGTCTTCTGAACCATTTTTGTGATTCCCTCTCCTACCTCCACAGCCTTTTTCACCTCCCGCCGCCTACACCAACTCATGAGAGCGCTGGCGGTGACCGGACGGCTCGCCGAGGAGATGGTGAGGGAGGCGGCAGGGGACCGGGCCGACGTCCTGGTGATGAATGTTGACGTCGCCTCCTTCATAACCCCGAAGATGCTCCGGGAGGCTGCGCCCGTGGGCTATGACATAATTCTGATCCCGGGAGCCATAACCGCCGACTTCGCCCCCGTCGAGCGGGAGCTTGAAACGAAGATCAGGCTCGGGCCGAAGCACGCCGTCGACCTCCGGCGCGTTCTGCCCCTTCTGGACTCGGTCGAGCTCTCGGCCACCGTCCCCGCTTGCGTCCTCCTGGAGGGGCGGATGAGAGAGGAGGCTCGCGTCGCCATCGAGCGGCTTGAATCCGAGGCGAAGGCACTGATGGCGATCAAAGGCGTCAAGGTCGGCGGCGATAGCAGGATGAAGGTTCTGGCCGAGATCGTGGACGCGACCCGGTTCGACGACTCCGCCCTCGCCGAGAGGGTCCGCCATTATGAGAGGGAGGGGGCGGACATGATCGACCTGGGGATCCCTCTGGACGCCGATCCCTCCGACGTCGCTAGAGCCGTCCGGACGGCGTTGGGGGCGACCCGGCTTCCCGTCAGCGTCGACACCCTCCGGCCCGACCTGCTGAAAGCGGGGATCGAGGCGGGGTGCGACCTGATCCTCAGCTTGGACGGCTCGAACCTTGCGGAGGTGGGGGAGATGGCGGCCTCCGCCGGGGTCCCCGCCGTCGTCCTGCCAGGGCCGGAGACTACCCTCGCGGAGAACCTCGATCTGGCCCTCGACCTGGGCGTTTCTGCGATGGCCGACCCGGTCCTGAACCCGCCTCTCCAGGGGCTGGCCGAGTCGATTTGCAAGTATGCCGAGTTTCATCGAGCCTTTCCAGGCGTCCCCCTCTTCTTCGGCGTCGGGAACGTGACGGAGCTATTGGACGCCGATTCCCAGGGGGTGAACGCCCTTTTGGCCGCCATGGGGACGGAGGCGGGGGCGAGCGTCCTCTTCACCCCCGAGTACAGCGAGAAGGCTCGCGGCAGCATCCGGGAGCTGCGCACGGCTTCCGAGATGATGATCCTCGCTGGGGCGAGAAGAAGCCCCCCAAAAGACCTAGGCTTCGACCTCCTCGTCCTCAAGGAGAAGCACCGCCGCCCCGAGGAGGAGATGCCCTCGGAGTTTGTGGCGGTGGGAGGGCGAGGCGGGGGCGAGGCGGGCGACGGCGGCGGCGAGGTGGAGGTGGAGGAGGTGGGCAGGATCGATGGCGGTGGTCGCCGTTGGGAGATGGACCCCGCCGGAAGCTTCAGGATCGGCGTCGCGAAAGGAAGGATCGTGGTCCGACACGATGCCGTTACTTTAGTGGGCGAATCCGCCCAGGAGATCATCGGCGAGATCGTCGACCGGGGGCTCGTCACCAGGCTCGACCACGCAGGCTACCTCGGCCGGGAGCTGGAGAGGGCCGAGACGGCTCTGAGGCTCGGCAAAAGCTACAGCCAGGACGAGCCGCTATTTCCAACAAAGAATTAAATAAGATCGACTCGTCCACCGCCCCCTGATGAATCAGAAATCATGGGCTACTATCGGGGTGGTCTTCCTCGCCGGGATAATGATAATCTCCAGCTTCTCTAGCTATATTTATCGGGGCGGGGGGCCCGCCGAGACGGCCGCCTCAGAAACGTGGAACCCCACGGAATTCGGGGTGAGCGGGCGGCTGATCAACTGGGACTTCGAGAGCCTGGGGGACGCCCTGGGGATGTACCCAGAGGACCTGGTCTTCACATTCTGGATCAACATGACCTCCTCAGAGAACCTCACCGAGGCCGCGGCGCTGGCCCTGCCACCGACGGTGGGCCTGACCCTCAGAGATGAGGTCAACCTCTACCCTTCACCGATCGACAGGGTCTCCTGGGGACTCTTCGGGGACGAGATCTCCGAGTTCCACTGGACTAAACCCGCGCCTTTAGGTGCTCACGGCCTCACAGTAATCTACAACGGATACCAGATGGTACCCCTCGGGACCACGGACCTCTTCAGCGTCATGGGAACGCCCGTCCTCTTCGGAAGCGAGCCGTCGGTCAAGACGGTCCTTGACGTGATATCGGGCGAAGCACCCACCACCGAGGGTTTCGTCCTCCCCTACGACGAGATCGACGCCCTCCAGATATCAACCCTTGGAAAAGACTCCATTGACAATCCGGGCTTCATGCCGCCTCTCGGCGGTGAGTACGTCGAGTCCTACCTGGGCATAAGCCCCTCCGAAGACGGCTATTTGCTGACGGCGAAGTACCTGTCCCTGCGCGGCCAGAGCGAGAGAAGGGTCAGCAACGTCGCTGAGAGCCACGGCCTTTCAATCCGTTCAGATGGGGAGATCGTCACCGTCTCAGGCGCCGTCGAGCCCGAGAATCTGGCAGAGACGCTGGGAGCGTTCATCGCTCCATAGCGCAACCTTTTTAGCTGGGAAGCGGCCCCCATGAGCTAAGCCTTTTTGGGGCGATTTTTGCGATGAATGATGACGGGCACCGCCCTGAAGGAGAATGGAAATTATGGCAAGACCGATATACGTTAGATTTGACGTTCCAGCCGACTTGGCCTCCAAATCCCTTGAAGCGATCGAGCTCGCTCGCGACACTGGAAGGCTCAAGAAGGGAACCAACGAGACCACCAAGGCCATCGAGCGCGGCGTAGCAAAGCTCGTGGTGGTGGGAGAAGACGTGGAGCCTCCAGAGATCGTGGCCCATATTCCGCCGCTCTGCGAAGAGAAGAAGACGCCTTACATCTACGTCAAGAAGCAGAGCGAGATCGGCGCCGCCTGCGGCATGAGAGTAAAAAGCGCAGCAGTAGCCATCCTGGAGCCCGGGAAGGGAAAGGACGTTCTGGACGAGATTGTGCAGAAGGCCCAGGCCCTGAAGTAGGGGGTGGTAGCTGATGGCAGACGAATGGGAAGGCGTTCCCGCCGAAGTCATAGAGATCATCGGCAACACCGGGATGCACGGCGAGGCCACCCAGATCAAGTGCAGGATTCTGGAAGGGAGCAACAAGGGCCGCATCATCACCAGAAACTGCATGGGCCCCATCAGGATGGGGGACGTGTTGATGCTGCTTGAGACCGCAAGAGAGGCCAAGAAGCTTACCACCAGGTGAGGTCTCATGGAAGAGAGAAAGTGCTCCTTTTGCAACCGGAATATAGAGGCCGGCACAGGGAAGATCTACGCCAAAAAGGACGGCACAGTATACTATTTCTGCTCGTCCAAATGTGAGAAGAACATGATTGGGCTCAAGAGGGTCCCGAGAAGGATTGAGTGGGCCATCAAAGGGTGGTAGGGTTTGGAGAGGACTTTCGTTATGATCAAGCCCGACGCTGTCCAGCGAGGCCTCGTGGGCAAGATCGTTCAGAGGTTCGAGGCGAAAGGGCTCAAGATCGTGGCCATGAAGATGAGGACTTTGCCCCAAGACGTCGCCCGCGAGCATTACGTCGAGCACGCTGAGAAGCCCTTCTTCGGGGACCTCGTCGGCTTCATCACCTCCGGCCCCGCGGTTCCGATGGTGGTGGAGGGGAAAGACGCCATCTCCGAGGTCAGGAAGATGAACGGGGCCACAAACCCCACGAAAGCCCAGCCCGGCACCATCCGGGGAGACTTCGGCCTGGACATGGGGCGGAACGTGATCCACGGCTCCGACTCCCCCGAGTCAGCGAATAGAGAGATCGCCCTCCACTTCAGCGAGGCCGAGCTTTTAAGCTACACCAGGATAGACGAGGCCTGGCTCTACGAGTGAGCCTGGCATAGTCACGCAGATTCACATGGATGCGGCCTTGTAGCCGCCCTCAGAGCAGACGGGGTCCGGATGTGATCCAGCATGAAGCAGAAATCAAGGAAGGCGAAGAAGGGGAAAGGCCAGCCCGAGTCCAACCTGAGAACCCCCATCGTCTGCGTGATGGGCCACGTGGACCACGGCAAGACCACCCTTCTCGACAAGATCAGAGGCACGACCATCGCCGAGGGCGAGGCGGGCGCCATAACCCAGCATATCGGAGCCACCGAGATCCCTCTCAACGTCATCAAAGAGGTCTGCGGGCCGATATATAGAGGCGACTTCCAGATACCCGGCCTCCTCTTCATCGATACCCCTGGCCACCATTCTTTTACGTCCCTCCGGAGCAGGGGCGGATCTCTCGCGGATCTGGCCGTCTTAATTGTGGATGTGAACGAGGGGTTCCAACCCCAGACTATAGAGTCGATACACATCCTGAAGCGGTACCGCACCCCCTTTGTGGTCGCGGCCAACAAGATAGACCGGATATCAGGATGGAATCCTGTGAAAGGAGCTCCCCTCGCCGCGACCCTCAAAGCCCAGAGCGAGAGGGTTCGAGGAGACCTTGACGGCCGGATCTACGAGCTGATAGGCGAGCTCTACAAGTACGGCTTCAACTCCGATCGGTACGACCGGATCAGCGACTTCACCAAAAACATCGGCGTCGTGCCGATAAGCTCTCTCTCCGGCGAGGGCGTCCCGGACCTTCTGATGGTCCTTCTGGGGCTAGCCCAGAAGTTTTTAAAAGATAACTTGATGATCAGGGCCAGCGGTCCCGGCGTCGGCACCATCCTCGAAGTGAAGGAGGAACGGGGCCTCGGCACCACCCTCGACGTCATCCTCTACGACGGCGAGTTTCGGGCTGGAGACACCATCGTCGTGGGAACTCTGAAGGAGCCGATCGTCACCAAGATCAGGGCCCTTTTGAAGCCGCGGCCCCTCTCTGAGATCAGAAGCGAAGAGAGGTTTCTTCCAGTAAAGCACGTGGCGGCTGCGAGCGGCGTCAAGGTATCGGCACCAAAAATCGAGAACGCCCTTGCGGGCTCCACAGTGAGGGTGGTGACGGAGGGCGAGGACGTCGATCTCGTGGCCGAGGAGATCAGGTCGGAGCTTGAGACGGCGAGGATAGATACCGAGAACGTGGGCGTCATCATCAAGACCGACACCATAGGGTCTCTTGAGGCCCTGGTGGGAGAGCTGGAATCAAAGGAGATCCCGATCCACTCGGCCGACGTCGGCCCCATATCAAGAAGAGACGTAATCAGGGCCGCGGCGATCAAAGACCCCCTCTACTCTGCGGTCCTCGGCTTCAACGTCAAGATCCTCCCCGACGCCCTGACCGAGGTCCAGAAGAGCGACGTTCCGATCTTCCTCTCTGACGTCATATACAACCTGATCGAGAACTACGACGATTGGGTGGAAGACCAGAAGATGAGGATGGAGCAGGAGAGGCTCCAGGCGGTCATCAGGCCCGGGATGATCAGGATCATCCCCGACTACGTCTTCAGGCAGAGCAAGCCCGCCGTCGTCGGAGTCCAGGTGGTGGGAGGCCAGATCACAAACAACGTCACTCTCATGAGAGAGGACGGGGCGATCATCGGTACGGTGAAGGGGGTCCAGATGAGCGGCGAGAACGTCGGATCCGCCACCGTCGGAAAGGAGGTGGCGGTCTCCATCGACGGTCCCACCGTCGGACGCCAGATCCATGAGGGCGACATCCTTCACGTCAACATCCCCGAGAGGCACGTCAAGATCATCGAGGCGGAGCTGAAGCAGAGGTTCTCCGAGGACGAGCTCGAGGCTCTGGAGAAGTTTCTGGAGATCAAGAGGAGCAAAGACCCCTTCTGGGGTCGATGAACCATCATCTTCTCCGCAATCTGATCCTAATTTTCAATCTATCGAAATTCTCCCTAATTCACCCTTATGCCATTTTTCTTTCATAATTTTTTTCTCGCGATGCGCCTCAATTTTTCGATAAATCTCGTCTCTGTCCTGGTGAACGGGGGACTATCCTCTGCCGAAAAGGTTCCGGGAAAAGCCAGCCCGCCCCCCCTCGGGCAGAACCCTTAAATATTTTTGTTTGATATCTCGTCTGGGGTGGGAATCCGACCGAATAAGGGTTGGAGGACGAAGCTCAACGGGTCGATCCAATCGGTCAGGACCGATCCCAGAAAGAGGTCCAGAGAGGTGATGCGAAGGCCGGACGGTGACCGTCCGATCACCAGCATCCTGTCAGAGGGCCGAGGCGAGAGCTGCTGAAACGGAGAACGAATAATAATTCGAGGTGAGCTGAAGATGAATGCGAGTTTGGTGCTTGTAGGGCTTTTGCTGTTGATCTTTCCCATGATCGGCCTGGCCAATGACCAGGTCGAATACGCCCTTGGAGAGGAGATGGCCCTTGAGCATTTTGAGATGGGGATAGGCGGTCCCTGGATAGTGAGCGAAAGAGACCAAGGATGGGACCCCTTCTCCGATGCGGAGTTTCCGGACTCCAGGTTTGCGTTCGAGGAGGAAATAGATGAGGCGAAGTTGGAACTTGATGATCTGGCCCTTTTGGGCTTCGTCACGATAACCAGTGGCAACCTGACGGTGGCCGACCCCCTCCTGGACGGGTTTACGATACCTCAAGAGACCGGGATCTATCCGATCTACGGAGTCGTCGACTCGACGGTGGGTCTGAAAGCCCTTTACATCGATCTCACGCCAGAAGATTCTGCAACCTGAGTTGGGCCAAGTCCCCTCTTTTTCTAATGTTGGGATAATCAGGATCTTAAATCTTCATAACTTTTGTGAACTCGTCTCAAACAGCTATAAATCTCCATGAGCGAGCTTGGAGTGAGGAGGCAAAAAACAGATGGTAACATCGTCTAGCAAGGATAAGGTATTTGAGGCGATTGAAGCCAAGGGCGTCAAGTTCGTCCGATTGTGGTTCACAGATATTCTGGGGCTCCCCAAAAGCTTTGCAATCTCCCCATCGGAGCTTGAGGGAGCTTTTGAAGAGGGCATGGGCTTTGACGGCTCCTCTATCCAGGGCTTCGCCCGGATCGAAGAGAGCGACATGGTCGCCATGCCCGACCCCGACACCTTCCAGATTCTTCCCTGGAGGGCGAAGGAAGGCCAGAACGTGGGCAGGATGTTCTGCGACATCCTCCAGCCCGACGGAAGCCCCTACGAGGGCGACCCTAGGTACATTCTCAAGAAGAACCTGGCAAAGCTGAAGGATATGGGCTACGACCTCTACGTCGGCCCGGAGCTGGAGTACTTCTACTTCAAGGATGACAAGTCGACCGAGATCCTGGACAAGGGCGGCTACTTCGACGCCATGACCACCATGGACGCCGCCAGCAACCTGAGGCGCGACACGATCCTGACGCTGGAGTCGATGGGGATCAACGTCGAGTACAGCCACCACGAGGTGGCCCCCTCGCAGCACGAGATCGACCTCCGCTACCAGGAAGCTCTTAGGATGGGCGACATCGTCATGACCTACAGGATCGTCGTCAAGGAGATCGCCCAGCAGTACGGCTACTACGCCACCTTCATGCCGAAGCCGATCTTCGGCGAGAACGGGACGGGTATGCACGTCCACCAGTCGCTCTTCAAGGGGAACAGGAACGCCTTCTTCGACCCCAGCGACAAATATCACCTCTCCGAGCTCGGCAAGCACTACATAGCGGGCCTGCTCAAGAACGCGCCCGTCATCACGGCCGTCACCAACCAGTGGGTCAACTCCTACAAGAGGCTCGTCCCCGGATACGAGGCTCCCGTCTACATATCCTGGGCGAGAAGGAACAGGTCGGCCCTGGTCCGGATGCCGATGTACAAGCCCGGTAAGGAAAACGCCACCCGTGTCGAGTACAGAAGCCCCGACCCCGGAGCGAACCCCTACCTCGCCTTTGCGGTGATGCTCGCCGCCGGTATGGACGGGATCAAGAACAAGTACGAGCTCCCCGAGCCGATCGAGCGGGACATCTTCAAGATGAACGATGCTGAGAAGGAGAAGGCTGGGATCTATTCCCTCCCGGGAAGCCTCATCGAGGCCCTGATGCTCACCGAGAAGAGCGACCTGATGAGAGAGACCCTCGGAGACCACGTCTTCACCAACTTCATCGCATCGAAGAAGATCGAGTGGGACGATTTCAGGACCGACGTCAGCAGATGGGAGATCGAAAAGTACCTGCCTCTGCTGTAAGTCGCTGGAGGAAACTGATCAGAAAATAGGATCTGCCTGAACGATGCGGGCGCGCCCCCCTCCACTAATCAAAGAGAATCTCCACCCGAACGGGCGCGCCCAAGTCGGAGGCTCAAATGACGTCCTGTATGCTTTTTTCGTCCGAACTCATCGCATGCTTCGGCCAGAAATCGAGTTGCTGTGACGAAGATGAAGAGATGCAGGATTCCTGCGATTGAGGTGTATGGCGTTGATGAGGGTTGAAGCCATAATCCCGCCGGAGAGGCTGGATAGGCTACTCGCGGCCTTGGAAGAGAAAGGCTTCGTCTCGATGACGGTCAGCGATGTGGTCGGCCGAGGGGAGCGGAGGGGCGTAAAGCTCCGGTACAACGGGCGAGCCGAGAGGAGCAAGCTGCTTTCCAAAGTCAGAATTGAGCTGGTAGTCTGCGACTACGAGGTGGACTTTTTGATCGAGACGATCGCCGAGACCGTCAGGACCGGCAACATCGGCGACGGCAGGATCTTCGTCAGCCCCGTGACCAGGTCCATAAAGCTGAGATCCGGCGAGGACACGGCCAAACTCGAAACACAATCTTCAGAAGGCGGCCCATGACAGCCGAGACGCTGTCGAACTAGTCGCCCAGACCCATCAACCCCCCATTATTGAACTTCTCGTCTCGGACACTGTCATATTGACAGTCCGACTTGAAACATCAACCCTTAATTTCGTCATTTAGTCACGCTATGATTGTGATATTTTCTTATAACTTAAGAATTCAGCATATTTCTACACAAATATGCTTATAAAATCACTAGTTATCTTAGGCGCATGGATCTGCCGTTACGTAAAATCTTGTTATTATCGACGCTGATAGGACTTGTGGGGACTTGCGCTGGCCAATCCACGATAAATCCCGCGGACAACGCCTGGGTCCTGATGAGCGCCGCCCTCGTTTTGATCATGATCCCCGGTGTGGGGCTCTTCTACGGGGGGATGGTCAGAAAGAAGAACGCAATATCGACGATAATATTCAGCTTCGCCATAATGGGCATAATAAGCCTCCAGTGGATTTTGGTCGGGTACACCCTCGCCTTCGGCACCGACATCGGCGGCGTGATCGGAGGGCTCGATCACCTGGGGCTCCGAGGGGTCGGGATGGATGCGATGGAGGGGCTCACCATACCCTCTCTCACCTTCATGATATTCCAGGCGATGTTCGCCATCATCACCGTCTCCCTGATAACGGGAAGCTACGTCGAGAGGATCAAGTTCAGCTCCTTTCTCGTATTCTCCCTCGCCTGGGCGACCCTCGTCTACGACCCGATAGCTCACTGGGTCTGGGGCGGTGGTTTTCTCTCGGCGATGGGGGCTCTTGACTTCGCCGGCGGGATCGTCGTCCATATCAGCGCCGGGGTTTCGGCCCTGGCGATAGCCATGGTGATAGGGGCGAGGAGGGGCTTCGGGAGAGACCCGATGGAGCCTCACAACATACCGACAACGGTTCTCGGAGCCGCCCTCCTCTGGTTTGGGTGGTTTGGGTTCAACGCGGGGTCAGCCCTAGCCGCCGACGGCGTAGCAGCCAACGCCTTCGTCACCACCAACACCTCGGCCGCCGCTGCGGCCACCACATGGATGCTCCTCTCATGGCGAGATAGGGCACCCAGCGCCCTCGGGATCGTGACGGGCGCTGTGGCGGGGCTCGCGGCCATCACTCCAGCAGCCGGGTTTGTGACGCCCCTCGCAGCGATACCCATCGGCATAGGCGCTGCCTTCGTCGGCTACTACGCCATCCTCCTCATCAGGGGGAGCAAGAGGGTGGACGACTCCCTGGACGTCCTCGCCTGTCACGGGATCGGGTCCACCTGGGGTGTCATAGCCACCGGGATCTTTGCGTCCATCGGAGCCGTGGGCCTTCTTGAAGGAAACTCAACTCAGCTGATGGTGCAGGTTGCAGCCGTCGGAATCACCTGGGTCTACTCCTTCGTCGTCACCTTCGGGATCGCAAAGGTCGTGGACTCTGTGATGGGGCTTCGGGTCGGCCACCACGAGGAGGCGGTGGGCCTCGACATCAGCCAGCACGGAGAGGGCGCTTACGTCTGAAATCGGGACTTAAATGTGAGGATGAAGGCTAGATGACGATTCGAGGAGGAGTTCTGAGATGAAGAAGGTTGAGGCGATAATAAGGCCCGAGAGGCTGAGTTCGGTGAGGGAGGCCCTCGACAAGAACGGTTTTCTTGGGATGTCGGCGATGGAGATCAAAGGCCGGGGCCGGCAGAAGGGCGTTATGCTACAGTGGAGGGCGGGAGAGTACAAGGTAGATTTCCTGCCTAAGGTGAAGCTGGAGGTGGTGGTGGATGACGGTGATGCCGACCGCCTCATCGACCTGATCTGCGATACAGCTTACACCGGCGAGGCAGGGGACGGCAAGATCTTCGTCTATCCTGTGGTGGACGTAATCAGGGTGAGGACTAAGGAGAGGGGGTCAGGGGCGGTCTAGTCGCCCCCTCCCTGCGAATCGCCCCGGTGGCGCCGGAGGGGGGGGAGGCGCGGGCGGCGCTAGACGGCTCGGCCAGCCTCCGCCCAAACCTCCCGGCTCCATAACTTTTTTAGCCTTCGCTGCTTGACCTCGCAGCTTCTGACCTCCCACCGGAGAAAAAAAAGCCTTTACATCCCTTCGACAGGACGCTCGAAAGAGACTCATTGCTGTCCGATGAAAAGCAGGTGGGTGGAGTCGGGAATCAATCGTCGAAATAGTTCAATATCGCGGGCAAAAGCTCGCCCCTCTCCACCAGGCTCTTTGCCACCCGGCGGAACTTGTGATAGTTCTCCCGATCCCCCTCGGTGGAGAGGTCGGGCCGCTGGCCGGTCTGGAGGAGGAATATGAAGTCGCGGAGGGCCTTGTTGTACTCCGAGATACTCTCCAACTCCTCATCGGCGGCGCCGTCCCTCTTCTTGTGAACGATGAGGTCGTCAGTGGCGTACCCCTCCTTGAGGGTAATGGTCAAGACCTCGTGGTATGTCAGGTCTTTTATCGCGTCTATAAAACTTTCAAGATCGCACTCTTCGGATATCATCGTCATCAGTCGCCCATCAAAAATTCCCAAGCTCGCTTTGGCTCACAGCTCTATCCTATCAGACTCCGACCTCACTTCCATGACCGGCTCCTCTCCCGGAACCCTGACGGAAATCGAGTTGAGGAGCATCTCCGTCAGCTCCACCGAGGCCTCGGAGGCTATGGTGCAGTCGACCTGGCCGTATAGGGTGCCGTTGACGTCGTGGATGTCGGGCCAGTAGACGGCACAGACGAGGACGTCGCCGCTGGGACGACTGCCGAGGCCAAGGATCGCGGGCTTCCCGTCGATCTGCACCTCGTGGGTCTGGATGTTGGTGCATTCGGCGTCATTGAGGTAGGATGTCACCGCCCTTCTGGTGAGAGAGCTGGTCGCC
The DNA here is from genome assembly GCA_035380685.1 of Methanothrix sp. Lineage (GTDB taxonomy): Archaea > Halobacteriota > Methanosarcinia > Methanotrichales > Methanotrichaceae > Methanocrinis. Next base: position 36,240 of record DAOSXX010000013.1, on the reverse strand, counting down.
GCCATCGATACGCCGTAATCGGTGAGGGCGATCATCATCATTTTGTCTCCTTCGATCCAGCAAACATGGGACGGATACTTCTCGCCATCGACGGTGGCGTAGGGAACCTCCTCGAAGCTGAGCTCGTATCCCGTATAGCTCCCAAGATCGAAGGATACGTTGTACTCTCCCAGTGTGACCGTCTCCTCGGCCAAGGCGGCTGCCGTCAGGATAACCAGCACCGAGACTAGAGCCAACCCCACCATCGAACCCCGATTCGAAACAGAATTTAAACCCCGCGAAAATCCCATCAACCAAACCTCCCTTCCATTTGCCGAGACCCGGATTGATCCGCATCTCTAATAAATGTTATATCAGAGACTCGACAGACCTTTCGGCCGAGATAAAAGATCCGGTCGTTCGATCAATGCCGTCGATCCGGTCAGTACCATCGATTCGGTCAACGCCATAGATTTGGTCGATACCGCCGATCCGATCGAACTGATCGAGCCTCCAGAGCTGGAAGATGGAGTTGAGAAAGATGACCCTTCGAAAACACGTCAGCCTCAACATCAACGTCCGGGGAGTCGAGCCCTCCGCGACCCTCGCCATCAACGAGAGGTGCAAAATCCTCAAAAGCCAGGGAGAGTGCGTCGCCAACCTGGGGCTCGGCCAGTCGCCCTTCCCGGTCCCGACCCCGGTGGTCAACGCCCTGCGGCTCTACGCCTCCGAGAAGGACTACCTCCCGGTGAGGGGGCTTCCGGCCTTGAAGGAGGCGGTGGCCGACTTCCACCGGAGAAAGGACAGCGTCAACGCCAGCGCCGATAACGTCATCGTCGGTCCCGGCTCCAAAGAGCTGATGTTCATCCTCCAGCTCGTATACTACGGCGAGATCATCGTCCCCACCCCGGCCTGGGTATCCTACGTCCCCCAGGCCCAGATCCTGGGAAAGAAGGTCCGGCTCCTCCACACCACCTTCGATGAGAAGTGGCACATAACCGCCGAGAGGCTCGCCCGGTTCCTGGAGAGCGAGCAGGACGTCTACCGCCCCCGGATCCTCATCCTCAACTACCCCGGAAACCCCGACGGCCTCACCTACACCGCCGACGAATTGAAGGATATCGCCGATGTGGCGCGAGACTACGAGGTGATCCTCCTCTCCGACGAGATCTACGGCCAGCTCCACCACCGGGGCGAGCACGTCTCTGTCGCCCGCTTCTACCCCGAGGGGACGATCATAAGCTCCGGCCTTTCCAAGTGGTGCGGCGCCGGAGGCTGGAGGCTTGGGACCTTCACCTTCCCGCCGGACCTCGACTGGCTCCTGGAGGCGATGGCCACCGTCGCCAGCGAGACATACACCGCCGTCTCCGCCCCGATCCAGTTCGCCGCGGTCCACGCCTTCCGGGGCGGGATCGCCATGGAGCGGTACCTCTGGCACGCCCGACGGATTCTTTCGGCCCTCGGCTCAGAGTTTCAAGAGATCCTCGCCGAAGGGGGCGTCAGGGTCCATGCCCCCGAGGGCGGGTTCTACCTCTTCCTCGACTTCTCGCCGATGGCCGACGCCCTCTCGAAGCGGGGGATAAGAGACGGCATCACCCTCTGTGAGCGGCTCCTCCAGGAGAGAGGGGTTGCCATCCTTCCGGGATCGGCCTTCGGCAGGCCCTCCTATGAGCTCTCCGCCCGGGTGGCCTACGTCAACTTCGACGGCTCAAAGGCCCTTGCGGCCAGCGAGACGGTCCCCCTCCACCAGAAGCTCCCAGAGGACTTCATATCCCAGATCTGCGGAGAGACGATCGGCGCAGCCCAGGAGATCGTCGGCTGGCTCTCCGAAGAGGAGCAGAAAAAAGCCTGAGGGCGAGATACTTTCCCGCCCTCACAGAGGACCCAATTGGTCCGAACCCATTTTCGCCTTTCACTCGCCGGGCTGCATGATCCTGCCGATGATCCTGCCGTAGGCTGGCCTCGCTATGAATACGCCGATGAGAACCCCAAAGATGGTCACCAGGGCGAAGCTCTTGAAGGCTCCAAAGCCCATGGCGAAGAGGGGGAGCATGGCGGCGATGGTGGTGGCGGCCGCGGCCATGATGATGCCGAAGGCGCTGGAGAGCCTCGCAAGATAGATCTTGCCGCTGGGCATCTTACCCTCGTATAGGAGCTCGTCGGTGATGATCACCAGGTGATCCACGCCGGTACCTATGACGGCGATGATCCCCGCGATGGCGGGCAGGTCAAGCTGCCACTTGAGGGCGGCCGCGAGGGCCAGTATCATCAGAACCTCGCTGAAGGAGGTGGCAACCATGGGGACGACTATCTTCGGCTCGCGGTACCTGAAGTATATCACCAGGCCCACCGCCAGAATCGCCATGATCCCCGCTATCAGGACCTGTTTTTTGAACTGGTTTCCGAGGGCCGCCGTCACCTGGCCGGAGCCGATGATCTCGACGTTCACGGGCAGCGCACCCTCTCTCAGGTGGATGTAGAGCTCGTGGGCCCTCTGGCTGTCGCCGCCGACCTGGGCCACCATGCTTCTCAAAGGTGCTACATCGAGGCTCGCCGCCAGGTCCGGTGCGAGAGGCGCCGAGAATATCAGCTCATTGTCCAGGTGCATCGAGACTTCGTGGTCCATCCTGTTTCTGGTAGCTCCGGTATCGATCGCCGCCTTCTGGAAGGCGAGAGCTCCCTCCTCCGAGAGGGTGAAGGGGACGCCCCAGTTTCCGGACTGATCGCCCTGGGGGAGGGATACGTCCACGATCTCGTCTCCGTAGAGGACGTGCATCGACTCGTTGCCTTTGGTCTGGATCCTGATCTCGAAGACGCCGGGCTTGCCCACGATCTCTTGGGCGTCGGCGACGTTCACGCCGGCGAGATCGATGAGGATGAACTTGTTGTCAACGACCCTGACCTTGATGTCCTGAAGGCCGAGCCGGTTCAGCTTCCTGTCCAGGACCTGTTTCGTCTCGTCGACCGTCTCCTCGGTCACACCCTCAGAGAAGCCGGCGTCGCCCGGGGCGAGGGTTCCGCCTACCTGGGCCAGGATCGCCTCAAGGGACTCTCTGGTGACGTTCGATCTCACCTCGAAGGATAGGGGGTCTGACCCCAGGTACTTGACGTCGGATTCGAGGGAGGTCTCGAGATAGTTCATGATCACCCCGATCGGCGACGCCTCTATGGAGATCTTGGTGGCGTTGCCTCTAGGGGTGACTATGGCTTGGGGATAGCCCAGATCCTCGACGAGGGTCTTGGACGCCTTTCCATCGACGGTGATCTGGTAGTCGGTGCTTTCCGGACGCCATTCGACCTCGACGGGCCTTCCGAGAGCGTCACTGAACTGCTTGTCCAGGATATTTATCGGATCGACCTGGGGCTGGATGATAGCTCCCTGAAGCTTCAGCTGGAGCCAGGATCCGCCCTCCAGGTCCAGGCCGTACTTGAGCCTCGAATGAAGGCCGCCGTCGCCCGGCATGGGAGCGAGGATTACCAGCGCTGCAAAAACCGCCGCGAAATATATCAAGACTCTTGGATCTTTGGTGATCTCTGTCATCGTTTCTGCCTCCGGGCTCCCGACTTCTTCGGACGGGCCAGGTACCATCGAAGGGCGTTGGAGTTCATGACCCAGGTGTTCATGAGACCTGCTAGAAGGCCGAAGATGAGCACTACGGATATGTCGAAGAGGATGTTGATCTGAGTGAAGGAGGATGATACGAGATACGAGAAGGCCGAGACGAGAAATAGCGCGAAGATGGCGCTGAAGGTGGTGCTGGTCATGGCGATTCCGGTTCTGAAGGCCCCCAGAACCTTATCCTCGGTCCTTCCCTTCCGCTTGAGAACTCTGTTGTTGAGAAGGATGTTGCTGTCCACGGAGTAGCCTATCAGCATCAAGAGGGCGGCCACGGTCCCCAGGGAGAGCTTGACCCCGGTGATGTTCATAGCGGCCGCGGTGATCATGATGTCGGAGAAGGCTGCCAAGATAACAGTTAGGGCGACGAAGGGCGTCCTGAATATCAGGAAGACCACCACAGCCATGAAGACGAAGGATAACGGAATCCACGTCTTTGCCTGCTCCTGGAGCCGCGTGCTGTAGACCGGCCCCATGTACTTGATCTCAGGGTCCTGGTACTCGGCGTCGATCATCGTCGAGAGCTGCTTGTACTCGGCGTCGTCCATGGGCCCCATCTGAATCATGTACCGATGGCCCACGTCCCTTATGTCCAGCACCGGGTAGCCCGCCAGCTTCGCTGCTATCTCTCCTTCCGATTCGACGACAGGAACTGTGACTATGGTGCCTCCCGTGAACTCGACCCCCAGGTTCACGGGCGATCCCGTCTTTATGTAAGTAAAGCCCAGGATGGAGAGCGCCACCGCCAGCACGGCGAGGGAGATCGCCACCATCTTCCTGGGTTCGTATTTAGAGATGAAAGTCTCTGGATCCATACAAGTGTCCTCTTTCGCGTCAACCGCATTCAACGTATTTACGGATTGTCGTTTATCTCATTTTCTTCATAAACAGGATAAACATGAGATGGGAACGTAATCGTCACTTCTTCTCCCACTTCTTGAGGTTTGCCACCTCGGAGAGGGTCTTGCCCCGCTTGATCTCTTCGCGGAGCCTGCTCTCGGTCTTCTCGACCTCTTTCGCCCTTCGGGCGATCTCGTACCCTCTCTCCCTCGGGATGACGACAACGCCGGAGTCGTCGCCGACGATGATGTCGCCGGGCCTGACCGAGAGGCCGCCGCAGGTGATCTCGGCGTTGATCTCTCCCATACCCTTCGGCTCGCCGGCGCATGGAGTGGTGGAGCTGGCGAAGATCGGGTAGTCTAGCTCTCGGACCTCGTCGAGATCTCTCACGGCGCCGTCGATGACGACTCCCGCCACCCCTTTCATCTTGCAGCTCTGGGTGGCAAGCCCTCCCCAGCAAGATATGTACCTGCTGCCGTTGTAGATCACAATGACGTTCTCAGGGCCCGCGAAATCGATCGCCTCGACGGACTTAGCCCAGTCCCCCTCGAAGGTCTGGACGGTTATCGCCTTCCCCACGATCTTCTTGCCCGGGTTTATGGGGAAGACGTCCCTCATCGCCCCTTTTCGGTGCATGGCGTCGGATATGTTGGGGGTGGAAACCTCCCTGAAGATCTCGATCATCTCCTCGTCCATGCTCATTTTCGCCTTTCTCTCATACCCCTCGAGGGCGCTGTCCATGGCTTCCCTGATCTTGAGCCCCGACTTTGTGACTTCGGGGCTTCGAGTCACGCTCCCCCCTACGATCACGATGGAGGCTCCCGAGGCGACCGCCTCGGCCGCCGAGTCTGCATCGATCCCGCCGGCGACGGCCACCGGGATTTTGACATGGCCGAGGATCTGGTCCAGAAAGTCGATCGCCCTTCTTCCCATCATCTGCTGGTCGATCCCCACGTGGACGCAGACGAAATCGACGCCGAGGGCCTCAAGCTCTCTAGATCTCGCCACCGGGTCGGGGGTGCCGAGGAGGTCGACCATGATCTCGACGCCGTACTTCCTCGCCGCCCTCAGGGCGTCGGTGATGGTGGAATCGTCGGAGGAGGCGAGCATCGCCACGATGCTGGCTCCCGCCTTCGCCGCCATCTCCACCTCCATGGCGCCCGTGTCCACGGTCTTCATGTCCGCCACGATCTTTTTGCCCGGCAGGGCCTTCTTAAGCTCGCGCACGGCGTCCATCCCCTCGCTCTTGATGAGGGGGGTTCCGGCCTCTATCCAGTCAGCACCGCCGTCGGCCGCCTCCAGAGCTATCTGGACGGCTCGGTCCAGCTCGAGCAGATCCAGGGCAACCTGTAGAATGGGTTTAATAAGATCACCACCATAAAGCCGAGTTGTTAGAGAACAAACCATGGTATATAAAATGAAGCTGAAAGAGATGACCGAAATCAGGCTGGATGGGAGCCCGTCCGGCTCCGGGGGGCTCGCCTTCACCAAGCTCCAGGGCAACGGCAACGATTTCATCCTCATAGACGAGCAATACCGGGTGAAGGTGGCAGATCCCCTCAAGAGCTCTTTTGCGATGCAGTGCTGCCACCGCAACTTTGGGATCGGCGGCGATGGCGTCCTCTTCCTCTCTCCCTCGGATCACGCCGACCTGAGGATGCGCCTATTTCAGCCCGACGGCTCGGAGGCCGAGATGTGCGGAAACGGCGTTCGCTGCCTTGCCAAGTACGCATGGGACTCTGGGATGGTGGGCCAGTGCTTCGAGGTCGAGACCCTGGCCGGGATCATTCCGCTGAAGGTGAGGGAGATCGGCGGCGACTTCTGGGCGAGGGTGGATATGGGCGTTCCCTGCTTCGACAGGACGGGGATTCCGGCCCTCGGTGAGGGAGAGTTTTTCATGGAGCCCTTGGAGGGGTTTGAGGTATCGGCGGTGAACACCGGCGTTCCCCATGCCGTGATCTTCGTTGACGACCTTTTGGACCTCCCCATTGAAGAGGTGGCGCCTCACATCAGACATAGCTCCCTATTCCCGGAGGGTGCGAACGTCAACTTCGTCCGGATCGGCGATGCCTTTCAGGTCAGGACCTTCGAAAGAGGGGTCGAAGGAGAGACCCTTTCCTGCGGAACGGGATCGGTCGCCAGCGCTGCCGTCGCCCGGAAGATGGGGATGGTGGATGACGAGGTCTTCGTAGAGACGAGAGGCGGACCTCTGCTGATAACCTTCGAAGACGATAGGGCCTATATGGACGGGCCCGCAGCCACCGTATACTCCGGAGAGCTGAGCGACGAGTTCCACTGGGATATCTCGCAAGAATTATAGCTGAATAACGATGGGTGATCTTGCATGACTAAGCTGGTGGCAATCCTGGCGGCTTTTCTTCTGGTTGCAGGCTCGAGCCTGGCCTTCGAGAGGCCCGAGCCTATGAAGCTTGGGAGCAAGAGCAACCCCGAGGCGTCCCTTTTTTCTTATGACCAGAAGTTCAGCGATACCACCACCCTCAAGAACTACTACCTGGCGATGTCTGCCTACAAAGATTTCGATAGTTGTGACCGGCTATCATCGAACATCTACATCAAGAGCAACCCCGACTGGGTTGACATCGCCCTGGGGGCCAACTTCAGCAACGGCACTGGCAGGATGGGGTACATCGTCTTGGACCAGGAGACCAAAGACATAAGAGACGTGACGGTCGACGTCAGCCACGAGTTCATCGGAAACTTCGCCATAGACGAGAAGATCCTGGTGGTGAAGAACAGGATGAACGAGACCGGGTTCTTCGGCTGTCTATAGAAGGTGAGATCTGGCAGTGAGAAGCTGACTGGGGCGATACGGACCGGAAACAGGGCCGGTCGTGCCCACAGGCTCCCAGGCTGGCCGCCTCTTTAAGATCTGAGCTGAGTTCCGACGATGGCGTCCATCAGCTCCAAGAACTCTTCCTTCGCCTCCGGAGGGATAGTCGCCCCCGCGGCGACGTTGTGGCCTCCGCCCACCCCGCCCACCTTCTCTGCGGCCTTCGACATCGCCTCCGCCAGGTTGAGCCCTGACCTCACCAGGTCCTGAGTCCCCCGGGCCGAGACCTTCAGTTTTCCGTCCGCAGACCTTGCGAAGGCCAGGATCGGCTTTCTCCGATCGGCGGTCTGAAAGCTCATCCCCGCCACGATTCCCACGATCGTCTCTAGGATCCGGTCGCCGGCATCGAAGAACTGGAGGTGAGCGAGCGGTACTATCCCCTCGTCCTTCACCAGCTTCAGGCCGTTGACGAGATTCTGGCGGTGCTCGTTGAGAAGCAGCCTCGCCTCCTCCAGAGCCCGGCCCCGGTCGCCGAGGCAGACCGATAAGCCCACACCTGCGTGGCCGTACCGGGCAGTGGCGTTCAGGAGGGTCGAGTACTCGCTCGCGTCCCGAAGCTCCGTTCCCTCCTGCTCGGCCAGGAGGTTGTAGACCTCGCCGACGAGCCTTTCGAGCTGGGCGTTGGAGAGGCCCGCCCGCAGGCCCCGTCTCACCAGCCCCGAGGCGATCTTCGCCTTCTCCTCGGCGTTCATGTCGATCCAGCGCCGCCACCTCTCGCCCCTCAGCCTGATCCCCTGCTCTTTGAGGAAGGTGATGCATCCGTCCTCGTCGCCCGAGAGGCCGGGGATGTAAGGGTCCGAGGAGAACTCCAGCATCTTGAAGACGGGTCTCGTCTGCTTTCCGAAGAGCTTCAGGTCGCGGCCGAAGGATAGGGCTCCCGCCTCGACGCCGATATTGAGAACCCAACGGTTGAGGCCGACGAGCCTGCCGCTCGCCATGTCCTGGAGGTCGCCGACGGCTCCGACGATGGCAAGGCCGGAGAGGTCGTCATTTCCATGGGCAGAGCCCGCGGCTTTGGCCATGGCCCGTGCTAGGAGGAAGGTGGACCCGCTCCCGGACAGATCTGTCGCGCCGTCAAGGCCGACGAGGTGGGGGTTTATGTGAAGATTGATCCCCGAGCCCTGGGGTCGGTGGTGGTCGGCCACAACCGCTGATAGATTCATCTCCAGGATCTCAGACTGCATCCCGCTCCCAAGGTCGGTGAATATGACGAGGTCGGGCCCGAGGTCGGCGATCGTCTCCAGGGCCGGAAGGTCAAGCTGCTTGAAAAATAACGTATCGCGGTCGATGTTCGCCCTGTCCAAGGCCGCCGAGATTATCCCGGCAGAGGTGAGGCCGTCGGCGTCGACGTGAGATGCCACCACCACCTCCTTTTGGCGGAGGATCAACTCTGCGGCCCTCTGCGAGATCCTGGCGAGGGCCGACAGCTCCTCTTCAAAGCCCGGGTTCTCCGTCTCCATCGTCACCTTCTCACTCTCGTTCTCTTGATGGGCCTGATCTCTTTAGATCCTTTCGCCGCATCTTCTCTCTTACCATCGATGTCTGAGAGGACCGATGGTCTCATTTATCTGATCCAGTCTTCGGCCATGATAATCGATCCAGAAAAGTCAGAAACTCCAAGCAGGAGGAGAGATTGTTTCTGATTTTTTAATCGGAAACGATCTCTTGAAGAGAGGAGAGATCAGGAGGCTTGCGAAACTTTCGCCATGCTATTTTATACTGGATATCAAAATAAGGTCTGATAGATATCGAATAATATTCAGATAAATTCTATCATCCATATTTTTTTTCGCGCTATACAGGTTCAAAGCAGGCCTGAACAGATCTGGACATCAACAAATTATATAAACTTTGACCTCGATATTAGGATATCGTATTTTCTTTGGAGGAGTAACATATGCCGGAGAGCGTCTATAAAATAGTGGAGCTTGTGGGGTCCTCTCCCAACAGCTGGGAAGATGCAGCTAAGGTCGCCATCGAGAAGGCCTCCAAGAGCCTGAGAGACCTAAGGGTGGCCGAGGTGAGGGAACTGGACGTGAAGCTCGAGGGCGGAAAGATCGTCGCCTACAGAGCCAAGGTGAGAGTGTCCTTCAAGATCGAGGGGGAAGTGATCTAAAGCGGCCTCAATCTCGATGAAGCGACTTTCGGGCCGCCAGGCACTTCCCAAACCTGAGATCTGCAGAGTGCTTGTGACATGGCCGGAGCATGACGATCTTTCGACCTATTGGCCTCGGAGCTCCGGAGAGGGCCTGTCAGTCTGAAGGGAGAGCTATCTCGTCGATCTCCCGAGAACTATCAGAACGGGGCAGCCCCAACATTTTTTTCATCTTTTCGAGTATTGAGGCGACCGACCCTCAAGAACCTCTTCATCCAATTATATACGGAAATCCGTAACTAATACCGCCTATGACATAATATTTTAGATCAAAACCGCAATTATTCGGCTTACAAACGACTTTTGGCGTACCTCTCTTTCATCATCAGACCTGTTAGTCATACGAATGACAGCAAACCTCTTAAATGCAGAGGTCAAACCGAAGTGAAAGCTCAAAGCTCAAGACTAGATCAGCCCGCCCCAGCCTGTAGCGCGGCGGTTTCGCGGCGGGATATCAAGGTGATTACCACGATTAACCCAATGACCGAGATGAACTGGAACGATGTTTGGAAAGACCAGATGCGGAGGAGCAGAGAGGCGAGCACCGCCCGAGACTGCGCCAGAATCTGGGAGAGCAGAGAGAGCGCCCTGAAGTTCTGGAATACTTCCCAGGAGAACAGGGGCCGCGTCGAAGAGACGATCGCGGGAACGGAGATCACCCCTGAGTCCCGGGTCCTGGACATCGGTGCCGGCCCCGGAACCCTGGCGATCCCCTTCGCCAAGAGAGTCAGCTGCGTCACCGTCGTGGAGCCGGCCGAGGGTATGCTCTCCGTCCTCCGGGAGAAGATGGCCGAGGAGGGGGTGGATAACATCTCCATCGTCCAGAAGCGGTGGGAGTACGTGAACGTGGCCGAGGACCTCGACCCACCTTACGACGTGGTGATCGCCTCCTTCTCCCTGGGGATGCCCGACATTCGAGCGGCGATCGAGAAGATGATCGAGGCCGCCGAGGGACGGATCTACCTCTACCACTTCGCTGGAGAGACCCACTGGGACCGAGACTGTCGAAACCTCTGGCCAAAGCTTCACGGCAAGGAATACCAACCCGGCCCCAAGAGCGATGTTCTCTACAACGTCCTATACCAGATGGGGATCTACCCCCACATGAGGGCCTTCCGGCTCCAGCACGCCCAGCGGTTCAGCTCGATGGAAGAGGCGATGGAGCACTTCCGCCACCAGTACCACATATCTACAGCGGAGCAGGAGGCGATCGTCAGGGACCATCTGGCCCAGGTTCTCAGGGAGGAGAACGGGGGCTTTCTCCTGTCCGCATCCTCGATCAGGGTCAAGATCTGGTGGGAGAAGGGACAGCAGAAGGATGGTTTGGTCGAAAGCTGACAGAACGGCCTCTAAATGGTGGAAAGAGTCTCAAGGCGCCCTCTCCCTTAAATGGCCCTAAAAACAATTTTAAATGCAAGATGCTATAGGGCTGCGGAACAAACATCAATAGTCGAATCAGCAATAATTTTACCGATCTTCCAGACAAGGATGCAGGCCTGGCGAGATCTGATCCTGGAGGAAGAGGGAGTCCCCGTCTACTACAACGTTGGCGACCAGGAGCGAGAGCGAACCTTACCTGTGACGGGCAGCCGAACCCATTCCCTCCACCTCAAGGAAAAGGTAAAATCATCCTAGGCCCATGGTAGCGTCGAGAGCGGTGATGGGAAGGAGAGATCATGCACTACAAACCTAGAGACAAATATCCGAACTTGCCTCCGAGGATCGCAAAGCTCGGCGATCTCGCCTACAACCTCTGGTGGAGCTGGCACCCCGAGGGGAGAGAACTCTTCATAATGCTGGGCGGCAGGGCGGCCTGGAGCCGAAACGGCCACAACCCCGTCAAGATGATGCACGAGCTCGACGATGGAGTCATGAAGCTTGCCTCCCTGGACCCTCGTTTCCTCCGGTACTACGACGCGGTGATGGCGAGGTTTGATGGGGATATGGACCCCACCAGCGGCTGGTTTTGCACCAGCGTCGCAGACCCCCGAGAAAAGACCATCGCCTACTTCTCCGCCGAGTACGGCCTCCACCACGCTCTTCCCGTCTACGCCGGAGGGCTCGGTTTTCTCGCCGGAGATTACCTGAAGGAGTGCAGCGATCTCGGGGTTCCTTCCGTGGGTGTCGGCTTCATGTACCCCGAGGGGTACCTCCTCCAGCGGGTCACCCCCGACGGCTGGCAGGCCGGGGCCTGCGAGAGGCTGGACAGGGAGAACGCCCCGGTCCGGAGGCTCCGGGACGAGGACGGCGACCCCCTCCTGGTAGAGATACCGCTCCTCGACGGGGAGATATACGTCGAGGTCTGGAAGGTCCAGGTGGGCAGAACCAACCTCTACCTGATGGACACCGCCGTCGACGCCAACGAACCCTGGAACCGGAGCATATCGGACCGGCTCTACACCGGCGACTCCGAACAGAGGCTGAGGCAGGAGATCGTCCTGGGGATCGGCGGGGTCAGGGTATTGAAGGCCCTGGGGATCGAGCCCTCCGTCGTCCACCTCAACGAGGGGCATCCAGCCTTCGCCATCCTCGAGAGGATGCGAGAGCGGATCGAGAGGGGGATGAGCCTCGAAGAGGCTGAAGAGGAGGTCAGAAAGACTACGGTCTTCACCACCCACACCCCGGTACCCGCAGGCCACGACAAGTTCTCCTTCTCGCTGATGGAGAAGTACTTCGGATCGTACCTCAGGAACCTTGGGATGAGCCGCGACGACTTCTTCAGGCTCGGGACCGATCCTCGAGACCCCGCCAGCGGCTTCAACATGACCGCCTTCGCCCTGCGAATGTGCGAGCATCGAAACTGCGTCAGCAAGAGGCATCAAGAGGTGACGGTACAGATGTGGCGCCACCTCTGGCCCGATCTAACCGAAGAGGAGATCCCGATAGATTACGTCACCAACGGGATCCACGTCCCCACCTGGATCGACCGGAGGCTCGGCAACATCACCTTCAACCAGTATTTGGGCCGCGATTGGCTCGAAAAACACGACAACCCCTTCATCTGGGAGCTTATAGACGAGATCCCCGACGAGGTGATCTGGAAGCAGCACGGCAGGATGAAGAGGGCTCTCATAAACAAGATAAAGGATCGGGCAAGGCTGAAGTGGAGAGACCCCGAGTCCGACTCCCGGACGATAATGGCCTTCGGGACCCTTCTGGACCCTCAGGCCCTGACCCTCGGCTTCGCCCGGAGGTTCGCCTCCTACAAGAGGGCGACCCTCCTCCTCCGGGACGCAGAAAGGCTCCGAAACATCCTCACCGACCCCCAGCGGCCCGTCCAGATAGTCTTCGCCGGTAAGGCCCATCCCGACGACCAGCAGTCCAAGCTCCTCCTCCAGCAGGTCTTCAACGCCGCCGCCGACAAGCGCTTCGAGGGTAGGATCGCCTTCGTCGAGGACTACGACCAGTACCTGGCCCAGTACCTGGTCCACGGGGTCGACGTCTGGGTGAACAACCCCCGGCCTCCCATGGAGGCCTCGGGGACCAGCGGCATGAAGGCGTCCCTCAACGGCGTCCCCCAGCTCAGCGTCTTTGACGGCTGGTGGGTCGAGGGGTACAACGGCAAAAACGGCTGGGGTTTCGAGGGGTCGGAGGTCGCAAGCGACGATCTGAGGGACGATCGGGACGCCAACGCCCTCTACGAGATCCTGGAAAAGGAGGTCATCCCCCTCTACTACAGGGTGGACGACAAGGGCGTGCCCCGGGGCTGGGTGAAGGTGATGAAAGAGGCGATTATGGTCACGGGACCGAACTTCACCTCCCGGAGGATGGTGAAGGAGTACACCGAGAAGTTCTACCGTCCAGCCATCGAGACGGCCTCTGAGACCAGAGCCTAAAAGGGGCTTTGAGATCAGAATTTTCTATATTTTATATTTTCTATAAAAAGAGGAAAAAGAGACGGTTTGGGAGATGGGCTCAGAAGTCCTCTCCCATGTCGCCCATTCCGCCGGGCATGCCACCGGGCATGCCGCCCTCGCCGCCGGACTTGGAGGCGATGACGTCATCGATCCTGAGGATCATGACTGCGGACTCGGCTGCGGAGTTGATGGCCTGGGTCTTGACCCTCATCGGCTCTACGACTCCCTTCTCCTGCATGTCTACGGGTTCGCCGACCTCCATGTCGAGGCCTGCGGTCTTGACGCCCTTCTCGTGGCTGCTCCGAAGGGCCACCAGGGTGTCGATCTGGTCGAAGCCTGCGTTCTCGGCCAGGGTCTTGGGTATGATCTCGAGGGCCTCGGCGAAGGCCTCGATGGCCAGCTGCTCTCTTCCGCCGACGGTGGCCGCGTACTCTCTCAGCCTCAGGGCCAGCTCGATCTCGGGAGCGCCGCCGCCGGGCATCAGAAGGGAGTCTTCCAGGGCTACGCCGACGACCCTGAGGGCGTCCTCCATGGCTCTGTCCAGCTCGTCGACGACGTGCTCGGTCCCGCCCCTGAGGATGATGGATACCGACTTCGGGTTCTCGCACTCAACGACGAAGGTCATGTCGTCGCCGGCGATCTTCTTCTCCTCGACGAGGCCGGCCCTTCCAAGCTCGCTCTCGGCGAGGTCGTGGATGCTGGTCACGATCCTTCCGCCGGTGGCTCTTGCCAGCTTCTCCATGTCGCTCTTCTTGATCCTTCTGATGGTGTAGACGCCTGCCTTGGCGAGGAAGTGCTGGGCCAGGTCGTCGATCCCCTTCTGGCAGAATACTACGTTGGCGCCGGTGCTGACGATCTTGTTGACCATGTCCTTCAGCATCGTCTCTTCCTGGTCCAGGAAGGCCTGGAGCTGGTCGGGAGAGGTGATCTCGATCTTGGCGTCGACCTCGGTCTTCTCGATCTCGATGGCCGTGTTCAGGAGGGCGATCTTGGCGTCCTTGACCTTCTTGGGCATGTTGGGGTGGAGCCTTTCTTTGTCGATCACCATGCCGTAGACGAGCTGGGAGTCGGTGATGCCGCCGCCGACCTTCTTCTCTACGGTGATGTTGTCGACGTCCACGGTCCCGTCATCGTCGACGATCGCCTTGACGGCCTTCACCGTCAGATCCGCCAGCTCGCTTCTGGCGACGCCGGAGCCCTTACCGGTCATGGCGGTGATGGCGATCTTCTTCAAAAGCTCATCGTCGTCGGGAGAGACCTTGATCGCCATATCCTTCATGATCCCCATGGCCTTCTCTGCCGCAGCCCTGTATCCTGCGGCGATGACGGTGGGGTGGATCTCCTGGTCGAGCAGCTCTTCGGCCTTCTTCAGAAGCTCGCCGGCCAGAACCACGGCGGTGGTGGTCCCGTCGCCGACCTCGTCGTCCTGGGTCTTGGCGATCTCGACCATCATCTTGGCTGCCGGGTGCTCGATGTCCATCTCCTTCAGGATGGTGACGCCGTCGTTTGTTATGACTACGTCGCCGAGGGTGTCGACGAGCATCTTGTCCATGCCCTTGGGGCCTAGAGTAGTCCTGACGGCGGTTGCCACGGCCTTGGCGGCCATGATGTTCGACTTCTGCGCTTCGCGGCCGGCAGTCCTCTGACTGCCCTCTCTGAGTATGAGTACAGGGGTTCCCCCCAATCCTGCCATCTTTTTTCTTCCTCCGTTGATCTGAGTGGTTTTCGAGGTGTTTAAACTTCTATATGAACGTTTCGGGGTAGGATGCTTCCGACCGTCATCTCAAAAAGGCCCGGAAGATCACGGTACAAGGTCGTTACTACGGCCGCTCTTGAGGCGTCCTTGGTATCGGGGGACGACCGGCGTCCTGGGGACCATCGCCCCGGATTCGATAACGAGGAGTCGGCTGAAGCTGGGGTTGCTGCAAACCTATTTATACCCGGTTCGACTGTCTTCCGTCAGAATGGCCGAGACCAGCATATACGTAGTGAAGACCACCGCAAACCAGGAACGGTCAGTGGCGAACCTCATCGCCCAGCTGGCGCGGAAGGAGAAGTACGACATAACAGCGCTTCTGGTCCCCGACGTCCTGAAGGGCTACGTCCTCGTGGAGGCGAAGGCTCCGGAGATCGTCGAAGAGGCGATCCAGGGGGTACCTCACGCCCGTTCGGTGATTAAGGGAGCGTCCAGCTTTGGCGAGGTCGAGCATTTTCTGACGCCGAAGCCCGCGGTGGTGGGCATCAACGAAGGTGCCATAGTGGAGCTGATCTCGGGACCTTTCAAGGGCGAGATGGCCAGGGTCAAGAGGGTAGACGTCGCCAAGGAGGAGATAACGGTAGAGCTCTTCGAGGCGATGGTGCCCATCCCCATTACTGTGAGGGGTGACCACGTCCGCGTGCTCAGCAAAGATGAGATTCAGAGGTGAATTTCTTGGCCAATGTTGTTGAAGTGTTGGTACCCGGTGGAAAGGCCAGCGCAGGACCGCCGCTGGGCCCTGCACTAGGACCTCTAGGCGTTAACGTTGCAGATGTGGTAAAGAAGATCAACGAGGCGACCGCAGACTTGAACGGGATGCAGGTTCCGGTCAAGGTCACGGTGAAGAGCAGGACTGAGTACCAGGTGGATGTGGGAACTCCCCCAACCTCGGCGCTGGTCCTCAAAGAGGTGGGGCTGGAGAAGGGATCCGGCAACGCCCTCGAGATCGTTGGGAATTTGACCATGGATCAAGTGGTCAAGGTTGCGGGAATCAAAAGAAAGAACTTACTTTCCGTCTCCCTTAAGAGCGCTGCCAAAGAGGTCATAGGGACCTGCGGTACCATGGGGATCACCGTGGAAGGGATGCCCCGAAAGGAGGCCCAGGCGGCGGTCGATGAGGGAAGGTTCGATGAACTCCTCGCATAGACGAAAACTTATTATAGAGGATTACAGACGGAATTTGGACTCTCTTTTTGAGACGCCGTAGTAGACCGCAAGTCGTTGGACTACGGAGGATTGAGATGAACAAGACGATAGAAGACGCCGTCAGGAAGGCGATCTCGGAGGCCCCTGAGAGGAGGTTCAACGAGAGCGTCGATCTGGCGATTAACTTGCACAATATCGACATGAGCCTTCCGACCAACAGGGTGGATGAGGAGATAATTCTGCCCCACGGCCGAGGCAGGTCTGCAAAGATCGCGGTATTCGCGAGCGGTGAGACTGCCCTTCTTGCTCAGCGTGCAGAGGCAGATCTGGTGATATCTCCAGACGAACTCAATGAGCTGGGCGATGACAAGAAGCGAGCAAGGAAGATCGCCGACGAGTACACCTACTTCATCGCCGAGACGAGCCTCATGCCGACGATCGGTAAGAAGCTGGGCCCCATCCTGGGAAAGAGGGGTAAGATGCCCATGCCTCTGCCTCCGAACGTGGACATCACGCCCATAATCAACAGGCAGAGAAATCTGGTGAGGTTGAGGTCTCGGGACCGGCTCACCTTCCACATGGCCGTCGGCTCCAAAGATATGGACGTCCAGCAGATCGCAGAGAACGTAGAGGCCGTCACGACCAAGCTGGAGCAGACCCTCAAGGACGGCAAACAGAACCTGAAGTCCGTCTACGTGAAGACCACCATGGGCCCTGCGGTAAAGGTGATTTGAGATGTCCGTCCAGGTACGCCGTACAGAGCACGTCCCAGAATGGAAGATCAGAGAGGTAGAGGATCTGGTCGAGAGGATAGGCGAGTCACCCGTCGTCGGGCTGGTGGGCTTGACAGACATCCCCGCAAAGCAGCTCCAGGACCTGAGAGCGGTGCTGAGGGATGTGGCCTCCATCAAGATGGTCAGAAACAACATCGCCCGCCGGGCGATAGAGAAGTGCTCCGATGACGTCTCGCCTCTGGCAGACTCGATCGAAGCCCAGACAGCTTTCATATTCACCGACGTAAACCCCTTCAAGCTCTACAAGATGCTTGAGGAGAAAAAGCAGCCGATGCCGATCAAGGCTGGCGGGAAGGCCCCTGCCGATATAGTCATCGAGAAGGGTGAGACATCGTTCTCTCCGGGCCCCATGGTGGGCAAGCTCCAGAGCGCCGGAATTCCTGCCGCCATAAAGAGCGGCAAAGTGATCATCAACGAGACGAAGGTGGTGGCCGAGGAGGGCGAGACGGTATCAGCCCAGCTGGCTGAAGTGCTGGCGACAATGGAGATCTTCCCAAGGAAGGTGGGGCTTGAGCTTTTGGCCGTTTACGAGGGCGGTCTCGTCTTCAGGCCCGAGGATCTCACCATCGACACAGAAGCCATTCTGTCTCAGATGAGCACCGCATCCGGGCAGGCGCTGGGCCTCGCACTGGAGATAGGCTACGCCACGCCGACCACCATCAGACCCCTTCTACAGAGGGTGGCCTCGAAGGCCAGAAACCTGGTCCTGGAGTGCGCGATCCCCGTCCCCAGCATGATGGAGGCGCTGCTCGCAAGGGCGGCTGCGGATGCGTCACTGCTGACCAACCTGGTCGAAGGTGGCCCGGCGGAGGCGCCGGCAGCTTCCGTCCCGGCGGAGAAGACTGAAGAGAAGGCCGAAGAGGCCGAGAAAGAAGAGGATGAAGAGGCTGGACTTGGCGGACTCTCCGCCCTGTTTGGCTGATCGAGATCAAGAGGTGGATTAAGATGGAATACGTATACGCAGCATTACTGCTTCACAGCTCAGGTAAAGATGTGTCCGAGGAGGGCATAAAGACCATACTCAGCGCCGCAGGCGTCGCCCCCGACGAGGTCAGGATTAAGGCGCTCGTCTCCGCCCTCGAGGGCGTGGACATCGAGGACGTTCTCTCTAAGGCGCCCAGCGTGGCCGTCGCAGCCGCTCCGGCAGCGGCAGCTCCCGCAGCGGCAGCAGCAGCTCCCGCCGCAGAGGAGGCCGAGGAAGAGAAGGAAGAAGCTGAAGAGAGCGGGATCGAGGGTCTCGGCGCCCTCTTCGGCTGAACATCTTTTTTTCTTCTATTTTTATTTTTTTCGTCGATTCCAGGTGTTCCAGTTTGTTCTGTGTTAGTTGTTTCTCCGCTTTTTTGATCCCGTCTTGCCAGTTTTTGCCCTATATATATCGTCGGCCTCAGATTGCAGCTGCGGTCGGCGGCAAGGAATAAATTCTCAGAAAGAGAAACATCCACTGTTTCATCAGAGACGTTGGTGGTGCTATGAGGCTATCGAGAAAGACGCTAAAAACTATGATACGATCGAGAAATATGCCAAAACTCTTCGCCTTGATGGTGGCAACCGTGGCCCTGACCACATTCCTCGTCCCCGCCGCCTTTGCAGAGGACGCGATGTCGAGTGAGCCCAATACTGACTGGGATCTGATGTGGAGCTTCGTCCAGGCGACCGACTCCGTCAGCGCAAACCTTGCAGAGATCGACCGGTCCCTCCTCGATGCGAGCCTCGCCCTCTCCGGGACGGGGATCGAGGGCCAAGAGGCGCGGACGGTTCTCGACGACCTAGTCGGGATAGGGCCTTGGGTGGTGGACTGCATAACCGTCGACCTCAACGGAACCATCGTGGAAGTCGTTCCGGAGGAGTACCAGGAGGTCAGGGGCACCAGCATAAAGGATCAGGAGCATATCGAGCGGCTCCTCTCCACCGGGCGGCCTGTGGGCCTCGCCTACATAATGAGCGTCGAGGGGTTTTACGCCATGGACTTCGCCTCTCCGATCTTCGATGGTGAGGGAAGGTTGATCGGGGCGGTGACGGCCCTCGTCAACTCGACGGAGCTCTTCGGCACAGCTCTCGCGCCCTACCAGCCCGGCGGACGCGCTGAGATCTGGGCCATGATGCCCGACGGGACGATCATCTACGACTCCGACGCCGAGCAGATCGGCAGAAACACCTTCACCGACCCCCTCTTCCAGCCGTTTTCGGACCTTTTGGCGGTGGCTGAAAGGGTGAAGACTGAGAGGTCGGGCAAGGGCAGCTACGAAATATCCGGGAGGGCGAGGGAGGTCTTCTGGACAACCGTCGACTACCAGGGCGAAGAGATCAGGATCCTCCTCAGCGTGGACGCGTGATCCTGCAAGGAAGAATGTAACCTGGGGGAGAAGACGCGGCAGGCGGTCCAGCAGCCTGCCGATGCTCCACCGAAAAAAAGGTCCGGAAACGAGATATTCAGATCTGGTCCAGCTTCTCTATCCCTATCTTCTTGACGTTCGGCTTCCAGATCTCCTTTGGCATCCAGTCGGGGGCGTTGGACGGCTTAATCACCAGTTTCCGCTCCCCTTCGAAGATGTGAACCTTCTTTGTCCCCCTCTCCCTCAACCTGATGTCGGTGTATCCCCGGTTTGCGGCCTTCAAAGCCGCCTGTCTCGGCTGTTTTCCCGTGAAAACGCCTATTTCGTTCCCCTCAGCGTCTCTCAACGCGAAGTTTCTTTTATTGGTCATATTTTATACCTCACATTATCCCTATGCAGAGGATGATATGCCCCGTTGCATCTCTATATATCAAGAACACTTATATTAATCTTTTGTTCGATTGAATATTTTCTTCGAAGTACCCTGGGGGGCGAAAGCCGATATTAAAGTCTGAAACCTCCGACATCATCCCTGAAATGGGATCGTCCTGATAAACTAGTTGAAACTCGCCGAGGGGAATGATATTTATTCGGCAGAGGGCGTTTCTCCTCTCATGTCTTGGGTTGTCTGGTTCACGGGGCTTCCCGGTTGCGGAAAGACCACCATCGCCAAAGGAGTGAAGGCGAGGCTCGAAGAGCGAGGGATCAAAGTCAAGGTTCTGGAGCTTGACGAGATCCGCCGGGTCATAACCCCCGAGCCGACCTACACCGACCAGGAGAGGGAGGTGGTCTACGCGAGCCTCGCCTACATGGCGAAGCTTCTCTCCGAGGCGGGAACGAACGTCATCGTGGACGCCACCGCCAACCGGCGGAGGTATCGGGATCTTGCAAGAAAACTCATACCCAACTTCGCGGAGGTTTACGTCAAGGCGTCCCTTGCGGCCTGCATCGAGCGCGAGCGGGGCCGAAAGGCGGTCTACTCCCCCAAGGGGATCTACGCGAAGGCCGGCGAGGAGGAGGCGAACGTCCCGGGGGTCAACGTCGCCTACGAGGAGCCGACCGATCCGGGTGTGGTGGTGGACGCCGAGAGGCTCGGCCCGGAAGAGAACGCGGGATTGGTGACGAGCTGGATCCTGGAGACCTTCGAAAACTCGGATAAGTGATTTTAACAGGAAAGGTTAATAACGGCACACTTCTTTCATCTCGCAAGGAGGAATCATACTGAAATCTAATGCTGGCTTCGTTGGATTTGACGGAACGGAAAATAAGAGAACAGTTCTCGCCCTGGACGCTGTCAAGAAGGCCGCGGGGATCGGGGGCGACCTGAACGTCCTCTTGCGCCAGCCCCACGGCAGGGCGAAGAGCATCCTGAGCAAGCTCGTCAGGATCTGCGACGTCAAAGCTTACGTCTCGGACGATGCAGACAAGGCCAAGTGGGAGGGCGCTGGCTTCTCGATCCAGGGCGGAAGCAACGACTTCTTCGAGGACTCCGACTTCGTCATGGTAGGAACTCCGGGAGATCAGGAGGCGCCATACGTCGAGGCAGGGCTCGCCGCCGACTGCACCGTCTCCCTGATGGGCGGAGCCCACAGAAACAAGATTATGGCGGCCCTGAAGGAGAAGGGCTTCGAGATATCCGACTCCCTGAAGGCCGACTTCGAGCGGGAGTTCTTCTTCGGCCTTGAGAACTACGAGGCATTCCTCAAGGCGAAGCCGAAGCTCGTCCAGTGCACCAGCTGCAACACCACCGGGATATGCAGGACGTCTTTGGCGGCTAGGCCCCTCGGCCTCAAGATGATCCTCGGCAACATCGACAGAAGGCACGGCGACCCCCACACCGTCGTGAGAGCCTCACCCTCTGCCGTCTCCATCGGTAAGGGCGTGGGCCACCAGGGAACCGATGCCGGGACCGTCTTCGAGGAGGTGACCTACAGCATCAGGGCGAGCAAGATCCCGACGACGGTGCCCCACACCAGCTTCCTAGACCTAGTCTTCGATGGGGACGTGACCCCCGAGGACCTGGTCGAGAGCCTGGCGAAGACGAGGGAGGTCGTCGTGGTGCCCTACCAGGACGAGGGCGGACGAAAGCACGAGTGGACGAGCGAGATCATGGAGGCCTTCCTATCCGGCTTCGAGCGGCCGATCAGCCCCGAGATCTTCGAGCTTCTCGTATCCGACTCGATAATCCCCGTCAAGCTCGGCGACTACACCATCCTCCAAGTGGCGATGATGGTCGAGCAGATGTCCATCGCCGTCCCCAACCACGTCGAGTCCTATCTCCTCAGCGCGGGCTACTCGGCTGAGAAGGTCCACAGCACCGTAGACGGAGCCCTCACTTGCGTCCACGGCGTCTGGCCGGACAGCCTCTCCACCTGAGCTCCCCAATTTCTATGTCCGAAGAGCCGATGGTGGGCGACCTATCCGGTGAGAAGGTCCTCCTCGGAAAGGAGGCGACCGAGGAGCTTTACGAGCAGGGGAGCTTCGGAAGGCCCGTCGCAGGGGGCCTGGAGCTCACCCTCGTCGAGGCGGCTTACCTCCTGGACCGGGGTAGGATAGCTGTCCGCCTCGATGGGAATGAGCTCGACTTCCGATCCCTCTTCGAGACGGCGACGGCGAGGGAGACGGGCTTCGAGTTCAAATACGTCGTCTACAAGGACCTCCGGGAGAGGGGATACTACGTCCAGCCGGGTGTCACCGACTTTCGGGTCTACCCCCGGGGCGGAAGGCCCGGCAAGACCCCGGCCGAGTTCTACGTCCAGGTGATCTCCGAGAGGCACCCTCTATCCCTCAAAGAGCTGGTGGAGCCGACGAAGGTCGCAAGGCAGATGAGAAAGAGGCTGATGCTGGCGGTCGTCGATGAGGAGAGCGACATAACCTTCTACGAGGCGAGGGAGAGGGGCCTTTCGGGCGATATGAAGATCGAGGCTCATGGCGGCACCGCCACCCTCTTGGAGGACAGGGTGATGCTCTGGGACACGGAAGCATCGGAGCTTCTTCATGAGGAGGGGTTCTATGGAAAGCCCGGGGGCGGGAGGCTCCAGCTCTCCCTGGTGGAGTCGGCCTACCTCCTCGATAAGGGTGTGATCGACGTCGTGGACCGGTCCGGCAACCCATTGACAGTTGAGGAGTTCGAACGGCGGGCGAGGCTCATCGAGGAGGACTTCGATATGAAGCGCCGGGTCTACAGGGACCTCCGGGACCGAAACTTGGTGGTCAAGACGGGGTTCAAGTTCGGAAGCCACTTCCGGGTCTACAAGAAGGTGGAGGGGTCAAATAAGGTGCCCCACTCCGAGTACCTGGTCCACTCCGTCCCCGAAGACTACGTATTCCACCTCCCCGTCGTCTCCCGGGCCGTCAGGCTCGCCCACAGCGTCAGAAAACAGATGCTCTTCGCTTACGCGGACGACGGCGAGGTGAGGTATCTGGAGATCAAGAGACTGAAGCCCTGATTTTAGATATGATCGTCACCGGCTCCGGCCTTCTCCGCTTTTTTTCGTCCCTTAACGCCTCTTCTTCGTCCGTCCTTCGGAAGAGGTCTTCGCCCGACCTCCAGGAGCTGATCTCTGAAGGTGATAACCATCTGAAAGAGGGCAGGCTCGATCCCGCCCTGAGGCTCTATCGTAAGGCCGCCAGGATCGATCCCGGAAACTCGGCGGAGAAGAGGTCTGCCCTCGTCCTCGGGATGATGGGAAGGTACATGGAGGCGATCGCCTCCCTCGACCGGGCGATCGAGATCGCTCCCTCCGACCACCAGATCTGGATGCACCGGGGCTTTCTCTTCTGGAGGCTGGAGAGATGGAAAGACGCCCTCGCCTCTTTCGAGCGGGCGGCAGCCCTCAGCCCAGAGGACGGGTACGCCCGGCACTGCATCGGCGTGACGGCCGAGGAGATAAGAGGGGTAAAAGAGAGATCAAGAAAAGGACCTCTCAGAACCAAGGAATTAGCCTTGAAAACTTGAAAATCGGCTTTAATGGACTCGGCGGGATTCGAACCCGCGGCCTCTACCTTGCGAAGGTAGCGATCTACCCCTGATCTACGAGCCCGCAGTTAAACGGTGAGAAGAGGCCTTCAGAGGAGTCCTACCTCTTCAACCTCTACCGACTGGACTCCCGCCACCCCTGCGACGGCGGCCTCCAGCCCCTCAGTCCCGGTGACGCCCTCCGCCAGGATCACGGCCACCATAAGCGCCTTCAGGCCGAAGGCTATCGGCTCTTCTGCGAAACCGTGAAGCCTCGCTCCTTCCGGAAGGACGGACTTAATGTCCTCCTTCATCTTCTCCATGTCAACGTCGGCGCCCTCGGGCATTATCTTCAGCTTAGCGGCAACTTCTCCCATGCGATCACCTCAGGGTCCCAAGAACCCGCAGCTGGGGCACGTATAGGGGTTGCTCTGCTTTCTGCACTTGTTGCACCTTATAACAATCTCCCCACAGTTGGGGCAGGGGAACCTGGCGCCACCCGGCCCGATCAGCGTTACTCCGCATGACATGCATCTTTCTGATTTTTCCGTCATGTTACTCTCTCTACGTGCTTTGATCGATCCCAGGGTATAAACTTTCCCTTACGTCAGGACCGCTCCGACCAACACATCACCCTCTTATAAGGGTTCCGCCTTCCCGCGCCCTCAGGTTCGCGATGAAGCGGCTCGGGTCCCTTCCGTCGAGGACGAGGCAGCTCTTCCCCGACCTCCTCAGGATCCGAAGGGCGCCCTGGTCGATGCAGGTCTTCTTTCCTATGAGGGACTCTGCCGGGATCTCGCCCGCTACCCCGCCCTCCAGGATCACGCCCTCGACGTCCGTCGCTTTGACGAGATCGGCCGAGAGCCTCGCGGCCACGAGGACCGCCACGGAGTCGGAGGTGTAGTCCCATGTGTGCTCAAGCCCCCCGTCGTCCTCTCTCAGGGGTTGGTAGGGTAGGAGGATTTGTACCCCAGAGTTGGGCCTTGAGATATCGTCGGTCAGGGAGGCGCCAGTGCCGTCCGCCAGAAAATGGGCGTACTCCTCCATCGCCAAGACCGCCATCCAGTGGGCCGTCTCCTCCGACAGATGGTATCTCCGGTGGAGGTCTCTCACCAGGTCGGCCATGGGGCCGCCGCCGGGAACCACGAGAAAAGCGTCCCCTTTCCTCGATAAGTCCACAAGGCCCTTCACGATATCTCTTGATACCCCAATGAGACTTCCGCCAATCTTAATTACGCAGAAGGCCATGGCGAGATCTGGGCCTCCAAAGTATATCTGAGGTGCGGAACGAACGTATTGAAAACGCATTGGTCAGACAATAGAATGAAAAGAAGAGCGCAAAAGTCGATATTGGATGTAGGGTAAAGGAGGGAGACTAAGTCCATCGACTTTTGCCAATCCGACCAACGTCATTTGTCGAATATAAGCCTTTCGGTAGGCCACTGCCTTTAAGTCTATATAAACGTTGTGGCTTGCATGAAGACTCCGATGCTGGCTGCTGACGCCCTCATCCTCTTCGATGGGGGGATCGTGCTGATAAGAAGAACGAACTCGCCCTACCAGGGGTTTTACGCCCTTCCCGGGGGGTTTGTGGAGGTCGGAGAGACCGTCGAGGATGCGGCCAAAAGGGAGGCGAAGGAGGAGACGGGCCTTGATATCACCCTCCTTAAGCTGGTGGGGGTCTACTCGAAGCCCGATCGAGACCCGCGGGGGCACGTCGTCTCGGTCTCTTACCTCGCCGAGGGGAGGGGGGAGCTCGCCGCCGGGTCGGACGCCGGGTCCGCAGAGGTCTTCGACCCGGAGAAGCTTCCGCTCCTCGCCTTCGACCATGCTCAGATCATCCAGGACGGGCTGGAGAAGCTTTAAGATCTCTTCTGTCAGGAGATGGAGCTTGCATGGCCGACGATATCAGGGAGATCATAGAGAAGTACGCCCTTCAGAACGCGGTGAAGTACAGGGCCGCGCCCCAGGTCGGCGCGGTGATGGGAAAGCTGATGGGCGAGCACCCGGAGCTTCGGGCGAGGGCGAAGGAGGTATCGCCCCTCGTCGCCTCGGTCCTCTCGGAGGTGGCGAGGACCAGCCCCGAGGAGTGGGTGAAGAGGCTCGCGGAGATCGCGCCGGAGCTTTTGGCGGAGCTTGGCGAAAAGAAGGAACCGGACAAGGGGCTTCCGGCCCTTGAGGGGGCCGAGGGGGGCGTCGTCATGAGGTTCGCCCCAAACCCCAACGGACCGCCCACCATCGGGTCCGCCCGGGGGATCATCATCAACTCCGAGTACGTCAAGAGGTACGGCGGGAAGTTCTTCCTCCGCTTCGACGACACCGACCCCGTCAACAAGAGGCCGATGCTGGAGGCCTATGGCTGGTACCTGGAGGACTCGGAATGGCTGGGGGCTGTCCCTGACGAGGTGGTGATCGCCAGCGACCGCCTCCCCAAATATTACGAGATCGCTAGAGAGCTGATCAGGAGGGGCGGAGCTTATGTCTGCCGGTGCGATCAGGCGTCTTTCAAGGCTCTGAAGGACGCTGCCAAACCCTGCCCCCACCGGGACCAGAGCCCCGAGGAGAACATGGCCCTCTGGATGGAGATGATGAACGGCGGCCTAGGGCCGGGAGACGCGGTCCTCAGGGTCAAGACCGAGATCGCCCACAAGGACCCTGCCCTCAGGGACTGGGCGGCCTTTCGGATCGTGACCGCCGACCACCCGCGAGTCGGCGAGAAGTACAGGGTCTGGCCTCTCCTCGACTTCGAGTCCGGGGTCGAGGACCACCTCCTCGGCGTCACCCACATCATCCGCGGAAAGGACCTGATGGACAGCGAGAGGAGGCAGAGGTACCTCTACGGGCACATGGGCTGGGAGTACCCGACGACGATCCACTGGGGGAGGATCAAGATCCACCAGTTCGGCTCCTTCAGCACCAGCGCCCTACGGCGGGCTCTGGAGGCCGGGGAGTACGTTGGCTGGGACGACGCGCGGATGCCGACGGTCAGGGCCCTGAGGCGTCGCGGCATCCGGGCCGAGGCACTCCGAAAGTTCATGATCGACCTGGGGGTCGGAGAGACGGACATCAGCATCAGCATGGACTCGGTCTACGCAGAGAACAGGAAGATCGTCGACCCGGAGGCGAAGAGGCGCTTCTTCGTCAAGGACCCGGTACCGATGGAGGTCGAGGGTGAGGTGCCAGAGATCGCAAAAGCCCCCTTCCATCCGACATTGAACCTGGGATTTCGGGAGATCCCTGCTGGATCGAAGATCCTCGTCTCGTCTGACGACCTGAAGGATCTCAAGGTCGGAGGAAGCCTGAGGCTTAAAGACCTCTGCAACATTGAAATCACGGCCCTCAATCCCCTCCGGGCGCGGGTCATCGGGACCGACCCTCACCAGGCGAAGGAGATGAAGCTCCGGATCATCCACTGGGCCCCTCCGAACGGCATCCCCGTGAGGGTGATGCGCCCCGACGGCGTCGACTCGGGCATCGGCGAATTGGGCATCAAGGACGACCTCGGCAAAGTAGTCCAGTTCGAGAGGTACGGCTTTGTCCGGATAGACTCCGTTTCGGATGACGAGGTCGTCGCCTACTTCGCCCATCGGTGAACGAGTCGCGGGCTTGAGGGCACTTTGAGAAGAAAGGTCGGACTTCACATGAACTCAAAAGAGATCGCTCTCTGTGGCGGGCTCATTCTGCTCGCGTGGATGGTCCATTATCTCATGAGGTTTACGGAATCGATCACAGGCGAGCTGCAGGCAGCGGTCTCGATATCCGTCTACTGCCTGATAGTGCTTCTCTTCCGGATCTCTTTCCTGGAGGCGAGCGTCGCAGGCCTTGTGACCGGGGTGGCTCTGATGACCGCCACGGCCTCGCCCTTCCCCCTGGCCAACATACCGTCCCACTGGGCGGGACTTGTCTCCTGCAAGCCTTTCGCCGATCGGATGAGGGGCGAGGGTGGGGCGCTTCGACCGTCTTCGGTCTCAGTCGCGGTCCTGCTGGCGACGGTGGCGAGCTTTCTGGTCTTCGTTCTCGTGAGCTACTACGGCATCCTGACCTTTCCGGACCTGGCGAGGGGAAGCTCGGGCGTCATCGGAGCCGTCCTCGATGGAGGACTGACCCTGGGAGCGTTTGCGACTCCGTCCCTCTTCAAGGTGGGGATACCGACGATGGTCGCAAACGCCGTCCTCGCGCCGATACTGTACATTCTAGCCAGGCGCCGGACGTCGAGGTGGACGACGGCATAAGTTGAGCCGACGGCGAGAACTTGTTTTCAGGGTGGTGGCCGACATCTCCGACGAGGAGATCTGCAAGGTCTGCAAAGGAAAGGGCTCGATCGTCGTCCGGGGCGCGGTCTGCACAGAACCCCTGGAGAGGACAGAGACCTGCCCGAGATGCGGCGGGCGGGGTCGCACCAGCTCGGGGTCGAGGAGTAGGTGGCGGTTCTGGAGAAGGCGCTAAATCAGAGATACCCGAACCCCGAGATCGCCGCCACCAGGAAGGCTGCGAGGGCCGCCGCCATCCCCATCTTCAGCATCTTCTGAGCCCTCGGTGCCTCGCCCCTGATGATGCTCGCCAGAGCCACGAGGAAGAGGAGGTCGGCGACGGTGACCGCGACGATGTAAGCCCTGCCCAGGGGCGCAAGATAGCTTAGGACGATGGCCGCGAGGACGAAGGCGGCGGCGAGGAGGAACGACCATCGCTCGCCGATGACGATGGGCAGGGTCTTCGCGCCGCTGGCCCGATCGCCCGCCACGTCCTCGATGTCCTTTTCGATCTCTCTTGCCAGGGTGGCGAGAGACGCGAGAAGGAAGAGGAAGGCTGTGATCTCGACGTCATCTCCAGCGGCCCCTCCGAAGAGGAAGGTGGAGCCGGTCAGGTACCCCACCGCCAGGTTTCCCGCAAAGGGCGTGACCTTGAGGTTTCGGGCGTAGAGGTAGAGGAGGACCGAGTTGAAGATGGCTATGGCCAGAGCGAGGGGGTTTATGAAGAGGGCCGCAAGACACCCGGCCCCGAACAGGACGATCGACCAGGCTAGGGCCCGGTCAGGGCTGATTCTGCCGCTCGGTATCGGCCGGCCCGGCCTGTTGACGGCGTCGATCTCGCGGTCGAAGTAGTCGTTGACGGCGTTTCCCGCCCCCGTCACCGCGAAGACCGCCAGGGCCACCAGGAATGCGGTGAGGGGCTCGGGGCCGCTGTCTGCCACCAGAAAGCCGATGAGGGCGGCGACGGCCGCCATCAGACAGTTTCCGGGCCTCATGATCTCCAAAAAAACCTGCGCCATCTCTCCGAAATCCTCCTGACTTTCAGGGCTTACGATCGATCTTCGGATAAATTTATGCCCTAAACGAGGTGGACACATCAAAGCTGTCTTGTTTTCATTAAGGGCCAAAGGTCTTAAACTCTGAAGATATAAAAGTCCGAATATGAACGGGTCACGAATATTCGATAGATCGACGGGCGCAGGAGTATCGGGAAGGCTGGCGAGCCCAGCTTCAGGGGCTGAGGGGAAGTGATCGGATGGCCGTCACCTTCGATCCAGAGACGAGGCTATCTCACATGGCCGAATACCTGTCCAGGTTTCATCTGAACCTCACCTTTGAGGAGGGGATGGTTCAGCTCCTCCGCCTCCGGCTCACCGGGTACAAGCTCGCAGCCGAGATCGGCGACGGGGAGGCGAGGGCCAGGGTCGACGAGATGATCAAAAAGGGGTACGAGAAGCTGGGCGAGCACTGGGAACGGGAATCCGAAGACCCTTACGACGACCCCTGTCGGGCTCAGTACGAGCTTCTGGCGGAACTCCGATCCTACGTCTACAGGGACTTATCCGAGCCCTTCATGGCCTTCATCCGGGCTGAGTTCAAGAAGATCTTCGTTCCCACCCTCCGCCTCCTGACGGAGCTTTGCAGATCCGAAAACAAGTACACATGGGACCAGGTGAAGGTCCAGCTCCAGGAGATCATGGCCGAGATCGAGGTCGACGTCGAGTGGGAGGTCTGCGACGCCTACATGGAGCGGTACCTCGCAAAGGTCTCGAAGGTTTTGGAGATCGGACCGAAGGAAAAGAGAAGGGGAGGTTGAGGGGATTTTGGCCAGCCCCGCCCTTTTCCAGCTGCGCCGCCGATCTTTTCGATCTCAGCTTACGCTTGCCGCCCTCTCGACGAGAAGCTCGAGCCTCTCGGCCCCGGCCAGAGGATCGGAGTTTTGAGCAGAGACCCACCCGCCGAGCTTCTCCAGAGCCTTGCCGGACCTGATGATCTCCCTTGATATCGAAAATCCCTCCGAGAGGCTCCCCGCCTTTCCCGCCATCATGAGGATGGGGGCGGCGTTGATAGAGATCGTCGTCTCTTTTGGCCCTTTCTCCGCCCCAGAGAGGACCCAGAGAAACTCCACCGCCTCCTGGAATATATCCTTCCGGGGGAGGAGGAGCCTCTCGTCCACCGGCTCCGCGCCGAAGTCCTGAGGAGACAGCTCAAAGGTCTCTATCCTTCCATCTTCGAAAATTTCGGCGACGAAGGTCTTTCCCGAGGGCGACACCTCGTCCATCCCCCGCTGGCCGTCGGAGGCGAGGCCGAAGACGACCATCGCTCTCGAATAGCCGATATTTTTCATCGCCTCAGCGATGGGAACCACCAGATCCTTCGAGTAAACTCCCCTCACCCCACACCTAGGCATCGCCGGGTTTGCGAGAGAACCGGCGATGTTCAGGATCGTCCCGAACCTTATCTTTGATAGGATCCTCCCGAGGCCCACCGGATGGACCCACGGGCTCATGCCGTTGAAAATCCCAATCCCCGCCCTTTCAATGCTTCTTTTGACGATCAGGGGGTCGGCCTCCACTTCCACTCCCAGCACCTCCAGGATGTCGACGGTCCCGCACCGGGAGGTTATCGCCCTCGCCCCGTGCTTTGCCATGGGAACGCCGCCAGCGGCGGCGACGATGGAGGCGGCGGTGCTGATGTTGAAGGTATCGACGGCGTCCATCCCCGTGCCGCAGTTCTCGAAGAGGTCGCCAGAGACCTCTGGAGAGACTTTGACGGTATCAAGCTCGTATATCGCCTCCCAGCCTCCAGCGATCTCGTCGGGGGTCGGACCCTTGGCGGTGATGGCCGCAAGAAACGCCCCCTGATGAGCGTCGGTCTGCTCGTTTGATAGCACGGCGGAGAACATCTCCCTCGCCTCCTCCCGCGTGAGGCTCCCTCCGGCGATGAGCCGGTTCAGCTTCGATCCAAAATCTGCCATCGCATCTTCCAAAAGATATCACCTGCCAAAATCCGTCACCACGGCCTTCAGCCCCTCGCGCCTCTCGGCGTGTTCAAAGCCCATCGATATCTCGCCGAGGGAGACCCTCTCGGTGATCAGCCGGCCGACGTCAATTGACCCGGAGGAGATCAGATCCAGAGCCAACCCGTTCTGGGCGGGGGTGCAGCCGTAGGAGCCGACGATGAGGTTCTCCCGGTAGTGGAGGATGTTCAGGTCCAGCCTCGGCGCGGCCAGGTTCGGAGGACGGCCCGAGAAGAGGGAGACCCGACCCCGAGAGGCGAGGAGAGCGAGGAGGTCGTCGTCGACGGCGACGTCCCGGCTGGCCAGGATTATGACGTCAAAGCCCCTCCCAGCCGTCGCCTCGTCGGCCTGCTCCGAAAGGTCCTCTCCTCCGGAGGAGATGACCAAGTCCGCCCTCGAGGATCGAGCCAGATCGACCCGGTTTTCGAGAGGTTCGACCATCGCCACCATCGAGGCGCCCCTCTCACGGGCCAGCATGGCATGAAGGATCCCCGCAGGCCCCGCCCCATAGATCAGGACCGAGTCGCCCTCACAGACCCCAACCCGCTCCTGGGCGTTGATGGAGCAGGCCAGGGGCTCTGCAAGAGCCGCCTCCTCGAACCTCACCCCGTCGGGTATGGGGAAGACGCCACCTTTTCTGACCGAACCCCTCGGCACTAGGAGATATTCTGCAAACCCGCCGTCGAGGTTGAAGCCGAGGATCCGGACCCCCTCGCACATGTTTTCTCTCCCCCGCCTGCAGGCGGGGCAGCTTCCGCAGAAGATTCCCGGAAAGACCTGGACCCTCTCACCCACCTCGGGGCCGAAGCCGCCACTCTCGAAGACGACGCCGGAGATCTCGTGGCCAAGGATCCGGGGGTAGACCAGATCCCTCTGCCCCCGCCTCATCATCTTGACGTCGGTGCTGCATATCGAGCAGGCCTCTACCTTCAATATCATGCCCCCGTCAGGACAGATTGGATCCTCCACCTCCCGGAGGGCCATCTTTCCGGGAGCCTCCAGCACTGCGGCCATCATAAACAATTTTCCTCCATAGTTGTTGTGCAGCCTTTGACCATCAATCCAGCCTATAAGATGGCATGCCATGGTTCAGACGCACCCAAGAGAGATATTCGGGTATATAACATTTGCTTATTATTAGAAAAGATTGATCGGGGATCAAGCAAACTTGAGTTGCTTCAAACCATCCTTAGAATTATGAGATCATGAAATGGGATCACTTCGAGAAGATCCGCCATCGATAGTTCCTTCTGATGCGAAAGCGGTGGTCGATTATGGGAGATTATTTCATGGGGTGGCGCTAAATAAATCGTCTGGGGTAGAGAGGATGAGAGACCTTTTCGATTTTGCAGACGAACTTGGACCGACGAAGATCATCCACGTCTACGAACCGTCGGCAGGGCTCAGGGGCGTTCTGGTGGTGGACAACGTGGCCCGGGGGCCATCGATAGGCGGCCTCAGGATGGCGACCGACGTCAGCTGCCAGGAATGCATAAGGCTCGCCCGGGCCATGACCCTCAAGAACGCGGCCGCGGACCTTCCCCACGGCGGCGGCAAGTCAGTGATATTCGGTGACCCGAAGATGCCGAAGAGGGAGAAGGAGATGAAGATCAGGGCGATGGCCTCTGCCCTCCGGAACGTCGAAGAATACATCTTCGGTCCGGACATGGGGACCGACGAGGAGTGTATGGCCTGGGTCAGAGACGAGATAGGCAGATCTGTGGGCTTGCCTTGCGAGGTTGGGGGGATACCCCTCGACGAGATCGGGGCCACGGGGTGGGGCGTCCTCCATTCGACGGAGGTGGCCCTCGAATACCTCGACTTCGATCTGGAGGGGGCGAGGGTGGCGGTCCAGGGGTTTGGGGCCGTCGGGAGGCATTCGGCCCGCTTCCTATCGGAGAGGGGAGCGGTCCTGGTCGGTGCGGCCGATTCCTGCGGAGCCGTCTCCGATCCCGAAGGGCTTGACGTCGGTGCCCTGATCGATCTGAAGGGAGCGGGAAAGAGCGTGGTGGATTATCCGGGAGGAACGAATCTGGACCGGGAGGCGATCATCGACGTGGAGTGTGATATCTGGATCCCAGCGGCCCGGCCCGACGTGATAGATGAGGGGAACGTGAACAGGCTGAAGACGAAGCTTGTGGTCCAGGGCGCCAACATCCCCATAACCGCTGGGGCGGAGAAGGTCCTTTCCGAGAGGGGGATCCTCTCGGTCCCTGACTTCATAGCCAACGCCGGCGGCGTGATTTGCGCGGCCAACGAGTACCGGGGCGCCTCCCGAAAGGAGACCTTCGATGCCATCGAGGAGAAGATCCGCAAAAACACAAAAGAGGTCCTGGATGCTGTCCAGGACGACGGAAAGCTTCCGAGGGAGGCGGCCTTGGACCTGGCGGTGGGAAGGCTGAAGAGGTCCATGGGCTACCGGAGATGGTCGTTATTCTCCTCTGCCCCCGGATTCCTGTAAAGCTTTCCGGCGATTGGAGAGTTAAGCGATCAGAGATCGAGAGGGTAACGCTCTCTGATCTCCCTCTCGTTCATCATCTCGATCCCGATCTCGGCCAGGGCCTCAGAGATCTTCCTCTTCTCGGCCGAGCGGAGGGACTTTCGGTCGAGGTAGGCCCCGGCGGCTCCGGACTTGCGGGCCGCCTGCTCTATCATCTCAAAATCGAGGTCTTCGGCCTGGTAGTTGGAGAAAAGGTGTCCGAAGGCGATCTTCGTCTCGATGAGAAGCCGGTTCTGGCGATTTACATAATGCCCGCCGCCGAAGCCGAGAAAGGCAGGTGGGTTGAGATCTTCGATCTTCAATATCGACTTCGCCACGGCCGTCCCGGCATCGGGGTTCGACCACTCCGCCTCGGTGCTCCCGATCTCCGCGAAGAAGGATGGCACGGTCAAATCGGTGGGGCCGTGATGGGTCGCCTCGACGGTGATCTCAAAGCCCTCGGGAGGATCTCTGGCCAGGTTCGATATGAAGGACTTGAGAGCTCCAGGGGCCGCCACGGCCAGCTCTCGGGAGGTGCCGCCCAACACCGCCTCCCCAGAGTTTCCCGAAAAGTGGCCGCAGAGGCGGGGCGTCCCGTCCTTTGCCTGATGTCTTGAGGCGAAGACGATCAGCTCGGGGGAGAGGCCCATCCCCTTCAGTCTCTCTTCAACGCCCCGGAGGGTGATCAGCTTCTCGCTGAAGATGACGAGGCTGTAGTTTTCGAACCGATGGTAAAGCCCATCTTCGTCCACCCAGGAGGCAAGCTCCATCAACCTCTCGGCGATATTGATGCTGGCGGGATCCGTTCTCGTGGCGGCGACGACGATATCGCCGGTCATACCTCGGTCTCGATATCGAGCATCGATTTCACCATGGGGGCGTAATCGATCTTCCTCACCTTCAATTCTCGGAGAGGCATGATAAAGTAACTCGGCCTCTCGGTGATAAGCCCCGCCTCACTGAGCGTTTTGACCTCCAGATCCATCCTCTCCTTCATCTCGACGTAGCACTGGGAGAGGAAGGAGCCGAATATCTCGCCGGGCTGGATGTAGCTGTAGACCGCAGCCCCGATCTTTCTGAAGGAGGAGTAAACCCTCATCATATCCTCCTGGGTCGCCTTCGGCCGAACGTTGATGTGGTAAAAGATCATCAGCTCACAACCGATCTTCTTCCAGTTGACGTTCGCCTGTCGGCTCAAAAGCCCGCTCGCGAAGAACTTGTTCCTCTTCCCGGATATGGTGGGCCGGGAGATCCCCGTCCTTCGGGAGAGCTCAAGGTCCGAGAGGGCAGGGTACTTGACGAAGGCGTGGAGGGCCAGCTTGTCCTTCTCGGTGAGCTTGACGGAATCCTCAGAGACTTCCTCCTCGATCGGCGGCTCTGCCAGAAGGTCGGTCCTGCCGAGCTCAAAGGTGTTGTCGACGGCGAGTGCGGAGTCCCAGGAGACCCGGGTCAAGGAGAATGGGAAATGATAACATCGGATATCATCGACATAACCCGCATCTTTATAGTCGTCGATGACGGGATCGAAGATCCTCTTGAAGTCGGTGAAGCTCTTGGAGTATACCATGGAGACGGAGTCGGTGTCGGTGGCCGAGTGGAATACGCAGTGAGGATGGTCCACCCACTCTTTGAACCCGGGCTTGTTCTTCCTCGTCTCCACGGGAGCGTTTGGCTCGTAGCTGGCGAAGACCGCGGTCATCATCTCCGCCCCGACACCCATCCCGGAGGGGACGTTCAGGAGCTGGACCATCTCCCATTCCCTGAACTTTCTCTTGCTCTTGAATATCGTCGATCGATCCACCCCTATCTTCGTGGCGAGATCGATATCGCTGAGCCCTGGATACCGCGCAAGCCCGTAAAGGACCAGCTTCTCTTTTGACGTAAGTTTCAGAGGCATTTCTCTTTCGTCTACATTTTTTACTATTAATAGATTGCCTTTTTCGCATTTTGAATTGAATACTGCTACATATAAGAGAGATCAATGGCACATTTTTAGCAGGAAAATTGAAAGGTGAAGGTCGCCGGGACGGAAGAGACCTCAGTGCAGATCCGCCGTCCGCGTCCTCTCTCGCACAAGAAAGGGAGAATCGTGACCCGGGACCACCAGATCTGCGATCTCGACGATCCTCGCCATGCTCTCCATGGCCAGGTCCCTGTCCACGTGGAGGCGGGGCGGGACCCACTTCAGGTAGTTTCCCATCAGGGGGAGGGCGTCTCCCGCCACGACGATCTTCCGAGATGACTCGCAGACGACGGATATGCTGTCCAGGGTGTGGCCCGGCGTCTCCATGATCCAGACGCCGGGGGCGACGACCTCCCCCTCCTTCAGCCTCCTCCCGCCCTTTCCCAACAGGACCTGCGCCCGGGTGAAGAGGCGGTTATTTCCACAGTGATCGGCATGGTCGTGGGTATTGATGACCAGGTCGACCTCCTCGGGTGAGAGGCCGAGCTCCGCGAGCCGTTTCTTTATAAGATCCGCCTCGTCCTCAAGGCCGGTATCGACGATGATCTTTTTGGACGGGGCGAGGATGAGGGTCACCGAGGACCGGGCGTCCAGAATATTCCCCTCCGCGTCCCTCTCGAGATGGCCGGGCTTCAGCAGGAAGGCCCGGGGCCTGGCTTCCAGACTCATCTCACGATCCCGATCTCGTTTAGCTCCTAGACTACGACGGTGCCTTCAGTCCAGGAGAGGCTCCAGCTTCAAAAGGAGCCGGTCC
This sequence comes from Methanothrix sp., assembly GCA_035380685.1. Lineage (GTDB taxonomy): Archaea > Halobacteriota > Methanosarcinia > Methanotrichales > Methanotrichaceae > Methanocrinis. Next base: position 490 of record DAOSXX010000013.1, on the reverse strand, counting down.
ACCTGCTCGACGGCGGTTCCTATGTACTGGTGGGGGTCGAGGAGCCGCTGGATCTCGTCGCTGGAGAGAACGCCGGAGACCGTCTCCTCCCCGGCCAGGACCTCGGCGAGGGTCGTCCCCTCCTCGACGGCCCTCATGGAGGAGCTTCTCATGATCTCGTGAGCCTTCTGCCGACCGACGCCCCGCTTTGCCAGCTCCACCATCACCGACTCAGCCATGTTCAAACCCTGGAGGAGGTTGAGGTTCTTCTCGACCTGGTTGAGGTTTATCGAGAGCCCCTCCAGGATCCGAGCGGTGAGGGCGAGGAGGTGGTCTGTGAAGATGAAGGCCTCGGGAAATAGTATTCTCTCGCAGCTGGAGTTGGTGAGGTCCCTCTCGTCCCACAATGGTATGTTTGCGAAGGCCGGCTCGATCTGGGCCCGGACGACCCGGGCAAGGCCGCAGACCTGCTCGGACTTGATGGGGTTTCTCTTGTGGGGCATGGTGCTCG
>DAOSXX010000012.1:0-58596 GCA_035380685.1 Methanothrix sp. | reverse complement strand
CAGAGGTGCCGAGGTTCTCCCGATCTCGGAGATCGTCTTCAACCTGCCGGAGGGCGTGCCGAGGATCCTGGGCTTTGAGGCGAAGTGGTTGGAGGATAGCCTCTTTTTCCAGAACACCGTCCCCATCTGCCCCGCCCCTCTGGAGCCCGAGCTTAAAGAGCGGATAGAAACCCTCGCAAAGCGGGCCTGCTCCGCCCTGGGGGTCGAGAACTACGCTCGGGTCGACTTCCGGATCAGGGAGGAGGACGGCGAGCCCTTCGTCATCGAGGTGAACCCAAACCCCTGCATCAACCCTACGGGGAGCGGCTTTGCTCGGGCCGCGGCCGCCGCCGGCATGGACTACGCGATGCTTATCGAGAGGATAGCGAGGTCTGCCCTGGACCGGTTTGGGAAAGGGCATCTCTGGGCCGAGGCTGAGGGCGAGGAGGGAAGGGTGGGGAGGGGTGGCGATGGAGAGGGCTTTTCGGCGGGCGAGATCCGCTTCAGGCGCGTGAGGGCCGAGGACGCCCCTCTCCTCTTCGGATGGTTTGAGGACGAGGAGCTGACCCGTTATATGGAGCCCTCCTCTAGCCTCACCATAGACCAGCTCGAAGTGAGCATCCTCTGCTCGAAGGACGAGGACTTCGTCATTTACAAAGGGGACGTCGCAATCGGTTTTGCATCCCTCTACGAGAGGACCCCCTGCACCGGCGAGATCTCGTACCTCATCGGCGACCCTGCGTACAGGGGGAGGGGCCTTGGGAGAAAGATCGTGGGGGCGCTCCTGGATCACGGCTTTTCGCGGCTGGGCCTGAGATCGATCTTCGCCTCGGCCACCGTGGAGAACTTTTCCTCGATACGAGCCCTTGAGGGGGCGGGCTTCAGGAGGATCGGGACCCGCCGAGCTTGCTCGCGGATGGGAGAGTTCTGCCTCGACGACATCCTCTTCGACATCACGAGAGAGGAGTATCTCGTCCGGAGATCGGGATCGGAAATGTAGACGGGCCTCGATCTTCCCAGATCAGTTAGTTCCCCCTACGCCTCAAAATCGGGATATACGATCACCACAACTTTCGGATCAGATGACGAGGATGAACGAGAGGATCGAGGTCGCCCTCGGCGACATAACAAAATTGGAGGTCGACGCCATCGTCAACGCCGCAAACCCCTCCCTCCTCGGCGGCGGGGGCGTCGACGGCGCGATACACCAGGCGGCGGGCCCCGGCCTTCTGGAGGAGTGCCGGAGCCTCGACGGCTGTCCTCCCGGCGAGGCGAGGATCACGAGAGGATACGACCTTCCCGCCGAATTTGTGATCCACACCGTGGGGCCGATCTGGCGAGGCGGCGGGGCTGGCGAGGACGAGCTTCTGTCGAAAGCCTATCGGAGCTCACTATTGCTCGCCGAGAAAAACGGGATCAAGACGATCGCCTTTCCGTCCATCAGCACCGGAGCCTACGGGTTTCCGCTGGAGAGGGCCTCAAGGATCGCCGTTGGCGAGATCAGGGATTTTCTGGAGACGAACGGCTCGATCGAGAAGGTGGTCCTCGTCTGCTTCAGCGAGAGGGCGAGATGTTGCTACATCGAGGCGTTGGGTGAGAATAGATAGCGACCAATTAGAGCCAGTATTTCTGAGCGGCAGATAAATCCTAGGGCTAGTATTTCCGATATATCGTGCTTCTATGTCCCACCTCGATGACGAAGATGATCATCCGTTCATCTTCGATCATCATTATCACACGATAGGCTCCAACCCTCAGAGAGTAGAGGGGACACTTCGCAGATCCCTTGAGCTTCTTGACGAAGGAGTACGGATCTTCTTTGATCGCGCTTACGGAGCGAAAGATCTTTTTTGCGGCCTCTTCTGGAAGGCTCTTGAGATCCCTCCGGGCAGCCGGCGAGTAGATGACGGAGTGCATCAACCAAGCTCCAGCTCGGCCTCGATCTCTTCCTCGGTGTAATATCTGCCTCGTTTCAGGTCCTCTAGCGCCTCTTCGATCCTCTTCAGAGTCTCGTCGCTGAGAGGCTCCTCGTCCGCGGCCATGCTGGCCAGCCGATCGACGACATCGTTGTAGCTCTCCCGAGGATGGCGCTTCAGCTCGTCGAGGCGCGCCTTCGTCTCCTGACGGATCACGATCGTCGTGGTATCAGCCATATATTGGCCTATAGGAGGATATAGTATATGAAATCTATCACCGAGGGAGGAGAGCATCGCCTAAATATTCTTTTTATGACTGTCCTTTCCGGCGCAGCGCTGATCAGAAATACCCAAACCGATCGTGCTCTTGAGCGCAAGAGAGATGTAGGCCCGGAGCAAACCCGTCTCCAGGCATAAACTGCGAGGTATTCTCCATGGAACTTGATGAGATGGCAAAGACCCTGGTCGAAAGACTCCACCTGGAAACAAACCCAGTCGGCGTGAAGCTGATCAAAAAAGAAGAAGACATCCCCAAGGACGTGAAGATGATCACCGAGCCCCTCCGCTACTGCGAGATGGTCCAGGCGGCGAGGCTCAGGGGCGAGACGACCCTTGCCAAGGTCGACATGCACTCCTGCAAAGGGGGCGCCGCTGGCCTTGGGTTGATGGAGTTTCCCGAGAACATATCGTCTGGAAACCTCTACTTCTCAAAGCTGAACAAAGTGGTGGCTAAGGAAGCCGGCTCGAAGATCGTCTCGTCCTTCCCGGCCCAGAAGGCGGGAAGCACCGTGGCGACCCTGGTCGCGCCCCTTGAGAAGATGAAAGTGAAGCCGGACGTCGTCATCTTCATCGGAAAGCCCCTCCAGGCGAGGAGGATCGTCCAGGCGACCCTCTACAAGGAGGGCGGCAGGGTCAACATCGACACCGCCGGCATCCAGTCCCTCTGCGTCGACGCCACCTCATCGCCGATCCTGAAAGGGGACGTGAACGTCTCCATGGGCTGCGACGGCGCCGCCAAGAACGCTGGATTAGAGGACGACTTCGTGGTAGTGGGGATGCCCTTCGACATGGCCGAGAAGATCGCGCCGATCCTCGCCGAGAGGGGCGAGGGCTGGGACAACTGGATGAGGTCCTGATCCCTCTGGATATCAAATTGCGTGCAGCCACCCTAACGGGCGGGATGGCCGCACGCCCGGTTTTTGTATTTCAGAAAACTTCGAGTCTTCGTCGCCTAATCCCCTTGATCTGCACGATTGAAATAAAAATGAGTGGGCTCCGATGAATCCCTCAGCGTCGCAATCCGTGCCCGGGGATATAGCGTCCCTTCAGGACGTGGTATGGAAGACTTTTGAGGGGTCGTCCCTTTCAAGATGACTGTTTGATGATGTAGTTGACCATCGCCGGAGATAGCTTAGACTCCCAGGATATCCTCGATGATATCTCTTCGATGTTCAGCCCATCAGATTGGAGGTTGGTTATTCTTTCAATTATCTTGTCGTTGATGACGTAATACTCGTCGATGTCCTTTCTGTGTCCCCAGACGTCTCCCTCGATGATCTCTACCCCCTGCGTTTCCAGGAAAGCCCGACCGGTATTTGGCATGTTCTTGTAGTACGAGGGGGGGACCTGTACGGCCCTCAGCCTGGGGCTGGACTGTAATAGTTTGAACATGTCAGTGCTGGAGGCTCTGAAAGCCAGGTGGACGGTCTGATCGTTTCTCGTGAGATCGCTTATATCGTCCTTGGAGCTTACTATCCTGATCTTCATCATTGAAACCACACCCAAATCGTTAGGAATTTCATAACGAGACTCTTCCAGCCTTTAGAACCGAGGAGGCCACCCTGAGATCTTCAAAGAACCACCTCCAGTTGACTACCACCGGTAATTCTAGATTCTTTGCCCCCCTGTTGGGATGCATCTATGTGGTGCCGGCATCAAAACGTCCAGTAATCTATTGGACTGTTAATCGTCTGTCACCGTCCAGACTATTGTGGCTGGAGACGTTTCGCTCTATCAAGCAGCCTGTTTTATCATGTACTTGACCATCGCCGGAGAGAGCTTAGATTCCCTGGATACCCTTCCAGCGATCTCGTCTACGTTCATCCCTTCGGACTGGAGGTTGCCTATCCTCTCAATCACCTTATCGTCGACGGTGTAGTATTCGTCGATGTCCTTTCTATGGCCCCAGACGTCTCCCTCGATGATCTCCACGCCCTGCATCTCCAGAAACATCTGGCCTGCGTGGGACATGGTCTTGTAGTAGGACGAGGGGACCTGGATCGCCCTGAGCCTGGGACAGGACTGGAGGAGCCTGAAGATGTCCGTGTTGGACGCCCTGAAGGCCAGGTGTATAATCTGCTCGTTCCGGTTAAGCACGTTGATCTCTTTCTTCGAACTGACAACTCTGATTTTCATCATCACAGCACCTCTGTGATAACGCGTCATTGTTCCTGGCATATAAGTTTATTGCAACCTAACAGTTTTGCTCCAAGTGGGCAAAATAGCCGAGAAGTGCAAAAATCAACCTTTTAACCACTCGCCCCCGACATGAGATTATATATTCAGATGATATCACTTCAATTCACCTGTTTTTTCATCGAATCTTGGCTCATTTGGTGGATTCGCCTGAAGATGGGCTTTTCTATCCGGATATATTATGGCCATTTAAATAGGTCCGCGAAGTCGTGCCCCGATATGCGTAACCCCTTTCAGACCCACTCCAGGGCCATCCGATGAGCTGAGGGTGAGCCTGAGGACGAACAACTCCTCGAAGAAGTATTTCTCTCTTGCTATCACCTCGACCGACAGCCCTTCCTCTCGCGCCTTCTCCGCGACCTCGTACGGGCCGCTGAGGCTTGAGATGAGGAGGAGGGCGCGCCCCCTTTCGGGATCGAGGTGGTCTTTCAGCATCTCCAGGAAGCGATTTATGGTATCTCGGCCCGTCTCTCCGCCGTCGAAGGCGAAGTTGAGCCAGCCCTTCAGGACCTCGTCCTCTGCGGTGGGAAGGTATGGGGGGTTGAAGAGGACCAGATCGAAATCGGACCGAAGGCCGCAGAAGAGGTCGGCTTGGACCGCGTCGATACCCGCCCGTCGAAGGATCCTCACGGCGCTGGGGTTGACGTCGGTGGCGAGAACGCTCTGTGCCAGCGGAGCCAGCCTCTTTGATATCATCCCGCGGCCACACCCCATCTCCAGGATGCGGTCGTCAGGGCCGACCTCCTCCAGGGCGACCCTGAGAAGGAGGTGGGTGTCCTCGGCAGGCTCGTAAACCTCGTCGACGTTCGTTCCGCCTCCCACATCTTCTGCCGCCGAATTTCGGCCTTCCATGTGCGGGCTTTCGGTGAGCTGGGTTTGCTTCACGGCTCCTCCTTGATCTTGATAAGCCACAGGTCCCGACTTCCCGATACCTCGGATTCTGTCCATCCCGTCATCGCCCATCCGCCGTCCTTCGCCGAGACGATCGACTTTCCGAGGTCGAATCCCGATCCACCGAAGGTCTTCTCCCAGACCTTCTCACCTTCGGCGCTGGCCTTTAAGGTCCATAGATCCTGTTTTCCTCTGCCCTGGGATTCGGTATAGCCCACAACGAGAAGGTCGCCGTCTCTTGTCTCCAGAGCTGCCCAGCCGCCGTCGTCGCCGGGTCCGCCGAAGGTATTCTCCCAGACCTTCTCACCTTCGGAGTCGGTCCTTGCGAGCCAAAGGTCTCTTCCTCCCGAGCCTTCAGATTTCGTGACGCCGATGACGACGTAACCGCCGTTGATCTCCAGGACAAAGTTGCCCATCTCGTCGCCATCTTTTCCGAAGGTCTTCTCCCATTCCCTATTTCCGCCATCGTCCGTCTTCGCGAGCCAGACATCTTTTCCGCCCGCCCCGAAAGATTCGGTGGTTCCCGCGACGAGGTAGCCGTTCTCGGTCTCCATAATCGAGCTTAAGCCGTCGTTCTTGGACCCGCCGATGGCCACGTCCCACTCCAGGTTTCCGTCGGAGTCGGTCTTCAGGATCCAGCCGTCGGAGCCGCCGGACCCCCGGGAGGTGGTGACGCCGACAGCGGCGTAGCCCCCGTCCTTCGTCTCCACGACGGCGGCGCCCCAATCGTCACCGGGACCGCCGAAAGTCTTCATCCATCTCTCGTAGCCGTCGGAGTAGGTCTTCACGAGCCAGAGGTCTTTTCCTCCAGTGCTCCAGGACTCGGTGACGCCCGCGATCAGGTAACCTCCGTCTTTCGTCTCCAGGACCGCCCATCCCTCGTCGTCGCCGGGACCGCCGATCGTTCTCTCCCACTCCATCTCGCCTTCTGAATCGGTCTTGATCAGCAGGAGATCTTTATTTCCCGCCCCCTTCGAGGCGGTGTAACCCGCGACGATGAGGCCTGCGTCTCTCGTCTCCTGGATGGCGAGGCCCCGCTCATCCTTCGCTCCGCCGAAGACCTCCTCCCACTCGAGGTCGGGGGCCTGGCCGAGGGCTGGATGGGTGAGGAGCAGGGCTGTTCCGATCAAAATTGCGATTCCAGCAGGACTTTTTGGCATCTTGGTCCATCTTCTGTTATCATCGGCGGCGGAGTTCATCTTCATCAAAATGTCTTAGTTAGTTCTAAAGGTACCTTTCGAAGGCCACGAATATGATCAGGATCAATGCTGGCAGAGCCCAGAGAATCGATCTATCTTCTGGGAATTTGCCACCGTCTAATCCATCTTCGCTTCCCTCATTTTGGCTGTTTTTCCCCTCAGCTCCGGAAAGGTCAGCCCCGTTCTCCCTCGATGCCGACGATTGAAGTCCGGATCCGGCCTCTCCGATCTCGGCGGCCGCTGGATCTTCCGTTCCAGGGTCCTCGACGGTTATCCTCAGCCGCGATGATTCCAGGGTGCAGGCGGTTCCGTCGTCGTCCCGGTAACATACGCTGGTGGGCGGGATCTCAAACCTGCCCGCCTCCTGGCATGATATGGTGTACTCCAAAGCGGCCGCCTCCCCCGGCAGGAGGAGCCGGGAGAGCTCCGTCTCCCCGGAGGTGAGGCTGGCCCAGGCAGGGACCGTCTCCTTCACCGAGGCCTTGGTTCTTCGGTTGCCGACGTTCTTCGCCATCAGAGTCACCGTCACTTCTTCGCCCGTCTTGACCCTGGTTGGGGTGGCGGTCTTCTCCACCTCCACCATGGGACCTATGACGTCGATGACGGGGCTCGCCGAGGTGACCTTGTAGGTCTTCCCATCGAGGATGTATGCGGCATCGGCTGGGGGTAGGATCTGCCCATCCCCGGGCTTCTTCGCGCTGATGGTGTAGCTGGCGGTCTCGCTCCCCCCAGGCGGTATCGTCATCATCCATTTCAGGGCGGAGTCTGCCTGAAAATCTCGGCCTGCCGAGTCGGAGAGATCGACCTCCAAGGTTCTGTCGCCGCCGTTGCTGAGGGATAGGTGAACGAAGCTTTTCTCTCCGAACTTGATCGCATCCTCAGCGTGCTTGTAGACCTTCAGGGGGCCGAAGAGGTCGAAGCTCGTACCGCCCCAGGCCTCGTGGAACCCTCCATCGGCGTCGAGGTACCGGGCGTGGGCCTTCACCAAGACCTCTTCAGGGCCCGGCGTCGCCGGCGCCTTGAACCTCACCTCGATGAGGTCGACATCCTTCGTATCCGGATCGTCGTCCCAGACCTCGCCGGGGGCGAGGTTCGATCTCGAATGTTTCGAAGATACGATCGGTGGGTCGGAGGTCAGCTCCACCACCACATCCTCGGCCTCGGCCATCCCGACATTCTCGATCTCGATCTCGAGCTTCGCCCGATCTCCGGCTTCGTAGGAGTCCTCCTCCGAGACGACGCGGACCCGGAGCTCGGGAACCGCTCGGACGAGGAGGACCACTTTGGCCCTGGGCTCGGCCGATTCGTCCAGAAGGTAGTCTTTCATCCTGACCTCTTCGGCCAAGACCATCACCTCGTCGTCCAGGGAGAAGCTGTCGCCCGACTTCAGCGCTCGTGTGGCGATCAGCTCATCGCCTTTGCGAAGCTTCACCATCACCATCCGCGGCGTCACGTCCTCGGGGGTGAAGTCTGCCGCCTCTAGGGAATATTCGCCCATCTGAAGCGTCTCTCCCCATAGGAGCTCCCCTTCGGCCCGGTCACCCCACTCGACTGCCGTTCCGATCATCGATGTCAGGAGCAGGTATGCCAGGAGCGTTCTCATCGAATCAACGCCTGAAGAAGATGATGTAGATCAGAAGAATGGCCCCGATCGTCGAGAGATAAAGGAGCTCGCTGGCCGCCGTGGGGCCGTCTCCCTCCTTCTCATTGGGCCTTTGCTCGCTTCCATCCCCAGACGGCGTCTTCTCTTCCTCGCTCGTCTCTCCCCTGTCGTCGGCGACTTTTACCCCGGAGTTTGATGGTGCCTGCTTTGCATCCGTCGTCCCGGTCTGGGATGACGGGTCTTTCTCGTCGTCTTTCGTCGTAGAAGAGGGGGTCTTCGTCGAGGCGGTGTCGATCTTGCTATTGGCAGCGGTTTTGGACGGTGTAGTTTTCGCTGTGGCCTTCTCATCCTCGCTTTCGAAGGTCATCCCCTGGGGGGCGTAGAAGGTCACCACGTCCTTTCCGTCGACCCTGACGGTCTTTCTCTTCTCGTACTCGATCTTAGTCTCAGGGTCCTGCCACCTCACCGCCAGCTCGTGGGTCCCCTCTTCCAGGTCGAACTTGCCAAAGTCGGTGGTGCTCTCCTTTTTGGCGGTCTTCTGCTTTTCGTACTCGCCGTCGATGTAGAGGTAGGCTTCGAGGTCTTCGGAGTTCTCGTTTCTCAGCATCACGTTGACCTCGAACTCCTCGGGCTCCTTGTTCTGGGTGGTATAAAGGGTGACCGCCGTCTCATCCTCCACCGTCGCGACCATCTCCTCCTGATGGGTCTTTTTGGTGTCGTCGTCCCACCAGGTGATCTTGAATCTGTGAGACCCCGCCTCGAGCTGATAGTTGCCGAACTTCTTCTCCTTCTCCTTGGAGACGTCCTCGGTCCCCAAGAGCTCCGAGTCTATGAAGAGGGATACGCTCAGGGTGTCGTCGTCGTTGTTGAAGACGTAGACGACGGCCTCGGCGATCGTCGGCTCTTCCGCCTCTTCTTCAATCTCAGCGTCCGATGAGGCGATCGTATCGTTCGACGCCGAGAAGTCGATCTCGGCCATCGCATCTTCGGCTGATCTCTCTCCCAGATCGGAGAAGGCCGACGCCTCCTCCGGCTGATCAGATCCCGAGGTATCTGCCTCCTCGGCTCCCGTCTCTTCGGAGCCTCCGGCTGGGACCGCTGCATCCTCCGACGTCGCCGTTTCAGTGACCGTCGGCCTTTCATCGATCTCGCCGTACTCGTTCGCACCAAGCTCTGCGGCCCCCAGGATCGAGGCGAATAAGAGCAGGAGGAGCACAGCTTGGGATATTGGGGCCATCGCCGAGGCGATCCCGTGACAAGAAGACTTCCGGTTCATACAGAACAGCCGAAGTTGAACTTTATCATTTATGAATTATACGTCTCATCGGGATTCCCAAGGGCGTCCTGGGGTCCGGGATCGTCACACGGTTCCGATCATCTCCTCTCACGAAGGTGCGTGCTTGCGCTTGCAAGACGCCCAAATCTTAAATATATTCGGCCTCCAAATTCCGACCAAAACCGGCTATGCAAAAGGATCTTGATGAAGGATATCGACAGATCGAGCCTATTGGCGCCAACCCTATTCGTGATCGCGGCCGTCGTCTTCAGCTCCGGCTCTTGGGCTGCCGAGGACGAGAGTTTCGATTCGAGGGGCCTGGTCCTCGACATCTACGCGGACGATGCTGGCAAGGCTTTGGTTACCGGATATGCGAAGGGCATCGATGGGCTCTCCTTTCTGAACGACTCCGAATACCAGTACGACGAGGATGCAAGCCAGCTTTATGCGGTCACAAACGCCCTAACCTGGAAAAATGGGGACGACTGGGAGATCAGACTGCCTGCTGAGGGGAGCTACGACGAGTACCACGTCACCTTTTACCTGTCAGAGAACGTCCAGCTCAGCAACATCACCGGAACCGTTGGCCTCGACTATCTCGTCTCCTCCTCCAGCGACTCCTTTGCGGTGGAGTTTCACGGCTACGACGTTGTGAGCCCCTCTGCCGCCGTCAGGTACCGTCAGCCTCTGAGCAACGGGATGGCGGAATCGACGGCGTCCAGCCTTCAGCCCCTTCAGCCAGCGGAAAGCTCTCCTCGTCCGCTCCTCCTGGTCGGCGCCTTCATCCTGGTTCTGATCGCGATCGTCGCGGCGGTCAAGTCCGGAATGTTGGGGGGCGTCTCTTCATCGCCCCGGAAGGAAGAGGTCTCTTACGACCTCGGGCCGGCCGAGGCTGTTCGAGAGGCCGGTGATGAGGAGCGCCTTGAGGTCGGAGCCGAGTTTGATCCGGCTTCGCTCCCCATCTCGCCCGTTGAGGACGAGAACGTCGAGGCCCGCGTCTCGGTTGAGATGACGGCGGTGATGGAGACCCTGACCGAGAGGGAGAGGTCGGTCCTAGAGGCCCTGATAAAGAACGGGGGGAAGATGACCCAGGCGGATATCAGGTACGAGACGGGAATTCCAAAATCCTCCCTAACCGGGATAATAGTCTCTCTGGAGAGGAGAAAGATAGTGACCAAACGGGAATGGGGCAGAACGAACGTCATCGAGCTTTCTGAGCGGCTCAGGGGTGAAAATGAGAACGATCAAGGGCTCTGAGTATCGGTGGAGAACGGACACGTCGGACCCGGGTCCGACTCCGGTGAAGCCGGTCGATCGTCTCTCCGCCCAATTGTCTTCGGGACGGGACCGTTTACAGGGCCGAGGGGGTGTTATTATATGAAGCCCTCGATCCGAAGGGTCCTGGGCCTGGGGATGGCGACGGTGCTGTTGATGAGCCTCGCGGGGACGGGCTTCGCCTTCCTTCCGGAGGGGAGGATGGGAGGATATGATCAGTCTTCCGCAAAGTTCCCCTGCCTCGTCTTCTGCCAAATCGGCGAGGTGGCCCACCACGTCGACCGGCCCCCGGTTCTGATATCTATCGTCCGCTCCGAGAGGGGTTTTGCCCTGGGGGCCGACGACGAGACTCTGCCCTTAAGGCTGCAGGTGGAGAAGGTGAGAGGGATCGATCCTTCTCGGGTCCGACGGCTTCTGGGGGAGAACCGGACCCTGGGGGAGATCAAGGCGGAGATCGAGGGGGCGGATGGGGACTACAGTTATCGGGGCAGAATGCGCCTCGGCCATGCCCACTACGTTCTCGAAAACCTCAACCTGACCTCGGTGGGGAGAAACTCGACCCTGGCGGCGGAGTTGGCAGAGCCGGTCTGGGGAGCGATCCCGACGGCATCTGATCCGGGGCTGGATGTGGTGGGGACGATCGGCATCGAGACCCGCCGCCAGGACGGCTCTGCGATCAGCGTCGGAAGCCTCGTGATCTTCAGCGGTCCGTACGCCGGCAGCTACCTGGTTCTGCTGGACTCACCCATCGGCGCCGGATGCGGGATGGAGTCCTGCCCGGCCTCGGGCGGAGATCTGGCGGGATTGGAGGCCGGATATATGCGCCCCCAGGGAGGCGTGCCATCATTTTCAGCATGGTCCGGCCCAGAGACTCTGGACCCATTCCTGGAGATGGTCTTGGCCGGCCCGGGCTTGGCCGCCGTCCCATCGTCCTGGGGCCAGGGATGCTTCGGATGCCCATGGGAGGCTGATCGCCATTTTACGAGCCCCTGGGACCTGAGGCACGGTGGGCCTTGGGCTGGCTTCTCAGAAGGAGACTTCTGGGCCGATCCGGTGTGGCGGCCAAAAGAGAGGCTGGAGACCCGGAGCTTCTGAGATCTGAGAGGTTATGGACTTGATCGAAGAAGATCAGATATCTCGACCTTTCGGTCGGGGATCGCCGTCGTCGTTCATGGTCTATCTCCTACTGGCCGCCATCGCCTTTTCGTTCCTCGCCCTGCCCCCAGCGCTGGCGGCCGATCTCGTCGGCGCGGATGGTGAAGGCGGAGAGGGAGCGGCCTTTGGAAGCATCGTCCTGGACGTCTACCTGGACGCGGAGGGAAGGGCTCTCATCGTCGGCTACCTTCAGGCCGAGGACCCCGAAGACCTCGCCTTCCTCGAGGGGACCGAGCTCTTTTATGACGAGGAGAGCGGGGAGCTCTATGCCAAAAGCGACGAATTGACCTCGTCCCAGGGGGACGGGACCAGGATCGAGTTTGATGCCGATCTCGGCTGGAACGAGTGCCACCTGGCCTTCTATCTCCCAAAAGATGCAGAGCTTTTTGCCGTCAGCTGCTCAGAGGGGCTCGAGTGCTCCGTCGCCGAAGCCGAGGATTCTCTGAAGGTGGAGGTTCTCGGCTACGATGTGGATGGGGCGAAAGTAACGATCGATTACAACTCTGGTAGCTGATCACTCTGTTTTCAGATGCTTTCCGTCTAAGCCGTATTCATCTGGACCCTTGACGCTCATACGTATTTTCATAGGATCTTTGCTATTTTAGTCTGAGTAACAGATGGCCATTCGTCATATCATGCTATCGAGTCAAGCTGCTGCGGGACATTCGAATAAAATTAGACTTTAAGTAAATAAATTTTGAGGCGATTGGTGAGGTATATAAAGTCAAAACATTCGGGCCTACACATTTGGGGAAACGGCTATATTGTCTTCTGTCGACTCTGATACGGTTTGAAGCTGAAAGATATCCCAGGGGTTGGGGCCAAGCTGAACGAAAGGCTCGCGTCCCACTACGGCGACGAGGATGCCGCCCTCGAGGCATTGCTTGCGGGGGACGTGGCGGGCCTTCTGAGGATGAGGGGGATGAGCCAGCGCCAGGCTACGGCCCTCGTCCAGAAAGCCAGGGGCGCGAAGTGCGGTATCTCTCCCGCCGACTTTCTGGCCACTGACGAGGCGGTCCGGGTCTACGAATCTCTGATGGAGCTATTGGCAAAGTCAGCCCACACCGACTACGCGAAGCAGAAGCTTTCCACCTTCTTTCCCACCTCCTGCCGGGAGATGATCGAGGAGAACAGAAGGTTTGCAGAGTCTGCCATGAGCTCAGCAAAAGCTCTCGTCGATTCTGACCTCGCTCTTCACCTATCCAAGATTAAGCCGCTTAGAAAGGGCGCAGGCCTCCGGGTGAGAAACCGGGCCGTTGCCGTCGACTCGGCTCCAACCCTCCGGGCTTTGAGGGAGAGGGGGATCGACAAGATCGTAGACGTCCATCTGGTCGAGAGCTTGAGGGAGCTGAGGGACCTCGCCCAGGGGTACGATCACGTCACCCTTCTCGGCGAAACCCTCGACAGCATTGCACTACCCGATATCGAGGAGGCGGAGAGCGACGAGGACTGGTACCTGGTCCCCGAAAGGGTCCTTCATCGTTACCAGGAGAACCAGGATATTCTCGACTCGATCCTCGGTGCGGCCGAGATCCTGGAGAGCTCGAAAGTCCCCTCCTTCGAGGGGATCGAAGGGCTGGTAAGCGGGCTTTCAAATCTCAGGTCCGACGAAGACCCCGAAGTTCAGCGCCTCGATCGGCTCATCTCAGAGCTTGAAGGCAGGGTGGTGGAGGCTGTGGCCTGGGCCAACACCGAATTAAAACGAAGGATCGAGAGCTCTTCGGTGACCCTCGCGGGAGACGACTTACTCTTAGCCTTGGGCAAAGGGGGCGACCTCCGGGAGGTTTTCAAATCTCGGATGGGGGAGACCTTCACCGACGTCCTGAAGGCGGCGCGGGACCGAGCCTCCTCCGACCTGGAGCTCGTGGGGGCCGAGAGGGCGAGCCTCGAGGAGATCATCTCCTCGGAGGTTCGCTACCCCCTGGAGGAGGACCGGGAGGCATTGGTCCGTTTCCTCCAGGAGCTTCGAAAGAAGGCAGAGGCGAAAAGGCTGAAGTCCCGACGGGATCTTGCCAGAGATCTTTCAGGGAAGTGGAGCCTCGTCGAAACTCTCCATAAAGACCTCTTGGAGTTCGACGTGGGATTTTCCCTCGGCTGCTTTGCCCTCGAGAGGGATTTGATGATGCCCTCGTTTGGTGAGGATCCCTGCATCGGCTTTTTGGAGGGAAGAAACCTATTTCTCGACGACCCTGAGCCTGTAAGCTACTCGGTGGGTCCGACGAGCCTGGCTGCGCCGTCGGAGAGGACGGCTATCCTCAGCGGCGTTAACTCTGGCGGCAAGACTACCCTCATCGAGCTTGTGGCCATGGTCGTAATCCTGGCCCAGATGGGACTTCCGGTTCCAGCGGAATCCTGTCGTCTCTATGTCTTCGATAGCCTCTACTACTTCGGAAAAAGCAGAGGCACCCTTGGCGCCGGGGCCTTCGAGGCGACGATCCGAAAGTTCTCCGTCCTCGCTGGACGGGGCAGGAGGCTCGTTTTGGCAGACGAGCTTGAGGCGATAACCGAGCCGGGCGCCTCGGCCAAGATCATTGCCTCCCTCCTCGACGAGCTTTCATGGGGAGGGTCTGTCGCCATCTTCGTGAGCCATCTTGCGGAGGATGTGGCGAGGTTTGCTGAGACCGATGTGAGGATCGACGGTATCGAGGCCCGGGGTCTCGACGAGAACAACCAGCTGATCGTCGATCGAACCCCTCTCTACTGCCACCTGGCCAAAAGCACCCCGGAGCTGATAATCGAGAGGTTGACCCGCGCCGCCGAGGGCGACGAGCGAGAGTTTTATTCTAGGCTCCTTTCGAAATTCCGGTGAATTTTTATACGAGTAGGGCAATTTATATCTCATGGACGTCTCTTACCACCTGGAGATCTGGCAGATCGCCGTCATATGCCTCTTGATGCTGCCCTTCTTCTTCATCGCCAACTACGTCGTTGTGAAAAGGATGGTTCAGGAGAGGAAGATTCGGGAGGAGAGGGTGGAGAGGTTCATCGCCGCCAGCGTTGCTCGGGACATGAATCCCGAGAACAGGTCGAATAAGAGGCCGAGAAAGAGGTTCTGAACCTGGTTCAGGCCTTCGGCAGAGACGACCCTGATCTTCGGGTCCGATCTTCTCGCCCTCGGAGGTGATCGTTGTTTTGGGCGGAGGTCCGGGTCCAGCGAACCTCAGAGTCGTCGTCCATTTCCAGTGCGCTGGTTCGGGAACGTTTACCATACTTACTTTACAGTTCGTAGCAGGAATTATACTTAAAATAAGAATGCGTTACACTCATCAGGTGATATTGTCTTCTATTTAGTGCTATATTAACTTTGTATATTTGGTATATTTATCTCAAAATATGCAGCGGATGTCAAAGATCTTATGCGGATACGCGCAAAAGATTTATTTATCTTGTGCACGTAGTCTACTTCGACGGTGAGATCGGATCGGGGTCTCGTCGTCTTGTTCACCAAGAGAGGTTGGTTTTTGTGGAGACGAGCATCAAAGGAATCGTTTCCAGACCGCGATTTGGTGGCGTGGCAGCTTCGATTCTGCCACGTCCCCATTTACATCTTTATGCGTCATTTTATGCGTCATAGTCGATCGATCTAAATTTTGCTGCAGGATCAGAGCATACCCAGCATCCGACTCGATCGTAAATCTGACGATGCCGAGCCGTCAGCAATGCCCCGAGTTCAGCGGCTGGATCCCAACTGGAATGCACGCTTGCAACCCTCCGATCGGCTCGATGCACCTGTGGTGGCTAGTCCGAACTCAGATTTGATAACCGGATAAAATAGGAGGCTTGGATCGCCGCTTCCTTACTCCATCCTCCGGCCCCAGTTCGTCTTCACCATCATCGCCATTCGGGGATTGTTGAACTGCTTGTAGATGGCGAGGTCCTTCGGATAGCCGATGAAGGGGTCGATCGTCCCCTGCTCCATGTTGGCGACCCAGACCTTGATCTCCGCCATATCCGCCGCCTTCCCTTTTTCCTGGAAGAAGGCTATGAAGGGGCCGGGGCTCTCGGCGTGGGGGACGATGACGACGGACCCCTCCATCCCCTCCACCAGCTCCACGTCCTGGATCGAGGGGAAGATCCGAAAGTCGAGCCTCCGGTCTTCGGGGCCCGCAAAGGCGAGCCTTCCCGACGATTCGTCGGCGATGGCGTAGCCTGCACCCTCCATGAACTCGACGAGGAGGTCTTTCAGGTTCAGACGGACGAGATCCTCGACCTCTTTCTCAGAGTCCTGGTACCTCTTGAAGGCCAGGGCGAAGTCAGGGTCTGTGTAGTTCCCGGTGTGGACGAAGTGGAACATCCGGTCGTTGATGTTCATGACGCTGTCGAGCTTGGGAACGTTCTTGAAGATCGGATCGCCGGAGAGGATGTTGAAGAATACACCAGATGCGACATTCTTTTTTCCGAGGGCCTTCTTAAGCTCCTCTTTTTCTTCCGGCGAGAGGTCAGCCCTCCGAACGCAGTCGTAGACCCTCTGGAGAAGCTCGTACCTGGCTATGATCTCCTTTTCGGCGAGGAGGGCGGCTAGACAGCCTCCTACGAACTCGATCTTCGTTTCGATCTTCTCGGTCATTTCTTCTCCACCTTGCAGGTGTTGGCGTTGGCGAGATCTTCGGCCCCCAGCTCCGCCCGGAGCTCTCCCATGGTGGCGCTCCTTTCGGCGAAGGCGTTGTGCTGGTGGATGCTCTCCTCGTTCACCTGCTTTAAGACGATCACGGCGTCGTCGGGCAGATCCTTGAAAGACGCGACGACCTTCTGGGCCATCGTCCTCACGCAGTCCTCCACGAACTTGGGGTTGCTGTGAGCCCTCTGGACCACCAGCGCCTCGTCGGGCCGCTTGAGCAGGCCGAAGACCCGCGAGCTCATCGACCTCTCTATGATCTTTATGATCTCGTCGAGGGATACGCAGCGGCGGTCGCAGACCTGGATCGATATCATGCCGCGCCCCCGCTGGTTGTGGGTGGCGACGGGAAGTTTCGCCGCAAACTCGAAGGCCTCGTCGGGGGTGAGCCCCAGGGTCAACAGCTCCTTTCGAACCTGGTCTCTCATGATCTCCTGGGCGCAGGGGCAGGCGGTCATCCCCACCACCTCCGCTCCCACCAGCTTCTTCACGTGGCCAGCCCTGGCCACAGCCTCGGCGAAGATGTCCACCACCTCCTGGCCCGCGGTCTTGGTGACGGGCGAGCTTCTCTCGACGATGTACTCGCTCTTCATCTTCACCTCGGCCCGGGTGGCGTACTCGTGCTTTGACAAAACTCGGCGGGCGATCTCGCCGCAGAGTTCCTCGATGACGTAGACCGGCTCGTTGACGGCCTCCTCCAGCACCTCGTCTATCACCTCGAAGTTTCGGGATAGGTTCGCCCCCTTCCGGTCGGAGGGTAGGTCCACGAAGACCTCGAAGTTGGATATGAGGACTATCGGCCGCTCCTCGTCCTCCCGGAGGACCTTCACCAGCTTCTTCACCCCGGTGAGGCCGACTCGGGTGAGGTTTATGGGGTACTCGGGTTGGCAGGCCTGAACGTCTGGCAGCGTCTCCAAAGGGCATCACCTGCGGGGTTCGTCCTCAGATTCCAGCTCGTCGGAGAGGGCGATGAGCTCCTCCACCTCCGCCAGAAGGGTTTCGAGGGTCTCTGATATCTCGCGATCCCGCTCCTCCAGACTCGTGAAAAAGGTCTCAAGCTCCGCTGAGAGCTGCTCATCGTCCAGATCAAGAAGGTCGCCGCTCTTCAGCAGTCTCTCGATCTTGTCCAAATCCAGCATGGACAGATCTCAGAGTTCAAATTCTATTTCAGGCTTTGCCCGTTATTCGGATCAGCGACCTCGGGGCTCGGATGGTGGTGGCATCAGGCGCCAAATAACCGCGCCTTTCGGGTCGGACGGTGCGGATCGGGCCGCTCGAAATTAGGAAGTTCTGGAGTCAGCTATATCTATCTGTAAGGCCACTTCAGTTCAGTCGGAGGCGAGAATCGTGATCAAGAGATGTCCAGAACACGGATTTTTCCGGGGGGAGCAATGCGTTTGCGGCAACGCCGGTCAGGTCGTCCTCGAAGAGGAGAGAAGCGAAAAGCTCGGCAGGCTGGTGGCGGGCGCTCTTCGACACTTCCCCGACGACCTGGGACTGGACATGAGCCCAAGAGGCTGGGTGGACCTTGACGTCTTATCCGAGGTGATCGGGACCAGGTACCGATGGGCCAATAAACGGCTTGTGATCGCTCTCGTCCAGTCCGACCCCAAGGAGAGGTACGAGATCAGAGAGGGGAAGATCAGGGCGAAGTACGGCCATTCCGTCGACGTGAACCTGGACTACCCCGCAAACGAGCTATCCGCCCTATACTACGGGGCGAACGAGGAAGAGGCCGACAGGATCCTGGAGGTGGGGCTTAAGGCGGCCACCCAGCGTTACGTCCACCTCTCCACGACCCCGGAGAAGGCCTGGTACGTCGGCACCTTCAGGACGAACAGCCCCCGGGTGATCAGGGTCGATGCCGAGGCCGCCCAGAGAGCCGGGGTGAAGATGATGACCGTGAGTGACGATATCGTGATCTCGGAGAACGTGCCTCCCGAGTACCTCAGCTCCGTCCCTCTCGTTCATCCGGATCACGAAGGCTGATTGATCATCTTCCAAACCTTCTCTCTCTTCTCTGGTAGTCCCTGACGGCCCTGAGAAACTCGACTTTTTCCAGCCGGTCCCAAGACCGGTCGATGAAGTAGAGTTCGGAGTAGGCCGACTGCCAGATCATGAAGTTGCTCAGCTCTTTTCCCCCCAGCCTTATCATGAGGTCCGGCCGCTGCTGGAGCCGAAGCTTCGCCTCGATGGCGGCCTCGTCGATCTCCTCGGGATCGAGAACGCCGGATCGAACGTCTTCGAGAACCGATCTGATCGCCTCGGTCACCTCCGCCTTTCCGCCGCGGCCGATGGAGATGACCAGGTCCAGGGGTCCCCCTTTCCCAAAGCTGATCTCCTCGTCTTCGAAAAGAATGCTCCCGTTTGCTGGAAGGTCGGATAGCTCTTTTGCCATCTCCTCGAACGCTTCAAACGATTCGGGTCCGACTCGCTCTGAAAAGAGCGTCATCTCGCGGACTCCGAGGGATATGCACCAGTTTGCCACATCGCCGACCTTTCGCCGCCAAAGGTTGTCGATCGCCCCGGTAGAGACGACCACAGCTATGCAGTATGGAACCTCGCCCCGTTTGATCTCCTTCTCCAATAGTTTTTCGCGCACGCGGTTGAGCATCGTGGCACCCGGAAAGCTTCATCGAGAGAAAGTATTTTTGCGATCGTGTTCATCTAGCGGTCCGTGAAGAGAGAGGCGATGGCGAGGATCGGCGTGGGTTTGACGGTGCTGCTCTTTCCTTACGCCGGGCTTTATTCCCTCCTCGCCCTGGCGGCCTTCTTTATCGCTGAGCAAAAGATCCGGGTCCTGTCCGCCTCTCTCGCCTTTCTCCTCCTCCTCAGCTTCGGCCTCGAGTCGACGAGCTTTAAGCTTCCCCTTTACCTGGTGGCGGTATCCTTCGTCGCCCCCACCTTCGGGGCCCTCGCCTCCCGGAGGTTTCAGGATCTGAGAAAGAGCCTCGCCTACCTGGCGACGACCACAGTCTTGGGGTACCTGGCTATCTTCTGGACGTCGACGCCGCCGTTTGAGTTCGGAGCTGCGACGGGAGCCGCCGCCGCCATCGAGCCCGAGAGGATCCTCTTTTTGGCGACCCTGGGGGGTCTCTCCGGCTCCTTCCTCTCCTCCGCCTCGAGGAGGGCGGAGCGAGACCTCACCGTCCCCTTCGGGTCCTGCATGGTGATGTGGCTTTTCAGCTTCGACTATCCTCTTCCGGAACTTGAATACATGGCTGGCATATACGTCTTCGCCCTGGCCCTGGGCCTCGCCGCCTACAGGATGAAGGCTGCAGATGCCGAAGCGGTCCTCAGCGAGGTCATAATCTGCCTCCTCGTCATCTTCTTCGCTGGCATCTTCTGGTTTTTCCTTCTCCTTTCCTTCTACCTTTTGGGGAGCGGGTTTACCAGGTACAAGTACACTAGAAAGCAGGAGCTGAGAATCGCCCAGTCCCGGGGCGGCGTCCGGGGCTACAAGAACGTCTACAGCAACAGCCTCGTACCCCTGGCATTGGCCGTCCTCTATGGGGTTTACGGATCCGAGATATTCGCCTTCGCCTTCCTGGGGTCTGTGGCCACCGCCACCGGAGATACCCTGGCGAGCGAGATCGGCGAGACGGCGAGGTCGACTCCCAGGATGATCACCACCCTCCGACCCGTGGTGCCGGGCGTCGACGGAGGCGTCACCCTTTTGGGCGAAGCCGCCTCGATCTTCGGCTCCCTCTTCACCGGCGCCCTCGCGGCGGCGACGGGGATGGCGGGTTGGGCGGGCCTGGCCGCCGCGCTTCTGGGGGGCTTTCTTGGCACGAACTTCGACAGCCTCCTCGGCGCGACCCTCCAGTCACGAGGATACCTCAGCAACAACGGCGTCAACCTCTTCGCCACGCTCTTCGGGGCTCTGGTGGGCGGGGTGCTCTGGTGGGCGGTGGTGTGATCTTCGAAGGATAGGTGAGTAAAGTAACCTAAAATTCCGAAGAGAAAAATATGTGAAGGGTCCCGAAGAAGCTAAAACAGAGTAAATCGACCGGGACCACCCATTCAAATTTCGATATCTGTCGTCAAGAGATCTTAGCTGGAGTCGGTCGTCTCTCTTATTCTTAGCTCACTCGACGGTGATCGAGGTGGGCTTCACCACGATCAGCTTGGGGAGGCGGACGACGAGAACCCCGTCCTCGTACTTGGCCTTCACCTGCTCGGGCTTCACCTCGGCGGAGAGCTTCACCCTCCGGCCCATCTCCGCCTCGGGCCTCTCCCTCAGAACGTAAGATCCCGCCGGGCGCTCGAACCTCGCCTTGACGGTCACGGCGTCCTCAGTCACCCCGAGATCGATCAGCTCCTTTTTCGTTCCAGGAAGGTCGATGTAGACTACGACCTCCTCGGGGGAGTCGATGACGTCCACGACGGGAACGTCCCCGGCCTCGGGCAGGTCGAGGGCGACGTCTCCCAGCATCTTCTTGAAGACCTCTCTCGCCTGGACCGACCTCTTCATCGACTCCATCACGGCTCTGCCCACCATCCTTTCAGCATCCTCTCTCATACGAAACACCTCAGACATTTAACAGAATTCGCGTGCTTCAACTTCAATCTTCCGACCTCGCCATCACCATTTTCTTCCGCCCCGGTCCCGGAAGGTTCTTTCCGAATCCGGGCTTTGCGAAGAGTTCCCCGTCAGCAAAGACCACCTCGCCCCGGATTATGGTGATCTCCGGGAATAAAGCGCGTCTCCCCTCGTAGGGTGTCCACTCCGCCCCGCTGTGGAGCTGGTCGGCCCTGATGTCGCTTGCGGCCCTCGGATCGATGATGGCGAGGTCCGCGTCCTTTCCGACGGCGATGGCGCCCTTGGAGGCGAGGCCCAAGATCTCGGCGGGCCTCCGGGAGAGGGCGTCGACCATCCGGTCGAGGGATATGAGGTTCGACCTTACGGCCACGAGCATCAGAGGCAGCATCGTCTCGACGCCGGGAACTCCAGGCGGCGCGTCCCAGATCTCGTCCCTCTTCTCCTCGGGGAGGTGGGGGGCGTGGTCGGAGGCGACGACGTCGACGTCTCCCTTCCGGAGACCGTCCCAGAGGGCGTCCTTGTCCCGGAAGTCCCGGAGGGGCGGGTTCATCTTGAGGAATGTGCCCTGCCGCCTCCAGTCCCTTTTTGTGAAGAGGAGGTGGTGGGGCGCCACCTCGCAGCTCACCTTCTTCCCCTTCCCTTTCCGTTTCGCGGCCCTGATGAGGTCCAGCCCCTCGGAGGTGCTGAGGTGGCAGATGTGGGCCCGATCGGTCATGGCGAGGACCTTCTCGATCGCCTTCGACTCCGCACGGTTCGGCCGCGCGAGGGAGTAGAGTTCCGGGTCCCGCATGTCTCTCAGAGGCTCCGTGTTCTCCCGGATCACCTCCCGATCCTCGGCGTGGATCGTGGGGAGGAGACCGGCCTTTGCCGTCTCTTCCAGGATCTTCTGCAGCTCGTCATCATCGTGGTCGTATGTGAATATCTCGCCGATGGCGGCGGCCCCGAGGGCTGCAAGCCTCTTCACATCTCCCGGCCCGCCGTTGAGGCAGAAGTCGACGACCGACCGCCTCTCTGCGATCTCAAGCTTCATCTGATAAGAACGGCCGTCCACCGTGGGTGGGTTGGTGTTTGGCTGGTCGACGACTGTCGTCACGCCTCCGGCGACGGCAGAGGTCGAACCCGTCTCCCAATCCTCTTTGTGAGTGTATCCGGGGTCCCGGAAGTGGACGTGAAGGTCGATTGCTCCCGGAAGGACGATCTTGCCCCGGGCGTCGATCGTCTCTTCTGCCTGATAATTGCCCCCTACGCTCGCGATCTTCCCGTCCCTAGTCCAGAGGTCGACGTTCTGGAGACGACCGTCGAAGTAGACCCTGCCGTTTTTGACGACCCGATCCATCCGGGTCATAGCTTGTATCCGAACATCCTCAGCATCCCTCTACGCTCGGCTACGTCCTTCTCCGACTCGACCCCTTTCGGCGCTGAGCCGTCGATGACTCCCATGATCCCGCCGCCCTGCTCGGTCCTCGCCACCATCACCTCCACGGGGTTTGCGGTGGCGCAGAATATGCCGCAGACCTCCTGGACCGCCTTCACGGAGTTCAAGACGTTTATCGGGAAGGCGTCCCGGAGCAGGATGACGAAGGTGTGGCCGCAAGCGAGGGCGAGGGAATTCTCTTTTGCCGCACGGATCAGGTCAGGGTCGTTTCCCTCCGATCGGACGAGACAGGGTCCGCTCGCCTCAGAGAAGGCGATCCCGAACTTGGAATTTGGAGCGGTTCCAGCCATCGCCTCGTAGAGGTCTTCTGCGGTCTTTATGAAGTGGCTCTGGCCCAGAATCAGGTTAGAGTTCTCGGGGATGTCAAGCTTTACGGTCTCAAGCTCCATCTCAATATCCTCCTGACCAAAATAAGGATGGGAGATGACTTATATTTATGGCTTCGAGACGGAAGGGCAACGACACTTTTATTTAATCAACGATGGAAAGAGAATGTGTGGAGAGCGGCATGAGGAAGATCGAGTACTGCCCCATAAGCATGAAGGAGATGCTGGTGAAGATGAAGGACACCAGCGAGCTGATGGTGGATCTGGGATATTCCGCGGTCCTCTACGACGATGAAGACCTGGCGATGGAGGTGATCAGGCTCGAGGAGAAGATGGACGTCTACGACTACCACGTCCAGATCTCGGCGATGCTCGCCGCCAGGACCGTCGAGGACGCCGAGGCCCTCTCCGGCGTCCTCCAGATCGCCTCGGCGGCGGAGATAATTTCCAACGCCGCAGGGGACATCGCCAGCATCGTCCACCTCAAGATGGGGATACCCCACGAGCTGAAAAAAGACCTCCGACGGGCCGACGAGACTGTGGCCCGGGCGGTGGTGGGGGCAGGCTCGAAGGTGGCGGGCAAGAGCCTCGACGCCTTATCCTTCGAGACGGAGGTCGGGATGAGCGTCATCGCCATCAGGCGCGGCGAGAGCTGGATCTACGATCCGGAGCTCGAAACCGAGATCATGGCCGGAGACATCCTCTTTGCGCGAGGCCACGATGAGGGCGTCCCCCTCTTCCTTGAGATGACGACGGGTAAATCCCAGGTCCCGAAGGTTTACCAGGAGAGCGGGATCGGCCAGCTCGATCGGGCCGTGGACATCATCGTCGAGATGAAGAATAGGTCGGAGCTGGCTGTGGGCCTCGCCTATACCGCCGTCCTCTTCGACAGCGAAGAGGTGGCGATCGAGGTCGAGGTGATCGAGCAGGAGATGGACGAGATGAAGTACGACCTCCAGCGCTGGGTCCTCCAGGCGGCAAAGCACGTCGACGACATCGAGAACCTCAGGGGGCTTCTCCACTTAGCTGTCTCGACGGAGATCATCAGCGACGCCGCCCTCAAGATAGCAAACGTCGTCCTCCACGACATCGAACCCCACCCGATCCTCGCCATGGCCATGAGAGAGTCGGACGAGGTGATAACCAGGGTCAAGATCGCTTCTGGAGCTGAGATGGACGGAAAGACCCTCGGCGACCTGGACCTCGAGACCGAGACCGGGATGTACGTTCTGGCCGTGAAACGGGGCGGCAGATGGACCTACAACCCCAAATCCAAGGTGACTTTAGGGGTGGGAGACCTGATCTTCGCCCGGGGTAGCAAGAGCGGCGAGGAGCTGCTTCTTAAGATGAGCGGCGCACGATCTTGAGCAGTTCCACGTTCAGTCAATCTCGGCTATTTTCTTTTCTGGACTTTTTTGCGCAGGACGATCGTCGAGGTCACGAAGTAGCTGGAGGCGAAGATCGCCGCGGAGAAGAAAGATTCGCCGAGGCTCGGGCTTCCGCCGTAGTCGAGGTAGAGGGTGTAGACCAGAAAGAAGATCAGACCCGCCACCAGGGTCTGATAGGCCACGCTCCGCCTTTTGAAGTTCGTCAGCATGCTCATGCCGGGTCATCAGTCCCTACAGGTACTTCACCTCTTCGTCCGGAACGGTCTCGACCACTGAGATCTTCCCGGCCCTGGTCATGTAGAGCCTCGTCCACCAGACGGTGGTGAGGGGAGATATCACGAGGACGCTCACGACCCCGCTCAGGGTCGAGAAGATGGCGCTCGCGGTCTCCGATCCCGAAAAGGGCACTCCCAAGAACTGGATCGCCACCGAGACCGCCATGACCACGAGCCAGATCAGAAAGACGTCCATCTTATTTTTCAGGAAGAAACCGATCCCCGCCTTTATCGCGCCGATCGGACCGAGCCCCTCCACCACCAGGGCGTAGGGGACCATCGCCAGGAGGATGGACGCCAGAAGGCCGTAGGCTATGATCAGGATTATCCAGAGGACGAGGGGTCCGAATTCTGGGTTGCTGCTCTCGAATAGAGTCCCCAGGTCCGAGAGGAAGGGGAGGGTGAGGAGAACAAATCCGGCGAAGACGACGATCGTCATCAGAGCTTCCGCCAGAAAGAGGCTCAGGAAATGGTGCCTTCCCGAGGCCCACATAATCTTCAACGTCGTTTTTCCCGTATCATTAGCCTCTTTTGCCATCCCGATGGCACCTGCGGTGAAAAAGGAGCCGGCAAGGAAGATGGCCAGGATGCCGAGAAGGCCAACCGCTGCCAGAAGGCCGACGTTCGTCATGCTCGATAAGAGCTCCATCAGCTGCTCTGGGTCTTCGAAGTCGCCTGCGGTGGACAAGACGTCAGGCGATGCGGTGAGCAGCGGATACATAAGAATAACCGCCATGACGACGGCCAGCAGCATGATCGCGACGATCATGAGGACGAAGGGCACGGCCAGGTTCAGGTTCCGTTTCCAGGTCTCAAAACCCTTTCTTATCAGGGTCCCTATATCTTCGTACATATAATTCTCAAACTCCCGGCGAGGTTAAGTCTCTTTCTTCTCGTCTTCTTTCTGGGTCTCCTTTTGATCCTCTTCCGGGGTCTCCTGGAGGTCTATCTCGATCCCCGCCTTGTCGAGTCTTCCGGTCCTGGCCATGTAAAGCCTCGTCCACAAAACGAAGAAGAGCGGATATAACACCACCAGCTCGATGAAGTCTGCGGAGATCGATAGGAGGCTGGAAGCCTCCTCCGATTCTGAAAAGATTACGTCTTCAAATCCGAAGATCGCCGATGCTCCCAGGACGACGGCTGCGATCGCCAGCTCAATGGCGATGGACGCCGCCAGATACAGCAGGGATGTCAATAGGACATCCCGCTTATTGGATTTGATAAAACCGAGCCCCTTTCTTATTCCCTCAAAAGCCCCAAGGTTGTCGACGACGATGGACACGGGAACGATGTTCACCAAGGCTATGGCGAATAGGAAGAGTATGAGAATCACTGGAACAAAAAAAACGAGGAAACTTATAAAAGATCCTGTGGCGTCTCTGACAATGAATAACGGATATATCAGCGCGAGCGCGATGATCATCAAAATTACAAGAATGCCAACATTCGCGATGAAAACTTGAAACCAATGCGCTTTCCCATCGATCCACACATTTTTGAGAAAGGTCTTTCCCTTCAGGTTTGCCTCCCTTGCCATCCCAATCATGCCTGCCCAAAACAAAGATCCCAACGCCATCGCCAACAAAAAGACCAGGGTCCAAAGAGGCATAACCTCCTCGGATTCGAATCCCCCAATGAGCAAGAGGATCGCCGTCGGGATGAGCATCGCCGCAATGAGGAGGAGGTACAGCAGGAAGGGGATGCTGATATTAAGGTTGTGCCGATAGGTATCGAATCCGTTTCTAACTACATCGCCTAGATCTTCGCCATCGCCCATATATCTCCACCACACTATAGATAGAATTTCCGAAATAAGTTTGTGGAAATATTGGTATAAATCATTATGTAATGGCCAGGGGCTGAGGGGTAAATCCGCTCAATGCCGAGAAGAACTATCGCCATTATAAGGCCGATGTTCGTCATGCTCGATAAGATCTCCATCAGCTGCTGTGAGTCTTCGACGTCGCCAGCAGAGGATAAGACGTTAGGTGACGCGGTGATAAGAGGATAAAACGCCAGAAACACCATGACCACGGCCAGCAGCATGATTTTTATCGAATACCCCGCAGGCTCTGCTGCGGGGTGCGCCGCCGCAACTTGACCGAAAGCCGCAACGAGCTTTGACGACGCAATTCAGATGCTCGCAAGAGCGGGATATGTCGTCCAAAAAAGAGATGGATGGGATGGAGGATAGCCCCGTGCATCCTCCTTTATCCGGATGTTTTCATAGTAAGGGGTATGCAGTCCTGGTTTGTCACCAATCCCAGGACGAATTGCTTCAAGTCCATCCGCTCGTTTTGGAATGGTCTAGAGCGATCTCGATAGCGTTCCACCACTGGGATCCTCGTAATTACCGGACACTGAAACTCGGGGGAGGTTCACCTCATCCCCGACCTAAAGGCCGGGGTATTCGTGACCATCCGCGCTCCCGAAGTAATAACCCGCCACCGGATGAGGACGCCTCCATCGATGACCTCAACCGAGAGGAGATCGAGCCTGGGGTAATCGCCGGAGAAGCCGGGGCCGTCCACCAGGGTGGGCGCCCCCTCTCCCCCGATGATCATGGGGCCGACATAGACCGATATCTCGTCGACGAGCCCCGCCGCGACGAGTGACCAGTTCAGGGTGGCGCCCCCCTCCACCATCAGCCTCTTGACCCCTTTTTTGAACAAAATCGATAGAAGCTCTTTGAGATCGACCCGATCCTCCCCGGCGACGACGATCTCGCATTTCTCTCGCAAGGAGGCGATCCGCTCCTCGGGAGCCGCCCTGGAGACGGCGAGGATGCACCCCACTCCCAGGACCTCCGCCGTGGGCGGGGTTCGCGCCCGGCTGTCGACGACCACCCGCATTGGGTTCTCAGGAAGACCTCGGCCCGACCTCATCTTCTTCAGATCCTGCGACTTGACCCGAAGGCCAGGATCGTCGGCCAGGACCGTCCCGATGCCTACCATGACCGCGTCGCTCTCGGCCCGGAGAAGCTTAACCCGATCCATGTCCTTTGGCCCTGATATCCTCACCTGCCTCCGCTCGAAGGAGCTTATTTTGCCGTCGGCGCTCATGGCGCTGTTGATGATTACGTTGGGCCTCTCCATTATGGTCCGAAGGACGGAGAGGAAAGCTAAATATTTTCCCGCCGTATACTCTTTCGATGAACGGGAAGGACGACGAGAAGATCCTCTCCGGAACGATCCTCCTCGGCGAGGAGCTTGAGCCCTTCGAGGGCTACCTCCTTCTCCGAGATGGGGTCGCTGCGGAGATCGGGACCGAGAAGATAGACCCGGACTTCGAGGGGATAATCTCTCCGGCCCTCGTCAACTCCCACGTCCACCTCGGCGACTCGTTCTTCAAGGACCCGCCATACCTCACCCTCGAAGATCTCGTGGGGCCGGGGGGGCTCAAGCATCGGGCTCTCGCCGCCGCCAGCAGGCGGGACGTGGTGGAGGGGATGAGAAGGTCGCTATCGTACATGGCCCGGTCGGGAACGTGCGCCTATGCCGACTTTCGCGAGGGCGGGATGGACGGTGTCGAGATGCTCCTCGAGGCGATGGAAGAGGTGGAGAGGACGGAAGGGGCCGACCTGATCGGGAGGATCTTTGGAAGGCCCGACCCCGGATCGGTCCGGGTCCATCCGAAGTGCTGGGGGGTCGGGATCAGCAGCACGCGAGATCATCCCCGGTCCTGGGTCGAGGATGTGGTGGAGGCTGCGAGGTCCGATGGAAAAAAGGTCGCCCTCCACGCCGGCGAGTCTGGTAGGGACGACATCGAGGACGCCCTGAGCCTTGAGCCCGACCTCCTCGTCCACTTGACGAAAGCCGAGCCCCGGGACCTGGCGCAGGTTGCGGAGGCCGGAATTCCCGTCGTCGTCTGCCCTCGTTCCAACCTCGTCACGGGGGTGGGGCTTCCCGACGTTGCACGGATGCTCGATCTGGGGATCGTGGTGGGCCTGGGAACCGACAACGTCATGCTCAACAGCCCGAACCTCTTCTCCGAGATGGAGTTTACGTCCAAGGCGCTGCTGCATAACGATAGACAGGTATTTATGATGTGCACGCTAAACGGTGCTCAGATCCTGGGCGCAGATGACGATGCTGGTGCCATCCGCGTCGGCAAGAGGTGCAGGATAATGGTCATCGACAGACGGTCGGATAACATGGCGGGGGCGAAAGATCCCCTCGCAAGCCTGGTCAGGAGGGCGAACCCCTCTGACGTCCTGGCCGTCCTCTAGAGGTTTTTACCATGTTTGAGAGAATAATGATAGCAACCGACGGCTCAAAACATAGCGAGCGGGCGGCAGAGGTTGGGATCGAGCTCGCCAGGCTTTCTGGAGGCGCCATCACCGTCGTCTACGTCGCCGATACGGGACGGCTGAGCCACCTTCCCGAGGACATGGCTCTTGCGAGCATCAGGGATCTCTTGATCAAAGAGGGCGAGGAGGCCACCGGCTACATCGAGGAGATGGCCAAGAGGGCGGGCGTCGCCGCCTCCAAGAAGGTCGTCGAGGGTAACCCCGGCGAGGAGCTGGTCCGGTTTGCGGGCGAAGCTGGGGTCAGCGCCATCGTCATAGGAAGCTGCGGTCGCTCTGGCATCGAAAAGTTCCTTCTGGGAAGCGTGGCCGAGAAGGTGGTCCGGACCTCCACGGTTCCCGTCATCACGGTTCCGGGGGAGAAGGTTTGTGATTGATGTTCTAGTGAAAGAGGTGATGGTGAGGGACGTCGCCTTCGTCTCTATCCCCGGGTCCCGAGACCAGGTCTTGAAGACCCTGAAGGAGAGGCACGTCTCGGGGGTGCCGGCGGTCAAGGGCGGCCAGCTGGTGGGGATGGTCACCAGAACCGACCTCCTCAGAAACCCCGAGGAGGACCAGACCGCCCTTCTCATGACCCGAGACCCGCTGGTGGTCCATCCCGAGGACAGCGTCGTCGAGGCGGCAAGACACCTGGCGGAGAACGATATCAGGCGTCTTCCCGTCGTTGAGGACGGCGCCCTTGCAGGGATCGTCAGCGTCGCCGACATCATCCGGGTGATCGCAGACCTGGAGATAAAAAGGCCGATAGAGAGGTACTTCGAAAAGGCGACCGTCGCCCTTTGGGACGAGATGCCCCTCCCGGTGGCCGGCGCCGTGATGGAGTACGCCAACGTCCAGGCATCGCCGGTCCTCGACTCTGATCTGAAGCTCGTGGGGATAATCTCCGATAGGGACCTGATAAACGCGAGCGTCATCGAGGACTCCGTCGAGATGTCTGACATGTCTTCGGCCTCCGACGAGGACGAGTGGACCTGGGAGAGCACCAGAGACACCCTGAACTTCTACTACGGCGTCTCGCGGATAGCCCTTCGCAAGATCCCCGTCAAGCAGGCGATGGTTCCCGCCGTCACCGCAATCAAGAGCAGCGAGGTCTCCGAGTGCGCGAGGGTTATGATGAGAAACGAGATCGACCAGCTCCCGGTGGTGACGGCCCATCAGAAGCTGGCGGGGATGCTGAAGGATTCAGACCTCCTCTGGGCGCTGATCGAACACTCCCTCGAAGCAGGGATCTGAGGGGAAGCTCAACATAAGATCACGGGATATGGGGGGGTGTCCAGCGCCCCTCTGCATCCTATCCAGAAGAATGCCGTCTTTGGGGCATTTATTTAAGGCTCCAAGACATAATTTTCAGAAGGTTTTATGAGCAGCCGCAAGAGCCTCCGCACCTTCCCCGCCGACGTCGTCCTGGCCCGCCTCAACACCAGCCTCTCGGGCCTGGAGATCGGCGATGCAGAAAGAAGGCTCGAGGAGTTTGGGCAAAACGAGATCGAGAAGAGGAGGCAAAAGAACTATTTCAAGGAGTACTTGAAGCAGTACCTCGCGTTCTTCGCCCTCCTCCTGGAGGTGGCGGCCCTCCTCTCTTTCGTTGCTAACCGCTATTCGCCCGGCGAGGGGTACGACATACTCTCTTACGCCATCCTCGGCGCAGTCTTCATCAACGCCACCTTCGCCTTCTGGCAGGAGTACAAGGCTGACAAGACCGTCGAAGCCCTTCGAAAGCTCATCCCCTCGATGGTGAAGGTGAGAAGGGCCGGGAGAATCGAAGAGGTGGACGCGAAATATCTCGTCCCAGGCGACATCCTCGTCGTCGACGAGGGGGACAGGATCGGGGCCGACGCCGTCCTCCTGGAGGCGAACACTCTCCGCGTCAACATGGCGGCTCTTACCGGCGAGGCGGAGCCCGCCAAAAGGGTGGCAGAGGCCGACGCCAGCGAGGAGATCCTGGACGCGAGAAACGTCCTCTTCGCCGGGACTACCGTCACCTCGGGAAACGGCATCGCCGTCGTCTTCGCCACAGGAGGGGAGACGGAGTTTGGAAAGATCGCCTCGCTATCGAAGGAAGTCGAGAAGAGGGCGACGCCGATGCAGCTTGAGATCATCAGGATCACCAGGATCCTGACCCTGGCTGCGCTTCTGGTAGGCGGCGTCTTCTTCGTCCTCGGTGTAGTCTCGGGGCAGGGCTGGCTCGTTGCCGCCATCTTCGCCCTATCCCTCATCGTCGCCAACGTCCCCGAGGGGATGCTCCCCACCATCACCCTCTCCCTATCCCTCGCCAGCCGGAACATGGCGAAGAGAAACGCACTGATCAAGAACCTCGACTCGGCCCAGACCCTCGGGAGCGCCACGGTGATCTGCACCGACAAGACCGGCACCCTCACCCGAAACGAGATGACCTTAAAGGAGATCCGCCTCGCGGGCGGCGAGGAGATCTCTGTCAGCGGCGAGGGGTACTTCGAGGACGGCGAGTTCAAGTTATCTCTAGAGAAGCCGGGCACCCTCGACCGACTGAAGTTCATCCTCGCCGCGGGCGTTCTGAACTCCAGGGCTACGATCGGCGATGGCGGAGCCTTCGGCGACCCTACGGAGCTCGCCATCGTCGCCGCCGCCAGGAAGGCCCGGGTCCGGCCGGAGGGGTACAGGAAGGTCGAGGAGATCCCCTTCACCAGCGACCGGAAGATGATGTCCACAGTCTGCGAGAGGGATGGTTCGAGGGTCATCTTCTCCAAGGGCGCGCCGGAGGTTTTGATGAAGCTCTCAAGCCGGCTCGTCGACGAAGACGGCCGGGTGCGGCCCATGGCCGATGCTGATCGGAAAGAGATCGAGGCCAAAGCCGAGGAGCTGGAGTGCATGGCCTATAGGCTCCTTGGAGTCGCCTACGGAGAGGGGGAGGACGAAAGCGACCTGGTATTTCTGGGCCTATTGGGGATCATGGACCTTCCGCGAGAGGAGGTATACGACGCGATAAAAAGGTGCCAGCGGGCCTCGATAAGGGTGATGATCTTAACCGGCGATAACCCCCTTACCGCAAAGGCGATCGCCGAGAAGGTGGGGCTTGCAGTCGACCTCGCCCTCACCGGCGACGAGCTCCGGCACATCCCCGACGAGGACCTGGCAAAGCTCCTGGCGGAAAAAAACGTCCTCTTCGCCAGGATGAGGTCGGAGCAGAAGCTGCGGATCGCTGCCCTCCTCCAGGAGAACGGGGAGGTGGTGGCGATGACCGGCGACGGCGTCAACGACGCTCCGGCCCTCCGGAAGGCCGACATCGGGATATCGATGGGGACGAAGGGGACGGAGGTGGCGAAAGAGGCGGCGGACATGATCCTCCTCGACGACAACTTCGCCTCGATAGTCGCCGCCATCGAGGAGGGGAGGACCGTCTACTTCAACATCAAGAAGTTCGTCACCTACATCCTCTCTTCGAACATCCCGGAGATCGTACCCTACATACTGCAGTTCTTCCTGAGAATCCCTCTGCCGTTGTCGGTCATCCAGATCCTATCCATCGATCTCGGATCCGACATGCTCCCCGGCCTCGCCCTGGGGAGCGAGGCTCCGGAGGAGGACATCATGGACCGCCCTCCCGTCGGCAAGGACGAGAGCATCCTCGACCGGGAGGTCTTCAAGCGGGGCTACTTCTTTTTGGGGATGATCGAGGGGGCCGCGGCCATGACCGCCTTCCTAGGATTTTTGTTTTTGAACGGCTGGCATTACGGGGACCTCTCCATATCGAACACCGCTCTTCACAAGGAGGCGATGACGATGACCCTCCTTGGAGCCGTGAGCTGCCAGCTCTTCAACGTCTGGACCCTCCGGTCCTGGGAGTTTTCAGCCTTCAGCCGGGGCCTCTTCAAAAACAGGCTCCTATTGGTCGCCATCGCCCTCGAGCTTCTCTGGATATACGCCCTCCTGAACGTCGGGTTCGTCCAGCTGGTCTTCAACACAGCCCACGTCCCATATGGATATCTCTGGATCCTCCTCCCCTTCCCGGTCCTCCTCTTCGCGAGCCACGAGGCCTACAAGCGGAGAATTCGAAAGAAGGCAAAGAGGAGATGAGCGCAACGGGGCCGCTCCCCTCGGCCGGGCATGGCGCTGCTTCCGGCCAGCTTGCCTGCGGCTGGGTAGACAGATTATCGAGGCGAGAAAATGGCTGGCGATACCCGCTCGACCTGCGGAGGCCCCACAAAGTACTGTCGATGTAGAGGAAGCCTGCCTCGCATCCTCGCCACAGTCAGAACTTATTGTATATATTTTTCAATGTGGTTATAGGCTGGCATAAGGATAAACAGACGTTCACCGAAGCAGCATTTTGGCTGAGTAGGTAACGGAATATGGCTAACGGCTTTGTAGGCAAATCTTAAATTCTCATGCACCTTAGATTTTAGCTGGATTGTAGGGACTGAGTTCTGTTCCAGGAACCCGAAAGGCTGCTCCATTGTACGGATGAGGGACTATGATGGGCCGAAGAAGTAACTTGAGGAAAAGATGACCGGCGTTAACTGGCTTCATCTTTCGGATTGGCACCAGAAGGGCAAGGATTTCGACCGAAAAATAGTGCTCCGCGCCCTGCTCAAAGACATTCGGGAAAGAAATAAAATCAGCTCCGATCTGGAGAAAATAGACTTCGTAATATTCAGCGGCGATGTGGCTTTTGGGGGAAAACCAGAAGAATATCAGGTGGCAAAGGAGCAGTTCTTCCAGCCGATACTGGAAGCTTGCGGATTGGAGCCTGAGCAACTATTCATCGTGCCGGGAAATCATGACCTGGATAGGGATGAATTTGAGCTGCTTCCGCATGATCTAATCAAACCTCTGTCCAGTGAGAAAGAAGTTCAAGATTGGCTTGCGGATGATCGCAAAAGACCTAGGCTTTTGGAACCCTTTAAGGCGTTCTCCACGTTTGTAAGAGAGTATACCAAGCAGGGCCAACCAGATTATGCAAATATTAAAATAATACCCACTGGCGATAAGAAAATAGCGCTTCTCGGACTGAACTCTGCCTGGATGTGCGGGCGAAATAAAACCG
This sequence comes from Methanothrix sp., assembly GCA_035380685.1. Classification (GTDB taxonomy): domain Archaea; phylum Halobacteriota; class Methanosarcinia; order Methanotrichales; family Methanotrichaceae; genus Methanocrinis. Next base: position 24,916 of record DAOSXX010000012.1, on the reverse strand, counting down.
AAATCGGTGATTATGGACTTGTTACAGTTGGAGAGCCGCAAATTTACAGTGCTATTGATGAGATTCCCGAAGCCGATCTCAAGATCGCGATCCTTCATCATCCTTTTGACTGGTTGAGGGAATTTGATCGCAATAGGATAGAAGATCTACTCAGGATAGAATGTGATTTCATTTTGCGAGGCCATCAGCATAGGCAAAAGGTGGAAATTGCTGGCGGTACATCCGGGGATTGCGTCATTATTCCGGCAGGGGCGTCTTACGATCGTCGAATGATCGAAAATCCTCGATATGCTAATTCGTACAATTTTGTCCATCTGGATTTCGATACGGGGAAAGGGGCGGTTTTCCTGCGTCGCTGGAACGATGACGGGAACAGATGGCTAGAGGATATCGCTTCGTGTAAGGGTGGAAAATACGATTTTAGTTTGTTCAAATCTGATGCAGAACCTTCCTATGAAGCGATTCCTGCCTCAATCAAGTTAACTTCCCCCGATCAGATTCCAGCGCCACCTCGCGACTTCAAGGGCCGCGAGGATGAAATTCAGTACATTCTCTCCAACTTTGAAAAAGGTTCTACAATTGCCAGCCTGCGGGGCATGGGAGGCGTCGGCAAGACAGCGTTAGCCCTGGTTTTGGCAGATAAACTGAAAAGCCGATTTCCAGATGGGCAGATTTTCATAGATATGAGGGGAACGAGTGCAAATCCGATCAACCCTCCTGTGACACCTGATGAAGCTATGGCCCACGTTATTCGGGCTTTTAAACCGATGGATCGTTTACCTGAAAATCAAAACGAGCTGCGTGGATTATACGCTTCAACTCTGACGGGCAAAAAAGTTCTATTGCTGATGGACAACGCCGCCAGCAAAGACCAGGTATATCCTTTGCTGCCTCCGGAAGGATGTTCGGTCCTCATCACATCTAGGATAAAATTTGAATTATTTGGCTTGGTGGAAAAAGATCTGGAAATTTTGCCTCCAGAAGACGCTTGTGATCTTCTTCTAGAAATTGCCCCCCGGATTGGCGAAAGAGCTAATGAACTGGCAAGTCTTTGCGGCCATCTGCCAATCGCTCTGCGCAACGCCGCCAGCGCTCTAGCTGAAAAGAAGGACTTGAAAGTCTCAGATTATGAAAAACGCTTGAAAGATAAATCTGCCAGGCTGGAATTGGTAAAACGTTCATTCAGCGTAAGCTACGATCTTCTCTCACCTATAAGGAAAAGGCACTGGAGACGTCTCTCTGTCTTTCCGGAAGATTTTGACCGAAATGCTGCAACTGCGGTTTTGAAGATGAATCCAGAGGCATCTGCAGAGGCTTTAAGAGATCTGGTCCGCTGGAGCCTGGTTGACTATATTCCAACAGCAGGTTTCGAGGAAGGAAGGTACAAGTTACATGACCTGGCTCGCATTTTTACAGAATCGTGCCTGGCTCAAAGTGAGCTTGCCGATATCCAGCAGAGACATGCCAATCACTATTCAAAAGTTCTTTTTGAAGCTGATACTCTTTATCTAAATGGTGGAATGAATCTATTAGATGGCCTCGAACTAGTCGATCTCGAATGGGCCAATATTAAAGTAGGGCATGCGTGGGCAAAAAGCTCAATTCGATCTAGAGTGTTCGATAAAAAAAGGGTGAAATTAGTAATGAATTTGGCCTGGTCTTACGCGAATAACGGGGCCCATATTTTGGATTTGCGTTTGCATTCACGAGATCTAATTAGCTGGCTCGAGACGGGATTGGTTGCAGCTAGGATGATGAAAGATCGCGGAGCTGAAGGAGCGGTCTTAAACAACTTGGGCCTAGCTTACTCTTATATCGGCAAGCCGCGCAAGGCCATCGAGTTTTATGAGCAGGCATTAGTAAGATCTCGAGATATCGGCGACAGAGAAGCAGAAGGATCTAACCTGGGCAATCTGGGGATAGCTTATTCTGATCTGGGCGAGACTCGCAAGGCCATCGAGTTCTACGAGCAAGCACTGATAATCTCACAAGAGATAGGAGACAGAAGAGGCGAAGGGCACCGCATGAACAATCTGGGGACAGCTTACAATTATCTGGGCGAGACACGTAAGGCCATCGAATTCTACGAGCAGGCCCTGACGATCTCAAGAGAGATAGGGGATCGCGAGGGCGAAGAATCCGCCCTAGGCAGCCTGGGAAATGCTTACTCTAATCTGGGCGAGACTAGCAAGGCCATCGAATTCTACGAGCAAGCACTGACGATCTCACAGGATATCGGAGACAGAAAGGTCGAAGAAAGTGTCCTATGCAATTTGGGAAGTGCTTATTCTGATCTGGGCGAGACTCGCAAGGCCATCGAGTTCTACGAGCAGGCTCTGTCAATCGCCCAAGAGATCGGACGCAGAGGGGGCGAGAAATCCGCCTTAGGCAACCTGGGAAGTGCTTACTCTGATCTGGGCGAGACTCGCAAGGCCATCGAATTCTACGAGCAAGCACTGACGATCTCACGGGAGATCGGAGACAGAAGGGGCGAAGAATTCGCCCTAGGCAACCTGGGAAGTGCTTACTCTAATCTGGGCGAAACTCGCAAGGCCATCGAATTCTACGAGCAAGCACTGACGATCTCACGGGAGATCGGAGACAGAAGGGGCGAAGAATTCGCTCTAGGCAACGTGGGAAGTGCTTACTCTGATCTGGGCGAGACTCGCAAGGCCATCGAGTTCTGCGAGCAGGCACTGTCAATCGCCCAAGAAATCGGAGATAGAAATAGCGTAGCAGAATACCTTTGCAACCTAGGTAAGGCCCATCTAGACTCAAAAGAAACCGGCAACGCCATCGATTACTGCACGAAGTCGATGAACCTCGCCCGCACCATCGAATTTCGAAAAATTGAGGGCGAGGCCCTTTGTGCCCTAGGCAAAGCCTTCGCCGCCGAAGGTGACATTGAAAAAGGCCTCAACTACTGCGATCAGGCTTTGAAGATCTTCAAAGATATCGAATACGCCAAGGGAGAGGCCGAGGCCCTATTTGCCAAAGCCACAGCCCTGCACCAGCTCAGCACGAACGAGGAAGCCGCCCAATTCGCCCAAGAAGCCCTGCTGATCTTCCAGAGGATTGAAAGCCACCTGGCGGAGAAGGTCCGCCAGCAGCTTGCAGAATGGCAGGAAGACCAGGGAAGTTAGTCCCAGAGACCATTTTTCTCGGCACAAACTGTAGCCTTGTACGCTTTGCCTCCTATCCCCAAGATGCACCTCTTTTCATCCCGTCCTTTTCTCACCCGACGACCCCAGGGTACCCCCCCACCGTCGCCCGGAGGAGGACGTCGATGATCAGAGCCGCAAAGAGGACCGCCCGGTAGTTTGCGCCCTGGTAGAAGATCCCCTCCCCCCGCTTGGCGGTCGGGTTTCGGATGAAGTCGATGGTCTGGGCGATCATCCAGACTCCGGCAGCCAGGGCCGCGGCGAAGTAGATGGGCCCAAGCCCCGTGACGGCTCCGAGGGCGAGGGACAGGGCGACCCCGACGACCCAGGCCGCGGCGACGAGCTTTGCGGTCTTCGGGATGCCGAAGGTGACGGGAAATGTCGGTATCCCCTCCCGTCGGTCGCCCTCTACGTCCCGGGAGGCGTCGCAGTTGGTGAACCCCCAGTCGGTGATGCAGATCATGGCCCCGAGGATGACCGCCCCCGCGTGGAGGCCGGGCCCGGCCTTCAGCCAGCCTGCTGGGGCCATGGCGAGCCAGACCCCCACCGGCACTATCCCAAAGGCTAGGCCGACGAGCGTCCAGGAGAAGGGGGTCGTCCTCTTCGCGGCCTTCGAATAGACGGCCATGATCAGCGTCGCCGCGATCAGGGCGACCAGGCTTTCGGGGTTGAGGTAGAGGGCGACGGCGGCCGCCATTGCGAACAAGAGACCTGAATAGGCGAGGGCCGACGATCTCGTAACCTGCGACGATGGGAGGGGCCTGCCCGGCATCCCGACAGCGTCGACGTCGACGTCGCAGCAGTCGTTATAGACGTAGGAGCTCGTGATGGCGGCGTACGCCCCCAACGTTGCGATGACGAAGGGAAACGCGGGCGGGAGGCCTCCTGCCGTGGCGTAGGCTGCGAGAAGCGCCGTCGCCCCCGGAAGGGCGATGTCCATCGGCGCGAGGGGAGGGCGGAGAAGCTCCCAGTAGGCCCCAAGCCCGCCGCCGCTCTCCGCGGTCTTCGCATCTTTTGCATCCGTGCTGCCCTTCAAAGCTTCCTCCTCCCTCAGTCCAGGAAACCTTCGAAGATCTCAACGTAATCCTGAGGTCGGACGAGCCAGTCGAGAGTTCCCTTCTCCCTCCCGATGGGATAGATCTCCCGGTTCTTGGATAGGCCCAGGGGCTTGGTCTTCGGGACCTCGATCTCCCTCAAGGGGGCCGCATCCTCGCACTTCGGGTTCTCGACAAAGCCATCTTCGGTGAGGAAGTAGGCCCCACCACCCCTCTTCTTTATCGGCTCGTAAATCGATGAGAAATCTCGCGCGACGAAGTTTGCCATCTTCAGCCTCTTGTTGGAGTCGTTTATGGTGATGTGCCCGTAATCGGGCGGGACGACGACCTTGTCGCCGGCCCTCGCCCTCACCATCACGACGTCGCTCAGGTCCTCCTTCTGGAGGAGGTATGTCGCCTCCCCCTCCAGGACCTCGTAAACCTCGGGATAGGTGACCTCCTGGCCGGGAACCTTCGGATGATAGTGGCCCGCGGTCTTGACGTACTCGCACCCCAGCATCAGGGGCGGGATGATGGTGATGTCGTACCTGATCCCCTGATCTTTGAAGAGGTCGCCGTCCCTCCTGCTGAGGAAGAGGTCACGATACATGTAGTAGAGCTCCAGATCCTCTGCTCCCCTCGCCCACACCTTATCATAGAGGACGTCGTCCATGTCGTGGAGCATTCTCACGTCGGGCTCCTTCGTCTTTCCTCCGAATTCGAGCTCGTTCAAGTCTCAACACCCGAATGAGGATAAGTCGGCAAATTTATAACGTTTTTCAGAGGAGTAGACCTCATGGAAAATGATGAGAAGCCCACCACTTTCTGCGAGGATCTCAGAAAGTTCATCATGACCTTCGTATCCACCACCGCCGAGGCTATCCAGGCGACCCAGGGAACCGGCGGCCTCATGATCATGTCCGTCGCCATCGGCACCAAGCTCTGGGATGAGATGGAGCAGTTCCGGGAGTGCGACATGCCGAGCTTCGAGACGAGGGAAGAGAAGATCAGATGTTTCATGAACACCCTCAGGGACTCGGGGGCGACCGGAGACAGCTCCTTCGAGGAGAAGGACGGCCACCTCGTCGTCACCATCAGAGACTGCTTCTTCGCCCCCGCGAGCGATCGCCAGATCGAGTCGGGGCTAGAGCATCCCCTCTGCCCCATCGGCGGGCTCATCGTGGCGGGCCTCCACAAGACCGCCCACATCCTAGCCGCCCTGGAGGAGGTCGAGCACGACCCGGTGGGCGAGGTCTCGACCCTCACCTTCAGGCTCTACTCGTGATAGACTGGAGAAGAATTCGATCGGGCGCAATGGTCGAATGGAGCGCCTTCATAGTTTCGTTTCGATTCGATCCCAGACCGACCTTATGGCATCGCCGACAGGACCTTTGACCTCGACGAGGGTCTTTCCTGAGATCATCGCTTCCACCACCCCGGGATCGAAGGGAAGCTTTCCGGCGAGGTCGACGCCCAATTCGTGACACAATCTGTCGATCTCCTCCGTCATATCGAGGTTCAGGTCGTACTTGTTGACAACGACCAAGGGCTCGACTCCGAAGTGCTTCGCAACGCCAAGGATCCTCTCCAGGTCGTGGGCGCCGGAGATGGTGGGCTCGGTCATGACCAGGGCGATGTCGGTCCCGGTGATGGAGGCGATGACCGGGCATCCGATCCCAGGCGACCCGTCGATGAGGACTAGGTCCTTTTTCTCCCTCTCGGCGACCTTGATGGCCAGCTCTCTCACCATCGTCACCAGTTTTCCGCTCGCCTCTTCCCCCGGAAATAGGTCGGCGTGAACCATCGTCCCAAACCTTGTCTTGGAGACGTAGGCGTGGCCCGAGACCGAGTCGACCATTGTGACCGCATCCGAGGGGCAGACGATGGTGCAGACCTTGCACCCTTCACAGCCTCGGGGGTCCACCCGAAAGTCGTGGATGGCGTCGAACCTGCAAGCCTTCTCACACTCGCCGCACTCTGCGCACTTCTCGGGATCGATCCTGGCGGTCTGTAGCCCCAAGAAGTCGAAGGTCTCTAGGATCTCGGGCTTGAGGATCAGATGGAGGTCGGGAGCGTCGACGTCGCAGTCCGCCACCACCGCGACTCCTTCGGCGAGGGATGCGAGGGACGCGGTCATCGTCGTCTTGCCGGTGCCGCCCTTGCCGCTGATGACTACAAGCTGCTTCATCTGATCGCCTCCTCGACTTCACCAAGAAGGCCTGCAAACTTCTCCTGCCATTCGGTCATCTCCCGAGAGAAGAGGATCCCCCGGGAGTAGAGCTCGGCGATCCTCCTCTTCATGGGGATCTCCAAAAGGATCGGTATCTTCTCCTTCTTGCAGTAGTCGTAGACCCCCCGGTCGCCGATGCCGCTCCTGTTCACCACCACGCCGCAGGGGATCTCCATCTCCCTTACCACCTGGACCGCGATCGATAGGTCGTAAAGGCCGAAGGGCGTAGGCTCAGTGACCAGAAGACAAAAGTCGCTTCCTCGAACCGCCTCAATGACGGGACAGGCGGTTCCTGGAGGCGAATCGATCAGGACGAGGTCGCCGGTCGCCTCCGCCTTCACCGACCTTATCAGGGGAGTCGCCATCGGCTCTCCCAGGTTCAGCTCGCCCCAGAGAAGCCTGACGTCTCCGGACCTCGCCCTGAAGATCTTGCCGATGGGCCGACTTCCCTCAGTGATCGCCCCTTCGGGGCAGACCAGGTTGCATCCGCCGCAGCCGTGGCATAGCTCCTTGAAGAGGAGGACTTGCTTTGGGAATACAGCGAGAGCGTTGTAGGCGCAGAACTCCGAGCATCTGCCGCACCTGGTACATTTATCTTCGTCGATCGCGGGAATAGCAACGTTGCAGTCAAAGCTCGTCTCTTCCTCGCGGTCGGGGAAGAATAGGTATGAGTTTGGCTCCTCGACGTCGCAGTCTACCAGCTCCACCTCTCCGATGGAGGCTGCCATGTTGGTCGTCACCAGGGTTTTTCCGGTACCGCCCTTCCCGCTGGCTACGGATATTATCATCTTCAAATCCCCAACTTATCGATGATCAATCCCATTCCGGTCGTCATGTCGACTGGCAGGTGGATCGGAGCCAACAACATCCGTAAAGCCCGCCAGATGTCGAAGACTGAGATAAATGTGCCATTTGAGACGATGTACTTTAAAGCTTCTGTTCTGAGGCGGAGACAAAGCATAAGCTAATGCCTCCTGGGCGATCAGCCGGATCTGCAGAAGACGTCAGCCAAAAAGGGCTAACATGAGACGTACTGGCCGCCGATGTTGAACGATTCGGACTTGACTTTCTTCCAGTCTCTGTGGATGTCCACCCTCCAGGTTCCCTGCATCTTCGCGGCGTCGCAGCCACTGATCTGGATGGCGCTCCAGGCCTTTCCAGCCCAGTCACCGCTGGTGAAGTCCTTTGGCGGTACCACTGCGAAGGATCGGGCGTAGAGCCGCCCGTTCGGCCCGTACCATCTCCACTCCATCTCGTGGGGCTGGAGGTCTCGTGCAAACCTGATCCAGGAGATGGCCTGGTCGTCTGAAGGCGAGAAGGAATAGGTCCTGTTGACTGGCTCCCACCTAGTGTTCACTTCTTTGGCCATGGTGTGATCGCTGAGCGGAACGAAGGGAAACCATATGGCTCCGCCCACCGACGCGGTTAAGATAACCGCAAAAAAGGCCAGCATAGCCTTGATCTTATTCATCTCGGATTACCCCCTACATTGCCATGATCTGATCTACGTTATACTCTCTTGATCATAGATATAATAAATAACTATAGTAGGGTCGGGCCTTTTGAGGGCCGAAAAATGGCAGTTGGTCACAGAATTCAGAGTATAACGGTCTTTATCCCCCGCCTCTTCGCGACCTCTGCAGGAATATCGACGACCTCCCGGGCCTCATCGATGATGGCGCCGTCTCCTGTCGCGACCGGAGAGTTCGCGAGCTTCAGCCTTCTGTCGACGTCCTTCGCGGTCTTCGCGCATCCCAGAACTCCGTGGTCGGTCATCATTTCCCTGATCTTGGCCGCGAGCGTTCCGCTTCTGCTGATCTGCTGGTCGAGGAGCACCTCGGCCCGGCCGACTCCGTTCTCTTTGAGGATCGAGAGGATCTTCGAGAGGGCCAGGATCGTATTATCCGAGGACCGGTATCTTCTGAAGATCCCCCTGGTGTCTCTCAAAAATCCGTCGTCGCAGAGGTAGACGGGGGCTCTGACGATGAGGCTCTCGACGGTGATGAGGACGTTGTAGCCGTCGATGGCTACGGTCCGGCCCGATAGCTCGCCCACGGAGATCCGTTTATTCTTGCGCGACGCCGCCACGGTCGAGGACGTCACGACCCTCGTCAGGACGAACCTCGACTCCTGGGGGAGGCGGTGGTGGTCGGATACGAACCTGATCGCAGGTCCCGAGGGGTAGCCCCGATCCAGGAGGTATCGGACCTCCTCAGCCGCAAGCTTCAGGTTTTGGGGTTCTCCTTCCAGGATCGCCTCGCCTCCCTGTAGAGGTCGCCTCCGTAAGAGTCTGTGGCGACGATCATCGGGCCCCAGTCCTCTGCCTCAAGCTCCCAGAGCCCTTCGGCCATCCCGAGGTCCGGAAGGTGGAGCTTTTTCACCTTCAAGTGGCGGGCCGCGAGGGCTCCGCATCCACCGGGATAGGCGAGGTAGGCGGCCTTTCCCCGGAGGGCCTCGGCCTCCTCGGATATGCCGCCCTTCCCCACGATCAACCTCGCGCCGCGACTGACGACGTCTTTTGTGTACCGGGCAACCCTGCCGCTGGTGGTGGGACCGGCGGACAGAACCTCACCATCCCGGATCAGGGGGCCGCAGTGGTAGATGACCGAACCCTCCAGGCTCACGGGGAGCTCCTCTCCGGACTGGAGGAGAGCGTGGACTTTGTCTCTTGCGGTGTAGACGGTCCCGCTGATCCAGACTAGATCTCCGGCCCGGAGGGCCGAAACATCATCTTCCGATATCGGTGTTTTCAGTCTATGCTCCATCCGTCATCCCTCACCGTCGCGGAGGCGCTCCTGTTCGCCCAGCACTGGATGTTCACCGCCACTGGGAGTGAGGCGGTATGGCATAGGGCGGTCTCGACCTTGACCGCCAGAGCCGTCGCCCTTCCCCCCAGGCCCATGGGGCCGGGGCCGATCTCGTTTATCCTCGATAAGAGGTCCAGCTCCAGGTCCGAGGAGCCGGGCATGTTGAAGAGCGCCCTTTTGGCGAGCCGCGGCGCAAGGTCGAAGGTCCCACCTATCCCCACCCCTACGAAGACCGGGGCGCAGGCCCTTCCGGCCCTTTTCGCCACCTCGCGGGCGACGTACTCCAGGGGGTCGTCGGCGGGGTTTTGCATCGATAAAAAGCTCGCGTTCTCGGAGCCCGCGCCCTTGGGGAAGGCCGTGATCCGAAGGGTGTTGCCGGGGACGAGATCGATGATCAGGTCGGGCATGCCCTGGCCGGTGTTGTCCCCGGTGTTCTTCCTCGTCAGGGGATCGACGGCGTTCGGCCTGAGGGGTATCGTCTCCGTCGCCCTTCGGACCCCCTCGGCTATAGCCTCCTCCAGGAATGGCGGGATCTGGATGTCGCGGCCGATCTCCAGATGGAAGACTGGAAGGCCGGTGTCCTGGCAGAGGGGTACGACGTCGGAGGACGCGATCTCGACGTTCTCCAGTATCGCCGCAAGCTGAGACCGCGCGATGGGGCTCGCCTCCTCGCGGGCGGCCTTTTCTATCATCTCCATCACCCAGGGGGGGAGGGTGGTCTCGGCTCTCGTGAGGACCGCCAACGTCGCCTCGACTATGTCATCCCGCCTCAAGATCGATCCTTCCCACGGATCTTTATCGGCTTCGACTGCTCGGCGATCTTCAGTTCTGCGTCGAGCCCCAGGGCTTTTTCCATGGCGTATTTGTGAAGGTCGCCGGAGGTGTGAATCCCTCCCTCGCCGCCCCGGACCGCTCTGCAGGGGTACATCTGGCAGAGAAGGCCGGCCCGGGGCGGTGCATCCTTGAGGCTCATTCCGACGATATCCTTTGCCACGTGCCATGTGCTACCGCAGGGCGAGCCTCTGACCACATGGACGTTGGCGATCTTGCTGTCCTCCACCTCCACCTCGATCTCGGGCCGGCCGAACTTCTCGGCGAAGGCGTCCACCGCCTCGACGCCGCACTCTTCGAGGGTGCAGCAGATCTCGTCCACCTCGATGTAGATACCGTAAGTGTCGGCGATCTTCTGAAGCTCGGGGACCGACCCTGCCCTTCCGATCCCGCCGGGGACGATGACGGCCTGGGCTCCGCCCTTCCCCGCCCGCACGGCTATCTCGGGGGTGATGTCGGGGTGGAGGGAGTAGGTGATGATCAGGTCCGAGCTGAAGAACTCCGGGTCCAGGTCGAGATCGTCGAGGAACTCCTCGGGGTCCTCGATGAAATCCGGCAGAAATTGGGGAAGGTCGATCGAGACCACCTCAAAATCGGACCTCTCTTTGACCGTCTCGATGAGACGCTCGCCGTACTTTCCTCTGGTGACGACTCCGACTCGCATGTTCGTTTCATGGACGATGGACAGTTATAGAGTTTGTCTCGGGCGGGTCACAGAGAAAGTACATTAGCCTTGAATCCGATCGGAGATCATGATCCCTTCCGTCCTGGTCGCGGGAACCCACAGCGGCGTCGGCAAGACCACGGTGGTCCTGGGGCTCCTCGCAGCGCTGAAGAGGCGAGGACTTGTGGTTGCGCCCTTCAAGGTGGGACCTGACTTCATCGATCCATCCCATCATACTGCCATCTGCGAGAGGCCCTCTCGAAATCTGGACACTTTCATGATGGGGGAGGAGGGCGTCCGGCGATCTTTCGCCAGGGGCGTTGAGGGCGCGGACGTCGCCGTCATCGAGGGGGTGATGGGCCTCTACGACGGCCTCGACGCAACGGAGGTCGCCTCCTCCGCTGCCGTGGCGAAGGCCCTGGGAGCCCCGGTCTTTCTGGTCATAAACGTCCACGGGACCTCCCGGAGCGCGGCGGCGATGGCCCTCGGCTACGCGAAATTCGATCCGGAGGTGGAGATCGCGGGGCTGGTATTGAACAGGGTCGGAAGCGAGCGGCATCGCAGTCTCCTGGAGGTGGCCCTGGCGCCCCTAAAAATCCCCATCCTCGCCACCCTTCCGAGGAGGGGCGAGATCGAGCTACCGAGCCGCCACCTGGGCCTGACGATGGGGTTTGAGAGCCGTCACGATCTTGACGCCCTGGCCGACCTCGTCGAGGAGAACTCAGACCTCGACCGGATTCTGGAGCTCGGGTGCGAGGTTCCGTCTGCGGAGCCCATGCCCGTGCACCAGGGGGAGAGGATCAAGATCGGGGTCGCATACGACGAGGCCTTCTGCTTCTACTACACCGAGAACTTCGAGGAGCTCAAAAGGCTCGGCGCCGACCTTGAGTTCTTCAGCCCGATGCGCGATCCCCTCCCGGACGTCCAGGGCCTCTACCTGGGCGGCGGCTATCCGGAGCTATACGCCGAAGCCCTGGAGAGGTCGCCGACGCGCCAAAATATCAAAAAGGCCGCCGAGGACGGGATGCCGATCTACGGCGAGTGCGGCGGGTTGATGTACTTATGCGAGTCGGTGATAGCGAAAGACGGGGGCTCGGAGAACAGGATGGTGGGGGTCCTCCCCGCATCCACCACCATGACCGGAAGGCTCCAGGCCCTCGGCTACGTCGAGGGGGACGTCGTCGGCGAAAACCCCGTAGTCGAGAGGGGGGCGGTGATCAGGGGACACGAGTTCCACTACTCGAAGATGGACTGTGCAAGGGACGCCCGGTTCGCCTATCGGTTCCGGCGCGGGAAGGGTATCGTCGAAGACAAGGACGGCCTCGTCGAGCACGAGACCCTGGGAAGCTATCTGCACACCCACGTCTGCTCCTTCCCGATGGAGAGGTTCGTCGAGAGCTGCAGAAGATTCGGAAGAAGGTGAGCTGACAGATCAAAAATGGAGGGATGAGGTCGGTTGCTTTTGTAAATATTTTACTGGTATTCCTCGGCGGAAGCCCCGGAAGCCCTCATTCTTCAATCGTTTCTTCTGGTTTCTTTTCGGATGGGATCGGTGCTTTGCCCTCTTCTTTCAAATCCAGCTTCACTTTTTCTTCTTCCTCGTCCCTTTCTGCAGTCTTGGCACCGAAGTAGAAGCCGACGGCGATTCCCACCAGCTGAATGTAAGCGATCACGATCTCCTTTCCAATTCCGTTTTCGTCCTCCATCACCATGGAGATTAGCGCGAGCAATGTGAAAGCAAGGGTCAAAGATCCGGCCACGGCCCTTCTCAGCTCCCCCTTGCTCAGCGTTCCGTCTTTCATGCACCCCAAATAGATCAGGAATAAGAAGACAAAACATATGAAGGCTATTCCCACCCAGGCATCGACAATTGTAATTGCGGTATCACTACCCTTTCTATCTATCGCGAATATCGTGATAGCTGTCAGGACGATCAGGACCAAAGCAAAAACGAACGTTACTATATGTGTATGATTCGTTTCGCGTTCATCTCCTTTTTGTTTTATAATAGATACCTCCTTATTTTTTAGTATCTAATACCCACGTTTCATATCTCATTAAGCTTTCGATATAAATTTTCAGTTTATATTATATAGATACTATTTTGAGACAGCTCTTATTTTTACAGAGACAAACCAAATAAGAGCGAAATGTATTTTACGAGCCAAGAAAAAGAATCAAAGACTCCCATGACCGACGCTCCCAACTATTGCCTCCAATACGACCTATCCAAAGCCCGAAAGAACGATTCTCAAAAGGTTCCGGCCAGCCATCAGTCTGCGGCCCTTGAAAAACTCTATCGCTGGTATGAGAGCCGCCCAAAAACTCACAAAGGAGCCATCCTCGTCCTGCCGACCGGCGGCGGAAAGACCTTTACAGCAGTTCGTTTTCTCTGCAAGACGGCCCTTTCGGACGGGTACAAGGTCCTCTGGCTGGCTCACACCCATCACCTTCTGGAGCAGGCCTTCAAGAGTCTGGAAGAGGATCTGGGAGAGATCGCCGAGCCGAGAAGCCACCTGAAGGTGAGGGTCGTCTCGGGAACAAAAGACCATTATCCCGTCTATGAGATCAAGCCCGACGACGACGTAGTGATAGCGACGCTCCAGACGATCAGCAAAGCTCACAAGGAGCGCCACAGGGCGCTGGAGGCCTTTCTCAAGTCCGCAGGCAAGAAGCTCTTCGTAATCTTCGACGAGGCGCATCATGCGCCCGCTCCCAGCTATCGAAAGTTGATCCAGAGTCTGCGAGAGCAAATCCCAGATATGTACATCCTCGGGCTGACCGCGACCCCGACCTATACCGATAAGGGTCGAGAGGGCTGGCTCGCCGAACTCTTTCCCCAAGGGATCAAATATCAGGTTGCGCCGCAGAAGCTAATGGCAGAGGGGATTCTCGCAGAGCCCGTTCCCGAGAAGTACGATACGAACTTCGAGCCAAATTTTGACGAGCGAGAATATCTGAAGTGGATTGGAACGTTCCGAGATATCCCGGAAGACGTCATCGGACAACTTGCAGAAAATCGGGGGAGAAACGAGTACATTGGCGCCACTTATGTCAGCAACCGCAATAAGTACGGCAAGACGATCATCTTTGCTGATCGTTGGGATCAGTGCGAATTCATAGGACAATATCTAGAAAATCGGGATATAAGGGCAGGTTCGGTCTACTCTCACGTGATCAAAGGCGTCAGCAAAAAGAGCGCCGATGAGAACAACAAGAAAGTTCTCGAAGATTTCAAGGCAGGGAAGCTGGACGTCATCCTTAATATTCGGATGCTCACAGAGGGAACAGACGTTCCGGATGCGGAAAGCGTCTTCATCACCCGTCAAACCACCAGTCGAAACCTCATGACCCAGATGGTGGGCCGCGCCCTGCGCGGCCCAAAGTTTGGCGGGACAGAAAAGGCCCATCTCGTTTTCTTCACTGATAACTGGCAGCAGCTGATAAACTGGGCTGAATACGAGATGCCAGATGGTGGCACTGACGGCAAAGAACCGAAGCCCGGAGAACGTCTGCCCTTACAGTACATCTCAATAGAACTCGTCCGCAAACTGGCGATGCAGATGGATTCAGGGAGCAACTTCAACGCAACCCCATTTTTGCAGCTTCTACCAGTTGGTTGGTATATAGTAGATTATACTGCTCAGCTGAATGGGAGCGATAACCTTGAGCCGGTAAAAAGATTTGTCATGGTCTTTGATCATGAGAAAGAGGGCTATGAGAGACTCGTCAACGGATTGAATCCAAAGGGCCTCGACCAGTTTGAGGACGAGAACGTTCAGTTCGAAGATGTGAGTGGTTTGGTGGAGGCAAAGAAGATAGAATTTTTCCCAGAACCTCAGAGCCACTTTGGGTCAAACCTGAATCAGGACATCTTCAGCATCCTCCGCCACATGGCGCAGAACAATTCGCCACCAAAGTTTTTCCCCTTCAGCGAGCGAGAGAATCATGATCTGGACAAAATTGCACAAGATCTGGTCAACAAGAGTATGACCGATTTTGAAAAAAATGAGCTGATTAAGAAAGAATACGGTCGTGATGATCGGTACTGGAAGATGATCTATCCGTCGTACGACAACTTCAAAAGTCGTTATGATGGTTGCGTTAACTGGATACTAAATCCGCCTTCGCCTGGAAAATACACCGGTGAGATTGGCGATCACCCGCCTGTTGACCTCACAGATGAGGAAAAACACCGAATTAAAGAACGTGATGGATATAAGTGTCTATGTTGCGGAACGACAAAAGGAAGCCCTTTGCAGGTCGACCACATCGATCCAAAACACTGGGGCGGGTCAAATGATCCTGAAAACCTTCAGACATTGTGCGGTAAATGCAACAGCAGAAAGGGAACCGATACCATCAACTTCCGCAATCATGAAATAAAACTTAAGACGCCCCCAGAATCTCTGCCAAAGTTCGAAATGCCAGAAGGCCCGCAAGCAAAGGATGATGATGTATGGAAAGAGTTCATCAGTAAAACTGTCAACTTCTTCTATCAATGTGGTGCCGTTCAGGAGGTCATAATTCATGATATTGGGTACTATTTCTATAACTGGCAGATTCTTCTCTATCCTGGCAACGATCCAAAATGGCTTGAGCCTTACCTTCCAGAATTGCTCAAACGTATACGCAATGCAAGAGAACCCACGAAATACGGAAGTCCCAATAAGATCACGGTGAAGTCTCTGGACAGAAAACGCGAGACGAACGACTCAACACCTTTTATCGGGACCTTCCAATGGATAAAAGACAAATTGAGTGGGAACGTAGAGACCGCAGAAGTTCCAAACTTTGTCGGATCCAGGGACTCAAATAAGTATCACCTTCCGAGCTGTGGCTGGGCAGAAAGAATACCATCAGAAGATCGAATCTATTTTCCGAGCACTGAAGCCGCAAAAAGCCGTGGGTACAAACCTTGCATGGTCTGCAAGCCGAACATGAGGAGAAAGCGGCAGTGAACGTCCGCTTTTCTTCGAACCAAATCAAAAATTGAGAGGTTGAAATATGAAAGTCGTTGCCTTCAACGGGAGCGCCCGAAAGGATGGGAACACCGCCATCCTCGTCGGAAGGGTGCTCGAAGAGCTGGAGAAAGAGGGGATAGAGACCGAGATGGTGCAGCTTGCGGGCGAGAAGATCCGGGGATGCACCGCCTGCAGGGGCTGCGTAGAGAATAAAGACCGGCGCTGCACCATCGACGACGACATCGTCAACGACTGCATCGCCAGGATGATCGAGGCTGACGGGATAATCCTCGCGTCGCCGACCTACTTCGCCGACGTCTCGGCGGAGATGAAGGCCCTCATCGCCCGGGCCGGGTTTGTCGCCCGGGCCAACGACGAGCTCTTCCGGCGGAAGGTCGGCGCGGCGGTCGTCGCCGTCCGGAGGGCGGGGGCGATCCACGCCTTCGACTCGATAAACCACTTCTTCTTCATCAGCCAGATGAT
The DNA here is from genome assembly GCA_035380685.1 of Methanothrix sp. Taxonomy (GTDB): domain Archaea; phylum Halobacteriota; class Methanosarcinia; order Methanotrichales; family Methanotrichaceae; genus Methanocrinis. Next base: position 8,742 of record DAOSXX010000012.1, on the reverse strand, counting down.
CGTCCCCGGATCAAGCTACTGGAATGTGGGGATGGGATGGGCGAAGGGGGACGTCCTGGAGGACGAGGAGGGGCTGGAGACGATGAGGGTCCTAGGCAAAAACATGGCCTGGCTCTTGAAGAAGATCAACGAATAGAGTTCGATCTTCAGGGCCATCAGCTGAAGGGAAACTCGCCGACGTTGGCGCTGTTGCTGTACCCCCTCGACTCCCAGAACCCCCTCCTCTCCTCGGCCACCACCTCGATCTCGGTCACCCACTTCGCCCACTTGTAGCCGTACTTTCCCTTCGCCACCACCTGGAGGGGAAATCCCCTCTCGGGGGGAAGGGTGACGTCGTTTATCCCGTAGGCCAAGAGGACGTTCTCCTCCCTCAGGTAGTCGAGATCCAGGCCCGAAGAGTAGCCGTCAGCCGAATAGAACATGACGTAAGTCGCCTCGGGTCGAAGGCCGGCCTCATCCAGAAGGTCGATAGCCCGAAAGCCGGTCCACTTGGCGTCAAATCCCCAACCCTCGACGCAGGGCATCCTCGCAAACTCAGAGTAGGCGGGCAGCTCGAGAAGGTCGCCGTAGCTCATATCGATCTCCTCGTACACGAGACCCGTCACCTTCAGCCGATAAGTTTCCCGGTCGATGTATTGCGTTCCCTCGATGGCATTATTTCGCTGCTGAGAAAGAGGCGTCAGCATAATCCCGGCGTACTCGACCGCTTCCACCTCAGGAAGACTGCTCGACGTCAGAGACTGAAGGGTGGTTGACGGCATCACTTCATCATCGGGACCCACTGGAGCCAAATCCGTCAGCATCGACAGGCCCGTCGTGATGGTGACTGCGGCGAGAAGGGCTGCGGCCCGGCCGATATAGCAGTGTCGAACGTTTCTGTTGAGAATTTCTTTCGTCGAAAATATGTACACAGAGATGATGAAAGCGGCAAGGCCAGTCCAAGAGTGGAAGGCGTGAAGGTCCGGGGTCAGGAGGTGGAAGTCGCCTCTCTGGATGTAGCCGAAGAGCCCCACCAGGGCAAAGAGGATCATACCTCGGGCGAGGATCTTGTGGGGCGGCCTGCCTTTCGTTAAGGCGAGGGCGATCGTCAGGACCGCGGCGATGAAGGACGGGACCCAGTGGAGGGGGGCGAAGACCATGAGTTAACCGCCCGCCAGGGGGAACCGGTCCCGGTTCGATCCTCCGGGGATCTCGCGACCGGAATCGCAGAGGCCGTCCTCATCATCGTCGGTGCAGCCCTCGTCGGGGCCGTCGAAGTCTCCGTACATGTTTCCCACCGATCCGTTGTCCCAGAGGTTCGACCCATCGTCGAAGGCGTTCTCCAGGAAGTTCTTCGTCATCTGGTTCTCATAGATCAGGTTTCCGAGGCAATTGTCCAGCCGCAGGCCGTACTCCAGGTTGCCGCTTGCGACGTTCCCCTGGACGGTGCAGTTTCTGCTCCCGACCAGGTGAATCCCGACGTAGTTGTTGCTGGCGTCGTTATTCCTGATGACGCACTCGTCGGAGAGGACGAGGATCCCGGCAGAATCGGGTCCCCCGTTCAAAAGCCTCAGCCCCTCGACGACCACGCCGTCGGCGGAAACGGTGACGGGGCTTCCACTTCCTGTGGCGTCGAGGATCGGAATCCCCTTCCCGGAATCGACGCCTCGGAGCTCGATCTCCTTATCGATCTTCAGATGCTCGTAGTATCTGCCGCTCTGGATCTCGACGACATCTCCCGGCGACGCGACGAAGATGGCGGCCTTGATGCTGGAGTAGTCACATCCGCTCGGACAGACGGTGATCGTCGCCCCCTGTGCCATGGCCGACGCCAAATAAATGACCAGAATCATCCTCTTAAAATCCGGATTTGCCATAAGACTACCTCAAACCCCATCCCGAAACTTCATGACTTCTCTAATTTCTTTCTGATCATTCTTTCTGACGATTTTTTGATAAAATTTCTTCCAGCTCAGAGGTAAGCCTCGGTGACGTATCTTCTCATCATCCTGTGGCTGTTGAAGTAGTAGGCGAGCATCCCTATCGAGTTGTTCATCATCCTCACCCACTCGTCCTTCCGGTGGTAGAAGGTGGGGACGATGATGTACTCCAGCTTGCTGTAGAGGTCGTCGGAATCTCGCTTTCTTCCCTCCTCGAAAGAGAGCTCCTCGCCGGGCGCGGGACCTATCGACCAGCCGGTCACCCCCTCGATCCAGCCCTCGATCCACCAGCCGTCGAGAACGCTGAAGTTTATGACGCCGTTGTGGGCTGCCTTCATCCCGCTGGTGCCCGAGGCCTCCCGGGGCCGAAGCGGCGTGTTCACCCAGACGTCGACCCCCGAGACCATCTTCGCCGCGAGGCCCATGTCGTAGTTCTCGAGGTACGCCACCTCGATCTCGCCCTTGAGGTTTTTCGCGGTGCCGAAGATCTCCTCGATTAACTTCTTTCCCTGGAGGTCCTTTGGATGGGCCTTTCCGGCCATGATGATCTGGATCTCGCCTCGGGAGTTGATCCTCCTCAGCCTGTCGAGGTCAGAGAAGAGGAGGCCGGGCCTCTTGTACTCCGTCGATCGTCTCGCAAACCCCAGGGTAAGAACCTCGGGGTCCATCTCGGCTCCTGTCGATCGGTTGACGAAATCGATCAGGTCCTTTTTCGCCGTGGCGTGAGCCTCCACCATCAGCTCGTCGGGGATGATGTCGACTCTCACCAGAAGCTCGGGCTCGTTCGCCCAGCCCGGAAGGTAGCGGTCGTAAAGCTTCCTGAAGAGGGGGCATGTCCAGGTGTAGGAGTGGACGCCGTTGGTCACCGAGTGGATGGCGTAGCCGGGAAACATGGCGCGGGATACGTCTCGGTGCTTTTTTGCGACGCCGTTTATGTAGTTGGATAAGTTTAGGGCGAGGAGGGTCATGTTCAGCCTCTGGGTGCCTCCAAACCTCTTCAGCATCTCGATCTTCTCACCGGCTTCGATCAGCTCACCGGCGAGGTCGTAGGAGAACTTGTCGTGGCCCGCCTCCACCGGCGTGTGGGTGGTGAAGACGCACTTTTTTTGGACCTTCTTCGGGTCCCAGCCGCACCGTTCCAACAGCTCCAGGGCCAGAAGGCTTGAGTGGCCCTCGTTCATGTGGTACTTTCTGATCCGAAACCCCAAAGCCTCGAGGATCCTCACTCCACCGATACCCAGGACGATCTCCTGCTTCAGACGGTACCGCTCGTCACCGCCGTAGAGAAGGTCGGTAATATCTCTATCCTCCGTTGAGTTCTCCTCAAGATCTGTGTCGAGGAAGAGGACGGGGACAGCGCCGCCGGTGGGGCTTTCGAGAACGTACTGCCATGCAGCGATGGCAACGTCCCGTTTTCCGATCCAGACCTGAGCCCGTTCTGGCAGCCGCTCCATCAGATCCGAGGGGTCCCACTCCGCCGGGTGCTCGATCTGCCTGCCCCAGGGGTCGAGCTCCTGCCGGAAGCTTCCCTTTCTGCTCGTGAGGGTGACGGCGACCAGGGGAAGTCCGAGATCGGCACAGGACCGGACCGTGTCCCCGGCGAGGGTTCCGAGCCCTCCCGCATAGGTGGGGATCTCCTCTGAGAGGCCGATCTCCATCGAAAAGTAGGCGATCGTCTCTCCCCTCACAGCTCCTTTCGAACTTTCCCCCAATTTATCCAAACCGATCCACCACCGCCTTCGACCGACGCTCGAGGAGGTTTCGCCCCCGAAGGTTTCGCCCACTCGGCTGCCGATCCAACTCTTGTCATTCTTTGGCGTTCTAACTACTTAATTTGACCCCTCACGATCGGAAGGCGGCCTCGATCATCAAATCCCTGGGATTGGATCGATCAGATTTTCAAACCCGCCCCACACGATCGCCAGTTATAAATTTATACAGTTCCCAGGTTGGAAGGGGATGACCCCACATGAAGATCCTGGGAATCAACGGGAGACCCATAGGACGAAAAGCACGACCTTGAAGCTCGTCGAGGCCGTCTTGGAGGGGGCCGAGGAGGCTGGCGCGGAGACGAAGCCCGTCGACCTATGCAGCCTTAAGATCGACTACTGCGACGCCTGCGGCGTCTGCTACAAGAAGGGGTGTTGCGTCCACAAAGATTACTTCGGGAAGGTCTACGACGAGATGATGGCGAGCGACGGGCGAGGAGCTCGTCGGCCTTGGCTGATGGCTTCTCCTGCGACCTTGCTCAGGATGGTGATCTGAAACGACGAGCCTTAGAGATGAGTTAGGCGGCATCGTCCCCGACGATAGACTGGACAAAGTCCCAAGCCACTTCTCCCTCGTCGGCGGTGTGGCCGTAATCTCGATCCCCCTGGAGCTCGAAGGCCAGAAGAAGGCGATAGGAGAGGCGATAATCTCCGGCCACAAAAACGTAAAAACCGTCCTCCGCAAGATATCGAAGCTGGAGGGGGAGAGGAGGACCGCGAGCTTTGAGTTCATCGCGGGTGGCGGGACCGTCACCTGCCACCGGGAGTTCGGTTTCTCGTACAGGCTCGACGTCGCCAGGGTCTTCTTCAATCCCCGTCTCGGCTCCGAGAGGATGAGGGTCGCATCGAAGGTGAGGCCCGGAGAGCGGGCGATCGTCCCCTTCGCCGGCGTCGGTCCCTTCGCCATCCCCATCGCAGCCGCCGGAGCGCAGGTCCTGGCCCTCGAAATAAGCCCCGAGGCGTGCAGGTGGCTTTCTGAGAACGCGAGGCACAACCGCGTCGGAGAGATGGCCGATATAGTGAACTGCGACGCCTTCGCGGTCTGTGGCCTTTTGAAGGAGAATGGCCTGAAGACGAAGTTCGATCGGGCCGTAGTCCCGACCCCCTACGGGAGGGACGATGCGCTCGATTCCATAAGCCCAATCGTAAAGCCTGGCGGAGCCATCCATTTTTACACCTTCAAAAAACGCCGCCAGATTGAGGATCTCATCCGAGAGTTCGAAGAAAGAGGCTTTGAGGTCGAGTTTCACCGCCGGTGCGGGAACGTCGCTCCGGGCGTGGGCCGGTGGGTCTTCGACCTGGTGAAATTTTGATGGCAAGACTGTAAAGGGCGATGCTCCTTCAAAAACGGCCTTTTTTCAAGGTTCTTTACGAGACGGCACATTTCCGAGACAATCTCACACCCGACTTTGATCTTTGGAAAAGTTATAATAAATTTGAGATCCAAGCTCCTCGCCAGCGGACAAGAGGAAGAATGAGGTGGAAGGTGGATGAAGGTCGTCGTTCCCATGGCAGAGGGGTTTGAAGAGATCGAGTTTGTGACGGTAGTCGACATACTGAGACGGGCCGAGGTGGAGGTGGTGACAGCAAGCCTCGGCGAGAGAAAGGTTGCGGGAGAGGGAACGAAGAGGGGAAAAGGTGAGGAAAGGGGGATCGTACCCGTCGAGGGGTCTCACAAAATCAAGGTCGTCCCCGACGTCTCCATCGACGAGATCGACCCTGACGAGTTCGACGCCGTCGTCCTGCCCGGTGGACTTCCGGGCTTTGTGAACCTCGGCAATGACGAGCGTGTCCTCGATCTCGTCCGCAGGATGAATGGTGTGGGAAAGCACGTAGCCGCCATATGCGGCGGCCCATCGGTCCTGATCAAGGCCGGGGTCGTCGAGGGGAGGAGGGCGACGATCAACCCCGCCGGGCGATGGGCCCTGACCGACGATCAGTACTCAGACGACCGGGTGGTGGTCTCCGGTAAGCTCATCACCAGCAAGGCCGTGGGTACGGCGATGGAGTTCGCTTTGAAGCTGGTGGGGGAGTTTGTCGGCGAGGAGAGGATGAGGAAGCTAGCTGAGGAGATTCTGGCGAAATAAATCAATAATAAGGAATAAGGATTAGTGCATCATCAAGCGCCTAGATGAAGTGGGAAACAACAGACACAAATCTAGCGAAATACTGAAAAAATATGAGAGATGGTGGGGGCCCGAGCCACCCGTCTCTGCGTGAAAAGTCGTCTGGAAGCGGCGCTGCTCTTTAGCAGACCGGTCTCTTTACGCCAGTTGGGTTCCGGCTTCGGTTACATCTCTGTCTCTACGAGCTCCCTTCCGGCGTCCGTCCAGCCGGGAACGCCGCCCACCACTATCCAGGCGTCACGGTCGCCGAAGATCCTCATGATCGCAACAGAGAAGGCCGAGTTGGTGTCATATGTGCAGACGACGGCGATCTTCTTGTCCGTCGGGACCATGTCCATCTTCTGGACCATCTCCGGGAATGGCACGTTGATCGAGCCCTCAATGTGGCCTGCGTCGTAGAGGGAGGCTGGTCTCACATCCACGATCACCATGCTCTCATTCCCGGCATCGACGGCGTCGATGACTTCTTGCATCTCCATCCGGAGGAGGTTGTTATCGAGAAGGCTCATCATGAAGGCGTCGGCTTTGGCTATGTGTTCCTCGGCCATATCATCGACTTCGGTCACATTCAGGTCGCTCACAGGTTCTCCAGTTAAAATTACAATATCTTCGTCTTCGATAAGCCCAGTCCCAGGCTCGTGAATCCCGGCCTGAGCCTGCGGTCCCATACCCTGCTGTCCCTGTACAGCCCCCGCCGCAGCGAAGAGTCCCAAGAGGACCAAAACAAACAATGTTGCGTTCTTCATGCAATACCACCTGTAAAATTATTTTCTCGTTGCTAGTATATATCGGTTGCGGACATCTGAAATTAAATGATTTGAGAAAAATTCGGATTTATTTTTGCCCCGATGAAGGCGCTTCGCTCACATCTCCGCAGGGCCCCCGTAGGTTCCTCTTTTTCCTGGACCGATCACCGGTCGGGAGGCCGGGTATGCCGGAAGAGTATCCATTCTCCGAAGATGTGCCTCTCTTCCAGCAGCGAAGGAGTAGAGGCTCTGAAACTCCGTTCCCGCGAGGTCCAGGGCCGAGGAGACGGGGTCGTCGAAGAAGCAGCCTATCCCGCATCCCACGAGGCCCGCGGCCTCCGCCTCCAGGTAGAGGATCTGACCGACGATCCCGCATTCCCAGAAGAGGCGGTTGTAGAACCAGGGGCCCCGCTCCTCAAGATTCGCCCGGAACCGAGCGATCATGGCGAGGGAGAAGCAGCCGTCGGAGGCGATCTTCTGGCCGCAGGAGAGGGTCCTCGAAAGCTCCCGGAAATCGCCAGTCGCCAGCCGATAAAATCCTGGGAGCGCTCCTTCAGGCAGCTTCCAATAGAATTCGTCGCTCATGCTGGATCTGAGCAACTCCTCGTGGTCGGGGTTTCGGACCAGAATATATAGCCCCCGATCGAGGCCCAGGATTCTGTGTGCGAAGATCGCCAGATGGACCTGGGGCCTCCAGGATAGGAGGTTATTGGGGAACCTTCCCGGTCCAGGCAGGGTCCGCGTCAGCGCCCTGAAGAAGTCGTCTTTTGTCATGCCGAAGGCGGGGTCCATGACGATGGCGCTCCGCCGCTGGAGGATGATTCTTCGAAGGGACGAAGGAGGATAGGCGAACCGGGGCGGCGTCCCCATATCGATGGGGGATTCGGCTGCGGTCTCTCCCTGGGGTTTGGCCGTCGACTTCGTCATCAGGGATACGAGGGGCCAGTCGAGGTGCTCGGGGCTGAGCCGGTCGGGCCTGCCCTGCCAATCGACCTCTCTGAACTCCGCCAGGACCGTCTCGGGTAAGTCGAAGCCGGAGACTGCGCTCCCCTGGGGGTGTACGGCGACGAGGCAGTCGGGGATCTCAGGCTCAGCATCCGCCGAGCCCCAGGCGTCGGCCTTCCCGAGTCCCAGCATCAGCGCCAGCTCCTCGGTCCCGACTTCGTCCAAAGGCGTCGCCCGCCATCCCAGGGCCGCCGAGGCGAAGCTCGTGGCAGCGAGGGCGTGGCCGACGTTGAGGTGAAGGTATCGGAAGGCCCTCTCGCCGTACTTCCAGGACTCGCGCCAGGGGATCGACGAGAGGCCGACGAGGACCGTCCCCTCCGGCAACCCTGCGGCCATCTCCCGCCAGGCCTCCTTCGAGAACCGGCCTCTCACCTCCAGTCCGTGCTCACGAGGCGCGTAGTGGGCGACGGTCGGACGGTCGAAGAGCCCCGGGATCGGCCCCGATATCAGGTACCCCTCGGTGGGGTGGAGGTTCCCGCTGGAGGGGTTCACCCGCAGAGCCCAGGCAGCGCCGCCTGCCCGCCTCCAGGCTGATATGGCGAGGGTGTCGAAGAGGAGCTGGGATATCGTCTCGAAGTTCAAAGGCCGGGGCGGGACGTTCCCCTCGGTGAGGGCGAGGTCAAACGATGGCCCCTCGCCGGACGAGGGCTCGGGCCGGGCGAGCTGCACGAGCTCTGCGCCTTGGTATCGCCGAAAGGGCCGGGGCTCGTTCGGCCAGTCCATCGTCTTCGGACCTGGGGCCATCCGAGTGAAGCTGTGCTTTGTCGCCTGGTGATAGGCGAGAACCTGGTCGAGCTCTTTGGACAATTCGAGATCCTCCTCTTCGGCTCCGGGCGGCGGGGGCGAGGTTTGGACCCCTCCCGTGGTCGGGTATGCTTTGTTTCTCAAGGGACTAAACTTTTTCGGCGAGATGGTCCAAAAGGCCGATTTCCTCTGCAACTCCCTCCGCCAGATTGGGACGGGATGGGCAAGGAGCATGCCGGCCATCCGAGCCTTCGCCTCTGCCGCCTTTCCGTTCTATCCCATCTCCACTCTACCCGGCATTAATGGGATCTAGGGCCGGACGTAGGCCCAGCCATCGGCCTGCTTTTTCACCAGCTCTCCCGTTCCTGTGGGGACGACCTCGATATCTCTTCACGGCGAATCCTCCTCATATTCAGGTGGATGATGCACTTCA